>NZ_JBEXQK010000003.1:0-336877 GCF_040612535.1 Streptomyces sp. NPDC006368
GCCACGGACGTGGCGCCGGCCGGGAAACGGTCAGGCAGCCGGGTCGATCTCCCGCAGCAGGCCGGTGCGGACGTCGAACACGAAGCCCCGCACGTCGTCGGTGTGCAGCAGGAACGGCGACGTGCGCACGCGCCGCATCGACTGCCGTACGTCCTGGTCCACGTCGCGGAACGACTCGACGGCCCAGGTCGGCCGCTGCCCCACCTCGTCCTCCAGGTCCTGCCGGAACTCCTCGGTGAGGGACTCCAGGCCGCAGCCCGTGTGGTGCACCAGCATCACGCTGCGGGTGCCCAGCGCCCGCTGGCTGATGGTGAGCGAGCGGATCACGTCATCGGTGACCACGCCGCCCGCGTTGCGGATGGTGTGGCAGTCACCCAGCTCCAGGCCGAGCGCGGCGTGCAGGTCGAGCCGGGCGTCCATGCAGGCAACGACGGCGAGCTGCTGCACAGGACGCGCGTCCATGCCGGGGTCCTTGAACTCGGCGGCGTATCGCGTGTTCGCCTCGACGAGACGGTCGGTGACCGTACTGCCGGTGCGGACGTCACTGGTCGGAGAGTGCGTGGAAGTCGACATGGCACAGACGTTAATGGTCACGGGTCGCTGAGACGTGCTGTGAGAGCGGACAAAGGGCCTCAACGTGTCTTGTTGTGATCTAACCCACAGGGGCAGGGGATGCCCCGTACGGGTGAGGTGCTCTCGATCGCCCACCTCGCGCGGACGGCCCGTACGACGCGACTGGCCGGTTGATTGACCGGGCGGGGGAGTGGACTAAAGTGACGCGAAGTTCACGGAGACAATGAGCGAATCACAACGAATTCCGCCGTTTCTCCCCGCGTGTGCGGCGGTGCGTACGGCTCGGCCTCCTTCCGCTCGCCGGTCGGCCGACGTCCTTTCCGGCGCCGGGACCCGGCGGTACGTACGTACGGCCGCGCCGGATCTGAGAGGGCGCATGAGCGAGACCCGACACGTCCCGGTGATGCTCCAGCGGTGTCTGGACATGCTGGCCCCGGCTCTGGAGCAGCCGGGTGGGGTCCCCCCTACCGGAGGCAGGGGGCCGGTGGTCGTCGACTGCACCCTCGGCCTCGGCGGACACAGCGAGGCGCTCCTCACCCGCTTCCCCCAGGCGCGGCTGATCGGCCTCGACCGGGACAGGGAGGCGCTGCGGCTGTCCGGCGAGCGGCTCGCGAGGTTCGGCGACCGCGCCACCCTCGTCCACGCCGTGTACGACGAGCTCCCCGCCGTACTGGAACGGCTCTCCGTCCCGCGCGTCCAGGGCGTCCTGTTCGACCTCGGCGTCTCCTCCATGCAGCTCGACGAGGCCGACCGGGGCTTCGCGTACGCCCAGGACGCCCCCCTCGACATGCGCATGGACCAGACGACCGGCATCAGCGCGGCCGAGGTCCTCAACACCTACGCCCCCGGCGAGCTGGTGCGCATCCTGCGCCAGTACGGCGAGGAGAAGCAGGCCAAGCGGATCGTGGCGGCGGTCGTCCGGGAACGCGCCAAGGAACCGTTCACCAACAGCGCCCGGCTCGTCGAGCTGATCCGCGACGCGCTGCCCCAGGCCGCCAAGCGCACCGGCGGCAACCCGGCCAAGCGGACCTTCCAGGCCCTGCGCATCGAGGTCAACGGCGAACTGGCCGTCCTCGAGCGGGCCATCCCGGCCGCGGTGAAGGCCCTCGCGGTCGGCGGCCGGATCGCCGTGCTGTCGTACCACTCGCTGGAGGACCGGCTGGTCAAGCAGGTCTTCGCGGCGGGCGCCGCCATCACCGCCCCGCCCGGCCTGCCCGTCGTACCGGAGCGGTACCAGCCGCGCCTGAGACTGCTGACGCGCGGCGCGGAGCTCCCCACCGACGAAGAGGTCGCCGAGAACCGCCGCGCCGCGCCGGCCAGGTTCCGGGCCGCGGAACGGATCAGGGAGGACGGTTGATGAGCGCCACCCGGGAATCCGCCGGGCCGCCGGGCGCGCCTCCCGCGCCCGGGGCCACCGCGCGAGCGACGATTCCCGCACCCCCGCCCGCCCGGCGCCCGGCGGGTGGCAGCCCCACAGCCGGCGGAGAAGCGAACGGGGAGGACAGGTGACGAAAGCAGGACCCCTGAAGGGACGGGCCGCGCGGCTGGCGCGGCTCATGCCGTCCGGGCCCAGTACCGCGGCTCGCACCCCCTTCGTCCTGCTGGTCGTGCTGCTCCTCGGCGGCGGGCTGATCACCCTCCTCCTGCTCAACTCCTCCCTCAACGAGGGCTCCTTCAAGCTGAGCGAGCTCAAGAAGAGGACCACCGAACTCACCGACGAGGAGCAGGAGCTCCAGCGGGACGTCGACGACTACTCCGCCCCCGACGCCCTGGAGCGCCGGGCCAGGGAGCTCGGCATGGTGCCCGGCGGCAGCCCCGTCTTCCTCTCACCCGACGGCACCGTCCGGGGCGTGCCCAGCAAGGCGACGCCCCCACCCGCGGAGCCGCCCGCCTCCACGAGCCCCGGCAGGTGACGCAGTGCCCCCGACGCAGCCCCCGCGCCGGCGCGTGCCGGCCCCCGCACGCCCCGCCCAGCGCCGCCCGCGCCCAGCGACCAAGGCGCCCGGCCGGGGACCGGCCCGGGCGCAGCCCCGCCGCATCCGGCTCGCGAGCCACCGGCCACGGCTGCGGCTGGTCAGCCTCGGCCTGACCCTCGTGATGCTGGCGTTCGTCGTACGGCTGCTCCAGGTCCAGGCGGTCAACGCCGACGCGTACGCCGCCAAGGCCGAGAAGAACCGCTACCTCAGCCACAAGCTCACCGCCGAGCGCGGCGAGATCACCGACCGCGCCGGCATCGCGCTGGCCGCCAGCGTCGACGCGTACGACATCACCGCCGACCCGAAGATGTTCACGCCCGAGGAGAGCAAGGCCCCCGACGCCCCCGAACAGGCCGCCGCCCTCCTCGCGCCCATCCTCGGCAAGGACCCGGCCGAGCTCGTCAAGAAGCTCAAGGCCCCCAAGTCGCGCTACGCGCTGCTGGCCCGCCGGCAGACCCCGCAGGTCTGGAACCAGATCAAGGACCTGAAGAACGTGTTCGCCGAGAAGGCCCGCTCCGAGAGGGCCAAGGGCGGCACCGGCGTCAGCGTCCTCGCCGGCATCTTCAACGAACCCAGCAGCACACGCGTGTACCCCAACGGCACCCTCGCCGCCGGGATACTGGGATACGTCAGGGCCGACGGCCACGGCGGCGGCGGCCTGGAGTCCATGCTCGACGAGGAGCTGGCCGGCAAGGACGGCGAGATCACCTACGCCCAGTCCGGCGGCCGGAGGGTGCCCACCGCGGGCGCCCGTGAGACGCCCGCCGTCCCCGGCTCCGACATCGAGCTGACCATCGACCGCGACATCCAGTGGGCCGCCCAGCAGGCCATCACCGAGCAGGTCACCGAGTCCAAGGCCGACCGCGGCTACGTGATAGTGCAGGACACCAGGACCGGCGAGGTGCTGGCCATGGCGAACGCCCCCGGCTTCGACCCGAACAACCTCGCCGAGGCCGACGCCGCCGCCATGGGCAACGCCGCCCTCCAGGACGCGTACGAGCCCGGCTCCACCAGCAAGGTCATGTCGATGGCCGCCGTCCTGGAGGAGGGCGTCGCCACGCCCTCCACCCATGTCGTCGTCCCCAACCGGCTCCACCGCGGCGACCGGCTCTTCAAGGACGACATCGACCACCCCACCTGGTACCTGACACTCAACGGCGTCCTCGCCAAGTCCAGCAACATCGGCACCATCCTGGCCACCGGCCAGCTCGGCGCCACACAGGCCGAGGCGAACCGGGTCCTCCACTCGTACCTGCGCAAGTTCGGCATCGGCCGCCCGACCGGCCTCGGCTACCCCGGGGAGACGTCCGGCATCCTCGCCGAGCCCCGGGACTGGTCCACCTCGCAGCAGTACACGATCCCCTTCGGCCAGGGCCTGTCGGTCAACGCCATGCAGGCGGCGTCGGTCTACTCGACCATCGCCAACGGCGGCGTGCGCGTCGAGCCGACCCTGGTGCGCGGCACCAGGGGGCCGGACGGCCGGTTCACCCCGGCGCCCGCCCCCAAGAAGACCCGGGTCGTCAGCGAGAAGACCGCCAGGACGCTCGCCGCGATGATGGAGTCGGTCGTCGGCGACGAGGAGGGCACCGGCACCAAGGCCGCCATCCCCGGCTACCGCGTCGCGGGCAAGACCGGTACCGCCAACCGCGTCGACCCCGAACTCGGCCGCTACAAGGGCTACACCGCATCCTTCGCCGGCTTCGCGCCCGCCGACAACCCCCGCGTCACCGTCTACTGCGCCATCCAGAACCCCACCCAGGGCAGCTACTTCGGTGGCCAGATCTGCGGCCCGATCTACAAGAAGGTCATGGAATTCGCCCTGAAGACCCTGCAAGTGCCCCCGACCGGCAAGGAAGCCCCCCGTATGCCGGTCACCTTCAAACCCGGTGAGTAAGCCGACGGGAGCCCCCAGTGACCACCACCACCCCCGATCCCGGGAACCGCTCCGGTACCCACGCTCCACCGGCGCCCTCTTTTGGCCCGATCACGGGTACGCCCGGTACGCTCACCGCCGTGCCACACGCTGATCAGTCCCGAACCACCCCGAAGGACGCCCCCGCGAAACACCCGGGAGCGCCCCGTCCGGCCCAGGTCCGCCCCACACCCCTGGGCGAGCTGGCCGCGCGGCTGGACATCCAGACGCCCGGCAGCGGGGAGGTGACCGGGATCACCCACGACTCCCGGGCGGTACGCCCGGGGGACGTGTACGCCGCGCTGCCGGGTGCCCGTCTCCACGGCGCCGACTTCGCCGGCCAGGCCGCCGACCTCGGCGCCGCCGCGATCCTCACCGACCCGTCGGGCGCCGAGCGCGCCGCCGCGACCGGCCTGCCGGTCCTCGTCACCGACGACCCGCGCGGCCGGATGGGCGAGCTCGCCGCGGAGATCTACGGACGGCCGGGTGACGCCCTGCTCCGGATCGGCATCACCGGCACCTCCGGGAAGACCACCACGGCCTACCTCGTCGAGGGCGGCCTCAGGGCGGCGGGACACCGCACCGGCCTGATCGGCACCGTCGAGATGCGCATCGGCGACGAGCGCATCAAGTCCGAACGCACCACCCCCGAAGCCACCGACCTCCAGGCCCTGTTCGCGCTGATGGGCGAGCGCGGCGTCGAGTCGGTCGCCATGGAGGTCTCCAGCCACGCCCTCGTGCTCGGCCGGGTCGACGGCTGCGTCTTCGACGTCGCCGTCTTCAACAACCTCAGCCCGGAGCACATGGAGTTCCACTCCGGCATGGAGGACTACTTCCAGGCCAAGGCGCAGCTGTTCACGCCGCGCCGCAGCCGTCAGGGAGTGGTCAACTTCGACGACGAGTACGGAAGGAGGCTGACCAAGGAGGCCTCCGTCCCCGTGGTCACCTTCTCCGCCGAGGGGCACCCGGACGCCGACTGGCGCGCCGAGTCCGTCGAAATCGGCGCCCTGGGCAGCACGTTCACGATCGTGGGCCCCCAGGGTGAGCGCGTGAGCGCCAAGGCGCCCCTGGCAGGCCCGTTCAACGTCGCCAACACCCTCGCCGCCGTGGTCGCCCTCGCCGTCGCCGGTGTCGACCCGCAGACCGCCGCGGACGGTGTCGCCGTCGTTCCCGGCGTGCCGGGCCGCCTGGAGCGCGTCGACGAGGGCCAGCCGTACCTCGCGGTCGTCGACTACGCCCACAAGACGGACGCCGTCGAATCGGTCCTGCGCGCGCTGCGCAAGGTCACCGAGGGCAAACTGCACGTCGTGCTCGGCTGCGGCGGCGACCGGGACGTCACCAAGCGCGGCCCGATGGGCGCCGCCGCCGCACGCCTCGCCGACACCGCCGTACTGACCTCCGACAACCCCCGCTCCGAGGACCCGCTCGCGATCCTCGCCGCGATGCTCGCAGGCGCCGCCGAGGTGCCGGTCCACGAGCGCGGCGAGGTCGTCGTGTTCGAGGACCGGGCCGCCGCCATCGCCTCCGCCGTGGCGCGTGCCAGGCCCGGCGACACCGTGCTCGTCGCCGGCAAGGGCCACGAGCAGGGCCAGGACATCGCGGGGGTCGTACGCCCCTTCGACGACCGCACGGTCCTGCGTGAAGCCATCGTGGCGGATCGCGCCAATCGACCCGAGAACAGTCAGGGATGAAGTAGTGATCGCCCTCTCCCTCGCCGAGATCGCCGAAATCGTCGGCGGGCAGTCGTACGACATACCGGATCCGGCCACCCGGGTCACCGGCCCCGTCGTCATCGACTCCCGCAAGGTCGAGCCCGGCTCCCTCTTCGCCGCGTTCGCCGGCGAGAACGTCGACGGCCACGACTACGCGCTGCGCGCCGTGGACGCGGGTGCGGTGGCCGTTCTGGCGACCCGCCGGGTCGGCGTGCCCGCCATCGTCGTCGACGACGTCCAGTGGGCCCTCGGCGCCCTCGCCCGTACGGTCGTCGAACGCCTGGGCACCCAGGTCGTCGCGCTGACCGGCTCGGCCGGCAAGACCAGCACCAAGGACCTGATCGCCCAGGTGCTCCAGCGCAAAGCCCCCACCGTCTGGACACCCGGTTCCCTCAACAACGAGATCGGTCTGCCCCTCACCGCGCTGACCGCCACCGAGGCCACCGAGCACCTCGTCCTGGAAATGGGAGCGCGCGGAATCGGCCATATCCGCTACCTCACCGAACTGACCCCGCCCAGGATCGGCCTCGTCCTGAACGTGGGCACCGCCCACATCGGCGAGTTCGGCGGCCGGGAGCAGATCGCGCAGGCGAAGGGCGAACTCGTCGAGGCGCTGCCCGCCGCCGACAAGGGCGGTGTGGCCGTGCTGAACGCGGACGACCCGCTCGTACGGGCCATGGAAAACCGCACCCACGCGCGCGTGACGCTCTTCGGTGAGGCCGACGACGCCCACGTACGCGCCGAGAATGTCCGTCTCACAGGGACCGGACAGCCCTCTTTCAGGCTTCACACACCCACCGGGTGCAGCGACGTGACCTTGCGCCTGTACGGTGAGCACCACGTGTCGAACGCGCTCGCCGCGGCCGCCGTCGCCCATGAGCTGGGCATGTCCGTCGACGAGATCGCCACCGCGCTCTCCGAGGCGGGCACCCTCTCCCGCTGGCGCATGGAGGTCACCGAGCGTCCGGACGGTGTGACGATCGTCAACGACGCCTACAACGCCAACCCCGAGTCCATGCGAGCCGCCCTGCGCGCGCTCGTGGCCATGGGCAAGGGGCGCCGTACGTGGGCGGTGCTCGGCCAGATGGCCGAGCTGGGCGACGAGTCACTCGCCGAGCACGACGCGGTCGGACGGCTCGCCGTCCGGCTCAACGTCAGCAAGCTCGTCGCAGTCGGGGGCAGGGAAGCGTCCTGGCTGCAACTGGGCGCATATAACGAGGGTTCGTGGGGTGAGGAGTCGGTGCACGTGTCCGACGCGCAGGCGGCGATCGACCTGTTGCGCAGTGAGCTGCGCCCGGGAGACGTCGTGCTGGTGAAGGCTTCCAGGTCGGTCGGGCTTGAGCGGGTCGCCCAGGCACTGCTCGAGAACAGCACCGAGGGCGAGGTCGCCGGCCGATGAGGCAGATCCTCTTCGCGGGGGCCATCGGGCTCTTCCTCACCCTCATCGGTACCCCGCTGCTGATCAAACTCCTGGCCCGCAAGGGATACGGGCAGTTCATCCGGGACGACGGGCCGCGCACCCACGGCAGCAAGAAGGGCACGCCCACCATGGGCGGCATCTCCTTCATCCTGGCCACGCTCATCGCGTACGCCCTCGCCAAGGTCATCACCGGTGAGGACCCGACCTACTCGGGTGTGCTGGTGCTGTTCCTGATGGCCGGCATGGGGCTCGTCGGCTTCCTCGACGACTACATCAAGATCGTCAAGCAGCGGTCGCTCGGTCTGCGCGCCAAGGCGAAGATGGCCGGGCAGCTGATCGTCGGTATCGCCTTCGCGGTCCTGGCCCTGCAGTTCGCCGACGTCCGGGGCCAGACGCCGGCGTCGACCCGGCTCTCCTTCATCACCGACTTCGGCTGGTCCATCGGCCCGGTGCTGTTCGTGGTCTGGGCGCTGTTCATGATCCTGGCGATGTCGAACGGCGTGAACCTGACGGACGGTCTGGACGGCCTGGCCACCGGCGCGTCGGTGATGGTCTTCGGCGCGTACACCTTCATCGGGCTGTGGCAGTTCCAGGAGTCGTGCGCGAACGCGACGACCCTGACCAATCCGAACGCCTGCTTCGAGGTGCGCGACCCGCTCGACCTCGCCGTCGTCGCGTCCGCCCTCATGGGCGCCTGCTTCGGCTTCCTGTGGTGGAACACCTCACCCGCGAAGATCTTCATGGGGGACACCGGCTCGCTCGCCCTCGGCGGCGCGCTGGCGGGCCTGGCCATCTGCTCCCGCACGGAGCTGCTGCTGGCCCTCCTGGGCGGCCTCTTCGTCCTGATCACCATGTCCGTGGTCATCCAGGTGGGCTCCTTCAAGATGACCGGCAAGCGGGTCTTCCGGATGGCCCCCCTCCAGCACCACTTCGAGCTCAAGGGCTGGTCCGAAGTGCTGGTCGTGGTCCGGTTCTGGATCATTCAGGGCATGTGCGTCATCGTGGGTCTGGGCCTCTTCTACGCGGGATGGGCAGCCGACAAGTGAGTACCACCTGGCAGGGCAGGAACGTCACCGTCGCCGGTATGGGCGTGAGCGGCATCCCCGCCGCCCGCGTCCTGCACGGCCTCGGCGCGCGCGTCACGGTCGTGAACGACGGCGACGACGAGCGCTCCCGTACACAGGCCGCGCGGCTGGAGGCGGAAGGGATCACCGTCCGCCTCGGCGACGGCGCCACCCTGCCGGCGGGCACCGACCTGGTCGTCACCACCCCCGGCTGGGCGCCCGACAAACCGCTGTTCACCGCAGCCGCCGAGGCGGGCGTCCCCGTCTGGGGCGACGTCGAGCTGGCGTGGCGCCTGCGCGGCCCGGACGCGGCGCCCTGGCTGGCGGTCACCGGAACCAACGGCAAGACCACGACCGTACGGATGCTCGCCTCCATCCTGGAGGCGGCCGGCCTGAAGACGGCCGCCGTCGGCAACATCGGCGTCTCCCTCCTCGACGCGGTGCTCGGCGAGGAGACGTACGACGTCCTCGCCGTCGAGCTGTCCAGCTACCAGCTGCACTGGTCGCCGTCCGTGCGCGCCCACTCCGCCGCCGTACTGAACCTGGCGCCCGACCACCTCGACTGGCACGGCTCCATGGAGGCGTACGCGGCCGACAAGGGCCGTATCTACGAGGGCAACCAGGTCGCCTGCGTCTACAACGTCCAGGACCCCGCCACCGAGCACCTGGTGCGCGAGGCGGACGTCGAGGAGGGCTGCCGCGCGATCGGCTTCACCCTCGGCACACCGGGCCCCTCGCAGGTGGGCGTCGTGGACGACCTCCTGGTGGACCGGGCGTTCGTCGGGAACCGGCAGAAGCAGGCCCAGGAGCTCGCCCAGGTCTCCGACGTGAACCCGCCGGCCCCGCACAACATCGCCAACGCCCTCGCCGCCGCCGCCCTCGCCCGCGCCTTCGGCGTCGAGCCGAAGGCCGTACGCGACGGCCTGCGCGCCTTCCGGCCCGACCCGCACCGCATCGAGCACGTCGAGGAGATCGACGGCGTCACCTACGTCGACGACTCCAAGGCCACCAACACGCACGCGGCGGAGGCGTCGCTGGCGGCGTACGACCCCATCGTGTGGATCGCCGGAGGCCTCGCCAAGGGCGCGACCTTCGACGAGCTGGTCGAGAAGTCGGCGAAGCGCCTGCGCGGGGTCGTCCTGATCGGCGCCGACCGGGCCCTGATCCGCGAAGCCCTCGCGCGACACGCCCCCGAGGTACCCGTCGTCGACCTCGACCGGGCCGACACTGGGGCGATGTCGGCGGCGGTCCAGGAGGCGGCAGGGCTGGCACGGCCAGGGGATACGGTTCTGCTGGCCCCGGCCTGCGCCTCGATGGACATGTTCGCCAACTACAACAAGCGGGGCGAGGCGTTCGCGGACGCGGTCCGCGCGCTCGCCGCCGGGCGCGCCTGACCAGCGACCGGGTCCGGTGGTGCCGGGCACGACTGGAGCGACTGGAGGGGACGGCGACCATGCGGGCCCAGTACACCGCCGCGTACACGCCGGGCACGTACACACCGGGCACGCACGCACCGCGCCGCGCGGGCCTCGCCCTGCGCGGCAGGACCGCCGGACTGCGCCGGCCCCCCGCCGTCCGCAGGGGGAGCCGTCTCCGCCGCGTCCCCGCCCCGCGCCCCCCGCGCGGCAGCGGCGCGCGGGGGCTGTACGAGCGGGCGCGCCGCGCCTGGGACCGCCCCCTCACCGCGTACTACGTGATCCTCGGCGCCAGCCTGCTGATCACCGTCCTCGGCCTCGTCATGGTCTACTCCGCGTCGCAGATCAAGGCGCTGGAGCTGTCGCTGTCCGACACGTACTTCTTCCGCAAACAGTTCGTGGCGGCGGCCATCGGCACCGCCCTGCTGCTGTTCGCCTCCCGCGTCCCCGCCAATCTGCACCGGGCGCTGGCCTACCCGCTGCTCGTGGGCACGGTCTTCCTCATGGTGCTCGTCCAGATCCCGGGGATAGGGCACGCCGTCAACGGCAACCAGAACTGGATCTATCTGGGCGGCCCCTTCCAGCTGCAGCCCAGCGAGTTCGGCAAGCTGGCCCTGATCCTGTGGGGCGCCGATCTGCTCGCCCGCAAACAGGACAAGCGGCTGCTGACCCAGTGGAAGCACATGCTGGTGCCGCTCGTCCCGGTGGCCTTCCTGCTCCTCGGGCTGATCATGCTCGGCGGCGACATGGGCACGGCGATCATCCTCACCGCGATCCTCTTCGGCCTGCTGTGGCTGGCCGGCGCGCCGACCCGGATGTTCGTGGGCGTGCTGACCGTGGCCGCAGCGATCGGCGTGACGCTCATCAGGACCAGCCCGACCCGGATGTCGCGGCTCGCCTGCATCGGCGCCACCGAGCCCGGACCGGGGGACTCGTGCTGGCAGGCGGTGCACGGCATCTATGCTCTGGCGTCGGGCGGATGGTTCGGATCCGGGCTCGGCGCCAGTGTGGAAAAATGGGGCCAACTCCCCGAACCGCACACCGACTTCATCTTCGCCATCACCGGGGAGGAACTGGGACTGGCGGGGACGCTGTCGGTGCTCGCCCTGTTCGCGGCTCTAGGCTATGCGGGTATCCGCGTGGCCGGACGCACGGAGGACCCCTTCGTGAGGTATGCCGCGGGAGGCGTGACCACCTGGATCACGGCTCAGGCCGTGGTCAACATCGGTGCGGTGCTCGGTCTGCTGCCGATCGCCGGAGTCCCGCTCCCGCTGTTCTCCTACGGAGGCTCCGCCCTGCTGCCGACCATGTTCGCCATCGGACTGCTGATCGCCTTCGCGCGGGAGGAGCCCGCGGCGAAAGCGGCCCTGGCCATGCGCCAGCCCGTTTTGGGCAAGGGGTCCGGGATGAGTTGGAAGACGATGCGACGGCGCGTCAAGAAGCGTCCGTCCGGAGAGCGGTGAATTTCGGTGCATGTCGTACTCGCCGGTGGGGGGACCGCCGGCCACATCGAGCCCGCGCTCGCCCTCGCGGACGCCCTGCGCAGGCAGGACCCGACCGTGGGGATCACGGCCCTCGGCACGGAGCGGGGCCTGGAGACCCGTCTCGTACCCGAGCGGGGCTACGAGCTGGCGCTCATCCCCGCCGTCCCACTGCCCCGCAAGCCCACGCCGGAGCTGATCACCGTCCCCGGGCGGCTGCGCGGCACGATCAAGGCCGCCGAGCAGATCCTGGAGCGCACGAAGGCCGACTGCGTCGTCGGCTTCGGCGGCTACGTGGCGCTGCCCGGCTACCTGGCGGCCAAACGGCTCGGCGTACCGATCGTCGTCCATGAGGCCAACGCGCGCCCCGGCCTCGCCAACAAGATCGGTTCGCGGTACGCGGCCGGGGTCGGCGTCGCCACCCCCGACAGCAAACTGCGCAACGCCCGCTACATCGGCATCCCGCTGCGGCACACCATCGCCACCCTCGACCGCGCCCGGGTCCGCCCGGAGGCGCGCGCGGCCTTCGGCCTCGACCCGAACCTGCCGACGCTGCTGGTCTCCGGCGGCTCGCAGGGCGCCCGCCGCCTCAACGAGGTGATCCAGCAGACCGCCCCGGTGCTCCAGCGCTCCGGTATCCAGATCCTGCACGCGGTCGGACCGAAGAACGAACTGCCGCACGTCGACAACATGCCCGGGATGCCGCCCTACATCCCGGTACCGTACGTGGACCGGATGGACCTCGCGTACGCCGCGGCGGACATGATGCTCTGCCGCGCGGGCGCGATGACCGTCGCCGAACTCTCCGCCGTCGGGCTGCCCGCCGCGTACGTCCCGCTGCCGATCGGCAACGGCGAACAGCGGCTCAACGCCCAGCCGGTCGTCAAGGCGGGCGGCGGCCTGCTGGTCGACGACGCCGAGCTGACGCCCGAGTGGGTCCAGGGCAATGTGCTCCCGGTGCTCTCCGACCCGCACCGGCTGTACGAGATGTCCCGGGCCGCGAGTGAGTTCGGCCGCCGGGACGCCGACGACCTGCTCGTCGGCATGGTCTACGAGGCGATCGCCGCACACCGCAAGGCGTAGAAGGCAGGGAGCATGGCCGGATCGACGACGACCGCCGAGCGCGGCGCCCGCAAGCCCGGAGGAACGTCGTCGGCCCGCCCCTCCCGCCCGGGGCGGCCGGCGGGCGGCCGTACGCGCCTGCCCTCCGGCCGGACCATCCTGGTGACCCTGGCGGCCCTCGTGCTCCTCGCGGCCGGGATCTGGGTGCTGTACGGCTCACAGTGGCTGCGCGTCCGGGACGTCCCGGTCACGGGTACGCGGGTGCTGACGCCGGCCCAGGTGAAGGCGACCGCCGCCGTGCCGCTCGGTGCGCCCCTGGTGTCGGTCGACACGGACGCCATCGAGGACCGGCTGCTGCGCTCCCTGCCCCGGATCGACTCGGTGGCCGTCGAGCGGTCCTGGCCGAACGGCATCGCTCTGAACGTGACCGAACGCCGCCCGGTACTGCTGCTGGAAAAGGGCGAGAAGTTCCTCGAAGTGGACGCCAAGGGTGTGCGTTACGCCACGGTCGACCGTGCCCCCAAGGGCGTGCCCCTGCTCAGGCTGACGGTCGATCAGTCGCCGAGTCTGCGCCGCTTCGACGTCGAACGGCTCACCCGGGAAGCGGTCGGCGTGGCGGGCGTCCTCCCGGCGCCCGTCGCCCGGGACACCCGGATCGTGGGCGTCCGCTCGTACGACTCCATCACCCTGGAGCTGACGGGCGGCCGGACGGTGGTGTGGGGCAGTGGCGAGGACGGCGAGGCGAAAGCCCGTGCGCTCACCGCACTGATGAAGGCCGCTCCCAAAGCGGGGCACTTCGACGTGAGTGCCCCCACAGCGCCTGCGGCGTCGCGGAGTTGACGCACATATGCCCTGGCCAGCACCCTGGTTGGTCAGCGCTATGGGTGATCACATAGGGTGAAAAGAAAAACGGGAGGTTCGGCGTGTTCGTTGAACGTGCGCCACTTGTCGACTTAGTGTCCTGTTCGGAAGAGTCCAGCGAACAGAGACACTGGTAACCCTAAACTTCAAGGTTAGGGTTTGGGTCGGCGTTTCGGACCGTCCCATCGGCATCCGTCGTCGCGGCGCGACAACCACCGCGAAGCGGCGACACGTAACTCGAGGCGAGAGGCCTTCGACGTGGCAGCACCGCAGAACTACCTCGCAGTCATCAAGGTCATCGGTGTCGGCGGCGGTGGTGTCAATGCCATCAACCGAATGATCGAGGTCGGTCTCAAGGGCGTCGAGTTCATCGCCATCAACACGGACGCGCAAGCTCTGTTGATGAGCGACGCCGACGTCAAGCTCGACGTCGGTCGTGAACTCACCCGCGGCCTCGGGGCCGGAGCCAACCCGGCAGTCGGTCGCAAGGCGGCAGAGGACCACCGTGAGGAGATCGAGGAGGTCCTCAAGGGGGCCGACATGGTCTTCGTCACCGCAGGCGAAGGTGGCGGCACCGGCACCGGCGGCGCCCCCGTCGTCGCCAACATCGCGCGCTCGCTCGGCGCCCTGACGATCGGTGTGGTCACCCGGCCGTTCACCTTCGAGGGCAGGCGTCGCGCCAACCAGGCGGAGGACGGCATCGCCGAGCTCCGCGAAGAGGTCGACACCCTCATCGTCATCCCGAACGACCGGCTGCTGTCCATCTCGGACCGCCAGGTCAGCGTGCTGGACGCGTTCAAGTCCGCCGACCAGGTGCTGCTGTCGGGTGTTCAGGGCATCACCGACCTCATCACCACCCCGGGCCTCATCAACCTCGACTTCGCCGACGTCAAGTCGGTCATGTCCGAGGCAGGTTCGGCGCTCATGGGCATCGGCTCGGCGCGCGGCGACGACCGCGCGGTGGCCGCCGCCGAGATGGCGATCTCCTCGCCGCTGCTGGAGGCGTCCATCGACGGCGCCCGCGGTGTGCTGCTCTCCATCTCCGGCGGCTCGGACCTCGGCCTCTTCGAGATCAACGAAGCGGCCCAGCTGGTCAGCGAGGCAGCCCACCCCGAGGCCAACATCATCTTCGGCGCCGTCATCGACGACGCCCTGGGTGACGAGGTACGGGTCACCGTCATCGCGGCCGGGTTCGACGGCGGACAGCCGCCGGCACGGCGCGACAACATCCTCAGCGCCTCGTCCTCCGCCAAGCGCGAGGAACCGGCGCCCCCGCCGCGGGCCACCGAACCCTCCCGGTCCGTCGGCGGCCTCGGCACCGTGCCGGTCCGCGAGGAGCCCCCGGCCCCGCCGGTCGAGCCGGCCCCGGTGGCGAGCGAGTCGCCGCTGTCGCCGGTCAGCCCGACGGCGGTCCCGCCGGCCCGCCCGTACCCGGACACCTCGGCCGAAGAGCTGGACGTCCCGGACTTCCTGAAGTGACCTTGTGAAGTGATAGGGCAGCGCGAATCCGTGAACGGCGCGCACTTCGCCTTCACCGACAGGTGGGGCGGGGTGAGCGCCGTTCCGTACGAAGAGCTCAACCTCGGCGGAGCGGTCGGCGACGACCCCGGGTCCGTACGGGCCAACCGCACGCTCACCGCGAAGGCGCTCGGGCTCGACCCGGCGCACGTCGTCTGGATGAACCAGGTCCACGGCCGGGACGTCGCCGTGGTCGACGGTCCGTGGTCCGGTGGGGAGATCCCGGCGGTGGACGGGGTGGTCACCACCCGGCGCGGACTCGCGCTCGCCGTGCTGACCGCGGACTGCACGCCCGTCCTCCTCGCCGACCCGGAGGCGGGCGTGGTGGCCGCGGCGCACGCCGGTCGCCCCGGGATGGTCGCCGGGGTCGTGCCGGCCACGGTGGAAGCCATGATCAAGTTCGGCGCCGAGCCGTCCCGGATCACCGCCCGTACCGGCCCCGCCGTGTGCGGGAGGTGCTACGAGGTTCCGAAAGCCATGCGGGACGAGGTCGCCGCGGCCGTACCGGAGGCGCGTTCCGAGACGAGTTGGGGCACACCGGCCGTCGACGTCGCCGCCGGAGTGCACGCCCAGCTCGATGCGCTGGGGGTGCGCGACCGGCGCGCGTCGGAGATCTGCACGCTCGAATCGCGCGACCACTACTCGTACCGTCGCGATCGCACCACCGGGCGACTCGCCGGTTATGTCTGGCTTGGGGAACCTCCCGGCCGGAGTTTGGCGGAGGGTGGAGGATGACGGACCGCAGGACCCAACTCGCCGGGAACCTGGAGCGGGTGGAGGAACGCATCTCCGCCGCCTGCGCGGCCGCCGGTCGCAAGCGGGAGGACGTGACCCTGATCGTGGTCACCAAGACCTACCCGGCGAGCGATGTGCGGCTGCTGCACGAGCTGGGCGTCCGTCACGTCGCCGAGAACCGCGACCAGGACGCCGCGCCCAAGGCCGCGGCCTGCGCGGATCTCGATCTGACCTGGCACTTCGTCGGACAGCTGCAGACGAACAAGGTTCGCTCGGTGTCCGGTTACGCGCATGTGGTGCAGTCGGTCGACCGGCCGAAGCTGGTGACCGCGCTGTCGGGCGCGGCGGAGCGCGCCGGGCGCGAGCTGGGCTGCCTGATCCAGGTCGCGCTCGACGCCGAGGCGGGCGAGCGCGGCGACCGGGGCGGCGTGGCACCGGACGGCATCGAGGAGTTGGCCGCCGCCGTGGAGGCCGCGCCGGGGCTGCGACTCGACGGGCTCATGACGGTGGCGCCGCTGACCGGGCCGTACGCGGGGCGCGAACGGGCCGCGTTCGCTCGGCTGATGGAATTCTCATCCCGCCTGCGCGCGATTCATCCGGCTGCGAACATGGTCTCAGCAGGGATGAGTGCGGACCTCGAGGACGCCGTGGCGGCCGGAGCGACACATGTACGCATCGGTACGGCGGTACTCGGAGACCGACCCCGGCTCGGGTAACGTCGCGAAGCAAGTCGGACCACAGCAGAAAATATGGTCATTTCCGCCGAACGGCGGACAGGCCCAGTGGATCGTGGGCACGAGCTGACGTTGCCGATCCACCACAGAGCGGAGGACTCAGAGCATGGCCGGCGCGATGCGCAAGATGGCGGTCTACCTCGGCCTCGTGGAGGACGATGGGTACGACGGCCGGGGCTTCGACCCCGATGACGACTTCGAACCCGAGCTGGAGCCGGAGCCCGAGCGCGACCGGCGGCGCCACTCCGCGCCTCCGCTCCAGGCGGAACGGGAGGAACCGGTACGTGTCGTACCGCAACCCCCGGTGCAGCGGGAACCTGTTCCGCTTGCCGCTGAAAGCGGACGACCCGCCCGAATCGCCCCCGTGGCATCCATCACACCTGAACGTCCGAGCCTGGAGAAGAACGCACCGGTGATCATGCCCAAGGTCGTGTCCGAGCGGGAGCCCTACCGCATCACCACTCTGCACCCGCGGACCTACAACGAGGCCCGTACCATCGGGGAACACTTCCGTGAGGGCACGCCCGTGATCATGAATCTCACCGAGATGGATGACACGGACGCGAAGCGACTTGTCGACTTTGCCGCCGGTCTGGTCTTCGGTCTGCATGGCAGCATTGAGCGAGTGACGCAGAAGGTGTTCCTGTTGTCGCCTGCTAACGTCGATGTCACGGCGGAGGACAAGGCCCGCATCGCAGAGGGCGGATTCTTCAACCAGAGCTGAGGGCATGACACCGGGAACGGCCGGCCGGAAGGGCCGGTGGACATGATCAGGGGAGAGGGAAGCGCGGGATGGGCGTCGCACTGCAGGTGATCTACATCGCTCTGATGTGCTTCCTCGTCCTGTTGTTTTTCCGATTGGTCATGACATACGTCTTCCAGTTCGCCCGTTCATGGGAACCCGGGAAGGCGATGGTGGTCGTACTGGAGGCCACCTACACTGTCACCGATCCACCACTGAAGCTTCTGCAGCGGTTCATCCCACCGCTGCGTCTCGGGAGCGTGGCACTCGACCTGTCCTTCTTCGTTCTGATGATCATCGTCTACATCCTGCTCAACATCGTGGGTGGCTTCGCGATGAGGGTGTAGCGATACGGTCCTGCCGACTGCCGACGACTACGTAGAGGTGAAGAAGAGATGCCGCTGACCCCCGAGGACGTGCGGAACAAGCAGTTCACGACCGTCCGCCTCCGAGAAGGCTATGACGAGGACGAGGTCGATGCCTTCCTCGACGAGGTCGAGGCCGAGCTGACGCGCCTGCTCCGCGAGAACGAGGATCTGCGCGCGAAGCTGGCCGCGGCCACGCGCGCCGCCGCGCAGAACCAGCAGCAGCAGGGGATGCGCAAGCCGCCGGAGCAGCAGGACAACAGGCCTGTGGGTCCCGGCGCTCCCGTGCCCGCCGCCATATCCGGACCGCCGGTCCAGCAGCAGCCCCCGCAGATGGGTCCGCCCCAGCTGCCAGGTGGTGCTCCCCAGCTGCCGGCCGGTCCCAGCCACGGTGGCCCGCAGGGCCCGATGGGCCACGGCCCGATGCAGGGCGGTCCCATGGGTGGCCCGATGGGCGGCCCCATGGGCGGTCACGGCCCGCAGATGTCGCAGCCGGGCCAGGGCCCGGGCGGTGACAGCGCCGCTCGTGTGCTCTCCCTCGCCCAGCAGACCGCCGACCAGGCGATCGCGGAGGCCCGTTCCGAGGCCAACAAGATCGTCGGCGAGGCCCGTTCGCGCGCCGAGGGCCTCGAGCGCGACGCGCGCGCCAAGGCGGACGCGCTGGAGCGGGACGCGCAGGAGAAGCACCGCGTCGCGATGGGCTCGCTGGAGTCCGCCCGCGCCACGCTGGAGCGCAAGGTCGAGGACCTGCGCGGCTTCGAGCGCGAGTACCGCACGCGCCTGAAGTCGTACCTGGAGAGCCAGCTGCGCCAGCTGGAGACCCAGGCCGACGACTCGCTGGCCCCGCCGCGCAGCCCCTCGGCCCCGTCGCTGCCGCCGTCCCCGTCGATGGCGTCCGCGGGCGCGAGCGCCCCGTCGTACGGTGGTCAGCAGTCCATGGGCGGCAACCCGACGATGGGCGGCGGCCCGTCGTACGGCGGCCAGCAGCAGATGTCGCCGGCGATGACCCAGCCGATGGCGCCGGTGCGCCCGCAGGCGCCGCAGCCGATGCAGCAGGCCCCGTCGCCGATGCGCGGCTTCCTCATCGACGAGGACGACAACTGACGGGGGCGATCGCGCGATGAGCGCGTAGCCGTCGGCCGGCAGGCTGTAGGGCCGGGGCCCGGGACCATGTCCTGGGCCCCGGCCCTTTCGGCGTGCGCGGAGCGGTGCCGCGGGCGCCGCGGTGGGAGGGGAAGGCGAAGGCCCGGCCACCGGGTGGTGGCCGGGCCCTTGGCAGTGATTACGCCTTGCGGAGGCGGAACGTCAGGGACAGCGACTCATCCGTGAACGGCTCCCCGAAGCCGGCGTCGGCCTCCGTGGGGGCGTAGTCCGTGCACAGGACCTCGTCGGCGATCAGATCGGCGTGGTCCGTGAGGGCCGCGGTGACCTCCGGGTCCGTGGACCGCCAGCGCAGTGCGATGCGGTCCGCGACGTCCAGGCCGCTGTTCTTCCGGGCCTCCTGGATCAGCCGGATCGCGTCACGGGCCAGGCCCGCGCGGCGCAGTTCCGGGGTGATCTCCAGGTCCAGGGCGACCGTCGCACCCGAGTCGGAGGCGACCGACCAGCCCTCGCGCGGCGTCTCCGTGATGATCACCTCGTCGGGTGTGAGGGTGATCTCCTCGCCGTTCACCGGCAGCGTCGCGGTGCCCTCGCGCAGGGCCAGGGACAGCGCCGCCGCGTCCGTCGCCGCGATCGCCTTGGCCACGTCCTGGACGCCCTTGCCGAAACGCTTGCCCAGGGCGCGGAAGTTCGCCTTGGCCGTGGTGTCGACGAGCGAGCCGCCCACCTCGGAGAGGGACGCGAGGGAGCTGACGTTCAGCTCCTCCGTGATCTGGGCGTGCAGCTCCGGCGACAGCGACTCGAAGCCCGCCGCCGCCACCAGCGCGCGGGAGAGCGGCTGACGCGTCTTGACGCCCGACTCCGCGCGCGTGGCGCGGCCCAGCTCTACCAGGCGGCGCACCAGCGCCATCTGGGACGAGAGGGCCGGGTCGATGGCGGACAGGTCCGCCTCCGGCCAGGTGGAGAGGTGGACGGACTCCGGCGCGCCGGGCGTCACCGGGACGACCAGGTCCTGCCAGACCCGCTCCGTGATGAACGGGGTCAGCGGCGCCATCAGGCGCGTGACGGTCTCCACCACGTCGTGCAGGGTGCGCAGCGCCGCCTTGTCGCCCTGCCAGAAGCGGCGCCGGGAGCGGCGGACGTACCAGTTCGACAGGTCGTCGACGAAGGAGGAGAGGAGCTTTCCGGCGCGCTGGGTGTCGTACGACTCCAGCGCCTGCGTGACCTGGTCCACGAGCGCGTGCAGCTCGGAGAGCAGCCAGCGGTCCAGGACGGGACGGTCCGCCGGGGCCGGGTCCTCGGCCGACGGCGCCCAGCCCGCCGTACGGGCGTACAGCGCCTGGAAGGCGACCGTGTTCCAGTACGTGAGGAGCGTCTTGCGGACGACCTCCTGGATCGTGCCGTGGCCCACGCGACGGGCCGCCCACGGGGAGCCGCCGGCCGCCATGAACCAGCGCACTGCGTCCGCGCCGTGCTGGTCCATCAGCGGGATGGGCTGGAGGATGTTGCCCAGGTGCTTGGACATCTTGCGGCCGTCCTCGGCGAGGATGTGGCCCAGGCAGACGACGTTCTCGTACGACGACTTGTCGAAGACCAGTGTGCCGACCGCCATCAGGGTGTAGAACCAGCCGCGGGTCTGGTCGATGGCCTCCGAGATGAACTGCGCCGGGTAGCGCTTCTCGAAGAGGTCCTTGTTCTTGTACGGGTAGCCGTACTGCGCGAAGGGCATCGAGCCCGAGTCGTACCAGGCGTCGATGACCTCGGGGACGCGCGTGGCCGTCTCCCGGCAGGTCGGGCAGGGGAAGGTGACGTCGTCGATGTACGGGCGGTGCGGGTCCAGGGACGACTGGTCGGTGCCCGTCAGCTCGGTCAGCTCGGCCAGCGAGCCGACGCAGGTGAGGTGGCCCTCCTCGCAGCGCCAGATCGGCAGCGGGGTGCCCCAGTAGCGGTTCCGGGAGAGCGCCCAGTCGATGTTGTTGTTGAGCCAGTCGCCGAAGCGGCCGTGCTTGACGGAGTCCGGGAACCAGTTGGTGTTCTCGTTCTCCTGGAGGAGGCGGTCCTTGACGGCGGTCGTGCGGATGTACCAGGACGGCTGCGCGTAGTACAGCAGCGCCGTGTGGCAGCGCCAGCAGTGCGGGTAGCTGTGCTCGTACGGGATGTGCCTGAAGAGCAGGCCCCGGGCCTGGAGGTCGGCCGTCAGCGCCTCGTCGGCCTTCTTGAAGAACTGGCCGCCGACGAGGTCGAGGTCCTCCTCGAAGGTGCCGTCGGGGCGGACCGGGTTCACCACGGGCAGGCCGTACGCGCGGCACACCTTGAGGTCGTCCTCACCGAAGGCGGGCGCCTGGTGGACCAGACCCGTACCGTCCTCGGTCGTCACGTAGTCGGCGTTCACCACGAAGTGGGCGCCCTCGATGTCGACGAGGGCGAAGGGGCGCTCGTACGACCAGCGCTCCATCTCGGCGCCCGTGAACGTCTGCCCGGTGGCCTCCCAGCCCTCGCCCAGAGCCTTCTCCAGCAGCGGCTGGGCGACGACCAGCTTCTCCTCGCCGTTCGTCGCGACGACGTACGTGACGTCGGGGTGCGCGGCGACCGCGGTGTTGGACACCAGCGTCCAGGGGGTGGTCGTCCAGACCAGCAGGGCGGCCTCGCCGGCGAGCGGGCCGGAGGTCAGCGGGAAGCGGACGAAGACGGACGGGTCGACGACCGTCTCGTACCCCTGCGCCAGCTCGTGGTCGGACAGGCCCGTGCCGCAGCGGGGGCACCAGGGGGCGACGCGGTGGTCCTGGACCAGCAGACCCTTGGTGAAGATCTCCTTCAGGGACCACCAGACGGACTGGACGTACTCCGGGTCCATGGTGCGGTACGCGTCGTCCAGGTCGACCCAGTAGCCCATGCGGGTCGTCAGCTCGGCGAACGCGTCCGTGTGGCGGGTCACGGACTCACGGCACTTGGCGTTGAACTCGGCGATGCCGTACGCCTCGATGTCCTTCTTGCCGGAGAAGCCGAGCTCCTTCTCGACGGCGAGCTCGACCGGCAGGCCGTGGCAGTCCCAGCCGGCCTTGCGGGCGACGTGGTACCCGCGCATGGTGCGGAAGCGGGGGAAGACGTCCTTGAAGACGCGGGCCTCGATGTGGTGGGCGCCGGGCATGCCGTTGGCGGTGGGCGGGCCCTCGTAGAAGACCCACTCGGGGCGGCCCTCGGACTGCTCGAGGCTCTTGGCGAAGACCTTGTGCTCGCGCCAGAAATCGAGCACGGCGTGCTCGAGGGCGGGCAGGTCGACCTGGGCGGGTACCTGGCGGTACAGCGACATCGAATCCTCCGGCGGACTGTTTCTCATTCCGTCGGAGGGACGAGAGCGCGCTGCGTGCTCCCGCGGTACCACCCTCCTTGGCCCGGGGCCACCGCTGGTGCCGGTGCCCTGAGCCCCCTCATTGGGGTCGCGATGCCGGTTCTACTGGCCCTGCGGTCTCCCGCGGGCGTTCTTCCGGCGGCTCCGGGGTGATGCTTCACATCGGGCTCGCCCCCGGGCTCTCACCGTCCCCGGGTCGCTCATGGCTGCGTACGACGCTACTTGTCCCCATCCACGCCTTTCGCTGCGCCCAGTGTACGGGCCCGGCGGGGGAGCGGCCGACCGCTTTTCGCGGGGCCCGCCGCGTGACCCGAATGGGCACACCCCGGCGGGCGGCCTTCCGCGTGCTCCGGGCGGGCCGGGTGGCCGGATTACGGGGCGGCGAGCTGGGCACAACGGATGCAGGCTGTCCTTGCCGCGGGCATGGGGCGACCGGAACCGGCGGCGTGCCCCGTTGCCGCGGGGCTGGAGTCGATTTATCGTCCCAGCACGATTCGCGAGCAAGATCACAATATGTGAAGGGGCCGCGACATGGTGGCGAAGAAGACCGCCGCGAAGAAGACGGCGACGTCCGGGAGACCCATCGCCACGAGCGCGGCGACCAAGGACACGGCCGGCAAGAAGAGCACCGTCGGGAAGGCGGCGGTGAAGAAGACGACCGCCAGGAAGACGACCACGAAGGCGACGTCGGCCGGCGGTGCGGAGCCCGCCGGACGGACCACACCCGGGCCTGCGTCCGGGAAGGCGGCCAAGAGGGCTCCCGCGAAGAGGGCCGCCAAGGGCCGGGAGGCGCCCGAGAGGGCCCTGGAGGACCCGCACGGCGGCACGGCGCCCGGTTCCGCGGTGGGGGCCCTGGCGGCCGAGAAGGCACCGGCCAAGAGGGCGCCCGCGAAGAGGGCGGGGAAAAAGGCGGCGAAAAAGGTGGCGAAGAAGGCCCCAGGCCCCGTGGCGGAGGCCGCTGCGCCGGCGGCCGAGAGCGCCGAGCCCCCGGAGGGCGCCCACGGCGAGCCCCGACGGAAGAAGCCGGCCACCAAGAAGGCCCCCGGTCCGGTCCCGACCGCCCAGGAAGCCCCGCCGGTCGCGGAGGAGCCGGGGCCCCTGAGGACGCCGACCACGGAAGCACCGTCCGAACGGGCACCGGCCGGAAAGGCACCGCCTAAGAAGGCGCCCACGGGTAAGGAAGCGTCCAGGAAGGCGTCGCCCACGGGGGCGCCGTCCGAAGGGGCCCCCGCTTCGGAGGCGCCTTCTGAGAAGAAGCCGACCAAGAAGGCGCCCTCCAAGAGGGCGCCGGCGAGTAAGGCACGGACCACGAAGGCACCGACCACGAAGGCATCGGCCAAGGAGCCGGCCACAGAGACACCAGCCACAGGGACACGAGCCACGGCCACACGAGCCGGGGACGCATCAGCCACGGAGGCGCCGGCCGACGAGGCATTCGCCGGGAGGGCGGCCGCAAAGAAGGCGGTTACCGGGAGGGCGCCCGCCAAGAAAGCGGGCGGAAAGAACGCGGCGGCGGCCAAGGTGGCCGCCGAGGGTGGGGCGGCGCAGGCCGCGGAGAAGACGGGAGCCAGGACGGTGGCGAAGAAGATCGCGGACGTGACCACGGCGCAGGCGGCCTCGGCGGTGCCGCCGGCACGGGGGATCGCCGGTACGGCGCCCGAGGAGCTGGCCGTACGGCCCGGGGAGGACCCCTGGAGCCCCGAGGAGGTCGCCGAGGCGCGAGCGGGGCTGGAGAGCGAGGTGGTGCGGCTGCAGGCCGAGCTCGCCGCCTCCGAGGAGGCGCTGTCCGGGCTGATGCGGGACTCCGGCGACGGGGCCGGGCACGACGAGGCCGACACCGGCACCAAGAACATCACGCGTGAGCACGAGATGGCGCTGGCCGCCAACGCCCGCGCCACCCTGGAGCAGACCGAGCGCGCGTTGCAGCGGCTCGACGCCGGGACGTACGGCCTGTGCGAGGTGTGCGGCAAGCCGATCGGCAAGGCGCGGATGCAGGCGTTCCCGCGGGCCACCCTGTGCGTGGAGGACAAGCAGAAGCAGGAACGGCGCGGCTGAACCCGTATGCCTGTGACGTACCCTCGTGGTCAGTCAGGCACCTAGGTTGAGGGACTCACGTGGCAGAGGTGGAGCGCACCATCGGTACGCCGGATGTTGACGACGAGGCTGCGGTGCCCGCCGAGCGGCCCAGGGGCAGGCGCAGGGTCGTCGTGCTCTTCGCCGTGGCCCTCGTGGCGTACCTGCTGGACCTCGGCTCGAAGATGATCGTGGTCGCGAAGCTGGAGCACCACCAGCCGATCGAGGTCTTCGGTGACCTGCTGCAGCTCAACGCCATCCGGAACCCGGGCGCCGCCTTCGGCTTCGGTGAGGCCTTCACCGTGATCTTCACATGCATCGCGGCGGTGGTGATCGTGGTGATCGTGCGGCTCGCGCGCAAGCTGTACAGCCTGCCGTGGGCCATCGCCCTGGGTCTGCTGCTCGGCGGTGCCCTCGGCAACCTCACGGACCGGATCTTCCGGTCGCCGGGCGTCTTCCGGGGCGCGGTGGTGGACTTCATCGCCCCCGCGCACTTCGCCGTCTTCAACCTGGCGGACTCCGCGATCGTGTGCGGTGGCTTCCTGATCGTGATCCTGTCCTTCAAGGGGCTGGACCCCGACGGGACCGTCCACAAGGACTGACAAGGCATACTCGACGGGTGAGCACGATTCCCGAGATTCGCACGCTGCCCGTTCCCGATGGCCTGGAAGGCGAGCGCGTCGACGCCGCCATCGCCCGTATGTTCGGGTTTTCCCGTACCAAGGCGGCCGAGTTGGCCGCTGCCGGGAAGGTGCTCGTCGACGGCGCCGTCGTCGGCAAGTCCGAGCGGGTCAGCGGTGGCGCGTGGCTCGAGGTCGAGATGCCGGGCGCCCCCGCGCCCGTGCGGATCGTCGCCGAGCCCGTCGAGGGCATGGAGATCGTCCACGACGACGATGACATCGTCGTGATCGTCAAGCCGGTCGGCGTGGCCGCGCATCCCAGCCCCGGCTGGACCGGTACCACCGTGATCGGCGGCCTCGCGGCGGCCGGCTACCGCATCTCGACGTCCGGTGCCGCCGAGCGCCAGGGCATCGTGCACCGGCTCGACGTCGGCACCTCCGGGCTCATGGCCGTGGCCAAGTCGGAGCGGGCGTACACGCTGCTCAAGGCGCAGTTCCGGGACCGGACGGTCGACAAGCGCTACCACGCGCTCGTGCAGGGCCACCCCGACCCGCTGAGCGGCACGATCGACGCGCCCATCGGCCGCCACCCCAACCACGACTACAAGTGGGCCGTCACCGCCGACGGCAAGCCCTCGGTGACCCACTACGACCTGATCGAGGCGTACCGCGCGGCCTCCCTCCTCGACATCAAGCTGGAGACGGGCCGCACCCACCAGATCCGCGTCCACATGGCGGCCCATCGCCACCCGTGCGTCGGCGACCTGACCTATGGCGCCGACCCGACCATGGCCAAGCGACTGGGCCTGACGCGCCAGTGGCTGCACGCCGTCCGGCTCGGCTTCGAGCACCCGGCGGACGGGCAGTGGGTCGAGTTCGAGAGCACCTACCCGGCCGACCTCCAGCACGCCCTCGACACGATCGCCGCGGAGAGCGCGTGAGCCCCTTCCTCGTACGGGAGGCCGTGACCGACGCCGACCGTGAGGCGGGTTTCGCCGTCCGCGGCGAGGTCTTCGTCGCCGAGCAGGGCGTGCCCGAGGAGATCGAGTACGACGCCTACGACGCGACCGCCGTCCACGTCCTGGCGGTCCGCCGTGCCGACGGCGCCGCCCTGGGAACGGGGCGGCTGCTGTACGGGGCGGACGCGGCCCGCAAGACCGGTGGCGCCGAGGGCGTGGGCTCGCTGGGGCGGCTCGCGGTGGTGAAGGCGGCGCGCGGCCTCGGGGTGGGCGTGGCGCTGGTGCGGGCCATCGAGGAGGCCGCACGCGCGCGTGGCCTGGTCGCGGTGGACCTGCACGCCCAGACCCGGGCCCTCGGTTTCTACGAGCGGCTGGGGTACGAGGCGTACGGCGACGAATTCCAGGACGCGGGCATACCGCACCTCGCGATGCGACGGATGCTCTGACGCCCGTGGCAGGGTGGAAGCCCTGATCATTCTGGGGTGACGGCCGGGAGGGCGCCCGTGGACCAGTTGGCTCTGTTGCTCGTGCTGTTGCTCGGCGCGGTGGTGACGGTGCCGCTCGGCGAGCGGCTGCGGCTGCCCGCCCCGGTCCTGATGACGCTCGCCGGGATCGGGCTCGCACTGCTTCCCTTCGTGCCGAGCGTCGAGTTGCCGCCCGAATACATCCTTCCTCTGGTGCTGCCGCCCCTCCTCTACGCGGCCGTCCAGCGAACCTCCTGGCGTCAGTTCACCGCCAACAGGCGCCCCATCTTCCTGCTCGCCGTGGCGCTGGTCTTCGTCACCACCGCCGCCGTCGCGGCCGTCGCGAGCGCCGTCGTGCCCGGCCTGCCCATCGCCGCGGCCGTCGCCCTCGGGGCGCTCGTCGCACCGCCCGACCCGGTCGCGGCGACCGCCGTCGCCGGGTCGCTGGGGCTGCCGCGCCGGCTCGTCTCCATCCTGGAGGGCGAGGGGCTGTTCAACGACGTCACCGCGATCGTGCTCTACCACGTGGCGATCGGGGCGGCGGTCGGCGGGACGTTCTCCTGGCCCGGCGCGGTGGGGGAGCTGGTGCTGTCCGCCGTGGTCGCCGTCGCGGTGGGGCTGGCGCTCGGCTGGCTGTCCAACAAGCTGATGGGCTTGCTCGGCGACGTCACGCTCCAGACCGGGCTGAGCCTGCTGGTGCCGTTCGCCGGTTACGTACTGGCCGAGGAGCTGCACGGATCCGGCGTCCTCGCCGTGCTCGTCACCGCCCTCTACCTCGCGGAACGCGCCGTCGACGCCGACGACGTGATGGGCCGTCTGGCCGGCCGTACCTTCTGGGAGATCGTCGACGTCCTCGTCACCGGGATCGCCTTCGGTCTGATCGGGCTGGAGCTCCACCACGTCTTCGGTACGGCCGACGGGCGCGAGCTGCGGATGCTCGGCTGGGGCGGCGCCATCGTCGCGTGCGTCGTCGGCGTACGGCTGTTGTGGCTGCTGCCCGCCACCTGGCTGGCCAAGCGGCTGCACACGCGGCGCGATTACGACGAGGAGATCCCCATGAGCTGGCGGGAGACCGTCGTCATGTGGTGGTCCGGCATGCGGGGCGTGGCCTCCGTCGCGCTCGCCCTCGCCATTCCGCTGCGGGACGAGCACGGGGCGCCGTTCCCGGCCCGCGACGAGATCGTCTTCATCGCCTTCTGCGTCATCATCGCCACGCTCGTCGTCCAGGGCCTCACTCTGCCGTGGCTGGTGAGGACACTCGGCGTACGCGCCGACACGGACACGGAGCGCGCGCTGGAGCGGGAGTTGGCCATCCGTGCCGCCAAGGCCGCGAAACGGCGCCTGAAGGAGATCCAGGAGGTCGAGGACCTGCCGGAGGAGCTCCAGGAACGGCTGCAGCGCATGGCGTTCGACGTGGGTGCCAGGATCAGCCCGGACCTGGTGGACGAGGAGCGGCGGTCGGCGGCGGCGCGGCGCGCGGAGCGGTTCCGGCGGATGCAGCGCATCCAGCACGAGATGATGTCGGCCGCCCGGCACGAGGTGCTGTCCGCCCGCAGCGAGCCCGGCGCCGACCCGGAGGTCGTGGACCGCGTGCTCCGCCACCTCGATGTCCGCAGCATGCGCTAGTCAGCCCGGGCCCTCGGTTCCGGGCGGGTCCGCGACCCTGGGCGCGGGGACCGGGTGCCCCCGGTCAGCCGCGGCCCGCGCGGATTTTCCGGTCCCCGTCCCGGATGACGTACGCGTCCGCGTTGTTGCTGTGGATCTCCTCGGCCCGCGGAGGCCGGTCGTCGCGCCACTGCCCGTCCGGCGAGGGGGCCGGCGCGGCCGTCGCCGTGGTGACGCGGGGGAGCGCGTAGGGGTGCTCCTGGCACAGCCAGGCGATCATCTGCTCGCGTACGGCGCACCTGACCGTCCAGATGTCGTCCGCGTCCTTCGCCGTCACCACCGCACGCACCTGCAGGGTGCTGGGTGTGGTGTCCGTCACGGCCAGGGACCAGTCACGCCCGTCCCAGGCCGGGGACTCCCGCAGGATGTCCCGGAGCCTGTCGCGCATCAGGCCCACCGGCGCCGTGTGGTCGAGGTGGAAGAAGACCGTTCCGGTCATCTGGGCACCACCGCGCGACCAGTTCTCGAACGGCTTGCTGGTGAAGTACGACACCGGCATCGTGATGCGGCGCTCGTCCCAGGTCCGTACGGCCAGGAACGTGAGGGTGACCTCCTCCACCACGCCCCACTCGCCGTCCACGACCACCGTGTCGCCGATGCGCACCATGTCGCCGAAGGCGATCTGGAACCCGGCGAACAGGTTCCCCAGGGTGGACTGCGCGGCGACACCGGCGACGATGCCGATGATGCCCGCGGAGGCCAGCATCGACGTACCGATGGTCCGGAAGTCCGGGAAGGTCAGCAGCATCGCGGCCACCGCCACCACGCCGACCACCGCCGTGACGATCCGCATGATGAGCGTCACCTGGGTGCGGACGCGGCGGACCCGTGCGGCGTCGCGGGTGGTGGAGGCGTAACGGGCGTAACTGGACTCCACTATGGCGGCGGCGATCCGCGCCACCAGCCAGGCGCCCGCGCCGATCATGATCAGGGAGAGCACCTGCCCTATGGCCGCCTGGTGGCTGACGATGACCTGCCAGCGGGTCTGCCGGTACGACCCCCGCAGCAGCGCCGTGAGCAGGACCACCTGCAAGGGCACCCGGCAGCGGCGCAGCAGGTGCCACAGAGGGGTCTCGGGGTGGCGGGCGCCGACTCGGCGCAGCAGCAGGTCGGCGAGCCAGCCGACCAGCAGCGTGAGCACCACCGCCCCACCGACGACGGTCAACGGGCGCAGTACGTTCTCCATGTCTCCGGGACTCCGACGGGGGCTGGCAGGATGGCCGGATGGACATCATGCTCTTCCACTCGGCCTACGGTCCGCGCCCGGCCGTGCACGCGGCAGCCGACCGGCTGCGCGCCGCCGGGCACCACGTGCACGTGCCCGACCTCTACGAAGGCCAAACCGCCGACACCGTCGACGAGGGCATGGCGATCAAGGACCGGATCGGCACGGAGGAGCTGCTCAAGAGGGCGATCACGGCCGCCGCGCCGCACTCCGGGCGCGGTCTGGTGTACGCCGGGTTCTCGCTGAGCGCGTCGGTCGCGCAGACCCTCGCGCTCGGTGACGAGAAGGCGCGCGGGCTCCTGCTGCTGCACGGCACCTCCGACCTCGCGGAGAACGCGTCGGTGGACGAGCTGCCCGTACAGCTGCACGTCGCCGACCCGGACGCCTTCGAGCCGGACGACTGGCTGAACGCCTGGTACCTGCGGATGCGGCGGGCCGGTGCGGACGTCGAGGTCCACCGCTACCAGGGCGCCGGGCATCTGTACACGGACCCGGATCTGCCGGACTACGACGAGGAGGCCGCCGAACGGACCTGGCAGACCGCGCTGGCCTTCCTGGAGAGCCTGTAGCGGTGCCGCGTATCCGGTCATGCCCCCCGGCGCGCTCGTGGCGAGGCGCCGGGGGGAGGGGGATCAGGCGGCGCGGTACGCCGTCCAGTGGTCCCTCATGCGCTGCACCTGACCGGTCGTGAACTGGTACATGCAGGCGTCGTACGTGTAGTCCATGAAGTTGTGGATCGGGTCGGCGCCCGTCTTGCTCGCGCAGGTGTCCCGGCCGGTCGGGCACTCGTACGCGGGGCTCTTCTCGGCCGGGGTGTCGGTGACGTAGTCACCGTTGCCGTTACAGCCGCCCTGGAAGGTGTGGTAGAGCCCCATCCAGTGGCCGACCTCGTGGGTGCCGGTGTCGCCCTCGTCGTAGTTGGTGGCCGTCCCGCCCGGCAGCGAGGCGTCGAGCACCACGACACCGTCCATCGTGGGGTTGGACTTGTACGAGGACGGGAAGGTGGCCCAGCCGAGCAGCCCGCCGCCGAGGTTGGCGGTGTAGAAGTTCAGCGCGTTCGCCCCGCCCTTGCGGAGGGCGGTCTTCATGGCCTTCTCCTCGGTCGAACCGGAGTTCAGGTTGTACCAGGCGGCGTTGTCCGTGTAGTCCGTGCCGGCCAGCGTGAACTGGAATCCGGAGTCGGAGTTCCCGGTGCCCTGGCCGCCGAAGCCGGCGTTGAGGACGGCCATCTGCTGGTTGATGGCGGTCGAGCTGAGCTTGCCGGTGTCGCCGTCGTGGATGACGTGGAAGTACACCGGGATCGTGGTGGCGGCGGCGGTGAGGCCCGCGGCGCCGTTCGCCCGCGCCGTCTCCAGTCTCTTCTTCAGGTCCGCGTCCATGGCCTTGGCCTTGGCGTCGGTGACCTCGTTCGGCTCGTGGGCGTGACCGGAGGCTCCGGGGTGGGCCTCACGTGCGGTGGTGCTCACGCCCGTGTCGTCCGCGCACGCGTCCGCCGAGGGGGAGGCGGAGGCCGGCGCCTTGGCGACCGCAGCGCCCGTGGGGGCGGACAGCGGGAACAGAGCCAGGGTTCCGGCCATGGCTGCCGTGCCGAGCGCGCGCCGGGGCAGACGGGGAGATATTCGGGCAAGAGCACGCATCGTGACTCCTCGCGGGGGGTTGTGGGGAGGGATTTCCTCGCCACCGCGGGGAGATTACGTGGCCATGTCAGATCTTGATGAGCATTGAACAAGCCCAATCAATCATTGAGGAAATGAAGACATCAGGGAGAAATCCTTCGGTCCGTCCCGGGTGGTGAGATGCCCACGTAATGAATGAGCCACCGGGAGCGGGTGGTGTGTCCGTATTCGATCTACGGAAGACACCCCCCGCTACGCGTACGTGATCCTCCGTTAACACGCGCCGATGTGGCTGAAAATCGACCCTGTCGATCCGTCAGCGTACGGGGATGTACACCCGCTCGACCTTCTGTGTTCCGCTGACCGTCCGGTACGAGCGGGCCCAGGCCGCCGATGCGTCCGGCTCCGCCCGGTCGGACAGGACGTAGTAGTCCATCTGTGAGCGCTCCGTGGTCACGTCCAGCACGCCGTAGCCGTGGCTGTCCATGTCCAGCCACTTCACATGACGGTTGGCGGCCTTGATCGCCCCGGCGGCCACCACCGAGGCCGTGCCCGGCGCCACGCCCAGGAGGTCGTCCAGGTTGTCCGAGGTCACCGACGTGACCACGAACTCCGTCGCCGCCGACCGCGACAGCGGATACGTCGCCGCCTTCACCGGCACGTCGTTCGCCCAGGCCATGTGGATGTCACCGGTCAGGAAGACGGTGTTGCCGATGGACCGCTCCACCAGGTGGGAGAGCAGCTCCCGGCGGTCGTCGGTGTACCCGTCCCACTGGTCCACGTTGATCGCGAGCCCGCCCCCGGGCAGCCCCAGCAGCTCCGCGACCGGCTTCAGCAGATGGGCCGGCAGGGCCCCGAAGGCGACCGGAGAGATCATGACCGACGTTCCGACCAGCCGCCAGGCCGTGTCCGAGGCCGCGAGCCCCGACTTCAGCCAGTCCAGCTGGGCGCGGCCGGTGATCGTACGCTCAGGGTCGTCCACCTCACCGCTGCCGACCGACGCCTGCCGCGAGCGGAACGAGCGCAGGTCCAGGAGGTGCAGATCGGCCAGCTTGCCGAAGCGGAGCCGACGGTAGACCGTGCCCTCGGTGGAGGTGCGGACGGGCATCCACTCGAAGTACGCCTGCGTGGCGGCGGCCACGCGCGCCGCCCACTCGCCCTCCCCGCCCGGCGTGTGGTTCTCGGCACCGCCCGACCACATGTCGTTGGCGAACTCGTGGTCGTCCCAGATCGCGACCACCGGGTGGGCGGCGTGCAGAGCCTGCAGGTCGGGGTCGGTCTTGTAGGTCGCGTGCCGCAGGCGGTAGTCCGCGAGCGTGACGATCTCGTGCGCGGGCCGGTGGGGCCGTACGACACCCTCCGGTTTCGGGTAGCCCCCGGAGGCGTACTCGTAGATGTAGTCGCCGAGATGGAGCACCGCGTCCAGGTCGGCCCGGGCGGCGAGGTGGCGGTACGCGGAGAAGTAGCCCGACTCCCAGTTGGCACAGGACACCACCCCGAACCGGATGCCGGGTATGGCGGCGTCGGGGGCCGGAGCGGTGCGGGTGCGGCCGACGGGGGAGACCGACGTACCGGTGGTGAAACGGAAGTAATAGGTGGTCGCCTGGCGCAGACCCCTTACATCCGCCTTGACCGTGTGGTCGGTGGCGGCCGTCGCCGTGAGCGTGCCCCGGGCGACGATCCCCGCGAAGGCGCGGTCCTCGGCGACCTCCCATCTCACCTCCGTGTCGGGGCCCCTGCCGGAACCCGGCACCGCGTCCGGGGTGGGGGTGACGCGCGTCCACAGCAGGACGCCCTCCGGCAACGGGTCACCGGAGGCGACGCCGTGGAGGAAGACAGGAGCCCCGCTGTCCGCGACGGCGGACGTGGCCGAGGCCAGAACGGGAGCGGCGACGGCGGTGGCGGCAGCGGCCTTGACGACCGCGCGGCGGCTGGGAGCAGAAAGGTTTCGACTGGTCACGGACCAGCACATTACTGATCAGTATGACCAACGGGCAGGCGAAAACAGGAAAGTTCGCCCGCCCGTGGCCCAAGCGCCGCGTGCGCCTTACCCCTTGAGGGCCTTGTCGATGGCCGTGGTGAACTCGGCCGCCGTCATGGGGGCGCCTTCGCCGTCCGCGCCGGTGACGGTCCTGCCGTCCATCTTCAGCGTCGGGGTACCCCTGACCCCGCTCTTGTCGAAGGCCTCGGACATCTTCATCGCCCATGCGTCGAAGGTGCCGTCCTCGACGTCCTTCTTGAACCCGGCGTTGCCCTTCAGCGCGGGAACCGCGTCCGCCACCTCCAGGAGGTAGGAGTCCTTGGCGAACTCGTCCTTCGACTCCTCCGGGTGGAACTTCGCCGAGTAGAGCGCCGCCTTGTAGTCCAGGAAGGCCTCGGGGCTGACGTCGAGGGCGGCGCCCAGCGCGGACAGCGCGTTCTTGGAGCCCTCACCCTGGTCGCTGTTGTCGATGAACGTCGCACCGACATAGCGGACCTTGTACTTGCCCGCGGTGACGTCCTTGTCGATCGTCTCGCCGACCTGCTGCTCGAAGACGGCGCAGACCGGGCAGCGCGAGTCCTCGTACAGCTCCAGCGTCTTCTTGGCGGTGCTCTTGCCGATGACGACGGTGGTGCCGTTGTCGCCGGTGGTGTTCTTCGGCGCCGTGACGCTCTTCCGCTCCTTCATCGCCTCCCAGTGGGAGGGCTTGTTCGCCTGCATGACGGCGTAGGCGATACCGCCGGCCACCGCCAGGACGGCGAGGGCGGACACGCCGACGGTGACCTGACGGCGGACCTTGTCCTTCCTGGCCTGGCGCTCGCGCTCCTGGCGCAGCCGCTCGCGCGCCGCCGCCTTGTTCGCCTTGCTGTTGCGTGCACTCATGGTCGTACATCTCCGTGTCGTGATGCGTGGTCGTGTGGGGGCCACCGGTGCTCGGACCGGCTGGTGGGACTGCTCCGCTCAGGCGGTGAGGGCCGAGCGGGGCGGTCCGCGGCGACCCACGGAGTGCACAAGGAGGGGGCGACGGGCAGGGTGCGGCCGGTCCACGGGGCGCGGGCCCCGTCGTACCGCGTGATCCGCTGCGCCCCCGACCGCGGCGACCGCGATCAGCAGCGGCCGGAACGCGAAGGCCGCCACCGTCCGTACCAGTCCGGCCAGCGCGCTCTCGCCGCGCCGCAGCCAGGCCGCGGCGAGCAGCCCGACCGAGACGTGCACGGCGAGCAGCAGCCACGGCAGCGCCGGGTCCGGTGAGGCGAGCAGCGCGGCCACCCCGTCCCGGGAGACCACGCCGGGCAGCGGAGCGCCCACCCCGGACGCCACACCGTCGCCGGGGCCGCCGCCGCACAGGACGTCGAAGCCGAACGAGCGCAGGGAGCCCGCCACCGGGCCCCCGGCCGGGCCGTAACAGACGTGCTGGCCGGCGGTGAAGACGGTGTCGGCGGCCAGCTCCAGGGGGACGAGCAGCCCGGCGATGCGCCGGAAACCCCGCTCGGCGCCCGCGAGCGCGTACGCGACGGCGAGGACCCCGGCCGCGACCACGGCGACCGTGGTCAGGGGCAGTGGGACCCGGGACAGCAGCACATGGGAGGCCGCGGACAGCGTCACGACGAGTGCCGTGAACAGCGCCGCCCGCAACCACCTGAGCTGGGTCCCGGATATGTCGTCCATCGCCGCACGAGTGTGCCATGACCGGCCGTAAGCGGTCCCTAAAGGAACCGGCCTCGCGCCGCGGGCGCCCGTCGGGCCGCCCTCAGAGCCCCGGGATGCGGCCGTTGCGGAACAGGTCGACGAAGATCTGGTGGTCCGCCCGTGCCCGCGCCCCGTAGGTGTGAGCGAAGTCCACGAGCAGGTCGCCGAAGCCCTCCTCGTCCGCCGCGATCGCCGCGTCGATGGCCCGCTCCGTGGAGAACGGCACCAGGGAGTGGCCGCTCTCGTCGTCCGCCGCCGCGTGCATGGTGGCGGTCGCCCGGCCCAGGTCCGCGACGGTCGCCGCGATCTCCTCGGGGTCGTCGATGTCCGACCAGTCCAGGTCCACGGCGTACGGCGAGACCTCCGCCACCAGCTGACCCGCGCCGTCCAGCTCCGTCCAGCCCAGCCACGGGTCGGCGTGCGCCTGCAGCGCGCGCTGCGAGATGACCGTGCGGTGACCCTCGTGCTGGAAGTACGCGCGTACCGCAGGGTCGCTCACATGGCGGGAGACCGCCGGTGTCTGGCCCTGCTTCATGTAGATGACCACGTCGTTCTCGAGGGCGTCGCTGTTGCCTTCGAGGAGGATGTTGTACGAGGGGAGCCCCGCCGACCCGATCCCGATGCCGCGCCGCCCCACCACGTCCTTCACCCGGTACGAGTCGGGCCGGGCGAGGCTCGACTCGGGCAGCGTCTCCAGGTACCCGTCGAAGGCCGCCAGCACCTTGTACCGCGTCGCCGCGTCCAGCTCGATGGACCCGCCGCCCGCCGTGAAGCGGCGCTCGAAGTCGCGGATCTCGGTCATCGACTCCAGCAGGCCGAACCGGGTCAGCGCGCGGGCGTCCCGCAGGGCGTCCAGCAGCGGTCCGTCGGCCGTGTCCAGGGTGAAGGGCGGCAGCTCGGCCGTCCCGCCGTTCCCGCCGGCCGTCGCCAGGGCGTGGATGCGCTCCCGGTAGGCGGCGGCGTAGACGCGGACCAGCTCGGTGATCTGCTCGTCACTGAGCGCCTTGGTGTAGCCGATCAGCGCCAGGGAGGCGGACAGCCGCATCAGGTCCCAGGTGAAGGGACCGACGTACGCCTCGTCGAAGTCGTTGACGTTGAAGATCAGCCGGCCGTTGGCGTCCATGTACGTGCCGAAGTTCTCGGCGTGCAGATCGCCGTGGATCCACACGCGACCGGTCCGCTCGTCCAGATACGGGCCGCCGCGGTCCTCCTGGTCCAGGTCGGCGTAGAAGAGGCAGGCCGTGCCCCGGTAGAAGGCGAACGCCGAGGCGGCCATCTTCCGGAACTTGACCCGGAAGGCGGCCGGGTCGGCGGCCAGGAGCTCGCCGAAGGCGGTGTCGAAGACGGAGAGGATCTGCTCACCGCGCTCTTCGGCGGTGGGCTGTGGGACCGGCATCGCGGGGTGCCTCCTGGTGCGGACGGGCGGAGCCGCACGCGTGACCGCGTGCATGACTGAGTACGTGAGAAAGGGGACAGGTGTTCCGTCCCCCTCCAACGGGCGACCGTACCCCCGAGTGCCCGCCCGTGATCGCCGGGCGGGCGGTCACGGGACTTCGTCCGGGTACCGCGCCGCCCCTCGGCTGTCAGTGGGGAGACGTAGACTTCCGAGCTGTCCCCATCCCCGACCCCCTGGAGGCCGCAGCCGTGTCGAAGCCGCCGTTCACGCACCTTCACGTGCACACCCAGTACTCCCTGCTGGACGGTGCCGCGCGGCTCAAGGACATGTTCAATGCCTGCAATGAGATGGGCATGACACACATCGCCATGTCCGACCACGGCAACCTGCACGGGGCGTACGACTTCTTCCACACCGCGAAGAAGGCGGGGGTCACACCGATCATCGGCATCGAGGCGTACGTCGCGCCCGAGTCCCGCCGCAACAAGCGCAAGGTGCTCTGGGGCCAGCCGCACCAGAAGCGGGACGACGTCTCCGGCTCCGGTGGTTACACCCACAAGACGATCTGGGCGGCGAACGCCACCGGCCTGCACAACCTGTTCCGGCTCTCCTCCGACGCGTACAAGGAGGGCTGGCTGCAGAAGTGGCCGCGTATGGACAAGGAGACCATCGCCCAGTGGTCCGAGGGCCTGATCGCCTCCACCGGCTGCCCCTCCGGCGAGGTGCAGACCCGGCTGCGCCTCGGCCAGTTCGACGAAGCCCTCAAGGCCGCCTCCGAGTACCAGGACATCTTCGGCAAGGAGCGGTACTTCCTGGAGCTGATGGACCACGGCATCGAGATCGAGCGCCGCGTCCGTGACGGCCTGCTGGAGATCGGCAGGAAGCTCGGCATCCCGCCGCTCGTCACCAACGACTCGCACTACACGTACGCGCACGAGGCGGGCGCCCACGACGCGCTGCTGTGCATCCAGACCGGCAAGAACCTCTCCGACCCGGACCGCTTCAAGTTCGACGGCACCGGCTACTACCTCAAGTCCACGGACGAGATGTACGCCATCGACTCCTCGGACGCCTGGCAGCAGGGCTGCGCCAACACCCTCCTGGTCGCCGAGCAGGTCGACACCACCGGCATGTTCGAGAAGCGCGACCTCATGCCGAAGTTCGACATCCCCGAGGGACACACCGAGGTCAGCTGGTTCCGCGAGGAAGTCCAGCGCGGCATGCACCGCCGCTTCCCGGACGGCATCCCCGAGGACCGCCGGCGGCAGGTCGAGTACGAGATGGACGTCATCATCCAGATGGGGTTCCCGGGGTACTTCCTCGTCGTCGCCGACTTCATCATGTGGGCCAAGAACCAGGGCATCGCGGTCGGCCCCGGCCGAGGGTCCGCGGCCGGTTCGATCGTGGCGTACGCGCTCGGCATCACCGACCTCGACCCCATCCCGCACGGCCTGATCTTCGAGCGCTTCCTCAACCCCGAGCGCGTCTCCATGCCCGATGTCGACATCGACTTCGACGAGCGCCGGCGCGTCGAGGTGATCCGGTACGTGACCGAGAAGTACGGCGCCGACAAGGTCGCCATGATCGGCACGTACGGCACCATCAAGGCCAAGAACGCGATCAAGGACTCCGCGCGCGTGCTGGGCTACCCGTACGCCATGGGTGACCGCATCACCAAGGCCATGCCCGCCGACGTCCTCGGCAAGGGCATCCCGCTCTCCGGCATCACGGACCCCTCCCACCCCCGCTACTCGGAGGCGGGCGAGGTCCGGGCGATGTACGAGAACGAACCCGATGTGAAGAAGGTCATCGACACCGCGCGGGGCGTCGAGGGCCTGGTCCGGCAGATGGGCGTGCACGCCGCAGGCGTGATCATGTCCAGCGAGACCATCACCGACCACGTCCCGGTCTGGGTGAGGCACACCGACGGCGTCACCATCACGCAGTGGGACTACCCGAGCTGTGAGTCGCTCGGCCTGCTGAAGATGGACTTCCTCGGCCTGCGCAACCTCACGATCATGGACGACGCCGTCAAGATGGTGAAGGCCAACAAGGGGATCGACATCGATCTCCTGAGCCTCCCGCTCGACGACCCGACCACCTTCGAGCTGCTCCAGCGCGGCGACACCCTCGGCGTCTTCCAGTTCGACGGCGGCCCCATGCGGTCCCTGCTGCGGCTGATGAAGCCCGACAACTTCGAGGACATCTCCGCCGTCTCGGCCCTCTACCGGCCGGGCCCGATGGGCATGAACTCGCACACGAACTACGCCCTGCGCAAGAACGGCCAGCAGGAGATCACCCCGATCCACCCCGAGCTGGAGGAGCCGCTCAAGGAGGTCCTGGGCGTCACCCACGGCCTGATCGTCTACCAGGAGCAGGTGCAGAAGGCCGCCCAGATCATCGCCGGGTACTCCCTCGGCGAAGCCGACATCCTCCGCCGCGTCATGGGCAAGAAGAAGCCCGAGGAGCTGGCGAAGAACTTCACCATCTTCCAGGCCGGCGCCAAGAAGAACGGCTACAGCGACGAGGCCATCCAGGCGCTGTGGGACGTGCTGGTCCCCTTCGCCGGATACGCCTTCAACAAGGCGCACTCCGCCGCGTACGGACTCGTCTCGTACTGGACGGCGTACCTCAAGGCCAACCACCCCGCCGAGTACATGGCGGCGCTGCTCACCTCGGTCAAGGACGACAAGGACAAGTCGGCCGTCTACCTCAACGAGTGCCGCCGCATGGGCATCAAGGTCCTCCCGCCCAACGTCAACGAGTCCGAGTCGAACTTCGCCGCCCAGGGTGACGACGTCATCCTCTTCGGCCTGTCCGCGGTGCGGAACGTCGGCACCAACGTCGTCGAGTCGATCATCAAGTGCCGCAAGGCGAAGGGGAAGTACACCTCCTTCCCCGACTTCCTCGACAAGGTCGAGGCGGTCGTCTGCAACAAGCGCACCATCGAGTCGCTCATCAAGGCCGGCGCCTTCGACACCATGGGCCACACCCGCAAGGGCCTGGTCGCCCACCACGAGCCGATGATCGACAACGTGGTCGCGGTCAAGCGCAAGGAGGCCGAGGGGCAGTTCGACCTCTTCGGCGGCATGGGCGAGGAGGAGACGAGCGAGCCGGGCTTCGGCCTGGACGTGGAGTTCTCCGACGTCGAGTGGGAGAAGTCCTACCTGCTCGCGCAGGAGCGCGAGATGCTCGGCCTGTACGTCTCCGACCACCCGCTCTTCGGTATCGAGCACGTCCTGTCGGACAAGGCCGACGCGGCGATCGCCCAGCTCACCGGCGGTGAGCACGCCGACGGCGCCGTCGTCACCATCGGCGGCATCATCTCCGGCCTCCAGCGCAAGATGACCAAACAGGGCAACGCCTGGGCCATCGCGACCGTCGAGGACCTCGCCGGCTCCATCGAGTGCATGTTCTTCCCGGCCACGTACCAGCTGGTCTCCACCCAGCTCGTCGAGGACACCGTCGTCTTCGTCAAGGGACGCCTCGACAAGCGCGAGGACGTGCCGCGTCTGGTCGCGATGGAGCTGATGGTCCCCGACCTGTCGTCGGCCGGCACCAACGCGCCCGTCGTCGTCACCATCCCCACGGTCAAGGTGACCCCGCCGATGATCACCCGCCTCGGCGAGATCCTCACCCACCACAAGGGCAACACCGAGGTACGGATCAAGCTCCAGGGGCCCCGGAAGACCACCGTGCTCCGGCTCGACCGGCACCGCGTCCAGCCGGACCCGGCGCTCTTCGGCGACCTCAAGGTGCTGCTCGGCCCGTCCTGCCTGGCCGGCTGAGCCACCACCCGGCCCCGCCCGGTCACACCGGTCACAGCCGGCCCCGCCCGGTCACACCCGGGCCACCCGCGCGGAAAGGGGCGCGCCCGTCGTCACGGGCGCGCCCCTCGCTCATGCGTACGTCGTCAGTTGTGGCCGAACCGCTTCCGCCGGCCCTTGGGGGCGACCTCGGCCGGCGTCACGTGCGACAGCCGCTGCTCGGTCTCCTCCTGCATGGAGGTGGTGCGGGCCTGTGTGCCGCGCTCGGTGGTCGACGGCTGCTTCGGACCGCGCTCCTGCTTCCTGTTCTTGGCCATGGTGGTGCCTCCGTGGGGTGTAGGGGCCAGGGCCGCGTTCAGCCTCACATACGCGTAAAAACCATGCATTTTGGATCATTGCGGACCGTAGTCGACGGCCCTGGGCGAGGCGTAAGGTGATCCGCCACGCCGGTGATCGAGTTCCGGCCGATAACACTCCAGCAGTCGGGCAGACTCGAAGAATCCCGAAGCAACTCCCGATCCCGAGGTTCCCGAAAGAGGGTGGAACACGTGGACCGCTGCGTCGTTCTGGTGGACGCCGGCTATCTGCTGGGCGCGGCCGCCAGCCTCCTGGCCGGGGAACCGGCCCGCTCCCGGATCACCGTCGACCACGCCGCCCTCATCCAGGGACTGCGTGAACGCGCCGAGAGCGACACGGCGCAGCCCCTGCTGCGGATCTACTGGTTCGACGGTGCCCCCGACCGCGTACCGCAGCCGGAGCACCGCAGGCTGCGCGTGATGCCCCGGGTCACCGTCCGGCTGGGCGCTCTGACCCGCAGCGACGGGCGCTGGGCGCAGAAGGGCGTCGACGCCGCGATGCACGCCGAGCTCACCGAGCTGGCCCGCAACCGGGCCTGCTCCGACGTGGTGCTGGTCACCGGCGACGGCGACCTGCTGCCGGGCCTGATGTCGGCCAAGGAACACGGCGTCGCCGTCCACCTCTGGGCCGTACAAGCCGCGGACGGTGACTACAACCAGTCCGAGGACCTGGTGGCGGAGGCCGACGAGCGGCGCGTCCTGGACCGCGAGTGGATCACCCGCGCGGTGCGGGCCAAGGAGCTCAACGGCGTCTGCGCCCCGCCGCCCGTCCCCCGCCCCGAGATCGCCGCCATCCTCTCCGCACCCCTGCCCGAGTCGGCCCTCGCCGCCTCCGAAGCCGCCGCCGCACGCGGCGGCTCGCCCACCCCCGCCCCGTCCGCCGCGCCCGCCCCCGCGCCGACGGCGGCCAACGGATCCGGCACCGCCCCCTCCGCCACCGGCAAGGGCGTCCCCACCCCCAAGGACCTGGCCGGCCTGCGCGGCCCCGGACACCCGCAGAGCGCCCCCGCCACCCCCGGTCCGCAGCCCGCAGCCACCCTGCGCTGGTCGTCCGACCGCGGCTGGATCGAACGCCCCGGCGGCCAGGTCGGCGAACCGCCCGAGACCGCCTCGCTGCCCACCCTCGCCCAGCTCACCAGCGCCGAGCAGCGCTGGGCCGACCGAGAGGAGGACATCACCACCGTCGGCGGTGACCCCTTCGAGGTCGGCCAGGTCTTCGCCCGGCGCTGGATGGAACGCCTCCCGGACCAGGGCCATGTGGAGAAGCTGTCCTCCATGTACCCGCGCATCCCGCACCGCATCGACGGCGAACTGCTCCGCTACGCGGCACGGTTCGGGCTGCTCGCGCACAAGGACGACCAGATCGACGAGCACGACCGGTACGCGATCCGGGCCGGCTTCTGGCGCGAGATCGACGTACGGGCCGCCGCCGGGCACACGCCCGCGGCGGAGTAGGAAGTCCGTCCGGATCCGCCCCGGGCGCATTCCGGGCAGCCCGACCCTTTAGGCTCATCCCTCGTGAGTACGGTGTGCGCGGCGCGGGAGCTGGTGAAGACGTACCCCGCCACGCGCGGCAGACGCGGCAGGCCCGCGACACCCGAGGTGCGCGCCACCGACGGGGTGTGCCTCGAGGTGCGCGGCGGCGAGATCTTCGGCCTGCTCGGCCCCAACGGCGCCGGCAAGTCCACCCTCGTACGCCAGCTGACCGGGCTGATGCGGCCCGACTCCGGCACCGTCGACGTCCTCGGCCACGACCTCGTACGCCACCCGGAGCGGGCGGCGCGTCTGATCGGCTACCTCGGCCAGGAGTCCACCGCGCTCGACGAGCTGACCGTCTCGCTCGCCACCGAGACCACGGCACGGCTGCGCGGCCTGACGACCCGGGACGCGCGGGCCGAGCGCGACGCCGTCCTGGACGAGCTGGGCCTGACCGGGCTGGCCGGGCGCCCCCTGAAGAAACTGTCCGGCGGGCAGCGGCGGCTCGCCTGCTTCGCCACCGCGCTGGTGGGGGAGCGGCCCCTGCTCATCCTGGACGAGCCGACCACCGGCATGGACCCCGTCGCCCGCCGCGCCGTATGGGCGGCGGTCGACCGGCGGCGCGCCGAGCGCGGCACGACGGTGCTGCTCGTCACCCACAACGTCATCGAGGCCGAGACCGTGCTCGACCGCGTCGCCGTCCTCGAACGCGGCCGGGTCATCGCCTGCGACACCCCCGCCGGGCTCAAGGAGCGGGTGGCCGGTGACGTACGCGTGGAGCTGGTGTGGCGCGAACGGGCACCGCTCGACGTGCCCGAGGTCGCCGCGCTGCGGGACTCCGCACAGGAGCACGGGCGCCGGTGGGTGCTGCGCCTCGCGCCCGACGAGGCACGGGCGGCGGTCGCGGCGGTGACGGGCGGCGCGGCGTTCTCGGCGCTCGACGACTTCACGCTCGCCACGCCGAGCCTGGAGGACGTGTACCTCGCCCTGGGCGGCGAGGCGAAGGGGCTGATCAAGGCGTGAGCCGCATGGGCTTGAGGGACAGGAGCGTCGTCAGGTGAGCATCGTGCCCGCGGAGGTCCTGTCGTCCGGCGCGGTCCGCGCCCCGGTCCGCGACGACGCGGGCGCCGCGCCGCTCGCACCCCGGGCGCGGCTGCTGCCCGCCCTCGGCGCGGTGTACCGGGCGCAGCTGTCGCGCGCCCGGGTCGCCCGTATCCCCCTGCTGTTCGTGGCGACCTTCCAGTCCGTCGGGATCATGGTCCTGATGCGCGGTGTCGTCGACGACGGCGGGGCGGAGGCACGGGCGGTGGTCGCCGGGTCGTCTGTGCTCGTCGTCGCGTTCGTCGCGCTCAACCTGCTCGCGCAGTACTTCGGGCAGCTACGGGCCAGCGGCGGGCTCGACCACTACGCCACCCTGCCGGTGCCGCCCGCCGCGGTGGTGCTGGGCGCGGCCGGCGCGTACGCGTCCTTCACGGTGCCCGGCACGGTCGTCACCGCGGTCGTCGGCTCGGTCCTCTTCAAGCTGCCGCTCACCCATCTGTGGATCCTCGGCGCCGTGGTGCCCCTCGCCGGGGCGGCGCTCGCCGGGCTCGGCGCGGCGCTCGGGCTGCTCGCACCCCGCCAGGAACTCGCCACGCTGCTGGGCCAGCTCGGCATGTCGGCGGCCCTGCTGCTGGGCGTGCTCCCGGCCGACCGGCTGCCGGAACCGATCGGGTGGGGGCGCGACCTGCTGCCGTCCACGTACGGCGTGGAGGCGCTGGCCCGCACGTTCGAGGCCCGGCCCGACTGGGCGGCCGTGGGCGTGGACCTGGCGGTCTGCGCGGCCGTCGGCGTCCTCTCGCTGACCGTCGCGACGTGGGCGTACCGGCGCGCGGCGGTCCGGTGAGGCGACCCAGGCGACCGCCTGGCACGATGGCAGGGTGACCGCACCGTTGACGCCACCGCACCAGCCCTCCCCGCAGGACCCCGCCGCCTGGCCGCCGCCGTACCCGTCCGCCGCCTCGCACGCCGACGACGCGCCCGTGGACGTGGCCACGGAGGTGCGGCAGGGCGTCGTGGTGCTGCTCGCGGTGACGCTCGCGGGTGTGGTGCTGGGGCTGCTGTGGCTGTGGCTGGCGCCCCGGGTGCCGCTGATCTCGGACGGCAAGGCGGTGTTCCTGAAGGAGACGGAGGGCGAGGGCGCGGTCGGCGCCGACGGCACGTTCACGCTGCTCGCGCTGGGGTTCGGTGCGCTGAGCGCCGCGGTGGTGTTCTGGTGCCACCGGTACGGCGGCATCGCGGTGGTCGTGGGCCTGGCCCTCGGCGGCCTGCTGGGCTCCCTGCTCGGCTGGGGCGTCGGTACGCTCCTGGGCCCGACGCACGACGTGGTCGCGCACGCCCGGGCGGTGGGCGAGGGCGTCGTCTTCGACGCGCCGCTGGAGCTGCACGCGCACGGCGCCGTGCTCGCGTGGCCGGTGGCCGCGATGATCGTCCACGTGGGCCTGACGGCCCTCTTCGGCCCCAGGGACCCGTCCCCCGAGTGGGACGTCACCCCGCCGCGCCCCTGAGGGACGGTGGGCCGGGGCGTCGCCGCCGCGGACCCTACGCGCGGCCGATCGGCGCCACCACCGCGCCCGTCAGGGCCGCCAGGTCCGAGGGGGACAGTTCGACCTCCAGGCCCCGGCGCCCCGCCGAGACGCAGACGGTGGCGTGCCGGGCGGCGGACGCGTCCAGCACCGTGCGCAGACGCTTGCGCTGGCCCAGGGGGGAGATGCCGCCCCGGACGTACCCTGTGGTGCGCTCGGCCGCCGCCGGGTCGGCCATCGTGGCGCGCTTGCCGCCCACCGCCGCCGCCAGGGCCTTCAGGTCCAGCTGGCCGGCCACCGGGACGATCGCGACCGTCAGATCGCCGTCCACGTCGGCGACGAGGGTCTTGAAGACCCGGTCGGGCGAGACCCCCAGCGCCTCGGCCGCCTCCTCGCCGTACGAGGGGGAGGCGGGATCGTGGTCGTACGCGTGCAGGGTGAAGGGTGTGCCGGCGGCGGTCAGGGCCACCGTCGCGGGGGTACCGCCCGTCCGTCGCCCGCCACCACCCTTGTTCGGGTGTGCTCCCCGCGGTCCTTCCGATGCCTTCTTCGGCTTCTTCGCCACCTGAGGTCTTCCTCGCGTCAGTTCGGGCTCGTCGGAGTACGGGTCAGGTCCACCGCGGGCAGCGACGGCAGGTGCCGCAGTACCGCCGTCTCCGAGCGCAGCAGACGCAGCTCCTCCCGCAACCGCGTCGCCGTGTCCGGGGCCTGGAGGAGCCGCTGCTTGGCCGGGGTGTCCAGCACCGCCGCCGCGGCGACCAGGTAGGAGACGACCGACGGTTCGTCGGGCAGCTCCACCGCGGTCGCCAGTGACCGCTCCCGCGCGCCGGCCAGCCGCTTCTGATAGGCGCGGAAGGCCCGCAGGACGCCCTCGGCGAGCGCGCCCGCGCCCTCGCCCTGCTCCTCCTCCAGCTCCTCCAGCTCGGCCGTCAGGAACGGCCCGCTCGCGTCGACCGACAGAAGTTTCACGCGCGTCGTACCGGTCGCCAGCACCTCGAAGCTGCCGTCCGCGCGCTCCCGGATCGTCGCCGCGTCCGCGACGCACCCGACCCGGTGGAACGCCTGGATCGGGTCGGCGCCGAACCCGGCGGCGGGCCCCTTCTCGGGCAGCGCGGTCTGGTCGGGCAGGCCGGGCGCCGTCGGCGCGACCTCGCGCCCGTCGCGGATGGCGACGACGGCGAAGCGGCGCGGTTCGGACTCGTCGGTCTTCAGCAGCTCGCGCATCATGGCGCGATAACGCTCTTCGAAGACGTTCAGGGGCAGGACGAGGCCGGGGAACAGCACCGCGTTCAGCGGAAAGAGGGGCAGGCGAGCGGTGGTCACAGCGGTCAAGCCTAATGGCCGCCCGCGCGCCCTCGTCCGGCCCGTCCGCGCAGCGGGACGCCGCCGCCCGCCGCGAGGCGCGCACCGGCCCGCGCGTCGAGGAACCGGCCCAGCGGATCGTCCCCGGCGGAGGACCACGGAAACGACGTCGCGTGCGGCCCGATCAGCCGGAACTGTTCGAGCGCCGCGCCCCACCGCCCCCGCCCCACCAGCACATACGCCAGTACGTTGCGCACCTCGGCCGGCCACGGGTCTCCCGCGGCGTACCGCCCGGACAGCTCGATCGCCAGGTCCGCCGCCGCGTCGATGCGCTCCTCGTGCACGGACGGTACGGATGGCGCGGACGGTACGGAGGCGGCGCCGCCGACCGGCAGCTGGGTCAGCGCGGCCCGCACCGGCAGCGCCCTGATCAACGACCCCGGCAGCGCGTCGGCCGCGGCCTGCTCGGCGAAGTCGAAGCACTCGGGGTGTGCGCCGCGCCGCTGCGCCGACAGGTACTTCAGCGCCGCGACATGGCAGCCGTAGTGGTGCGCGGAGCGGCGCACGGCCTGCTCCCACAGCGATTCGAAGACGGCGTGCGTGGCACGGGTGCCACGCGCGTGGTGCAGCGCGAGACGCCACGGCACCGGGTCGCGCGGTGCCGCGTCGGCCGCAGCACCGATCAGGGGCCCGAGCTCGCGCAGCCGCTCCGCGCGGGCCGGTGACTCCCACGCCCTGCGAACCTCCAGCTCGGCCCGGACCAGGAGCGCGTCGGGGTCGCGCGGTGCCCGCGCCAGCCATCCGGTGAGCCACTCGTCGCGGCAGTGCGCGAACGCCACCAGCCGCGAGGCGTACCGGTCGCGGCTCTCCCACTCGGCCGCCTCACGGGTGGCGGCCAGCAGCGCGGCGGCCGGCGCGTGGTCGCCGAGGGCGGCGGCGACCAGCGCCGGGCCGAGCCGCTCGTCCGGCGCGTCCAGCAGCACGGCGCGGTCCGGCGGCAGCCCGTCCGGCGGCAACCCGTCCTCCGACAGCGCGCCGGCGGCCGGCGGGGTGTGCCACGCGGGGGTCCGGGGCGGGGCACCGGACAGGTGCAGCGCGTCACGGGCGCCGCTCAGCAGGGCACGGAGCATCGTCATGGTGCCGACCATTCAAAACCGCAGGTGGGAGCCGCGCCAGTGGCCCGCTGTGAATCTTTGGTGGCGGCGGAATGGTTGCACGGCCGAATGCCAAGAGACCGTAAAGAAAGCGGCGAACCGTCGGTGGGTCAGCTGCGCCTGAGGAGCCGCGAGGCCCCTGCCGCGACCGTGGTGGCGAGTATCCAGCCGAGCAGGATCAGCACCGTCGACGCCCACTGCCATATGCCCGTCAGCCGCCAGTACCCGTCCTGCCCGAGGTTGATCACCGGGAGCAGCAGGTCCAGCGCGTACAGCGCGGCGTTCCAGTTCGGGTGCTCGTCCGTCTTGATCGCCGCGGGGTCGTACCGGGAGAAGGCCAGCGTCCCCGCCGCCCACAGCACCGCCATCCACAGCGCCGCCCGGCCGGGCCGGTAACCGTAGGCCACCGTCCAGTCCTGGAGGTACCCCCACATCTTCGCCGCCAGCGGCAGGGTCTCGCGCCGCCTGCGCTGCTTGGCGAGCAGCACCTCCCGCGCGTCCGCGTCCTCGCCGCTGCCGCGCAGCACCGCCGCGAGGCGTTCGTAGGGCTCGGGTGCGAACTCCGGCGTGGCCGCCGCCACCCACTCCAGGCGGCGGGCGAGCGGGAAGTGCCCGTACGGGACGAGGTTCTCGTACACGAATCCGCCCATCGCCAGCCCGCCCGGCCCCGGCCAGCTGGTCGAGAGGTCGATCAGCGTGACCACCTTCGCGCCGTTCAGCACGACCCGCCCCTCCTCCGGGCGCTCACCGTTGAAGCGCAGCTCCGGTGTGACGATGCGGCGCAGCGACAGCTCCTCCTTCCGCTCCGACGACAGCAGGAACCGCGCGTGGTGGAAGTCGACCGCGTCACCGAACCGGCCGTCGTCCAGCCGCACCCCGCCCCGGCACTCGAAGGGCTGGATGCGGGTGCCGCGCATCGGCGTGTTGAAGTTGGCCAGCCCGCCGGGCGGCGTGGCCCCCGCCACGTTCCCCGTGGTGTCGCTCACCCAGGCGTACGTCATGTAGAGCGTGCGCTCCACGCTCAGCTGCGGCGCGTTCAGGGCCCGCCTGCCCTCGGCGCCGCGCAGCCGGCTGCCGCGCAGGTTCAGCGACACGCCGATCTTGGCGCCGCGCAGCGAGAACTCGCCGTAGGTCTCGATCAGCTCCGCCTGGAGGTCCTGGGCGACCGACAGTCCGTCCGCGACGATCGCCCGGCCGTTCCGGTCCGGGCGGACGTGTATCTGGTTGATCAGCAGATCCGTACCGATCTGGGCGTCCGTGAGCCGCACCCCCCGCTCCACCCGGCAGCGCGGCAGATGCAGATCGCCCTCCGTGTGCAGCCGGGCCGCCTCCAGCCTCGGTATCGCACAGCCGACCATGCGCAGCGTGCCGAACCGGGACTCCGGCAGCACCACCTCGTTCTCGAACCGGCAGCCCTGCAGCTCCACGTACGGCGAGACCGTGCCGCCCGCGAGATTCAGCGTCCCGGTGATCTGCACCCCACGCAGTTTCAGCGCCGACACGCGCCCGGCCAGCGCGGGCGGCCCGTCCAGCAGCAGCAGTGCGACCACCCGGGCGCGGACGCTGCGCTCCGGCGGCCACGCGCGCGGCGAGAACGGGTCGTCCAGCACGGCGTTGCCCACGCTCAGGTCGTAGGTCGCACCGATCCGGAACGCCTGCCACATCCCCAGCTCGGTGGGGCTGAGGTCGCCCGGCACGTCGTCGTCATGCGGCTCGGTCACTGCCGCCCCCCTCGCTTCCCCTGTTTCGTACGGCTGTTCTTCCCGCTGTGTGACGGACCGAACACCAACGGTCAGGTGTGACAAGAAGACGCCAGTGCGGCTTGTATCAGCCAGTGATACAGGCGACCGGCCGCGCGTCACCGTCTGCGAGAATTGACCTGTGATCTCACGAATCGATCTGCGCGGCGACGCCCTCCCGAAGGGTGGCGCTCTGCGCGACCTGCTGCCCCGTGCCGAGTTCGACGTGGAAGCCGCCCTGGAGAAGGTGCGGCCCATCTGCGAGGCCGTGCATCATCGGGGCGACGCGGCGCTGATCGATTACGCGGAGAAGTTCGACGGGGTGACCCTCGACCAGGTCCGCGTCCCGGCCGCCGCGCTCACGCGTGCGCTGGAGGAGCTGGATCCGGCCGTCCGCGCGGGTCTGGAGGAGTCGATCCGGCGGGCCAGGATCGTCCACCGCGAGCAGCGCAGGACGCAGCACACCACCCAGGTCGTGCCCGGCGGCACCGTCACGGAGAAGTGGGTCCCGGTCGACCGCGTCGGCCTGTACGCGCCGGGCGGCCGCTCCGTCTACCCGTCGTCCGTGATCATGAACGCCGTACCGGCGCAGGAGGCGGGCGTCGAGTCGATCGCTCTCGCGTCCCCGCCCCAGCGGGAGCACGGCGGCCTGCCGCACCCGACGATCCTCGCCGCGTGCGCGCTGCTCGGCGTGGACGAGGTGTACGCCGCGGGCGGCGCCCAGGCCGTCGCGATGTTCGCGTACGGCACCGAGTCCTGCGCCCCCGCCACCATGGTCACCGGCCCCGGCAACATCTGGGTCGCCGCCGCCAAGCGGTACTTCACCGGCCGGATCGGCATCGACACCGAGGCCGGCCCGACCGAGATCGCCGTCCTCGCCGACGACACCGCCGACCCGGTGCACGTCGCCGCGGACCTGATCAGCCAGGCCGAGCACGACCCGCTCGCCGCCGCCGTCCTCGTCACCGACTCCGTCGAGCTCGCCGAGGCGGTCGAGAAGGAGCTTCAGCCGCAGGTCGCCGCCACCAGGCACGTCGAGGACCGCATCCTGCCGGCGCTGCGCGGCAGGCAGTCCGCGATCGTCCTGGTCGACGGCCTGGAGGAGGGCCTGCGCGTGGTCGACGCGTACGGCGCCGAGCACCTGGAGATCCAGACGGCGGACGCCGCCGCCGTCGCCGCCCGGGTCCGCAACGCGGGCGCGATCTTCGTCGGCCCCTGGGCGCCCGTCTCCCTGGGCGACTACTGCGCGGGCTCCAACCACGTGCTGCCCACCGGCGGCTGCGCCTGCCACTCCTCGGGCCTGTCCGTGCAGTCCTTCCTGCGCGGCATCCACATCGTGGACTACACGCGAGACGCGCTCGCCGACGTCGCCCACCACGTGGTGACGCTCGCGGAGGCGGAGGACCTGCCGGCCCACGGCGCGGCGATCAAGGCCAGGTTCGGCTGGAAGGTGCCCGGCCAGTGAACACGGACATCGGCATCGACGACCTGCCCATCCGCGACGAGCTGCGCGGCAAGTCCCCGTACGGCGCGCCCCAGCTCGACGTACCCGTGCGCCTCAACACCAACGAGAACCCGTACCCGCTGCCCGAGCCGCTCGTCGAGCGGATCGCCGAGCGCGTCCGGGAGGCCGCCCGCACGCTCAACCGCTACCCCGACCGGGACGCCGTCGAGCTCCGCACCGCCCTGGCCGCCTACCTCACCCGCACCACCGGTCACGAGGTCGGGCTCGCCCAGGTCTGGGCCGCCAACGGCTCCAACGAGGTCATCCAGCAGCTGCTGCAGACCTTCGCCGGACCCGGCAGGATCGCCATCGGCTTCGAGCCCTCGTACTCGATGCACGGCCTGATCTCGCGCGGCACCGGCACCGGCTGGATCTCCGGCCCCCGCCGCGACGACTTCACCATCGACGTGGACGCCGCCACGGCCGCCATCGCCCGGCACCGCCCCGACGTCGTCTTCATCACCTCGCCCAACAACCCCACGGGCACCGCCGTCGAGGCGGAGACCGTGCTGGCGCTGTACGAGGCGGCCCAGGCCGCCAAGCCGTCCCTCGTCGTCGTCGACGAGGCGTACGTGGAATTCAGCCACGGCCCGTCCTTGCTGCCCCTCATCGAGGGCCGGCCCCATCTGGTGGTCTCCCGGACCATGTCCAAGGCGTTCGGCGCGGCCGGTCTCCGGCTCGGCTACCTGGCGGCGCACCCCGCCGTCGTCGACGCCGTCCAGCTGGTGCGCCTGCCGTACCACCTGTCCGCCGTCACCCAGGCCACGGCGCTCGCCGCCCTGGAGCACACCGATACGCTGCTGGGATACGTCGAGCAGCTGAAGACCGAACGGGACCGCCTGGTCGCCGAGCTGCGCGCCATCGGTTACGAGGTCACCGAGTCCGACGCCAACTTCGTCCAGTTCGGGCGCTTCGCCGACGCGCACGCCGTCTGGCAGCAGATCCTCGACCGGGGCGTCCTGGTCCGTGACAACGGCGTACCGGGGTGGCTGCGGGTCACCGCCGGCACACCCGAAGAGAACGACGCGTTCCTCGATGCGGTTCGCGCACTGAAGAAGGAGCAGAGCTCATGAGCCGCGTAGGACGGGTCGAGCGCACCACCAAGGAGACGTCCGTCGTCGTCGAGATAGACCTCGACGGCACGGGCAAGGTCGACGTGTCGACCGGGGTCGGCTTCTACGACCACATGCTCGACCAGCTCGGCCGCCACGGTCTGTTCGACCTCACCGTCAAGACCGACGGCGACCTGCACATCGACTCCCACCACACCATCGAGGACACCGCCCTCGCGCTCGGTGCCGCCTTCAAGCAGGCGCTCGGTGACAAGGTGGGGATCTACCGGTTCGGGAACTGCACGGTCCCCCTGGACGAGTCCCTCGCCCAGGTCACCGTCGACCTGTCCGGCCGCCCCTACCTGGTGCACACCGAGCCGGAGAACATGGCGCCGATGATCGGCTCCTACGACACGACGATGACCCGCCACATCCTGGAGTCGTTCGTCGCCCAGGCCCAGATCGCGCTGCACGTCCACGTGCCGTACGGCCGCAACGCCCACCACATCGTGGAGTGCCAGTTCAAGGCCCTGGCCCGCGCCCTGAGGTACGCCTCCGAGCGCGACCCGCGCGCGGCCGGGATCCTGCCCTCCACGAAGGGCGCGCTGTGACGGGCCTTTCGACCATCCTGATCGTCGTCGGCCTCTTCCTGGCGGGAGGCGTGTACTCCTTCAGCAAGCAGAAGATGCCCAGGGGGCTCATCGTCCTGCTGTCCATCGCGTCGCTGATGTGTCTGGTCGCGGGCGTCATGCGGATTCAGGGGATCTGGGAATGAGCACCTCGAAGAACGTCGTGGTCTTCGACTACGGATTCGGCAACGTCCGCTCCGCGGAGCGCGCCCTCGCCCATGTCGGCGCCGACGTCGAGATCACCCGCGACTACGACAGGGCGATGAACGCCGACGGGCTCCTCGTGCCCGGCGTCGGCGCGTTCTCCGCCTGCATGACGGGGCTCAAGGGCGCACGCGGCGACTGGATCGTGGAGCGCCGGCTCTCCGGCGGCCGGCCCGTCATGGGCATCTGCGTCGGCATGCAGATCCTCTTCGCGCAGGGCATCGAGCACGGCGTCGAGACCGAGGGCCTGGACGAGTGGCCCGGCACCGTCGGACCGCTGAACGCCCCGGTCGTCCCCCACATGGGCTGGAACACCGTCGAGGCCCCCCAGGACAGCGAGCTCTTCGCCGGCCTCGACGCCGACGCCCGGTTCTACTTCGTGCACTCCTACGCCGTGCACGACTGGAGCCTGGAGATCACCAACCCCGCGATGCGCGCGCCCAAGGTCACCTGGTCCACGCACGGTGAACGGTTCGTGGCGGCCGTCGAGAACGGCGCGCTGTGGGCGACCCAGTTCCACCCCGAGAAGTCCGGTGACGCGGGCGCCCAGCTGCTGACCAACTGGATCAACACCCTCTGACCCCCTCCGCCCTCCCTCCGAAGGATCTAGGACCCGCTGAGATGAGCAAGCTCGAACTCCTCCCCGCCGTCGACGTCCGGGACGGCCAGGCCGTACGGCTCGTCCATGGCGAGTCCGGTACGGAGACGTCCTACGGCTCTCCCCTGGAGGCCGCCCTGACCTGGCAGCGGGCGGGCGCCGAGTGGCTGCATCTCGTCGACCTCGACGCCGCCTTCGGCACCGGTGACAACCGGGAACTGATCGCCCAGGTCGCCGGGTCCATGGCGGACATGAACCTCAAGGTGGAGCTGTCCGGCGGCATCCGCGACGACGCCTCCCTCGCGGCGGCCCTCGCCACCGGCTGCACCCGGGTCAACCTGGGCACGGCCGCCCTGGAGACGCCCGAGTGGGTCGCCAAGGTCATCGCCGAGCACGGCGACAAGATCGCGGTCGGCCTGGACGTACGGGGCACGACGCTGCGCGGACGCGGCTGGACCCGCGACGGCGGCGACCTGTACGAGACGCTGGCCCGCCTCGACTCCGAGGGCTGCGCCCGGTACGTCGTCACCGACATCGCCAAGGACGGCACCCTCCAGGGCCCCAACCTGGAGCTCCTGCGCAACGTGTGCGCCGCCACCGACAAGCCGGTCGTCGCCTCCGGCGGCGTCTCGTCGCTGGACGACCTGCGGGCGATCGCCGCGCTGGTCCCCGAGGGCGTCGAGGGCGCGATCGTCGGCAAGGCGCTGTACGCCGAGGCGTTCACCCTGGAAGAGGCGCTCGCCGCCGTCGCGGCGGTGGCGGAATGACCGAGTCCGTACGCAAGGTGGCGACCGGCGCCCCCTGGGAGGACCAGTTCGGCTACTCCCGCGCCGTGGAACTGCCCAACGGCCTCGTCCTGGTCTCCGGCTGCACCTCGATCGTCGACGGACAGATCGCCGGTGGCAGCCCCCACGAGCAGGCGATCAACTCCTTCCGCGTGGCCTTCGCCGCGCTGGAGCAGCTCGGCCTGGGCCCCGCCGACGTCGTACGCACCCGGATGTACATCACTCACGCCCGTGACGTGGAGGAGGTCGGCCGAGCCCACAAGGAGCTGTTCGACGCCGTCCGCCCCGCCGCGTCCATGATCATCGTCTCCGGTCTGGTCGACCCGAGTCTGGTCGTCGAGGTCGAGGTCGAGGCGTACCGAGGAGCACAGCAGTCATGACCCTCGCCGTCCGAGTCATCCCCTGCCTGGACGTGGACAACGGCCGGGTCGTCAAGGGCGTCAACTTCCAGAACCTGCGCGACGCGGGCGACCCCGTCGAGATGGCCAAGCTGTACGACGCCGAAGGCGCCGACGAGCTCACCTTCCTCGACATCACCGCCTCGTCCGGCAACCGGGAGACCACCTACGACGTGGTGCGCCGCACCGCCGAGCAGGTCTTCATCCCGCTGACCGTCGGCGGCGGTGTCCGCAGCGCCGACGACGTCGACAAGCTGCTGCGCGCGGGCGCGGACAAGGTCGGCGTCAACACCGCGGCGATCGCCCGCCCGCACCTCATCCGGGAGATCGCCGAGCGCTTCGGCCGCCAGGTCCTCGTCCTGTCGGTCGACGCCCGTCGCACCCCCGAGGGCGCCTTCGAGGTCACCACCCACGGCGGCCGGCGCGGCACCGGCATCGACGCCGTCGAGTGGGCCCACCGGGCCGCCGAGCTGGGCGCGGGCGAGATCCTGCTCAACTCGATGGACGCCGACGGCACCAAGGACGGCTACGACACCGAGATGATCGCCGCCGTGCGCAAGCACGTCACGGTCCCGGTGATCGCCTCCGGCGGCGCCGGCAGGCTGGCGGACTTCCCGCCGGCGATCGCGGCGGGCGCGGACGCGGTGCTGGCCGCGTCGGTCTTCCACTTCGGCGACCTGCGGATCTCCCAGGTCAAGGACGCCCTGCGCGAGGCCGGCCACCCCGTCCGCTGACGCGCGGCCCGCTTCAGCCCGGTTGGCTGGGCGAGCTGTACGAGGTCGCCGACGGTGTCGTCCGGCACGGCCGTCGGCACCGGCCCCCGCTCCGTGGGCGGCTGGGTGAACGCCACGCCCGGCCCGCCCAGCCGCTCGTACCCGGCGGCGAGGTCGTCCACCCCCAGCGCGCCGCACGGCGGCCCGGCGTCCCGCGGTCCCTCCCGGTACTGCTCGGCCACCGGGCTGTCCCCGGGCTCCAGCACCAGCTCCACGTCCTGCCCGGGCGCCGCGACCGGGATGAAGCGCGCCCCGCCGAGATCGAGGTCCGTCCGGGCCGCGAAGCCGAGCACGTCCGTGCGCAAGGCGTGCGCCGTCCCCTCGTCGTCGGCGAACACGCCGGTCATCGCGATCCTGATCATCGTCCGCCTCCCGGGTGAGCCGCCTACGTCCGATGATGCCCGCCGCCACTGACAACGGCCCTCCGGCAGCCCGTCACGCCGCGCCGCGGGCCGTCGCCGCGGGACGGGCCGCCGTGCGGAGGAGGCCGTCCCCGGTCAGATGCCCAGCTGCTTCGTCCCGTGGAGCCGCTCCACCGCGTCCTTGTCGCCCTCGACGTCCACGCGCGCCGCGTCCTGGCGCCCGAACGCGAACATCGTCAGCTCGCCCGGCTCCCCGGTCACCGTCACCACCGGGGTGCCCCGGCGGGCCACCGTCGTCTGGCCGTTCGGGCGGCGCAACACGAGGCCCACCGGAACCTTCCGGCACAGCATCCGCGCCGCCTTCTCCAGGCGCGACCACAGGGCGTCCGCGAAGACGGGGTCCAGCTCGCGGGGGGTCCAGTCCGGCTGCGCCCGCCGCACATCCTCGGCGTGCACATAGAACTCGACCGTGTTCGCGCCCTCGTCCACCTGTTTGATCGCGTACGGCGACATCCTGGGCGGTCCCGTACGGATCAGCTGGATCAGCTCGTCGTACGGCTTCGAGGCGTACTCCGCCTGCACCTGCTCCAGGCGCCCGCGCAGCGGCCCGATCAGGATTCCCGCCGCCGCGTCCGGGCGGCGCTCCCGCACCACCACATGGGCCGCGAGGTCGCGGGTCTTCCAGCCGTCGCACAGGGTCAGGGCATCCGGTCCCGCCGCCTCCAACAGATCGGCGAGCAGAAGCCGTTCACGCTTGGCATGGGTCGACATGACCGCCAGGGTACGGCGGCGGACCCCGGTCCGCCCAGTGGACGCACCCCGGGGAAGGTGCCGTCGTCACGGCACAATGGCGGCATGACCAGCAACCTTGACCCGGCCATCGCCGCCCGTCTCAAGCGCAGCCCCGACGGGCTGGTCCCGGCCATCGCCCAGCAGTACGACACCGGCGAGGTGCTCATGCTCGGCTGGATGGACGACGAGGCCCTGCACCGCACCCTCACCACCGGCCGCTGCACCTACTGGTCCCGCAGCCGGCGGGAATACTGGGTCAAGGGCGACACCTCCGGCCACGTCCAGCACGTGAAGTCCGTCGCCCTGGACTGCGACGCGGACACCGTCCTGGTCAAGGTCGACCAGGTGGGGGCCGCCTGCCACACAGGGGCCCGTACCTGCTTCGACGTCGACGTCCTGCTCGACAAGTAGGGTCTGGCGCCATGGATCTCGAGACCTTCCGCAAGCTGGCGGCCGACCGCCGCGTCATCCCCGTCAGTCGCCGCCTGCTCGCGGACGGCGACACCCCGGTCGGGCTCTACCGCAAGCTGGCGGCCGAGCGGCCCGGGACGTTCCTGCTGGAGTCCGCCGATGGGGGTACCTCCCACACCGTAGGTGGTGGGGGAGGCCGCTCCTGGTCGCGCTACTCGTTCATCGGCGTACGCAGCGCCGCGACCCTCACCGCGCGCGACGGCCGGGCCCACTGGCTGGGCACCCCGCCCGTCGGCGTGCCCGTCGACGGGGACCCCCTCGCGGCGCTCCGCGCCACCGTCGAGACCCTGCACACCCCCCCTGCGCCCGGCGCCGGCGTGGGAGGCGCCCCCACTCACGGCCTCGCGTCCGAGGTCCCGCCCTTCACCGGCGGCATGGTCGGATACCTCGGCTACGACATCGTGCGCCGCCTGGAGCGGATCGGCGAGCACGGCAGCGACGACCTCCGGCTGCCCGAGCTCACCATGCTCCTCACCTCCGACCTCGCCGTCCTCGACCACTGGGACGGCACCGTCCTGCTGATCGCCAACGCGATCAACCACAACGACCTCGACACCGGCGTCGACGAGGCGTACGCGGACGCCGTCGCCCGCCTCGACGCCATGACCGCCGACCTCGCCCAGCCGCTCGCCACCGAGCCCGCCGCGCTGCCGCCGTCCGAGCTGCCGCCCTACACCGCCCTGTGGGGCGGCGAGGCCTATCAGGAGGCCGTCGAGGACATCAAGGAGCGGATCAGGGCGGGCGAGGCCTTCCAGGTCGTGCCCTCGCAGCGCTTCGAGACCCCGTGCACGGCGGGCGCGCTGGACGTCTACCGAGTCCTGCGGGCCACCAACCCGTCCCCGTACATGTACCTCTTCCGCTTCGACGGTTTCGACGTCGTCGGGTCCAGTCCCGAAGCACTGGTCAAAGTCGAGGACGGGCACGCCATGGTGCACCCCATCGCGGGCACCCGCCCGCGCGGTGCCACCCCTCAGGAGGACCAGGCGCTCGCCGACGAGCTCATCGCCGACCCCAAGGAGCGCGCCGAGCACCTCATGCTCGTCGACCTCGGCCGCAACGACCTGGGCCGGGTCTGCGAACCGGGCTCCGTCGAGGTCGTCGACTTCATGTCGATCGAGCGGTACTCGCACGTCATGCACATCGTCTCGACCGTCACCGGCCGCGTGGCCGAGGGCCGCACCGCCTTCGACGTCCTGACCGCCTGCTTCCCCGCGGGAACCCTCTCCGGCGCGCCCAAGCCGCGGGCCATGCAGATCATCGAGGAGCTCGAACCCACCCGGCGCGGACTCTACGGCGGCTGCGTCGGCTATCTGGACTTCGCCGGGAACTCCGACACCGCGATCGCCATCCGCACCGCGCTGCTGCGCGACGGCACGGCGTACGTCCAGGCGGGCGCCGGTGTCGTCGCAGACTCCGACCCCGTCGCGGAGGACACCGAATGCCGCAACAAGGCGGCGGCCGTGCTCCGCGCCGTACACACCGCCAACCGGATGAACGGCGCATGACGGCGTAAGGGATAGTGGAGTACGTGAGTGCCGCATCCGTACCCCAGCCCCGAGCCACCCGCGCGGACGACGCGACGGCCGCCCCCGGTGGCCGCCGCAGCCTCGCCGCCGCCCTGTTCCTCGGCGCCGTGGGCGCGGCCGTCGTGCTCCTCGCCTCGGGCCGGCCCTGGGCCGAGGGCACGGTCGCGGTCGGCGGCGGCACCGTGTCGCTGGACGCCGAGGGCGGCGACATCACCGGCGTACCCACCGCCCTCGCCATCGTCGGCCTGGCCGCCCTCGTCGCCGTCTTCGCGGTACGCCGCGCGGGCCGCTTCCTCGTCTCGCTGCTGCTCACCCTGAGTGGCGCGGGCGCGGTCGCCGCCGCCTTCCTGGGCGCCTCCGACAGCGCCGCGCTCGACGAGAAGGCCGCGGGCACCACGGGTGACGCCGCGGCCCGGGTCGAGGCGCTCACGCACACCGCCTGGCCCTACGTCACGGCGGCCGGCGCCCTGCTGATCCTGCTCGCCGGGCTGCTGGCGCTGCGCTACGGCAGCGGCTGGCCCGCGATGTCCGGGCGGTACGAGCGCGACGGCAGCCCGCGTGCGCGCGGCGCCCGTCCCGTGGCCGACCCGGACCGGCCCGAGGACCTGTGGAAGGCCCTGGACCGCGGCGAGGACCCCACGGGCGGCGCCTGACCGTCACGGGGCGGGCTGAGGCCGGCCGGGACCCGCGGCGCCGGCAGCGGCCCGGCACGGCGGACCCCCGAGAGTGACCCCGCATCACCCCGCACGCGCGCGTGCGGGACAATGTGGCTGAGCGTCCGCACTCGGCGGGGCCGTACAAGAGCAACATCAACGAGGAGCAATTCATGGCGGGCAGCGACCACGGACACACCCCGGCCGCCTGGACCGGTGTCACCATCTCCTTCATCGGCTTCTGCGTCGCCGGTGCCTTCATGGTGGCGGCCAACCCGCTCGGCTTCTGGGCGGGCATCGCCGTCGTCCTTCTCGGCGGTGTCGTCGGTGCCGGCATGAAGCTCGCCGGCCTCGGCCAGAAGCCGACGCCCGAGCTCGACCGCGCGCGCGAGGAGGCCGCCCGGGCGGACCACACGCCCGAGACGGCTCACGCGGGCGCCCGCTGACCCGCTCGGCACACCGACGACACGGGGCGCGGTCCGGCACGGCCGGGCTGCGCCTTCCCGTATGACCGGCGACAATCCCCGGGTGGACGCCATGCCGACCCCTGCCCCGCGCGACCCGACCCCGCCGCCCCCGGGCCTCCCCGGCGCGTCGTCGTCCGCGCCGTCGGACACAGCCGCCGTGCCGCCCCCGGCACCGGGCGCGCGGCCACCGTCGGGCCCAACGCCCCCGTCCGGCCCGCCCTACGCGCCGGGACCGCCGTACGGCCCCGCCCCGCCGCACGTCCCCGGCCCGCCGCCTCCGCTCGCACGGCGGCTCGCCGCGCCCCTCGGTACCCTCGCCGCGGTCGCGGCGGCCTTCGCGTACGTGGGCGCGGTCGACCCCAATGAACCCGGCCACTATCCGGTGTGCCCCCTGTTGCGCTTCACCGGCCTCAACTGCCCCGGCTGCGGCGGCCTGCGCAGCGCCCACGCTTTCATCCACGGCGACATCGCCACCGCCTTCGGCGCGAACGCCCTCGCCGTCGCCGGCTACTTCCTCTTCGCCGTGGTGATGGTCCTCTGGCTGGTGCGCGCCCTCCGCGGGCTGCCCGTACAGGTCACTCTCGGGGGCGGCTGGTGGTGGTGTTCCGGCGTCCTGGTCACGGCGTTCACGATCGTCCGGAACTTGCCCTTCGGATCCGCACTGGCGCCGTGAAACCCACTGGTCAGCGCGGTGGCACTGGGCGGATGCGGACTCTGGGGCCGCCTGCGGATACCATCGAGGGTGACTGATCCGGCTCCACCATCACCCTCCGGAAGGGGGCCTCTCGCGTGAGTGTGCTCGACGAGATCATCGAGGGCGTGCGCGCCGACCTCGCAGAGCGACAGGCGCGGGTCTCCCTCGACGAGCTCAAGGAGCGGGCGGCGAAGGCGCCCCAGGCCAAGGACGGCGCCGCCGCACTGCGCGGTGACGGCGTCAAGGTCATCTGCGAGGTGAAGCGGTCCAGCCCGTCCAAGGGCGCGCTCGCCGCCATCGCGGACCCGGCCGGTCTCGCCGCGGACTACGAAGCGGGTGGCGCGTCCGTCATCTCCGTCCTGACCGAACAGCGCCGTTTCGGCGGCTCCCTCGCCGACCTGGAGGCCGTTCGCGCCCGGGTCGACATCCCGGTGCTGCGCAAGGACTTCATCGTCACCGCGTACCAGCTGTGGGAGGCCCGGGCGTACGGCGCCGACCTCGCGCTGCTGATCGTCGCCGCGCTGGACCAGCCGGCCCTGGAATCGCTGATCGAGCGGGCCGAGTCCATCGGGCTCACCCCGCTGGTCGAGGTCCACGACGAGGACGAGGTCGAGCGGGCCGTCGAGGCGGGCGCCCGGGTCATCGGCGTCAACGCGCGCGACCTGAAGACCCTCAAGGTCGACCGCTCCACCTTCGAGCGGGTCGGCCCGGAGATCCCCGCGAACATCGTCAAGGTCGCCGAGTCCGGCATCCGAGGCCCGCACGACCTGATCGCGTACGCCAACGCCGGCGCCGACGCGGTGCTCGTCGGCGAGTCGCTCGTCACCGGGCGCGACCCCAAGGCCGCGGTGGCCGACCTGGTCGCCGCCGGCGCCCACCCCGCCCTGAGGCACGGACGGGGCTGACCCCGACATGACCGCCGCCCTCCGCGCGCTCGCCGCGACGCCATACCGCACGCGCCGGACGCACCCGCGTCCGGCGGTGCCGGGCGCCGCCACGCGCGCGTACGGGGCGGTTCTTCTCGCGGACACCGCCACGGCCTCCCGGGACGCGTATGCCCGGCTCGCCCGGGGCTGCCGTCCGCGCGGCTGCCGGGCCCCGGCGCGGCGCGTGCACGGGCGCCGCGTCCGCTACGTCATCGGTGACGAACCGGGCCAGGTCAACGGCATGCGATGGCGCGCGCGCACCGCGCGCCTCCGTCACCGCTAGCCGCCTCCCCGCCCCCGCTGTGTCCGTTCCCCGGACGGCGGCGGGCCCGCGGGCGGCCGTGGACCGCTGCCCGAGGCGCCGGGTTCCCCGTTTCCGCCGACCGGAACAGCTGCCCGCCACGGGTGCGCTCCGGCGGCGGCACGACGTACACCGTGATCACTGTTCACCGAGACATCCGGGGGCGCACACCGCCCCCCGAGGAGCAGTCGCATGCCCAGCGAGTTCTTCATTCCCGACCCCGAGGGTCATGTCCCGAGCGCCGAGGGCTACTTCGGTGCCTACGGCGGCAAGTTCATCCCCGAGGCGCTCGTCGCCGCCGTCGACGAGGTGGCCGTCGAGTACGACAAGGCCAAGAGCGACCCCGCGTTCGCGGCCGAGCTCGACGACCTGCTGGTCCACTACACCGGCCGCCCGAGCGCCCTCACCGAGGTGCCCCGGTTCGCGCGGCACGCGGGCGGCGCCCGCGTCTTCCTCAAGCGCGAGGACCTGAACCACACCGGCTCCCACAAGATCAACAACGTGCTCGGTCAGGCCCTGCTCACCAAGCGCATGGGCAAGACCCGCGTCATCGCCGAGACCGGCGCCGGGCAGCACGGCGTGGCCACCGCCACCGCCTGCGCCCTCTTCGGCCTCGAATGCACCATCTACATGGGCGAGATCGACACCCAGCGCCAGGCCCTGAACGTCGCCCGGATGCGGATGCTCGGCGCCGAGGTCGTCCCGGTCAAGTCCGGCAGCCGCACCCTGAAGGACGCCATCAACGAGGCGTTCCGCGACTGGGTCGCCAATGTGGACCACACGCACTACCTCTTCGGCACGGTGGCGGGCCCGCACCCCTTCCCCGCCATGGTCCGCGACTTCCACCGCGTCATCGGCGTCGAGGCCCGCCGCCAGATCCTGGAGCGGGCCGGCCGGCTGCCCGACGCGGCCGTCGCCTGCGTCGGCGGCGGCTCCAACGCCATCGGCCTGTTCCACGCCTTCATCCCGGACGAGGCCGTACGGCTGGTAGGTTGCGAGCCGGCCGGTCACGGCGTCGAGACCGGCGAGCACGCGGCCACCCTCACCGCCGGTGAGCCCGGCATCCTGCACGGCTCACGCTCGTACGTCCTCCAGGACGACGAGGGCCAGATCACCGAGCCGTACTCGATCTCCGCCGGACTCGACTACCCGGGCATCGGCCCCGAGCACGCGTACCTCAAGGACACCGGTCGCGGCGAGTACCGCGCGGTGACCGACGACGCGGCCATGCAGGCCCTGCGCCTGCTGTCCCGCACGGAGGGCATCATCCCGGCCATCGAATCCGCGCACGCCCTGGCCGGTGCCCTGGAGGTCGGCCGTGAGCTCGGCAAGGACGGCCTGATCATCGTCAACCTGTCCGGCCGCGGCGACAAGGACATGGACACCGCCGCGCGCTACTTCGGGCTGTACGGCACCGACGCCGCCCCGGTCGAGGCCGACGCCTCCGCCGACGACGGCGCGGCCGAGATCCAGATGGACACCGAGATCCAGGGGGGCACCAAGTGAGCGGCAACATCCAACTCCTGAACGACACCCTGGAGCGGGCCGGGGCGGAGAAGCGGGCCGCCCTCATCGCCTACCTCCCGGCCGGGTTCCCCACCGTCGACGGCGGGATCGAGGCAGTCAAGGCCGTCCTCGACGGTGGCGCCGACATCGTCGAGGTCGGACTGCCGCACAGCGACCCGGTCCTGGACGGCCCCGTCATCCAGACCGCCGACGACATCGCGCTCCGCGGCGGCGTGAGGATCGCCGACGTGATGCGCACCGTCCGCGAGGCCCACGAGGCCACGGGGAAGCCGGTGCTGGTGATGACGTACTGGAACCCCATCGACCGGTACGGCATCGAGCGCTTCACCACCGAGCTGGCCGAGGCGGGCGGCGCCGGCTGCATCCTGCCCGACCTGCCGGTCCAGGAGTCCGCGGTGTGGCGCGAGCACGCCGACAAGCAGGGCCTCGCCACCGTCTTCGTCGTCGCGCCGAGCAGCAAGGACGAGCGGCTGGCCACCATCACGCGCGCGGGGTCGGGTTTCGTGTACGCCGCGTCCCTGATGGGCGTCACCGGCACCCGCGCCTCGGTCGGCGCGCAGGCCGCCGACCTGGTGCGGCGCACCCGCGCCACCACCGACCTGCCGGTCTGCGTCGGCCTCGGCGTGTCGAACGCCGAACAGGCCGCCGAGGTCGCCGGCTTCGCCGACGGCGTCATCGTCGGCTCGGCCTTCGTCAAGCGGATGCTCGACGCCGACGACCACGCGGCCGGTATCGAGGCCGTACGGGAACTGGCGGGCGAACTCGCGCGAGGAGTGCGGCGGGTTTCGTAGCTCGTACGGGTGGATCCGGACCGGGGAGGCGCGCCCGCGCCTCCCCGGTTCGTTGCTGTGGGCGTGAGCGAGAAGAACAGTGCAGGCAAGCGGAGCGCGCGCGAACGGCTCCAGAACGAACGCGAGCAGCAGAAGGCCCGGGAGCGGCGCAGGCGCACGCTGCTGGTGTCCGCGGCCGTCGTCGGAGTGCTCGGGCTCGCCGCGGTGGTGGGGATCATCGCCGCGAACACCGGCGGCGAGAGCGACAGCTCCGACTCCGCGCCCGTCGCGGCTCCCACGGGCGCCGGGGGCGAGGACCGGCTGAGCATCCCCGTCGGCGCCCCCGACGCGCCCTCCACCCTCACGGTGTGGGAGGACTTCCGCTGCCCGGCCTGCGCGCAGTTCGAGAACGCCTTCCGGGACACCATCCACGAGCTGACCGAGTCCGGACAGATCAAGGTCGAGTACCACCTGGCCACGATCATCGACGGGAACATGGGCGGCAGCGGCTCGCTCAACGCGGCGAACGCCGCGGCGTGCGCCCAGGACGCCGGCGCGTTCGTGCCGTACCACGACGTGCTCTTCGAGAACCAGCCCCCGGAGCCGGACGACGCCTACGCCAAGGACGGCAAACTCCTCGAACTGGCGGGGAAGGTGAAGGGGCTGGACACACCCGCCTTCCGCGGCTGTGTGACCGAGGGCAGGCACGACAGCTGGGTGAACAAGTCGAACGAGGCCTTCCGCAGCGGCGACTTCCGCGGGACGCCGACCGTGCTGCTCAACGGGGAATCGGTCTTCCCGACCAAGGGCAGCGAGCAGATCTCCCCGGACAACCTGAAGAAGTGGGTGACCGAGGCGAACAAGGGCAAGAAGCCGGGCACGGCCTCGCCGTCACCCGCGAAAAGCTGATCCCGGCCGGGCCCACCGCCCGCCGCCCACCGCCCACCGCCGACGCGGCCCCCGGCCCGTCGGCCGTCGGCTTGTTATGCAGTCTTTGCCGGGTGGATTGCCCGGTGTCCCGCCCGGCACGGTAGCGTCGGTCCTGCCATGGACCTTGCCTACATTCCCAGCCCGTCGACCGGCGTGATCCACCTCGGACCGCTCCCGCTGCGCGGCTATGCCTTCTGCATCATCATCGGTGTCTTCGCCGCCGTCTGGTACGGCAACAAGCGCTGGATCGCCCGGGGCGGCAAAGCCGGCACCGTGGCGGACATCGCCGTCTGGGCGGTGCCCTTCGGTCTCATCGGCGGCCGTCTCTACCACGTCATCACCGACTACCAGCTGTACTTCAGCGAGGGTGAGGACTGGGTCGACGCCTTCAAGATCTGGGAGGGCGGCCTCGGCATCTGGGGCGCGATCGCGCTCGGCGCGGTCGGTGCCTGGATCGGGTGCCGCCGCCGCGGCATCCCGCTGCCGGCGTACGCGGACGCCATCGCGCCCGGCATCGCCTTCGCGCAGGCCATCGGCCGCTGGGGCAACTGGTTCAACCAGGAGCTGTACGGCAGGCCGACCGACCTGCCGTGGGCGCTGGAAATCTCCGAGAGCGTGAACCGCGAGGCCGGGCTGTACCACCCGACGTTCCTCTACGAGTCGCTGTGGTGCGTGGGCGTCGCCCTGCTGGTGATCTGGGCGGACCGCCGGTTCACGCTGGGGCACGGCCGGGCGTTCGCGCTGTACGTCGCGGCGTACTGCGCGGGGCGCGGCTGGATCGAGTACATGCGCGTCGACGAGGCGCACCACATTCTCGGCGTCCGGCTCAATGTGTGGACCGCGATCCTGGTCTTCCTGGCGGCTGTCGTGTACATCGTGATCTCGTCGCGGGTCCGGCCGGGGCGTGAGCAGGTCGTGGAACCGGCGGCGGTCACCGGGGCCGGCGGCGCCCAGGACGCCGAGGGTGGCGCCGAGCCCGCCGATGAGGCGCCGGCCAGCGAATCGTCCGCCGGATCATCCGCCGCGACGAAGAAGGCGCCGAAGTCACCGAAGGTCTGGACGCGGAAGCCTTCCAAGGCCGACACGGTGGCGAAGCCGGACGCGCAGGCCGAGTCCGCCGAGCAGCACTGACGCACCGAGCCGACGAGGCGGGCGCCGGAACCGGGAGGTTCCGGCGCCCGCCTCGTGCGTCAGCCGCGCCGGGTCAGGGCCAGGGTGCGGTGGGCCGCCGCGACGATCGCCGCGTCGACGAAACGCCCGTCCGGCAGGGCCAGGGCGCCCGTGCCGGCTTCCGCGGCCTCGACGACCTCCTCCGCCGCCGCGACCTCCTCGGGGGTGGGGAGGTAGGCCCGCTCGATGACCGGGAGCTGGCGCGGGTGGATCGCCGCGCGGCCCAGAAAGCCCAGCGCCCGGCCGTGGGCACAGGATGCCGCGAGACCGTCGAGGTCGCGGATGTCCGGGTGGATCGACTGGGTGGGCGGCGGCAGTCCGGCGGCGCGGGCGGCGACCACGACGCGGCTGCGTGACCAGTCGAGGCCGCTGTCGTCGCGTACACCCAGATCGGCACGGAGGTCGGCCTCGCCGATGGTGATCCCGCGGACGGCGGGATGGGCGGTGGCGATGGCGTGCGCCCGCTCGACGGCGAGCGCGGATTCCAGCACGGCGTGGAGCGGGAGGCCGGGGGCGAGGGACGCGATCCGCTGGATGTCAGTGCCGTGTGTCACCTTGGGGATACGGAGAGCGGCGAGGCCGGGGAGCGAGGCCAGTGCCGTGATCGCTGTGTTGTCGTGCGCGGTGTCATGCGGACCGGGGAGGCGGACATGGATGGGTACGGGGTGGGGCGAGGCGAGGAGTTCGACGGTGGCGGCCAGGGCGTACTCCCTGCGGTGGGGGGCCACCGCGTCCTCGAGGTCGACGATCACCACGTCGGCGCCGGACCGCAGGGCCTTGGCCACCACGTCAGGGCGGTCCCCGGGGGCGTACAGCCAGGTCAGTGGGGTGGCGGGCGCGGGTCTCACAGGGCGCCCCCGGCGCGCAGGGCGGTGATCTCGGCCGGGGCCAGGCCGAGTTCGGTGAGGACGGCGTCGGTGTCGGCGCCGTGCGGGCGGCCGGACCAGCGGATGGAGCCGGGGGTTTCGGAGAGGCGGAAGAGGACGTTCTGCATACGGATCGTGCCGAGCTCGGGGTCCGGGACGTCGGTGAGGGTGCCCAGGGCCTGGTACTGGGGGTCCTCGACGACGTCGCGGATGTCGTAGATCGGCGCGATCGCCGCCTCGGCCTTCTCGAACGCGGCCATGGCCTCGTCGCGGGTGTGCCGGGCGATCCAGGCGCCGACCGCCTCGTCCAGCACGTCGGCGTGTTCGGCGCGGGTCGTGCCCTCGGCGAACCACGGCTCGTCGATCAGGTCCGGGCGGCCGACGAGACGCATCACGCGCTCCGCGATCGACTGGGCGGAGGTGGAGACGGCGAGCCACTTCCCGTCGGCCGTGCGGTACGTGTTGCGGGGGGCGTTGTTGCGGGAGCGGTTGCCGGTGCGGGGCTGGACGTAGCCGAGCTGGTCGTACCAGAGGGGTTGCGGGCCGAGCACGGTGAGGATCGGTTCGATGATCGCCATGTCGACGACCTGGCCGCGGCCGGTGGCGGTGCGGGCGTGGAGGGCGGTCATCACGGCGTAGGAGGTGGCCAGGGCCGCGATGGAGTCGGCGAGACCGAAGGGGGGAAGCGTGGGCGGTCCGTCCGGTTCGCCGGTGATGGCGGCGAAGCCGCTCATCGCCTCGGCGAGGGTGCCGAAGCCGGGGCGGCGGGAGTACGGGCCGAACTGGCCGAAGCCGGTGACGCGGGCGAGCACCAACCGGTCGTTGGCGCGGGAGAGTTCGGGCCACCCCAGGCCCCACCGCTCCAGGGTGCCGGGGCGGAAGTTCTCGATGACCACGTCGGCGGTGACGGCGAGACGCAGCAGGGTGTCCCGGCCGCCGGGTGTGGACAGGTCGAGCGTGATGGTGCGCTTGTTGCGGCCGAGCAGCTTCCACCACAGGCCGACCCCGTCCTTGGCGGGGCCGTGGCCACGGGACGGGTCGGGCTTGCGGGGATGTTCGACCTTGATGACGTCGGCGCCGAAGTCGCCGAGCATGGTCGCCGCCAGCGGGCCGGCGAAGAGGGTCGCGAGGTCCAGGACGCGGAGCCCCCGGAGGGGAGGTGCGGTGGTCATAGGGCGTCGATCTCCGAGCGGTACGGCATCGAGGAGGAGGCGCCGGGGCGTTGGACGGACAGCGCCGCGGCGGATGAGGCCCAGGTGAGGGCGTCCGGTACGGGCCGGCCTTCGCCCAGCGCGACGGCCAGCGCGCCGACGAAGGTGTCGCCGGCCGCGGTGGTGTCGACGGCCCGGACGCGCGGGGCGGGGACGGCGACCGGGTCCGCGCCGCGGGTGGCGTGGAGGGAACCGGATCCGCCGAGGGTGATCACCACCTCGGGGACGTGCCGCAGGAGTTCCTCGGCGGCGGCGTGGGGTTCGGCGCGACCGGTGAGCGCAGCGGCCTCGTGCTCGTTGGGCACCAGGAGGTCGGTGGCCGCGAGGAGTGCGGGGGGCAGCGGCTGCGCCGGGGCGGGGGTGAGGATCGTACGGACGCCGTGGCGGCGGGCCGCTTCCGCGCCGGCGATGACGGCGGAGAGGGGGAGTTCGAGTTGGAGGAGCAGGGCGTGCGCGGTGGCGATGAGTGTTTCGTCACCCGGGGAGAGGGAGGTGACGGTGCCGTTCGCGCCGGGGATGACCACGATGGCGTTCCGGCCCTCGTCGTCGACGACGATATGGGCGGTTCCGGAGGGCCCTTCGACAGTGCGGAGGAGGTCGGTGTCGATACCCGCGCTGTCCAGGCCGGCGCGCAGCCGGGCGCCGAAGTCGTCGGAGCCGACGGCGCCGATCATCGACACCTGAGCGCCCGCGCGGGCGGCGGCGACGGCCTGGTTGGCGCCCTTGCCGCCGGGGATCGTGCGGAACTCCCGTCCCGTGACGGTCTCGCCCAGCTTGGGGGCCCGGCTCGCATAGGCGACGAGGTCCATGTTGGTGCTGCCGAGCACCGCGATATGGGTCATGGCCGGTGTGCCTCCTGGTCGACGAGGTCGTGGGTGAGGTCGGCGAGGGCGTCGAAGCCGATGCCGTCGAAGCGGTGGACGGACGTGGTGAGCCGGTTCTTGAGGGGGGAGGTCCAGCGGTCCGGGATCCGCTCCGGGCGACCGGCGAGGAGCCCGGCGACGGAACCGGCCGTGGCGCCGTTCGAGTCGGTGTCCCATCCTCCCGAGACGGCCCGGCAGATGGAGAGGGTGAAGTCACCGTCGGCGTGGGTGAGGGCGGCGGAGAGGAGGGCGGCGTTCGGGACGGCGTGTACCCAGTGGTAGGCGCCGTAGGCGGTGTGGAGACGGTCGACGACCGTGTCGAAGCCGGCGCGGGCGTGGACGCGTGCCGTGGCGATGCCGAAGCGGGCCGCCCGTGCCAGGCGGGAGTCCGGCGGGACGACGGTGAGGCCGGCGGCCAGTGACTGGTGGACGTCGGCGGCGCCGGACGCCGCGGTCGCGACGACGGCGGCGACGAACATCGCCCCGTACACCCCGTTCGCGGTGTGCGTGAGGGTGGCGTCCCGGTGGGCCTGTTCGGCCGCGGCGGCCGGGTCGCCGGGGTGGGTCCAGCCGTGGACGTCGGCGCGGATCTGGGCGCCGATCCATTCGCGGAACGGGTTGCGGTGGGTGGCGGTGAGCGGGGGTTCGAGGCCGGAGAGGAGGTTGCGGTAGGCGACGCGTTCGGCGGTGAAGGCGCGGCCCGCCGGGAGTTCGTCCAGCCACAGCCGGGCCACGTCGGCGGTGCTGAAGCCGTGGCCGTACCGCTGGAGGAGCAGCAGGTTGAGCAGGGGGTAGTTGAGGTCGTCGTCCTCGGGCATGCCGTCGATGTTCTCGGCCAGTGAGGTGGGCGCGGACCGGCGGTTCCACGGGTGGGCCGCGGCGAGGGCCGGGGGCAGGCCCTTGGAGGTGAACCAGGTGGTGAGGGGCCAGTTGCCGGTGGCGCGGGCCAGGGCGCGGATGGCGGAGAGGGGGAGCTTCTCGACGGGCTTGCCGAGCAGGCAGCCGGCCGCGCGGCCGAGCCAGGCGGCGTGCAGCCGCCGGCGCAGCCCGGGTGCGAGGGGGAACACCGCGGGGACCGGCGCGGTCGGCGGTGCCGGGCTCGGGCCGGCCGGACGGGCGGTCGCCGATGCCGCGCGCGCGGGCGGGTGGAGCGGCGAGCGGGAGGGGCCCGCGTGCGCGGTGCCTCCCGTCGCCGGGGCGGTGCCGCCGTCGGTGGGGTGGTGGCCGGGCGGGGGTGTGTCCGGGGCGGGGCGGTGCGGTGCGGCCGTGGTCGGGTGGCCGGCGGCGCGACCGGTGGAGGGAGCGGGGGTGTCGTCGGTGGGGTGGCGTGTGCCCGGTGCCGGGCGGCCCGGGGGCGCGGCGCGCTCCTGGTCGGCGTGACCCGTGCTCGGGGCCGCCCGGCGCGGGAAGGCGGCGCGCTCCTCGCCGGGTGGCGTGGGCCAGTGGGGGCAGGCGCGTTTGATCTGTGGGAGGGAGGTGGGTTCGGCGGGGGACAACGGGCTGGGCAGGGCGGCCAGTTCGTCGAGGAGGCGCTCCGCGAGGGCGCGCAGATGCGGGGGCGCCGGGCTGCTCGACGCGCCCGCCGCCGCAGGCGCGGGGGCGCCGCCGGCTGCCCGCCAGCGTGCCGCGACGGCCGAGGCGTTGCGGCCGTCCTCCGTGGCCTGTCGCAGTTCGTGGCCGATCAGGTCCTCCGGCTGGACCCAGGTCAGCCGCACGTTCACGGGGTCACCCCGGGGCGGGGGGAGAGGAGGATGAACGCCGTCTCGTGGACGCGGCGCCGTTCGGTGTCCCGCATGAAGATCTCCCGGGTGACCTCCGCCAGCACCGCCGCGGGGGCGTGCAGGTCGAGGCGGCTGGCTTCGGCGACCTGCTTCGCCCACATGGCGGGGATCGCCGCCTCGCCGTGCAGCGCGCCCACGATCGCGCCCGCCATGGTGGCGATCGAGTCACAGTCCCGACCGTAGTTGACCGCGCCCAGCACCGTACGGCGGTAGTCGCCCTCACCGACCAGCAGCATGCCGAGGGCGACGGGGAGTTCCTCGATCGAGTGCAACCGGGACGGGCGGCGCGCCGCCAGGGACGGGGAGCGGTAGTCCGGGCCGACCGTGTCGAAGGGGGCGACCGCCTCGCGCAGGGGCCGCAGCGCGGACTCGAAGTCCGTGTGGCGGACGGCGACTTCGGCCACCGCCTCGATCGCCGCGCGGGTGCCGTCCTTGGCGAGCTGAAGCGCCGTGTCGACGACCGTGGTGGGGGTCGCCGTCGGGCGGCACGCCTCCGCGACCGCCGCGGCGAACACACCGGCCGCCTCCCGGCCGTAGGACGACTGGTGGGCGCCGGCGATGTCGAGGGCCTCGGCGTACGCGGCTTCCGGATGGGCGGCGTTGACGAGGCCGACGGGCGCCATGTACATCGCGGCCCCGCAGTTGACGATGTTCCCGGTGCCCGCCTCGCGCGGGTCGACATGGCCGTAGTGGAGGCGCGCCACCAGCCACTTCTCGGCGAGGAAGATCCGCTGGAGGGGCAGCGCCTCGGCTTCGAGCTCGGGGATCCAGCGGGGGGTGGAGATCAGGTCAGGTACGAGATGGTCGGCGACGGCGTACGCGTCGAGGTGGTCGCGGACCGTGTCGTACACCCGGATCAGCGCGTGCGTCATCAGGGTGTCGTCGGTGACGTGTCCGTCGCCCTTGTGGTACGGGGCGAGGGGGCGGGCGGTGCGCCAGGCGTCGCCGTTCCAGGGGCCGACGATGCCGGTGACGCGGCCGAAGTGGCGTTCGGCGATCTGCTCGGGGGAGTAACCCTCGACCGGACCGCCGAGCGCGTCACCGACGGCCGCTCCGATGAGGCTGCCGGTGATCCGGTCCTCGAGGGTGACGGGTGTGGAGGTGGTCGTCATGTCGGAATTGTCCACCCGCGGTGTTGAGTTCCGTGTGCGCGAGCCGCTCGGCGAGTTCCACCAGATCCGTGCCCGCGAGGCGGGGCAGCGCACAGCCGGCGAGGGTGCGGCAGGCGTCGCGCCAGGTGGCGGGCACGCCGTCACCCCCGCCGATCGCTCCCGTCAGCGCGCCGGCGAGCGCGGGCGCGGAGTCGGCCACCCGGGACAGGCAGGCGGCGGCCGGTACCGCCTCGGTCACCGTGCCCCGGGCCGCCATGGCGAGTGCGAGGGCCACCGGGACCGTCTCGGCGGCGGCGATGCCGTAGCTGTAGACATGGTCGACGATCTGGTGCTCGAGCAGCGGGACGAGCTCGAAGGCGCTCCCGGCGTCGAGGGCCAGTGCGGTGGCGTGCCGGGCGTTGCGGCCGATCTCGGTGGCGGGCGGCAGCTGGTCGAGCGCGGCGTCCACGGCGTCGTCGACCGGTGCGCCGCCCAGAGCCGCGGCGACCGCGGCGGCCATGGCGCGGGCGCCGTGGACCCCGTCGCCGTCCTGGGTGTAGCGGGCGTCGAACTCGGCCAGCTCGGCGGCGGCGCGCGGGTCGCCGGGGTGGGCGACGGCGAGGACGGTGGCGCGGACGCAGGCGGCGTCGTCGAAGTAGTGCGGGTTGTCGTGGCCGGTCGCCGGTGGGCGCAGTCCGGTGGCGAGGTTGCCGAGCCCTGCCCGGACCGAGATCCGGGCGCGCAGGGGCAGGACGGCCGACTCGACCTCCGGGGCGCGGTCCGCCGCGGCGGCGATCTCGGCGGCGAGGGAGTTCCAGGCCAGGTCGACGGCCGCGCACATGCGGCGTGAGGCGGGCAGCGGCCGGAGGAGCTCGCCCGCGGCGGTGAGCAGCGTCTCGGCCGTGAAGACCGCCCATTCCGCGTCGTCGGAGGGGCCGAGGCGGAGGGGTTCGGGGGGCTGGTTGAGGGCGATGGGGACGGGGAGGGTCGTCGTGGCGTTCTGCTCGGCGAAGGTGTCGAGCTCGCGGGTGAGGCGCCGGGTCCACTCGGGCATGCGGGCGGCGCGGTGGCGGGCGGCGGGCCACCCGGCGGCGTCACCGGCGGCCAGACCGAGGAGGAGGCCCTCGATACGGCGGGGCGCGTGGGGCCGGGCGCCGACCGGCGCGGCGTGGGCGGTCGTTGCCCCTTCCCGGTCGCCGCCCCCATCCCGGTCGCCGTCCCCGTCCCGGTCGCCGCCCCCGTCCCCGTTCCCGTTCCCGTCCCTCCCCGCATCCGTGGCCGGCTCCCCCGCCCCCCGGCCCCGGGCGCCCGGCCCGCGGACCGGGCGGGTGAGCACCCGCGTGCCGGCGCCCGGAGAGGGCGGGGGCTCGCACGGGGTGGCCCCGTGGAGGGCTCCGGGCGGCACGGGGGAGACCACGGGGGCGGTGGTGGTGAGCGGCCCCGCTGCGGGGGTATCCCCGCCCCCCGGGGCCCGGCCCCCGAACACGCGGGCGCCCTCGTCCGCGCGAGCCGGGGCCCTGACCTGGTGGGTCTCCTCGTCCGTCAGGGGCGGCTCCCCCGGGTTCGCGGGGTCCTGCGGGGGGTCGGGGGAGTCCACGGGGGTGGGGTCCGGGGCGTACGGGGAAGGGGTGGGGGGCATCAGGGGGCCTCGGGATCGTCGTCGGGGGTCAGGAGCTCCGCGATGTCCAGGACGTGGTAGCCGCGCATCGAGGGGAGGCAGCTGCCGCGGACCGGGCCGATCAGGGACGACCACTCCGGGGGGATCGCCGCCGCGCCCGACATCGCCCCGGCGAGGGCGCCCGCCACCGCGGCCGTCGTGTCGGCGTCGCGGCCCATGTTGACCGCGGTCAGCACCGACGTACGGAAGTCACCGCGCGCCGCCGCGAACGCGCCGAACGCCAGGCCGACCGCCTCGGGGGCCAGATCCGTCCAGGGGTAGCCGCCGACGACGACCGCCGAGCGGACGGCCCGTTCCCGTACGAGCGGGTCCGGCTGGACGCGCTGGGCCGCGACGACCGCGCGCCGCATCGAACGGGCCGTCCACGAGTCCATGGGGACGACCGACAGGGCGGCGGCGATGGTCGACGCCGGGTCCGCCCCCGACATCGCCGCCGCGACGCCCGCCGCCACGGCCTGCCCGCCGTAGATGCCCTCGCCCTCGTGACTGACCGTGCCGTCGATCGCGACCAGCCGCGCCGCCTCGGCCGGGCGCCCCGCCGCGAACACGCCGAATGGCGCCGCCCGCATGGCGAGCCCGTCGCTCCAGGCGTGCCGGTGCTGCGCCGAGATGGGCGCAGCGAGGCCCCGACGGAGGTTTTCGAGCGTGCCGCGCTCGCTGAAGCCGGCGCCGCGGAACGGCCCCTCGTCCAGGTCGGCGATCCAGTGGTGCCATGCGGTCTCGACGTGCGAGACGGTCAGGGCGGAGCCGTGCCGGGCGAGGAGGAGGCCGGAGAAGATGGCGTACTCGGTGTCGTCCGTGCCGACGGGGTCGTCGCTGACGAAGCCCTCGATACGGCCCCAGCGGCGGCGGATCTCGGAGGGCCGCATGTTCTCGGCGGGAGCCCCGAGCGCGTCCCCGACGGCCAGTCCGAGCAGGGCGCCGCGGGCGCGGTCGAGCAGAACCGAGGTCGCCATCGACACCATCGCGGGGGTCCCTTCGTGCGGACCGGTCGATTCCTGGATGTGTCCCACGCGCGGCGCCTCATCACCCGGATGTCACCGGGATGGCGGCGGGATGGCGGCGGAAGGGCGGCGGAACGGCGGTGTGACAGCGGCGGGACAGCGGCGGGACAGCCGCGGAACGGCGACCCGGACGACGGCAGTAAGTAAAGCCTGCCTTGCTGGCGAGCCCCTTACACCGCGCGTATTTTCGATGGTGTCCGCACCGGCGGACCAGGTACGAAGCCAGGGGAGAGCTGTGTCCATCATCGAGACCGAGGCGACGCTTCACGAGGCGCACCGCGACAACCACACCCACCGCGATGTGAACGGCGGCTGGCTGCGCCCCGCCGTGTTCGGCGCGATGGACGGTCTCGTGTCGAACCTCGCCCTCATGACGGGTGTCGCCGGTGGTGCGGTCTCCCACCAGACCATCGTCATCACGGGGCTCGCGGGCCTCGCGGCCGGCGCGTTCTCCATGGCGGCCGGCGAGTACACCTCCGTCGCCTCCCAGCGCGAACTGGTCGAGGCGGAACTGGACATCGAGCGCCGCGAACTGCGCAAGCACCCGGTGGACGAGATGGAGGAGCTCGCCGCGCTGTACGTGGCACGGGGCGTCGAGCCGGCCCTCGCCCGCGAGGTGGCCATGCAGCTGTCGAAGGACCCGGAGCAGGCGCTGGAGATACACGCCCGCGAGGAGCTCGGCATCGACCCGGACGACCTCCCCTCGCCGACCGTGGCCGCGCTGTCGTCCTTCGGCTCGTTCGCGCTCGGCGCGCTCCTGCCCGTACTGCCGTACCTGCTCGGCGCGACCGCCCTGTGGCCCGCCGTCCTGCTGGCGCTGCTCGGCCTGTTCGCGTGCGGTGCGCTCGTGGCGCGCGTGACCGCGCGGAGCTGGTGGTACAGCGGTCTGCGCCAGCTGGCGCTCGGCGGCGCCGCCGCCGCGGTGACGTACGGGCTCGGGGCGCTCTTCGGTGCGGCCCTCTGAGTCGGGGGCTACGGTGGGGGTCAGGGTTGTGACGAAGCTCCAATGGCGGGATTCCCACCCGCGGTGAGACACTATGCACCGCGGCACATACGTAGCCGTAACGCGGCGGTTTCGATTCCTTGACCAGCGGGCATGAGCCGTGAGCGCTGTGGGCAATGAAGCCCGCGTCCCCTGCGGGCCCCCGGATGATCGATTCGTGCCATCCATCCGCCTGTGAACCACCTCCACCGCTATGTGCGGTGTCCGCATGCTGGAATGCCCTATCCGTGTTCCGAGAAGCACTCCATCATGTAATCTGCACGAAATTTTGCGGAGGGCCAACGTCGTCCCTCTGGCACTGCATATGCCACGACGACGACGGGAGAGCCGATGCGTTCCGACGCCTGGTCGCCCATGGACGGTCGCCCCGCCCCGCAGGGTATGTACGACCCCCGCAATGAGCACGACGCCTGTGGTGTCGGCTTCGTTGCCACCCTCACCGGTGTAGCCAGCCACGCGCTGGTGGAGCAGGCGCTGACCGTTCTGCGCAACCTGGAGCACCGGGGCGCCACCGGCTCCGAGCCCGACTCCGGCGACGGCGCGGGCATCCTGTTCCAGGTGCCGGACGCGTTCCTGCGCGAGGTCACCGACTTCGAACTGCCCGAGGCCGGCTCGTACGCCGTCGGCATCGCCTTCCTCCCCGCCGACGGCTCCGCACAGGCCGTCGAGCGGATCGAGGCGCTCGCCGCCGAGGAGAACCTCACCGTCCTCGGCTGGCGCGAGGTCCCCGTCGCCCCCGAGCTGCTCGGCGCGACGGCCCGCTCCACCATGCCGGAGTTCCGCCAGCTCTTCGTGAGCGACGGCGGGACGAGCACGGGCATCGCGCTCGACCGCAAGGCGTTCGCGCTGCGCAAGCGCGCCGAGCGGGAGGCCGGGGTCTACTTCCCGTCGCTCTCCGCCCGCACGATCGTCTACAAGGGCATGCTCACCACCGGGCAGCTGGAGCCCTTCTTCCCCGACCTGTCGGACCGCCGCTGCGCCACCGCCGTCGCGCTCGTCCACTCCCGGTTCTCCACCAACACCTTCCCGAGCTGGCCGCTCGCCCACCCGTACCGCTTCGTCGCGCACAACGGCGAGATCAACACGGTCAAGGGCAACCGCAACTGGATGCGGGCGCGCGAGTCGCAGCTCGTCTCCGACCTCTTCGGCGACAAGGGCCTGGAGCGGATCTTCCCGGTCTGCACGCCGGACGCCTCCGACTCCGCCTCCTTCGACGAGGTGCTGGAGCTGCTCCACCTCGGCGGCCGTTCGCTGCCGCACAGCGTCCTGATGATGGTCCCCGAGGCGTGGGAGAACCACGACTCCATGGACCCGGCCCGCCGCGCCTTCTACCAGTACCACTCCACGATGATGGAGCCCTGGGACGGCCCGGCCTGCGTCACCTTCACCGACGGCGTCCAGGTCGGCGCGGTTCTCGACCGCAACGGTCTGCGCCCCGGCCGCTACTGGGTCACCGACGAGGGCCTCGTCGTGCTGTCCTCCGAGGTCGGCGTCCTCGACATCGACCCCGCCAGGGTCGTCCGCAAGGGCCGCCTCCAGCCCGGCAAGATGTTCCTCGTCGACACCGCCGAGCACCGCATCATCGAGGACGACGAGATCAAGGCCGGCCTCGCCGCCGAACACCCGTACCAGGAGTGGCTCGAGACCGGGATCATCGAGCTCGAGGACCTGCCCGAGCGCGAGCACATCGTCCACACCCACGCCTCGGTCACCCGCCGCCAGCAGACCTTCGGCTACACCGAGGAGGAGCTGCGCGTCCTCCTCGCGCCGATGGCCCGCAGCGGTGCCGAGCCGATCGGCTCCATGGGCACGGACTCGCCGATCGCCGCGCTGTCCGAGCGCCCGCGACTGCTCTTCGACTACTTCACCCAGCTCTTCGCGCAGGTCACCAACCCGCCGCTGGACGCCATCCGCGAGGAGCTCGTCACCTCGCTGCACTCCTCGCTCGGCCCCCAGGGCAACCTGCTGGAGCCGACCTCCGCGTCCTGTCGCAGCGTCACCCTGCCGTTCCCGGTGATCGACAACGACGAGCTGGCCAAGCTCATCCACATCAACGCCGACGGCGACATGCCGGGCATGAAGGCCGCCACGCTCTCCGGCCTCTACCGGGTCTCCGGTGGCGGCGAGGCCCTCGCGGCCCGTATCGAGGAGATCTGCGCCGAGGCCGACGCCGCCATCGAGGCCGGCGCCCGCCTGATCGTGCTCTCCGACCGGCACTCCGACGCCGAGCACGCGCCGATCCCGTCGCTGCTGCTCACCTCCGCCGTCCACCACCACCTCATCCGCACCAAGCAGCGCACCCAGGTGGGCCTGCTGGTCGAGGCCGGTGACGTCCGCGAGGTGCACCACGTCGCGCTCCTCATCGGGTACGGCGCCGCCGCCGTCAACCCGTACCTCGCCATGGAGTCCGTCGAGGACCTCGTCCGCGCCGGCACCTTCGTCGAGGGCCTGGAGCCCGAGCAGGCCATCCGCAACCTGATATACGCCCTCGGCAAGGGCGTCCTGAAGGTCATGTCCAAGATGGGCATCTCGACCGTCGCCTCCTACCGCGGCGCGCAGGTCTTCGAGGCCGTCGGCCTCGACGAGGCCTTCGTCGAGAAGTACTTCAACGGCACCGCCACCAAGATCGGCGGCGCCGGCCTCGACGTCGTCGCCAAGGAGGTCGCCGCCCGCCACGCCAAGGCGTACCCGGCCTCCGGCATCGCCGCCACGCACCGCGCGCTGGAGATCGGCGGCGAGTACCAGTGGCGCCGTGAGGGCGAGCCGCACCTGTTCGACCCGGAGACGGTCTTCCGCCTCCAGCACGCCACACGCACCAAGCGGTACGACATCTTCAAGAAGTACACGGACCGCGTGAACGAGCAGTCCCAGCGCCTGATGACGCTGCGCGGCCTGTTCGGCTTCAGGTCCGACCGGCAGCCGATCCCCATCGACGAGGTCGAGCCGATCAGCGAGATCGTCAAGCGCTTCTCCACCGGCGCCATGTCGTACGGCTCCATCTCCCAGGAGGCGCACGAGACCCTCGCCATCGCCATGAACCAGCTGGGCGGCAAGTCCAACACCGGTGAGGGCGGCGAGGACCCCGAGCGCCTCTACGACCCGGCGCGGCGTTCGTCGATCAAGCAGGTGGCCTCCGGCCGCTTCGGCGTCACCTCCGAGTACCTCGTCAACGCCGACGACATCCAGATCAAGATGGCCCAGGGCGCCAAGCCGGGCGAGGGCGGCCAGCTGCCCGGCCACAAGGTGTACCCGTGGGTCGCCAAGACCCGGCACTCCACCCCGGGTGTCGGCCTGATCTCGCCGCCGCCGCACCACGACATCTACTCCATCGAGGACCTGGCTCAGCTGATCCACGACCTCAAGAACGCCAACCCGGCCGCCCGCATCCACGTGAAGCTGGTCTCCGAGGTTGGCGTCGGCACCGTCGCCGCCGGTGTGTCCAAGGCGCACGCCGACGTGGTGCTCATCTCCGGCCACGACGGCGGTACCGGCGCCTCGCCGCTCACCTCGCTCAAGCACGCGGGCGGCCCCTGGGAGCTCGGCCTGGCCGAGACCCAGCAGACCCTGTTGCTCAACGGCCTGCGCGACCGGATCGTCGTCCAGACCGACGGCCAGCTCAAGACCGGCCGCGACGTCGTCATCGCCGCGCTGCTCGGCGCCGAGGAGTTCGGTTTCGCGACCGCGCCGCTCGTCGTCTCCGGCTGCGTCATGATGCGCGTCTGCCACCTGGACACCTGCCCGGTCGGCATCGCCACCCAGAACCCGGTGCTGCGCGAGCGCTTCGCCGGCAAGGCCGAATTCGTCGTCAACTTCTTCGAGTTCATCGCCCAGGAGGTGCGCGAGCTCCTCGCCGAGCTCGGCTTCCGCACCCTGGAGGAGGCCGTCGGCCACGCCGAGCTGCTGGACACCGAGCGGGCCGTGGACCACTGGAAGGCGCAGGGCCTCGACCTGGCTCCGCTGTTCCACGTCCCCGAGCTGCCCGAGGGCGCGGTGCGCCACCAGCTGATCGAGCAGGACCACGGCCTGGAGAAGGCGCTCGACAACGAGCTGATCAAGCTCGCCGCCGACGCGCTGTCCGCGCCGAGCGCCGAGGAGGCGCAGCCGGTCCGCGCCCAGGTCGCGATCCGCAACATCAACCGCACGGTCGGCACCATGCTGGGCCACGAGGTGACGAAGAAGTTCGGTGGCGCGGGCCTGCCCGACGACACCATCGACATCACCTTCACCGGCTCGGCCGGCCAGTCCTTCGGCGCGTTCGTGCCGCGCGGCATCACGCTGCGACTGGAGGGCGACGCCAACGACTACGTCGGCAAGGGCCTGTCCGGTGGCCGCCTGATCGTCCGCCCCGACCGGGGCGCCGACCACCTGGCCGAGTACTCGACCATCGCGGGCAACACCATCGGGTACGGCGCGACCGGCGGCGAGATCTTCCTGCGCGGTCGCACCGGTGAGCGGTTCTGCGTCCGCAACTCCGGCGCGCTGGTCGTCTCCGAGGGCGTGGGCGACCACGGCTGCGAGTACATGACCGGCGGTCACGCGGTGGTGCTCGGCGAGACGGGCCGCAACTTCGCGGCCGGTATGTCGGGCGGTGTCGCGTACGTCATCGACCTCGACCGGGACAACGTCAACGCCGGCAACCTGGGCGCCATCGAGGCCCTGGACGAGGCCGACCGGGCGTGGCTGCACGATGTCGTGCGCCGCCACCACGAGGAGACGGGTTCGACCGTAGCCGAGAAGCTCCTTGCCGACTGGTCCGCCGCCGTGGACCGATTCAGCAAGATCATCCCGACCACGTACAAGGCCGTGCTCGCCGCCAAGGACGCCGCTGAGCTCGCCGGTCTCTCCGAGCAGGAGACCACCGAGAAGATGATGGAGGCGGCGACCAATGGCTGACCCCAAGGGCTTCCTGACCACCGGACGCGAGGTCGCCGAGACCCGCCCCGTGGCCGAGCGCGTCAAGGACTGGAACGAGGTCTACGTCCCCGGCTCCCTGCTGCCGATCATCAGCAAGCAGGCCGGCCGGTGCATGGACTGCGGCATCCCGTTCTGCCACAACGGCTGCCCGCTCGGGAACCTGATCCCCGAGTGGAACGACTACGCCTACCGCGAGGACTGGCAGGCCGCGTCCGAGCGCCTGCACGCCACGAACAACTTCCCCGAGTTCACCGGGCGGCTGTGCCCGGCGCCCTGCGAGTCGGCGTGCGTGCTGGGCATCAACCAGCCGCCGGTCACCATCAAGAACGTCGAAGTGTCGATCATCGACAAGGCGTGGGAGACCGGTGACGTCACCCCGCAGCCGCCGGAGCGGCTGTCCGGCAAGACCGTCGCCGTCATCGGCTCCGGCCCGGCTGGTCTCGCCGCCGCGCAGCAGCTGACCCGCGCCGGTCACACGGTCGCCGTGTACGAGCGGGCCGACCGCATCGGCGGGCTGCTGCGGTACGGCATCCCCGAGTTCAAGATGGAGAAGGTGCACATCAACCGGCGTATCGAGCAGATGCGCGCGGAGGGCACCAAGTTCCGCACCGAGGTCGAGATCGGCCGCGACATCGACGCCGCGAAGCTGCGGCAGCGGTACGACGCCGTCGTCATCGCCGCCGGTGCGACCGTCTCGCGCGACCTGCCCGTCCCGGGCCGTGAGCTCAAGGGCATCCACTTCGCGATGGAGTACCTGCCGCTCGCCAACAAGGTGCAGGAGGGTGACTTCGTGGCGCCCCCCATCACCGCCGAGGGCAAGCACGTCGTGGTCATCGGCGGCGGCGACACCGGCGCGGACTGCGTGGGCACCGCCCACCGCCAGGGCGCGCTGTCCGTCACGCAGCTGGAGATCATGCCCCGGCCGGGCGAGGAGCGCGGCGCCAACCAGCCCTGGCCGACGTTCCCGATGCTCTACAAGGTCACCTCGGCCCACGAGGAGGGCGGCGAGCGGATCTACTCCGTCTCCACCACCCACTTCGAGGGTGACGAGGACGGCAACGTCCAGTTCCTCCACCTCGTGGAGGTGGAGTTCAAGGACGGCAAGCTGGAGCAGAAGCCCGGCACCGAGCGGAAGATCCCGGCCCAGCTGGTCACCCTCGCCATGGGCTTCACCGGCACCGACCAGTCCAACGGCCTGGTCCAGCAGTTCGGCCTGGAGCTCGACGAGCGCGGCAACATCGCCCGCGACGAGCACTACGCGACCAACGTCGACGGCGTCTTCGTCGCCGGCGACGCCGGTCGGGGTCAGTCGCTCATCGTGTGGGCCATCGCCGAGGGCCGCTCGGCGGCGCGCGGCGTGGACCGCTACCTGACGGGTACGAGTCAGCTGCCGGCCCCGGTCCGCCCGACGGACCGCGCGCTGACGGTCTGACGCCCGACCGGGGCGGACCGCACGGCGCTCCCCGGTCACGCCGACGGGCGTCGCGCACGACGACGTGCGCGACGTCCCCGGACACCCCCGAACGTCCCGTACAACGGCGTACGGAACACAGCAGCGCCTGCCTCGTCCCCGACCGGACCGTTGGCAGGCGCTGCGCCTTGTCCCGGACCCGGTCGGTTCCGTCGCCACCGGGCGCGTCCGTCCGAGGCCGCCCCGCCCTCATGCGCCCTGGCGGGGCGCCGCCGCCCTCTCCCGGGATCGCCGTCGGGCGGGTACACGTACGAGGGAGACGTGGCGGGCGGGTTCTGGCATGTGGTGGGCATGTTCCGGTTCACGCCGGGGGAGTTGGACGAGGTCCTGCCGGGGGTGCGGAGGCTGCCGCCGGGTGAGGAGCTGTGACGATCACCTAGTCTTCTTTCATGCCAATCAGCCTCCGCACGGTGGAGGAGACCGCGCCCCCGCTGGTCGACCTCTGCAAGAGCGCCGGTGTCTCGCTGCGCAAGCACGGACTGAGCGGGGAGCGCGCCGCGGTGTACCTGGTCGTCGACCACTCGGGTTCCATGAAGCCGTACTACCGGGACGGCAGCGTCCAGGCCCTCGCCGACCGGGTGCTGGGCCTGTCGGCGAACCTCGACGACGACGGGCGGGTGCCGGTCGTCTTCTTCTCCACGGACATCGACGCCGAGACCGAGATCTCCCTGGCGGACCACCGGGGGCGGATCGACCGGATCGTGGCGGGTCTCGGCCACATGGGCAGGACGAGCTACCACCTGGCCATGGACGCGGTCATCGACCACTACCTGGACAGCGGTGCCACCGCCCCCGCGTTCGTCGTCTTCCAGACGGACGGCGGCCCCACCAACAAGCTCGCGGCCGAGCGTCACCTGTGCAAGGCGGCGCGGCTGCCGATGTTCTGGCAGTTCATCGGGTTCGGCGACCCGGACAGCCGCCAGTTCGACTTCCTGCGGAAGCTGGACGAGCTGGCCGTGCCGGGGAAGCGGTGCGTGGACAACGCGGGGTTCTTCCACGCGGGCGCCGAGCCGCGCAGCGTGCCCGACGCCGAACTGTACGACCGGCTGGTCGCCGAGCTCCCGGAGTGGCTGGCGGCGGCGCGGGCGCGGGGCATCGTCCGGCACTGACCTGACCTGACCTGACCTGACCTGACCTGACCGGACGGGACCGGACGGGCCTGACTTCACCGGACCCGACCTGCCGGCCTGCCCGGGCCTGACCGGGGTGGCGCGGCCCCGGTGGCCGCTTCCGTTGGGCCTATCGCGTGATTGTTCGCCCGCTCACCGGGGCCGCCGGGCGCGGTGGGGTAGTGCGCTCCTCGGTATCCGCCACCGGATGGGAGACATACACATGCGCCGTGCAGGATTCGTGGTCGCCGCGGCGGCCACGCTCACGCTGGGGATGACCGGGACGGGCCGGGCGGTCACGAACGCCAGCGCCGACATCACGGCGAGCTGGGGCGACCGCGTCCGGCTCGCGTACACCTGGACCGACCGGCACACCATCCGGAACGGAACGCTCACCGTCACCGACACGACCTGCGACGACCGCGCCGTGTACGCCACCCTGACGATCACCACGGGCGACGGCCGCACCGTCCCCCTGGGCGACCGGCACAACACGGGCGGCTGCGGCACGAGCGCCGAGTACCACGACATCACGGCGGCGGACGCCGGCGGGATCACACGGCTGACGCTGACGATCTGCCACGGCGCGGGCGGCACCTGCGAGGCGCGGTACGTCGGGGCCAACCCGTACCGGCTGGACTCCCTTCCCTCCTGAAACTCCTGAAACCCGACAGGAGATGTCCGGTATCCGCGGTTCCCTGAAGCCATGGCACCCAAGGCGTTCAGCTGGGCGGATTTCAGGGCCGCGGAGCCGGACTTCGCCGAGATCGTGGAGCGGCGCTTCGCCGCGCACACCCACCACGTCCTCGGCACCCTGCGCGGGGACGGTTCCCCGCGGCTGACCGGGTTGGAGGTCACCTTCCGGTTCGGTGAGCTGTGGCTCGGCATGATGCCGAGGTCGCTCAAGGCACGGGACCTGATGCGCGACCCGCGGTTCGCCCTGCACGCCAACCCGGGCAGCGGTACGGACATGGGGGGCGGTGACGTCCGGATCGGGGGCCGGGCCGTCGAGGTGACCGACCCGGAGGTGATGGCACGGCTCGCGGAGGAGGGCGGGGCGCCCCCGGTGTTCCACCTCTTCCGGGCGGAGCTCACCGAGGTCGTGCGCATCTCCGTCGAGGGCGAGCAGCTCGTCATCCGGACCTGGCACCCGGGCGAGCCCCCGCGCACCGTACGGCGCGGCAACGACTGACGCCCGGGCCCGCCCGCCCGGTACGCGTCACCGGCCCCCCCGGCCCGCAGGTGCCGTGCGAAGAACGACAGCACGTGGCCGCGCACCAGAGGCACCGAAGCGGCCGGGGCGATCGCACCGACCGAGCTCGGCCGCGTCCACGCCCCGCACCCCGCCCCGCCCCACCCCGACCCGCGAGGCGGCGACCGCCCGCGCCGCCACGCTCCTCGCCGGCCCTCCGCACACGGCACGCGAGGGCGGCACCCACCGGATCGTCAGCGGCCGTCACACGTAAGGGTGGTTGAGCCGTCCGGTCCTCTGCCCCTCCGCCACCATGGGGGCATGCGCATGCCCCCGCGGCTCAGCCTGCTCGCCGCCGCGGCGGCTCTCCTGCCGGCCTTCCTCGCCGGCCCCGCGGAGGCGACGGCCCCCTTCGGCCACGTCCGACGGGCCCTCGGTGACGTCTGCTCCTCCGACCTGCCGCCCCAGGCCCATGACACCCTCGACCTCATCGAGACGGGCGGCCCCTACCCGTACCCCCAGGACGGCAGCGTCTTCCGGAACCGTGAACGCGTCCTGCCGAACCGGTCGGCCGGCTACTACCACGAGTACACCGTCATCACCCCCGGCGCGCCGACCCGCGGCCCCCGCCGCGTCGTCACCGGCAGCGCGAGCCGGGAGGACTACTACTCGGCCGACCACTACGCATCGTTCGACCGCGTCGAGCACCACTGCTGACGACCCCGCTACGTGTCGCACTCCAGCACCGTCCGGCACAGCCCGCACCGGGCCCTCACCCGGCCCCGGACCGGCATCCGGATCCGCTGGTGGCAGGTGGGGCAGGGGAACGAGACACGCAGCCCGGTGTCACCTTCGCCGCCCTCGAAGGTGTACGGGAGGCCCGTGACGGCGCCCGGGTGGTCCTGGGCGTAGCGGCGGTCCTTCGCGTACCGGTGGCGGCCCGCCCAGCCCGCCGCCGTCAGCGGGGGCCGGCGGCCGTCGCTCAACGCCTGGTCACGGCCATCGGCGTACGCCGTGTACGCCTGCGGGGAGGTGAACCACGGCGACGGGTCCTCGTCGAACGCCAGCGCTCGCTTGGCCAGGACGTACCCGAACTCCTCCGGCGTCAGATAGCCCAGCTTCTGGCTCGACACGCCGTCCTCGCGGTACGCGTCCAGCAGCAGCCACCCCGCCCCGAGGTACGCCGTCACCGTGTCCGTGAGGATCTCGTTGTCGCGCGTGCCGGGGAAGCTCAGGCCCAGCCGGTGCAGCAGCACATGCGTGATCTCGTGGGCCAGGGCGGCCCCGATGTCCCTGCGGTGCGTACGGAAACGGTCGTTCAGCTCGATGAAGTACTCCGGTCCGGCGGCCAGCTCGACGCTCGCCGCGTGCTCCATCTCCCGGAAGCTGACGATCATCCGTGCCTCCGGCAGCCGGAGCTGCTGCACCAGCGCGTGCGCCACCCGCTGCGCCCCCAGGTGCAGGTCGTCGGCGTCCGCGAAGGCCACGTCGGCGGGGGCGACACTCGCGGCGTACGCGTACAGACCCTCGCGGCTCAGCCGCCGGTAGACCGCGGTGATCGCCGCCCGCACGGTGTCGAGGTGCGGATAGCCGTGCACGACCTCACTGCCGTTCGCCACGTCCCGTACCCCCAAGCACGACGTCGACCTCTTTCCAGAGTACGGCGGCGGGCGCAGCGCGTCCGTGGCCGAAAAGACGGCCTTGTGACCCGCCCGGCGCCCTCCCCATAATCCGGACACGCCTTGACGAGCCCATGTCATTGAACTGCCCCGTGGCACGGGTCTCATCGCGTGCGCAAGGCTCAACCCCCCACGAAAGGCAGACACTTGAACACTCTTCTTCGCACCCTCAGGAGATGCGCCGCGACCGGCGCCGTCATCCTCGCCGCGATCAGCCTCCAGCCCGTCTCCGCCGCCCAGGCGGCCGACAAGCCCGTCCCCACCGACACCCGGGCGGCCCAGAAGCCCGTCGCCGCGGCCGGCCTGCCCGTCGTCGGCGGCACCCGCGCCGCACAGGGCGAGTTCCCGTGGATGGTCCGGCTCTCCATGGGCTGCGGCGGCGCCCTCTACACCCAGCAGATCGTCCTGACCGCCGCGCACTGCGTGAACGGCTCCGGAAACAACACCGGTATCACCGCCACCGCCGGCGTCGTGGACCTCCAGAGCTCCGCCGCCATCAAGGTCAGGTCCACCAAGGTCCTCCAGGCCCCCGGCTACAACGGCACGGGCAAGGACTGGGCGCTGATCAAGCTCGCCCAGCCGATCAACCTGCCCACCCTGCCGATCGCCACCACGACGGCGTACAACAGCGGCACCTTCACCGTCGCCGGCTGGGGCGCCGCCCGCGAGGGCGGCAGCCAGCAGCGCTACCTGCTCAAGGCACAGGTGCCGTTCGTCTCCGACGCCAGCTGCCAGCAGTCGTACGGCAACGCCCTCGTCCCGAGCGAGGAGATCTGCGCCGGCTACGCCCAGGGCGGTGTCGACACCTGCCAGGGCGACTCCGGCGGCCCCATGTTCCGCAAGGACAACGCCGGCGCCTGGGTACAGGTCGGCATCGTGAGCTGGGGTGAGGGCTGCGCACGGCCCAACTACCCCGGCGTCTACACCGAGGTGTCCACCTTCGCCGCCGCCATCAAGTCCGCGGCGGCGAACCTCTAGCCCAAGGGAACACCGACAGGAAAGCCCACGCAGGAGGGGCGGGCCCCGGGTCCGCCCCTTCCCCATCGCCTTCCCCGGCCCCCCTGCCCTGCTCCGGGTGGACCGACCCGCTAGCGCAGGCGCACGGACGGCCCGGCGCCCTCCAGCTCCAGCACCCACACCTCGTTCACACCCTCCCGCACCACCGGCCCCGGCACGAACAGCGATCCCTGCGGGCCCACGTTCCAGTACCGCCCCAGACAGAAGCCGTTCAGCCACACGAACCCCCGCGTCCACCCGGGCAGTTCCAGCGCCGCGTCCCCCGCCGCGCCGGCCGCCACCTCCAGGACCGTCCGGTACAGGCCCGGCTCACCGGCCCGCGACACGGGCGCGAACGGCACCTTCGCCACCCCGTCCGCGAGGAACGCGTCCAGCCGCAACCCCCGCGCCCGCACCCCGTGCACGTACTGCCGCTCATGCAACACCCCGCCCGTGATGCCCTTGCTCTCGCCGAGCCGCGGCCCGTAATTGACCCGGCCCAGCGACTCCACCCACAGCTCCACCGCCGCCGGCCCCGCCACCGGCTCCGGCAGCGCCGCGTCCCGCGCGTCGAGCACCCCGGCGCGGACCCCGTCCACGTACACCACCGCCCGGTCCCGCAGCCCCGTCACCGCCAGCGGATACGGCTGCCGCGGCCCCGGCACCCTCAGCCGGTAGCGCACCAGGCCCCGGTCCACGCCCAGCTCCTCGAAGGTCGGCGGAACCGGACCGTCCCACTCCTCGTCGCCCAGCGCGTCCAGCACGTCGTCCAGGGGGGCCCACTCCCCGGCGGCCGCCTCCACCACGGCGGCCAGCCGCGCGGGCGGCGGCGGCACATCGGGCAGCGGCCCCTCCGCGTACTCCTCCATGACCGCGCGCAGCGCCCAGAACTTCGGCGTCGGCAGCCCGGACTCGTCGACCGGCGCGTCGTAGTCGTACGACGTCACCGTCGGCTGGAGCGGACCGCCGTGCAGCGGCCCGGAGCGGTTGGCGCCCGCCCAGCCGCCGAAGTTCGTGCCCCCGTGCGCCATGTACACGTTGACCGACGCGCCGCACTCCAGGATCTCCCGCAGCGCCGCCGCCGCGTCCTGCGGATCCCGTACGGTCCGCTCCTCGCCCCAGTGATCGAACCAGCCGCACCAGAACTCCATGCACATCAGCGGTCCGCGCGGCCGATGGCGCCGCAGCACCCCGAACGCCTCGCGCGCCCCCGACCCGAAGTTCACCGTGGCCAGAATGCCCGGAGCCGACCCACCGGTGAGCATATGGTCCTCGGGCCCGTCCGACGTGAACAGCGGCACGGTCACCCCGCACGCCCCCAGCAGGTCCGCCACGGACCGCAGATAATCCTGGTCGGAGCCGTAGCTGCCGTACTCGTTCTCCACCTGCACCATGATCACCGGACCGCCCCGGTCGATCTGCCGGGCCGCCACCTGCGGCAGCAGCACGCGGAACCAGCGGTCCACCTGACCCAGGAACTCCGCGTCCCGCGTCCGCACCCGCCGCCCCAGCCTCCCCGTCAGCCAGTGCGGCAACCCGCCGTTCTCCCACTCCGCGCAGATGTACGGACCCGGCCGCACGATCGCCCACAGGCCCGCCGCGTGCACCGCGTCCAGGAAGCGGCCCAGATCCGCCACACCCCGATACCGGCCGGGCCCCGGCTCGTGGAGGTTCCACGGGACGTACGTCTCCACACAGTTCAGGCCCATCGCGCGGAACATCGCCAGCCGGTGACCCCACTGCCCCTCGTGCACCCGGAAGTAGTGCAGCGCCCCCGACAGCAGCCGCACGGGCCGGCCGTCCAGCAGAAAGTCCTGATCACCCACGGCGAAGTCGGCCACGATTCCGTCCCCTTCCAGGTCACGTACCGCGACCCACCCTCACCCTCTGGCGGGCGGCCGGTCCATGGACAAAGATCAGCGCTGTTTGGACGCAAAGACGATTCGTCCGGCAGGTCGGGAGGCCGAGGGATGTACCGCACCTGGATGCGCTTCTTCACGCCCGGCCCGCCGCACCTGCGGCTCGGCCTCGTCTGCCTCGGCGTCGGACTCCAGCACGGCGCCCTGCCCACCGTCGGCCCGCGCACCCTCGACCACCACGTCGCCGTCGTCATCAGCGCGGGCAGCGGCTGGTACCGCCGGCCCGACGGGCGCCGCACGACGATCACCGCGCCCGCGCTGCTCTGGCTCACCCCCGGCGTCCCGCACCACTACGCGCCCGACCCCGACACCGGCTGGGACGAAGGCTTCGTCGACTTCACCGGACCCGCCACCGCCACCTACACCGAACTCGGCTACATCGAGCCCGACCGCCCCGTCGTCCCGCTCGCCGACGCGGACCCCGCCCGCTCCGTGATCGCCCGCATCACCCGGGCCGCCCGGCGCGGCAACCCGCTGCTCGAAGTCGAGACCGCCGCCGCCGTCCACGAACTGCTCGTCGCCCTCCGGCGCGCCCGCGCCGACACGAGCGCCGGCGGCGACCCCGTCCTGGACGCCCTCGCCCGCGACGCCTTCCGGCCCCTGACCGTCGCCGAGCACGCCGCCCGGCACGGCATGACACCCGCCGAACTGCGCACGGCGGTCCGGCGCGGCGCCGGGCGCAGCCCCAAGGACTACCTGCTCTCCATCCGGCTCGGCCGCGCCAAGGAACTGCTCGCCGGCACCGACCTGCCGGTAGCGGCCGTCGCGCGCCGCGTCGGCTACGACGACCCGGCGTACTTCTCCCGCCTGTTCACCCGCCGCGTCGGCACCGCTCCGACCCGCTTCCGCCAACAGCAGGGGCGTACCGTCCCGGGCGGCTGGAGCGACCGGATCCCGCATCCCGAACACCCACCCACGATCACCCCGGGATCCGTCTAAGCTCCCAGGTCATGAGCACCAGCGAGACCAGCCGGGCCGGCGGGACCGGCGCCGTCGACGAGTCCGCCCGCGCGGAACTGACCCGGCTGCGCGAAAGCATCGACAACATCGACGCGGCGGTCGTCCACATGCTGGCCGAGCGCTTCAAATGCACCCAGCGCGTGGGCCACCTCAAGGCCGAGCACCACCTGCCCCCGGCCGACCCGGCCCGCGAGGCCCGCCAGATCGCCCGGCTGCGCCAGCTCGCGGAGAGCGCCAAGCTGGACCCGGCGTTCGCCGAGAAGCTGCTGAACTTCATCATCGCGGAGGTCATCCGCCACCACGAGACGATCGCGGGCGGCGCGGCGGCCCCGGACCCGGCCGCGGACTGACGACGGCGGGGGACCGGTCCTCCCGCGACGCCCCCGCGCCCCCGCGCCCCCGCGCCACCGCGCCCCCGCGCCACCGCGCCCACCGCGCCCACCGCGCTCACCGTGCCCCCTCACCCCCTCCGCCCCGGCCGGCCCGTCCCAGCCGGATCCGCGCCCCCGAGCCCCGCGCCCCGCCCTGAAGCTCGCCGCCCAGGCCGCCGATCCCCCCACGCACCGGCGTGCGACACACGGCGTACGGCGCGCCGCCCGCGCCCCCGCGAACCCGCCCTTCAGGCGCCCACATACCGACGCCGCCCCCACTGCCCCCACCGCCCCCGCGCCGCCTCCCGGACCTACGCGAAGCCGCCCCCCGGGGCGCGCGCCCACGCCCGCGCCGTCCGGCGCGTGGCCCGGTGGCGCCCCACCGTCCGCCGCCCGCGGGCTTACGCCCAAGCTCAGGGCAGAACTCAGCCGTGAGAAGAACCCCCGTGCCCCGCTCCCACCCCATCGGGCAGCATGGGGCCATGCCCGTACTGACGCGCGACGAAGCGCAGACCCGAGCCCAGCTCCTCGACGTCCACCGGTACACGGTCGACCTCGATCTGACGACCGGCGACCAGACCTTCGACTCCACCAGCCTCATCCGGTTCACCGCCCGCACCGCCGGGACCACCTTCGTCGAGCTCAAGCCGGCCACGCTGCGCTTCGTCACCCTCGACGGGCAGCCCCTCGACCCCGAAACACTCAGCGACAACCGGCTCCCGCTCACCCTCACCGAGGGCGAGCACACCCTGCGCGTCGACGCCGCCATGCGGTACTCCCGCACCGGTGAGGGCATGCACCGCTTCACCGACCCCACCGACGGCGAGACCTACGTCTACACCCAGCTGTTCATGGAGGACATCCAGCGCGTCTTCGCCGCCTTCGACCAGCCCGACCTCAAGGCCGTGTTCGAGGTCTCCGTCACCGCCCCCGACGACTGGACCGTCCTCGCCAACGGCGTCACCACCCGCCAGGACGACGGCCGCTGGCAGGCCGCCCCCACCCCGCTCATCTCCACCTACCTCGTCGCCGTCGCCGCCGGCCCCTGGCACTCCGTCCGCACCGAACACGCCGGACTGCCCTTCGGCATCCACTGCCGCCGCTCCCTCGCGCCCTTCCTCGACGCCGACGCCGACGAGATCCTCGACGTCACCCGGCAGTGTTTCGACCGGTACCACGAGAAGTTCGACGAGCCGTACCCCTTCGACTCGTACGACCAGGCCTTCGTCCCCGAGTTCAACGCCGGCGCCATGGAAAACCCGGGCCTCGTCACCTTCCGCGACGAATTCGTCTACCGCTCCGCCGTCACCGTCACCGAGCGGCAGACCCGCGCCATGGTCATCGCCCACGAGATGGCCCACATGTGGTTCGGCGACCTGGTCACCCTCAAGTGGTGGGACGACATCTGGCTGAACGAGTCGTTCGCCGAGTACATGGGCTACCAGATCGTCAACGAGGCCACCACCCGCTACCCCGACACCTGGGTCGACTTCGGCGTCGCCCGCAAGGCGTGGGGTTACGACGCCGACCAGCGGCCCTCCACCCACCCCGTCGCCCCCGACCCCGACGCCGTCCCCGACACCGCCTCCGCGCTCCTCAACTTCGACGGCATCTCCTACGCCAAGGGCGCCTCCGCCCTCCGGCAACTCGTCACCTGGATGGGCGAGAAGGAGTTCCTCGCCGGCATCAACACCCACTTCGCCCGGCACAAGTTCGCCAACGCCACCCTCGCCGACTTCATCGACAACCTCGCCTCCGCCACCGAGCGCGACGTGCACGGCTGGGCCGAGGCCTGGCTGCGCACCACGGGCGTCGACACCCTCACCCCCGCCTACGACCCGGCCGACTGCACCCTCGCCATCGAGCGGACCGGCAGCCGCCCGCACCGCATCACCGTCGGCGTCTACGACCACGACCTCGCCGACGACACCCGGCTCGTGCTCCGCGACCGCTTCGACACCGACGTCCCGCAGACCACACCCCTCACCATCCCCGGACCCCGGCCCGCCCTCGTCGCCCTCAACGACGGCGACCACACCTACGCCAAGGTCCGCCTTGACGCGACCTCCTGGGACACCGCCGTACGCTCCCTGTCCGGCATCCCCGACCCCCTCACCCGCGCCGTCGTGTGGAACGCCGCCCGCGACATGGTCCGCGACGGCGAACTCGCCCCCACCGCCTACCTGGACACCGCCCGCGCCCACCTCCCCCTCGAAAAGGACCTGGCGATCGTCCAGGGCGTCCTCGGCTTCGCCTCCGCCGAGATCGCCGACCGCTACCTCGCCCCCCAGGACCGGCCCGCCGCGCTCGCGCTGCTCACCGACCTCACCCGCGACCTCATCCGCCGCACCGAGGACGGCAAGGACCCGGGCCTGCGGCTCACCGCCGTACGCCACTTCATCGACTGCGCCGACCGGCCCGCCACCCTCCAGGGCTGGCTCGACGAGGGCGCCGTCCCCGGCGGCCCCGACCTCGACCCCGAGCTCCGCTGGCGCGCCCTCGCCCGGCTCGCCGTCCTCGACGCCACCGACGAGACCACCATCGCCGCCGAGCTCGACCGCGACCCCAGCGCCACCGGACAGGAGGGAGCCGCCCGCTGCCGCGCCGCCCTGCCGACCGCCGAGGCCAAGGCAGCCGCCTGGGAGCGCATGTTCGCCTCCGACACCCTCTCCAACTACCTGTTCACCGCCACCGCCCAGGGCTTCTGGCAGCCCGAACAGGCCGACCTGCTACGCGAGTACGTGGCCCGCTTCTACCCCGACGCCACCGCCCTCGCCGACCGCCGCGGCCCGGCCATCGCCACCGCCGCCGGCCGGTACGCCTTCCCGTCGTACGCCGTCGACGCCGAAGCCCTGCGCCTGGGCGAGCAGCACCTCACCCAGGCCGGCGACCTGCTCCCCGCCCTGCGCCGCCAACTCGTCGACCGCCTCGACGACCTGCGCCGCGCCCTGCGCGTACGGGAGGGATGACCCAACGCCATAGCAGGCCCGGGCGACCGGGCCGGCCGTCTCGGCGGCGGCGTCCCACTTTCGGGTTGTGATCGCTCCGCACCAGGCCCGCCCGGTGCGGAGCCGGTCCACGCTGACCTCATGAGCACCCCGCCCCTCGCCGGAGGTCCCGCGGGCCCCGACGCCCTGCGACCCCTCGTCGACACCGTGCTCGACGCCCTGCACGAGGGGGCCGTCGCGCGCGGCGGCCCCCTCCCCCCAGGCGGGCCCACCGCGATCACCGACCACATCCGCACCACCCTCACCTCGGCCCCCCGCGACGCCCCCCACACCGGCACCGCCGCCCCCGGCACCGCACCCCACACCGAGGTCATCCCGCACACCGGCACCGGCGCCCGCGAAGCCCTCCGCACCCTCGTCCGCGCCGTCGCGTACGGCGCCGCCGACCCCGCGCACCCCCGCTGCGCCGCCCACCTCCACACCCCGCCCCTCGCGGTCGCCGTCGCCGCCGACCTGGCCGCCTCCGCGCTCAACCCGTCCCTCGACTCCTGGGACCAGGCACCCGCCACCGCCGCACTGGAGCACCTCCTCACCCGCGCCCTGGCCGCCGAGGTCCACCCCACCGGCCCCGACCCCGACGCGCTCGTCACCAGCGGCGCCACCGAGGCCAACCAGCTCGCCCTCCTCCTCGCCCGCGAACGCCACGGCACCCTCGGCACCACCGTCCAGACCGTGTGCGCCGCCAGCGCCCACCACTCCGTCCACCGCGCCGCCTGGCTCCTCGGCCTGCCCGAGCCCGTCACCGTCCCCGCCCCCGACGGCACCCTCGACCTCACCGCACTCGACGCGGTCCTCACCGGCCTGCGCGGCCCGCTCCTCGTCGTCGCCACCGCCGGCACCACCGACACCGGCCGCATCGACCCGCTCCCCGAGATCGCCGACCTGTGCGACGCCCACGGCGCCGACCTCCACATCGACGCCGCCTACGCCGGGCCGCTGCTGTTCAGCACCGCCCGCCGCCACCTCCTCACCGGACTCGACCGGGCCCACACCGTCGGCCTCGACCTGCACAAACTCGGATGGCAACCCCTCGCCGCCGGTCTCCTCGCCGTACCCGACCGCGCCCTCCTCGCCCCGCTCGCCCACACCGCCGACTACCTCAACGCCGACGACGACACCGAAGCCGGCCTGCCCGACCTCCTCGGCCGCTCCCTGCGCACCAGCCGACGCCCCGACATCCTCAAGGTCGCCGTCACCCTGCGCGCCCTCGGCCGCACCGGGCTCGGCGTCCTCGTCGACCAGGTGTGCGCCGCGGCCCAGCACCTCGCCGACCTCGTCGAGAAGAACCCCGCCCTGGAGCTGTACGAACGGCCCACGCTCTCCACCGTCCTCTTCCGCCCCACCCACGCCGACGACACCACCGTCGCCGCGATCCGCCGCGCCCTCCTCACCGAAGGCCACGCCGTCCTGGGCCGCGCGCGCTCCACCGACGGGCGCGTCTGGCTGAAGGCGACCCTCCTCAACCCCCACACCACCCCCGACGACCTGGCAGACATCCTCACCCTCGTGGAAGGCAGCACCGCCCGATGACCGGCACCCCTCCCCAGAACTCTCTCGAACACCCCCACGACCTCGTGGGCATCGGCATCGGGCCGTTCAACCTCTCCCTCGCCGCCCTCGCCCACGGCGTCCCCGGCGGACTCGCCACGGCCTTCTTCGAACAGCGGCACACCTTCAGCTGGCACCCCGGCCTGCTCATCGAGGGCACCACCCTCCAAGTACCGTTCCTGGCCGACCTCGTCACCCTCGCCGACCCCACCAGCCCCTGGTCGTTCCTCAACTACCTGCGCGGCCGCGACCGCCTCTACCCCTTCTACTTCGCCGAGCGGTTCCACATCCAGCGCGCCGAGTACGACGCCTACTGCCGCTGGGTCAGCGACCACGTACCCGGACTCCACTTCGGCCACCAGGTCGACGCCGTCCGCTGGAACCCCGAGCGCGACGTCTTCGAGGTCGACTACACCCAGCTCGACGCGGACGGCCAGGCCGAAGCCCTCGGCCGCACCCACACCCGCCACATCGTCCTCGGCGTCGGCACCGAGCCGTACATCCCCGAGCCGCTCAAGCCCCTCGCGGAGGCACCCACGGTCCCCGTCCTGCACTCCTCCGACTACCTGGACCACCGCGACCGGCTCATCGCCGCCGAACACGTCACCGTCATCGGCTCCGGCCAGTCCGGCGCCGAGATCTTCCTCGACCTGCTGCGCGCCCGCCCCGTCGGAGCCGAAAAACTCCACTGGCTGGCCCGCACCGAGGCGTTCGCCCCCATGGAGTACTCCAAGCTGGGCCTGGAGCACTTCACCCCCGACTACACCCGCTACTTCCACGCCCTGCCCGAACAGGTCCGCAACGACCTCGTGCCCCGCCAGTGGCAACTCCACAAAGGCATCGACGCCCACACCATCGCCGACATCCACGACGAGCTCTACCGCCGCACCCTCCACGGCGGCTGGCCCGACGCCGTCCTCACCCCCGGCGTCAGCGTCCGCACCGCCGGACGCCTCGCCACCACCAAGGTCGAACTGCACGTCGAACACACCCAGCAGGGCACCCGCGACCGCATCACCACCGACGCCGTCGTCCTCGCCACCGGCTACCGCGAACGCCCCCTGGACCGCATCCTCACCGGCCTCGACCCCTACATGCGCCGCGACTCCGCCGACCGGCCACGCATCGACGACACCTACCGGCTCGTCCTCGACCCCTCCGTCACCGGCGCCGTCCACGTACAGAACGCCGAAACCCACACCCACGGCGTCGGCACGCCCGACCTCGGCCTCGCGGCCTGGCGCGCCGCCACCATCCTCAACTCACTCACCGCCAAGGAGCCCTACCCGCTGCCACGCCGCACGGCGTTCACCACGTTCGGGCTCCCCGGCCGGCGCACCCACTGAGCCGCCCCCGCTAGAAGACCGGCACACCGTCCCGCGTCAGCCTCCAGTCCACCGACGCGAACGCGGCCGGATCGACCGTCCCCTTCTCCCGCACCCACTGAATGATCGTGTTACGGATCTCCTCCGAGTTCGACCACACCTGCTGCGCCGCGGCGACGTGCGGGAACGCGCCACCGCCGCTCGCACGGTAGTTGTTGACCGCCAGCACGAACCGCGCCGCCGGATCCAGCGGCCTGCCCTCGAACGACAGGTTCACGATCCGCGAACCCGCCGGCCTGGCGATGTCGATCTCGTACGACAGCCCGTACACGGCGTCGTAGTTGTAGTCCGGCGTACCGCCCGCGTTCGTCAGCTTCGCCGTGTCGACCGGCGCACCGGCCGGAGTCTGCACGTAATACCGCGCCGAGAACTCCAGGTAGTCCTTCAGCTGGGCACCCGTCAGCACACGCGCCTCCAGCGTGTTCTCGAACGGATACAGCCCTGCGGCGTCCCGGATGGTGACCTGACCTGCCGGGATCCTCGCCGTACGGGAGAAACACGACGCCTGCGACAGCACCGGCAGCCCCGCGTACGCGCCACCCGCCAGCGCCTCCCTCACCGTCTCCGCCTGGACGTGGTTGATCAGGTCGATGATCGGCTCGTCCTTCCACGGCGCGTCCGCCGTGGACATCGCGACCGTGGACGTACCGATGACCTGGTTGACGTACGCCACCACCTTCGCGTGCTCCTCACCGAGCAGCGAGACGATCTCCGGGTCCTCCTCGACCGTGTTGGAATTCAGCACCCGCGCGCCCACCTTCTCCACCACCCAGCGGCCCTTCCGCCACACCAGGTCGACATCGAAGAGGGTGAGCCGCTGACCCCACTTCAGCGGCTCCGACAGCACGACGTCCTTGCCCGTCTCCCTGTTCCTCACCCGGTACTCAGGGATCTCGGTGTGCGCGTGACCGACCAGGATCGCGTCGATGCCGGGCACCTGCTCGGCGACGAGTCCGGCGGCGTTCTCCACGTACGGCAGCTGGTCACCGTACGAAGACGTACCGCTCGACCCCGAATGCGCCGACACGATCACCACGTCCGCGCCCATCGACCGCAGCCTGGGCACCCACTTCGCGGCCTGCTCCTCCAGACCCGGGAAGACCATCCTGCCGCTGACGTTCGCCTTGTCCCAGATCGCGATGCCCGGGTTGGTCAGCCCGAGGACCGCCACCCGGACATCCCGCCCACAGGGCGTACGCAGCCGGTGCACGCTGTACGGCGGGAACGCCGGCCGCAACGTCTTCGCGTCGAGCGCGTTCGCACCCAGCAGCGGAAAGTCGCACTGCTCCTGGAACTTCCGCAGCACGGGTATGCCGTAATTGAACTCGTGGTTGCCGAGCGCCGCCGCGTCGTACCCGATGGCGTTCATGGCCCGGGCCATGGGATGCACCGGACCGCGCTCCGCGGTGATCGGGTCGACCTTCGCGTAGTAGTACGACAGCTGGGTGCCCTGGATCGTGTCGCCCGCGTCGATGAGGAGGGTGTTCCCCCGCCCCTTCTCCTTCCGCACCCGCTCCACGAGCGTCGAGATCTTCGCGAGGCCGACATCGTTGTGCGCCTTGTCGTCGAACTCCTTGTCGGTGAAGTAGTCCCAGTTGAAGACGTTCCCGTGGAGGTCGGTGGTCCCCATCACGGTGAAGGAGTACCGCTTCTCCCCGGCCGCCGCCTCCGCTGGGCCCGCGATCCCTCCGGCCATGGCCACCCCGGCGCCGGCGGCGGCCGACCGCCCCAGGAAAGTCCTACGGTTCAGCGGCATGTGATCTCCTTCGTTCTGGTCGCACAACGCGCGTAGATTCTGTCGCAGGCACACGGACCCGCATAGATCCCCAAGGTTTCGATCCGGTGACCACGAGGAAGTGACCCGCCATGACGAGCGACCCGCCACCCGGAACCCCCGAAGCACCGCGCGTCGCCGTACGCGGCGAGGCCCGCCTCGAAGTGGACCCCGAGATCGCCCGCGTCGGCATCACGATCGGCGCACGCGGCACCGACCGGCGCAGCGCACTCGAAGACCTGACACGCCGTAACACCACCGCCCTCGACCTCATCAAGTCCTACGGCGACGCCGTCGAGAGACTCGAAACCGGCGCCTTCTCCATCACCCCCGAACTCACCCGACACGGCAAGGGCGAACGCGTCCGCGCCTACCACGGCCGCGTCCACCTCACCGCCGAACTCACCGACTTCACCGCCCTCGGCGAGCTCACGACCCGCCTCGCCGACCTCGACCTCACCCGCGTCGACGGCCCCTGGTGGACCCTGCGCCCCGACTCCCCGGCCCACGGCGCGGCCCGCCGCCAAGCCGTCAGGGAAGCCGTCCAGCGCGCCCGCGAGTACGCCGAAGCCCTCGGCACCACCCTCGCCGCCCTCATCGAACTCGCCGACCTCGGCGCCGAGAACACCCCCATGGCGGGCGGAACCCCCCGGATGGCCTTCGCGGCGGCCGAAGCCCCGGACACACCCCCCGCCCTCAACCTGGAACCCCAACGCCAGACGGTCACCGCCCAGGTCAACGCCCGCTTCACCATGCACCCCCCCGCGCTGTAGCGCCCACCACAGACGAACAATTGCCCGGTTATCCCATTTCCCGGGACAACACCCGAACAACGCTCATCGGAGCGACCCCCCGCACAATTCAACAGTTGTCAATAAGCCTTCACGCAAAGGTTGTTGAGTAGTCACGGGCGGCCAATTCTCTACCCGCCGGTAAGCCATAGGCTCGCACCATGCGCCGAGCGAAAATCGTTTGCACCCTGGGCCCAGCCACCGACACATACGACCAGATCAAAGCCCTGGTCGAAGCCGGAATGGACGTCGCCCGTCTCAACCTCAGCCACGGCACCTACGCCGAACACGAGGAGCGCTACCAGCGCGTACGCAAAGCCTCCGACGAAACCGGCCACAGCGTCGGCGTACTCGCCGACCTTCAAGGCCCGAAGATCCGTCTCGGACGCTTCCGCGAAGGCCCCGTCCTCCTCGAACGCGGCGACACCTTCACCATCACCACCGAACCCATCGAAGGCGACCGCCACACCTGCGGCACCACCTACCACGGCCTCGCCCACGACGTCACCCCCGGCGAACGCATCCTCGTCGACGACGGCCGCGTCGCCCTCGACGTCACCGCCGTCGACGGCCCCCGCGTCCACACCACCGTCATCGAAGGCGGCATGGTCTCCGACCACAAAGGCCTCAACCTCCCCGGCGTCGCCGTCTCCGTACCCGCCCTCTCCGAAAAAGACATCGAAGACCTCCGCTGGGCCCTGCGCACCGGCGCCGACATCATCGCCCTCTCCTTCGTCCGCAGCGGACGCGACATCGAAGACGTCCACCGCGTCATGGACGAAGAGGGCCGCCGCCTACCCGTCATCGCCAAGATCGAAAAACCGCAGGCCGTCGACAACATCGACGACATCGTCGCCGCCTTCGACGGCATCATGGTCGCCCGCGGCGACCTCGGCGTCGAAATGCCCCTCGAACAAGTCCCCATCGTCCAAAAGCGCGCCATCAAGCTGGCCAAGCGCAACGCCAAACCGGTCATCGTCGCCACCCAGATGCTCGACTCGATGATCGAGAACTCCCGTCCCACCCGCGCCGAGGCAAGCGACGTCGCCAACGCCGTCATCGACGGCACCGACGCCGTCATGCTCTCCGGCGAAACCAGCGTCGGCAGATACCCCATCGAAACCGTCCGCACCATGAGCCGCATCGTCGAAGCGGCCGAAGAAGACGTCCTCGCCAAGGGCCTCCCACCCCTCACCGACCGCAACAAGCCCCGCACCCAAGGCGGCGCCGTCGCCCGCGCCGCCGCCGAAATGGGCGACTTCCTCGGCGCCACGTACCTCGTCGCCTTCACCCAGTCCGGCGACACCGTCAAACGCCTCTCCCGCTACCGCTCACCCATCCCCCTGCTCGCCTTCACCCCGGACCCGGCCACCCGCTCACAACTCAGCCTCACCTGGGGCGTCGAAACCTTCCTCGGCCCCCACGTCGAGTCCACGGACGCGATGGTCGCCCAGGTCGACGAGTACCTGAGCCGGATCGGCCGCTGCCGCAAGGGCGACCTCGTGGTGATCACCGCCGGCTCCCCGCCGGGAGTCTCCGGCTCCACCAACCTGGTACGCGTCCACCACATCGGCGACCGGGTCACGTAACGAGCATCAGTACTTCGGCCCGACATGGGCGTCCATGAGCGCGACGGACGCCCGTCGGGCGACGGAGATGTTGTACGGATTCCCGTTGCGCGTGCAGTACGTCCACTCGACACCGAGTTGGTCGAGCGTGTTGGTGTACAGCCGCCGGATGTCGTCCGAGACGTTGGTGAAGAAGTACCGCGGATACTCGTACCGCTTGCGTTCCCCGCGTACGACGCGGGTGGTCCAGTTCGTGGTCCGGCACCCGTCGGAGTGGATCAGCCCCCGGACGAACTCCCACGGGTGGGCGTCGACGATCTCCTGCTGCCAGGGTTCGAGGACGATGCGTCGCTCGTGCTTTCTGCCGGGACCGTGCTGGGGGAAGAGGCAGGGCCAGTGCTTACTGCTCCCTGTGACGGCGACGCAGCCCTGCCGCCGGACACGGTACGCGCTGTTGTCCGGCCGTACGGAGCGCAGCGCTGCTTCGCAGGCGTCAATGAGGCCCGGCCAGGCGTCGGCGCACATGATGCGGAGGTAGTGGACACCCCTCCGATGCTCACTGATGCAACCGTCACCGAGATAGAGGCCCAGCAGGTAGGCGTACGCCGCCGGGTCTTCAGGTGCGCCGGGCACATCCCTGCACCGTGGGCAAGGCTCACCGGTTCGGACCAAGGGGTCGACTCGTGTCTGCCACGAGCGGAGGGCTGCCCGGGATATGCCGGTCTGCTTACTGACGGCGTTCAGGCTGCGCCCTTGGCCGATGAGGGCCAGTGCCCGTTTGCGTGTGTCGGTGTCGTACACGCGGCCGAGTCTGGGGTGCCGGCCCTCCAGGCGGGGCGGTTCGATCGCTTGTTCACCGTTACGGGTGAAGGTCACCTACGGAAGCGGTGACCTTGGAAACGAAGGAAAAGTACCCCGGGTGGGACTCGAACCCACACTGGATGCTGTTTGAGAGCACGGCCTCTAACCGATTGGGCTACCGGGGCTCGCAGAATCGAAGGTTTCCCAGGACCTGCTGCCTGTCCACCATACCGCAGCTGGGTACGCTCTTGGGGAGCTGTATCGCCCCGCAACGAGGAGCCCGCGTGACCGCCCCCGAGTCGCCCCAGCCCGTCGCCGCTGACGATGACGACACGTCGCACGTCCCGCCGATGACGACCCGTGTCGTCATCGCCGAGGACGAGGCCCTCATCCGCCTCGACCTGAAAGAGATGCTCGAGGAAGAGGGCTACTCCGTCGTCGGTGAGGCCGGCGACGGCGCGCGGGCCGTCGAGCTTGCCCGTGAGCACCGGCCGGATCTTGTGATCCTGGATGTGAAGATGCCGGTTCTCGACGGGATCTCCGCCGCGGAGAAGATCGCGGAGGAGTCGATCGCCCCGGTGCTGATGCTCACCGCCTTCTCGCAGCGCGACCTGGTGGAGCGTGCCCGGGACGCCGGGGCCATGGCGTATCTGGTGAAGCCGTTCAGCAAGAGTGATGTCGTGCCGGCCATCGAGATGGCGGTGTCGCGGTTCGCGGAGCTGAAGGCGCTGGAGAAGGAGGTCGCGGACCTCTCCCAGCGGCTGGAGACGCGGAAGCTGGTGGATCGGGCGAAGAGCATCCTGCAGACGCAGTACGGGCTGACGGAGCCTGCCGCGTTCCGGTGGATCCAGAAGACGTCGATGGACCGCCGGATGTCGATGCAGCAGGTGGCGGAGGCGGTCATCGAGGACGCCGAGGAGAAGAAGGCGGCGAAGGGCCAGGGCCAGGGTCAGTAGCGCCGGCTATGCGTACGACGAAGGCCCACCCCGCACGACGCGGGGTGGGCCTCCTTGTGTGCGCCGCTCAGTCCTCGCCGAGGTAGGTCTTGCGGACCGACTCGTCGTGGAGGAGCTCCTGTCCGGTGCCGGACAGCTTGATCGTGCCGGTCTCCATCACGTACGCCTGGTCCGCGAGGGAGAGTGCGGCCTGGGCGTTCTGCTCGACGAGCAGGATGGTGGTGCCCTGGGCCTTGAGCGCGCTGATCGTTTCCATGATCTTCTGCATCATGATCGGTGAGAGGCCCATGGAGGGCTCGTCGAGCATGAGCAGTTTGGGCTGGGACATCAGGGCGCGGCCCATGGCGAGCATCTGCTGTTCGCCGCCGGAGAGGGTTCCGGCGGCCTGCTTTCGGCGTTCGCCGAGGATGGGGAAGAGGTCGTAGGCGCGCTGGATGTCCTTCTCGATGCCGGCTTTGTCGCTGCGCAGGAAGGCGCCGAGTTGGAGGTTCTCGGCGATGGTCAGGCGGGGGAAGATGTGCCTGCCTTCGGGGGAGTGGGCCATGCCGAGGGCGACGATCTTGTGGGCGGGGATGCCGTGGAGGGGCTTGCCGTCGAAGTTGATCGTGCCGCCGGAGGGCTTGAGGAGTCCGGAGAGGGTGCGCAGGGTGGTGGTTTTTCCGGCGCCGTTGGTGCCGATGAGGGTGACGACCTGGCCGGCCTCGACGGAGAAGGAGATGCCCTTGACGGCTTCGATCTTGCCGTAGGCGACCCTGAGGTCCTCAACCTCGAGGAGTGCGGTCACTTGGAGTCTCCTTCGGTGGTGGTGCTGTGCGCGGCCGGGTCCCCGTCGGTGCCGGTGGTGGTGCCGGTGCCGGTGCCGTCTTCGGCGGCATGGGTGGTGGGGTCGTCGGGTGCGCTGTCCGTGCTGTCGCCGCCGCCGCCGCCGTCGCTGTCGTCGCCGTCGGGGTCGCCGTCGTCGCTGTCACCGTCGGGGTCGCCGTCGGGCGCTGCCGCGGTTTCGGCTCCGGAGCCGTCCTCCGCGGCTGCTTCCGCGGCTGCTTCCGCGGCGGCGACCTCCGCCGCTTCCTCCGCGCCGGGCTCGCCCTCGAAGGGTGTGCCGAGGTAGGCGGCGATGACGCGTTCGTCGCCCTGGACGACGGAGGGCGTGCCTTCGATCAGTTTCTGGCCCTGGACCAGGCAGGCGACGCGGTCGCAGAGGTTGAAGATGAAGCGCATGTCGTGCTCGATGACGAGTACGGCGATGCCCTTGTCGCGGATGGCGAAGATGAGCTCTTCGGCGGCGCGGGTCTCCTGGGGGTTCATGCCGGCTGTCGGCTCGTCGAGGAGGAGGAGGCCGGGGTCGCTGGCGAGTGCCCGTGCGATTTCCAGTTTGCGCTGTTCGCCGTACGGGAGGTTCCGGGCCAGGTGGTCGGCCTTGTGTTCGAGGCCGATGAACTCCAGGAGTTCCATGGCCCGCTCGTGCGAGGCGGCTTCGGCCTTCTTGAAGCCGGGTCCGCGCAGCAGGGCCGACCAGAGTCCTTCCTTGGTGCGGGTGTGGCGTCCGACGAGGACGTTTTCCAGGACGGTCATGTTGGCGAAGAGCCGGATGTTCTGGAAGGTGCGGGCGATGCCGGCCTTGGTGACGAGGTGGGGCTTGGGGGGCAGAACGGTGCCTTTGTAGCTGACCTTGCCTTCGGTGGGGACGTACAGGCCGGTGAGGCAGTTGAAGAAGGTGGTCTTGCCGGCGCCGTTGGGGCCGATGAGGCCGACGATCTCGCCTTCGCGGACGGTGAGGTCGACGTCGCGTACGGCGGTGAGGCCGCCGAAGCGCATGGTGACACCGTTGGCGTCGAGGACGGTGGCGGCCGTGGTGGTGGCGGTGGTGTTGGTGGTGGTCATGGTGTCACGCCTCAGCCTTCGCCGCGCCGGCCGTCGCGTCGTCGGTCAGCTTCTGCTGTCGCGGTACGTCGAGTTGGCCGGTCTCGTGGTACTCGAGTTGTGCGCGCCGGTTGGCGATGAGTCCCTCGGGGCGGAAACGCATCAGCAGGATGAGTGCGATGCCGAAGCCGAGGAGCTGGTAGTCCTTGAGGAATTCCAGTTTGGCCGGGATGAGGTAGAGGAGCGACGCGCCGAGCAGTGGTCCGCTGATGGTGCCCATGCCGCCGAGGATGACGGCGGCCAGGAGGAAGGCGGAGTTCGGCGGTACGGGCCCGGCGAACTGGTACATCTCGGGGACGACGGTGCTCTGTACGTGCGCCTGTACGGTGCCGGCGAGGCCGGCGAGGGTGGCGCCGAGTGCGAAGGCGATGAGTTTGACGCGGAAGCCGTTGATGCCCATGGCGGTGGCGGCGGTCTCGTCCTCGCGGATGGCGACCCAGGCGCGGCCGATGCGGGAGTTCTGCGCGCGGCTGAAGACGAGCACGACCAGGATCATGGCCAGCAGCATCAGCAGGTAGTAGTTGGCGTAGGAGCCGAGCTCCATGCCGAGGATGGTGTGGGGTTCCCCGAAGTCGTATCCGAAGAAGTTGAGGTCGGGGATGTTGGGGATGCCGTTGGGTCCGTTGGTGACCTTGGGTCCGGATTCGCCGTCGAGGTTGAGCATGACGATGCGGAAGATCTCGCCGAAGCCGAGGGTGACGATGGCGAGGTAGTCGCCGCGGAGCCGGAGGGTGGGTGCGCCGATGACGACGCCGAAGATCAGTGAGACGAGGGCGCCGGTGAGGACGGCGGCCCAGAAGGGGAAGTGGATGTCGAAGGCGGAGGCGGTCGACCCGGAGACGATGGCGGCGGTGTAGGCGCCGACGCCGAGGAAGGCGACGTATCCGAGGTCGAGGAGGCCGGCGAGGCCGACGACGACGTTGAGGCCCAGGGCGACGGTCGCGAAGATGAGGATGTTGACCGCGATCAGGGTGTACTGGTCGGTGCTCTGGGTGAAGGGGAATGCCGCGGCGGCGATGAAGGCCGCGATGACGGCGATGGTGCGGTATTTCGCGGCGAGCGCGGAGAACCGTGCGACGAGGCCGGCCTTGAGCAGGGCGGCGACCGCGAAGCCGACCGTGATGAGGTAGCCGATGAAGAGCTCGGCGTACTCGGTGTCGATGCCGTAGGTCACGGCGTACAGGCCGACGGCGAAGGCGCCGACGATGATGAGGATCTCGGCCCAGGAGGGGAGTTCCTTCGGCCGGCTGAGCTGCCGGCTGTCGTCGGGGAGGCGCAGCGCCACGAGGGGGATGAGGGTGACGACGGCGGCGATGAAGCCGCCCGGCTCCAGGTTGACCAGGCCGCCGAGTTCGACGGCGATGGCGAGGACCGTGTACCAGGTGGTGCCGAAGGCGGCGAGGGCGAGGAGCTTCAGGGGCTTGTTGGCGCCGGCGGGGGTGAGCCAGCCCAGGCCCTTGATGCCGAGGGCGGACAGCGCGAAGAGCACGAGGAGCGCGCCGGTGACCAGGGTGAGGACCTGGAGGCCGCCGGGGTAGCCGTAGACGGTGAGGTCGCCGGGGAATTCGCTGGTGTACGTCCAGGCGAGGAACGTGCCGGCGATGGTGGCGACGCCGCCGAGGGCGATGGTCCAGTGCAGGGGGCGGGCCGTGGTCGTGGCGCCCTTGGCGGCGGACCCGGGGGTCTTGGAGGTGGTGGTGTCTGTGGTCATGGTTCTCACGCCCTGTCCGCGACGCGTTCGCCGAGGAGGCCCTGGGGCCGGAAGAGGAGGACGAGGATGAGCAGCGAGAAGGCCCATACGTCCTTCCAGGCGCCGCCGCCGAACTGCTCCATGCCGGGGATGTCCTGGACGTACGCGATCGACAGTGTTTCGACGATGCCGAGGGCGACGCCGCCGACCATGGCGCCGTAGATGTTGCCGATGCCGCCGAGGACTGCGGCGGTGAAGGCCTTGAGGCCGAGGAGGAAGCCCATCTCGAAGCGGATCTGGCCCTTGTCGAGGCCTTCGGCGACCGCGGCGACGGCCGCGAAGGCGGCGCCGATGGCGAAGGCCATCACGATGATGCGGTCGGTGTTGATGCCCATGAGCTTGGCGGTGTCGGGGTCCTGTGCGGTGGCCTGCATGGCTCGGCCGCTGCGGCTCTTGGAGACGAACAGGCCGAGGGCGATCATGCACAGGGGTGCGGCGACGAGTACGAAGGCGTCGGCGCGGCCGATGGCCAGGTTGCCCAGGATCTTGAACGATTCGCCCTTGAACTCGGGGAAGCTGACCGGGCCCTTGGCGCCGGGGTAGAAGCGCCAGACGAGCTGCTGGAGGGCGATCGAGAGGCCGATCGCGGTGATCAGCGGTGCCAGGCGGGGGGCGCCGCGCAGGGGCCGGTAGGCGAAGCGTTCCGCGGCGGTGGCCACGGCCACGGACACGAGTGCGCCGCCGATGAGCATGAGCGGCAGGGCGACGGCTATGGATATGCCGCTGGGGAGCAGTGTGTACGTGGCGAGGGCGCCGAAGCCCCCGATCATGAAGATCTCGCCGTGGGCGAAGTTGATGAGCTGGACGATGCCGTAGACCATGGTGTACCCGATGGCGATCAGGCCATAAAGGGCGCCGAGGGCAAGGCCGTTGGCCAGCTGTTGCGGCAGTTCGTTCACCGCAGGGCCTCCGATGAGCGTGTCGGATATGAGTCCGCGCGAGGGCGCTGTTTGCGCCCTCGCGCGGCTGGGTTGGGTGCGGGGCTGTGCTGGAGGGTCAGTCCTCGAACGTGGCGGACTTGACGTCCTTCCACTCGCCGTTCTTGACCTGGTACACGGTGAGCTGCTTGTTGGTGGTGTCGCCGTACTGGTCGAAGGAGACCTTGCCGGTCACGCCGTCGAAGGAGACCTTGGACATGGCTTCGGTGACCTTGGCGCGGGCGTCGGCCGGGACCTTGCCGTCGTTGGCGGCGACGACTGCCTTGACGGCCTGGACGATGGACCAGGCGGCGTCGTAGGAGTAGCCGCCGTAGGCCGCGTACGGGTCCTTGTAGCCGGCTGCCTTGTAGTTCTCGATGAACTTCTTGGCGGTGGGGAGCTTCTCGACCGGGTAGCCGACGGAGGTGGCGAGGTCACCGTCGTTGGCTTCGGCGGAGGCCTTGATGAACTGCGGGTCGTAGATGCCGTCGCCGCCCATGGTGGGAATCTTGGCGCCGGTCTTCTTGACCTGGTCGGCGAGGAGGCCGCCCTCGGGGTACTGGCCGCCGAAGTAGACGGAGTCGGCGCCGGAGGCCTTGATCTTGTCGGCGGTGGAGGAGAAGTCGGTCTCCTTCACGGTGACGCTGTCGGTGCCGACGACCTTGCCGCCGAGGCGCTGGAACTCCTTGGAGAAGATCGCGGCGAGGCCGGCGCCGTAGGTCTGCTTGTCGTTGACGACGTAGACCTTGCGCTTCTTGGCGTCGTTGAACAGGTACTGGGCGGCGAAGCGGCCCTGGACGACGTCGGTGGTGGCGGTGCGGAAGTAGGTCTTGAAGGGGCGCTTCAGGTCGCCGGTGGCCCATTTGTCGCCCTGGCTCAGGGCCGGGTTGGTGTTGGCGGGGGAGACCTGGGTGAGGTTCGCCTTGTCGAAGACGCCCTGCATGGACTGGGAGACGCCGGAGTTCAGCGGGCCGACGACGCCGAGGACGTCCTTCATGCCGACGAGTTTTGTGGCGTTCTGCTGGCCGGAGGCCGGTACGGCCTGGTCGTCGAGGGCTTCGATCTTGAAGGTGACGCCCGGGACCTCGTTGTTCTTGTTGGCGGTACGGACCGCCAGGTCCACGGAGTTCTTGATGCCCTGGCCGAGCGCGGAAAGCGATCCGGTGAGCGGAGCGTCGACGCCGATGACGACGGTCGTCTTGCCTCCGTCGTCCCCTCCGCCGCCCTTGCCGTCGTCGCGAGAGCCGCAGGCGGTGAGAGTGAGAGCTCCCGTGGTGAGCACGGTGGTGAGGATGAGCAAGGAACGGTGTCGCACGATGAATCCTTTCCCTGGCGCGGCCTCCTCGAGGTGAGGTGCCGTGTGGTCGCCGGGCCGCACTGGCTGATGCGTACGAGGTCGGTACGGGGCCGTGCGGCAGACGCGCCCGGCGGCGCGGTGACTGGCGGTGACTCTAAGCGCAGCCGACGGAGTCCGGGACCAGGGAGAGTCAGGATGTGACTGTCTTGTTATCGCAGAGGGTTGGGTGCGTGGACGTCCTGTGGACACAACCGGGCGTTCCGTACGTGCCGTGGTGCTCACATAGTGAGAACCCGCAGTTCCGCTCAGGGGCTTGCGTCGATCTTGCTGCTGACAGGAGCCTCGGGCGTGATGGGCCTGGCAGGCCGTCCGGGCGGGTCGTCGTGGCGAAGAAGCAACCGGTCGGTACCCCTCCGTTCCTCATTGCGTGCTTGTTACGCAGTGTTACGGCGGCGCGTGTCGTTCCGGTCGGGGCCGGCCGGCGTCGGCGGCGTTGTGAGGGCGCCGGCTTCCGGCGCGGCCGGTGGTCCCGCCGCCGGCTTCGCGGCGAGGGGGAGAGTGTCGGTGGATCGGTCGCGGCGCCGCCTTCCGTGCCCTCGCGTGGGTGGTGTCGCTCGCGCCGCTCGAGGCGCGCGGGCGGCGGCGGGAGTGTCGTCATGGATCTCCCCAGGCGCTGGTGGGGCGGGCCTTTTCGCTTCCGGTCGGGCGTTGTCCAACTGCTGCCCTTCGTCGCTTTCTTGCTCCGGTGGGCGGCGGGGGCGGTGCGGAGGTCCGCCGGTGTACTGCTGGGCGGTGCGGGGGGTCCGTATGTCGAACACAGCGTTGCCGGTGACGGGATGAGAAGGGCGCGCGGGGCCGCCCGCCGCGTTCGGGCGCGGAGTGACGTGGTTCCGGGAGTTGCCCCGAATGTCGGGGGGAAATCGCCTGGTGGTCACCTTCGGTCACACAATGGCCGATGCTTGCGGGGGTGTTGGGGTGGTGCCGCGGGGGTGGAAGCGGTGGAATGTGTGCCGCGCTTCCCGCGTGATCGTCACACCCCCCGGCCCTGGAGGCAGGCACGATGGCGAGACCCATCCGCGTACGAGACGCCGTACGCGCCTTCGGTACGAACCCCCACCCCGCGCACCCTTCCCGCAGGCGTACCCCCGGAAGAAGCCGCCGGATCGGCGTGGCGGCGCTGGCCGCCTTACTCCTGCCGGCCCTCCCCTCGCCCCCCGCGCAGGCGGACGACGAGCGTCCCGCGCTCCGCGTCACCGGTGAGCGGACCCAGCCCGTCTTCTCCCGCGCGGACGCCGTTGACCAGCGGGTGGACGTCGAAACGGAGACGGACAGTGACGGCGACGGCAAGCGCGACACGGTACGCGTGCGAATCCTGCGGCCCAAGGAGACCGACGCCGGGCTGAAGGTCGCCACGATCATCGAAGCCAGCCCCTACTGGGGCGGTGGCAACGACGTGCCGTTCCACCCCGTGGACGTCGAGGATGACGGGCTGCCGGGCGGTAAGGGGCGCGACGGCCTTCCGGGCCTTTTCGACGGCTCGGCCGGAACCGTGGGCTCCGCGGGCTCCGTCTCCACCTCCTCGGTGATCTTCCCCGGCTACACGGACAACTACTTCCTGCCCCGCGGCTACGCCGTCGCCCACGTCGACAGCATCGGCACCGGCGGATCGACCGGCTGCCCCACGTCCGGCAGCCGCGAGGAGACACTCGGCGCGAAGGCGGCGATCGACTGGCTGAACGGCCGCGCCCGCGCCTGGAACGCCGAGGACGGCCGCCCGGCCACCGCCGACTGGTCCACCGGCAACGCCGCCATGATGGGCATCTCGTACAACGGCACCCTGCCCACCGCCGTCGCCGCCACCGGCGTGGAGGGCCTGAAGGCGATCGTGCCGATCGCCGGGATCTCCTCCTGGTACGACTACTACCGGGCGAACGGCGGGGTCGTGGCACCCGGCGGCTTCCAGGGAGAGGACGCCGACGTCCTGGCCAAGGCCGTGTACAGCCGCGCCGACCGGGAGATCTGCGTCCCCCTCCTCGACCGCCTCACCGCCGAGCAGGACCGTACGACCGGCGACTACACCCGCTTCTGGCGCGATCGGGACTACCTGCCCGACGTGCGCAGGATCAAGGCCGGTGTCTTCCTGGTGCACGGGCTCAATGACTGGAACGTCAAAACACGGCACGCCGCACAGCTGTGGGAGGCGCTGAGGAAACACCACGTGCCGCGCAAGCTGTGGCTCCACCAGGCCGGGCACAGCAACCCCATGCCGCTGCGCATGGAGGAATGGCTCACCCAGTTGCACCAGTGGTACGACTTCTGGCTGTACGGCCTGGACAACGGCGCCCTCGACGGACCCCGGGTCGACGTCGAACAGGCCGACTTCTCCTGGCAGCGGCAGACGGACTGGCCCCGCCCCGGCACCCGGGACCTGACCCTGCGGCTGAACGCCGACGGCGGGCTGTCCCCGCTGCCCGGCCGGCCGGTGCTCCAGACCCTGCACGACGCGGGCCGCACCCTCCGCGCCGAACAACTCGTCACCGGCCCCGACGCGCCCCACCCCAACCGTCTCGCGTACACCACCGGGCCACTGCCGAGGGACCTGCGCATCAACGGCACGCCCGAGGTGTCGCTCCGGGCCTCGCTGGAGGGCACGTCCCCTTACACGAGCGCGCTGCTCGTCGATTACGGCACGGACACCCGGGCGACGGCCGGAACGGTCGCCGACACCTCGCGGCTCGTCTGCTACGGCGAGGGCGTCCCCGGCGACACCGGGTGCGCCTACCGCACACGGCACCGCACCGAAACCGCCGACTTCAGGATCGTGACGCGCGGCTGGCTCGACGCCCGCAACCGTGACTCGGTGGCGCGGCAGTCGCCACTGGTCGAGGGCCGTGAGTACCGGCTGCGGTGGGCCATGCAGCCGCAGGACTACGTCATCAGGAAGGGGCACCGGCTGGGTGTGGTGCTGATCTCCACGGACCACGACTTCACCCTCCGCCACCCGGCCGGGACGAGGATGTCCGTCCGGGCCGGGCTCAGCAGTGTGACCTTGCCGGTGGCGCCCGTCGGTCCGTAGCCGGCCCGTAGCCGGCCCGTAGCCGGCCCGTAGCCGGTCGGTGGGCCCGGCGGCCCGGGGGAGCGCGCCGGTCCGCGCCCGGTCCGCGCGCCGGTGCCGGGTGGCGGGCGGGCCGGCTCAGTCCGTGGAGCCGTCGGCCGCGCCGGCCGCGGGGATGTTGTCGGCGTCCCGGGGGGAGACGTCACGGAGCAGACAGGTCAGGCGGGCCGAGCAGACCCGCCTGTCCTGCTCGTCCGTGATGACGATCTCGTACGTCGCGGTGGAGCGCCCGCGGTGGACGGGGGTGGCCACACCGGTCACCAGTCCGCTGCGCACCCCGCGGTGGTGCGTGCAGTTCAGGTCCACGCCGACGGCGATCCTGGAGACGCCGCCGTGCAGCATCGAGCCGACCGAGCCGAGGGTCTCGGCGAGGACGGCGGAGGCGCCGCCGTGCAGCAGCCCGTACGGCTGGGTGTTGCCCTCGACCGGCATCGTGCCGACCACCCGGTCGGCGGAGGCCTCCACGATCCGCACGCCCATGCGGGTGCCCAGGTGCCCGGCGGAGAAGAGGGCGGGCAGGTCCACGCCGAGCGCGGCGTACTCGTCGATGACCTCTTGCGGGAAAGTCGTGGTGGTCTGCTCGCCCATGGGGCCCGGCTCCGTTCGTCGTCGTACGGCGTGTGCGCGGTGCTACTGCCTGAGCGAACGCTTAGGCGGTGGGTGATTGTTCCAGACGCACGATCACGGACTTGCTGGCGGGGGTGTTGCTGACGTCGGCGGTGGAGTCCAGCGGCACCAGGACGTTGGTCTCGGGGTAGTACGCGGCGGCGCACCCGCGCGCGGTCGGGTAGCGCACCACCCGGAAGCCGGGCGCGCGGCGCTCGGTGCCGTCCCGCCACTCGCTGACCAGGTCGGCGTAGGAGCCGTCGGCCAGTCCGAGCGCGTCGGCGTCCTCGGGGTGGACCAGCACGACGCGGCGCCCGCCCTTGATACCCCGGTAACGGTCGTCGAGGCCGTAGATCGTGGTGTTGTACTGGTCGTGGGAGCGCAGCGTCTGCAGCAGCAGCCGGCCCTCGGGGACCTTCGGGTACTCGACGGGGGCGGCGGTGAAGTTGGCCTTGCCGGTCTTCGTCGGGAAGCGTCGCTCGTCGCGCGGGGCGTGCGGCAGGGCGAAACCGCCGGGCCGGGCGATCTTCGCGTTGAAGTCCTCGAAACCGGGCACCACGCGCGCGATGCGGTCGCGGATCGTGGCGTAGTCCTTCTCGAACTCCTCCCAGGGCGTGGCCGACGCCTCACCCAGCACGGCCCGCGCCATGCGCGCCACGATCGCCGGCTCGGACAGCAGGTGCGGGCTCGCCGGCGGAAGGTTCCCGCGCGAGGCGTGGACCAGCCCCATCGAGTCCTCGACGGTGACGAACTGTTTGCCGCTCTCCCGCACGTCCTTGTCGGTGCGGCCCAGGGTGGGCAGGATCAACGCGCGCGTGCCGGTGACCGCGTGCGAACGGTTCAGCTTGGTCGACACGTGCACGGTGAGCCGCGCCCGGCGCATCGCGGACTCGGTGACCTCGGTGTCGGGCGTCGCGCCGACGAAGTTGCCGCCCATCGCGAAGAAGACCCTCGCCCGGCCGTCGCGCAGCGCCCGGATGGCGCGCACCACGTCGAAACCGTGATGGCGGGGCGAGGTGATCCCGAACTCCTTGTCGAGGGCGTCCAGGAAGGCGGGCGCCGGCCGCTCGAAGATGCCCATGGTGCGGTCGCCCTGCACGTTGGAGTGACCGCGCACGGGGCAGACACCCGCGCCGGGGCGGCCGATGTTGCCGCGCAGCAGCAGGAAGTTGACGACTTCGCGGATGGTCGGCACGGAGTGCTTGTGCTGGGTGAGGCCCATGGCCCAGCAGACGATGGTGCGCCGCGAGGCGAGCACCATGCTCAGGGCCCGCTCGATCGCGGCGCGCTCCAGACCGGTGGCGGCCAGCGTCTCGTCCCAGTCGGCGTCCCGCGCCGCGGCCGTGAACTCGTCGAAGCCGTGGGTGTGCTCGCGGACGAACGCTTCGTCGACCGCGCCCCCGGTCTCCAGGATCAACTTGTTGAGGAGCCGGAACAGGGCCTGGTCGCCGCCGATGCGGATCTGGAGGTGGAGGTCCGTGAGCGCGGTGCCCTTCAGCATCCCCCGCGCGGTCTGCGGGTTCTTGAACCGCTCCAGGCCCGCCTCGGGGAGCGGGTTCACGGAGATGATCCGCGCGCCCGCCGTCTTGGCCTTCTCCAGGGCGGAGAGCATGCGCGGATGGTTCGTGCCCGGGTTCTGCCCGGCCACGATGATCAGGTCCGCCCGGTGCAAATCCTCCAGGGAGACGCTGCCCTTGCCGATGCCGATGGTCTCGGTGAGCGCGGAGCCGGACGACTCGTGGCACATGTTCGAGCAGTCGGGCAGGTTGTTCGTGCCGAACTCGCGGGCGAAGAGCTGCAACAGGAACGCCGCCTCGTTGCTGGTGCGGCCCGAGGTGTAGAAGACGGCCTCGTCGGGGGAGTCGAGCGCCGACAGCTCTTCCGCGATGATCGAGAAGGCGCGCTCCCAGGTCACCGGCTCGTACCGGTCGGAGCCCGCATCCAGGAGCATCGGATGCGTGATCCTGCCCTGCTGCCCCAGCCAGTACCCGCTGCGGGTGGCCAGGTCCGCGACCGGGTGCGCGGCGAAGAACGCGGGCGTGACGCGGCGCAGCGTCGCCTCCTCCGCGACCGCTTTGGCGCCGTTCTCGCAGAACTCGGCGCTGTGCCGCTTGTCCTCCTCGGGCCAGGCGCAGCCCGGGCAGTCGAAGCCGTCCTTCTGGTTGACCTTGAGCAGGGTCCGCGCCGTGCGCCGCACGCCCATCTGCTGCTGGGCCACCTTCAGTGTGTGCGCGATCGCGGGGAGGCCGGCCGCGGCGTGCCGGACCGCCTCGACCTGCGGGGCGTCCTGGACCGGGTCGTCCGCGGGCGGCTTGCTGACCATCGCGCTCTCCCTTGAGCGGTCGTCTTCGGTGTACGACTCCGATCCTGTCACGCGCCGCTGACAGCCGGTGCCGGCCCTCGGTCGTGGGCGGCGTTGTCAGTGGTCCGTGGCAGGATCGTGTCCGTGGTTGAGACAGCATCGAAGAAGACCCCAGACGACAACCGTCCGCGCCTGCTCCTCATGGACGGGCACTCCCTGGCGTACCGGGCGTTCTTCGCGCTGCCCGCGGAGAACTTCACCACCGCGAGCGGGCAGACGACCAACGCCATCTACGGCTTCGCGTCGATGCTGGCGAACACGCTGCGTGATGAGGCGCCCACGCACTTCGCGGTCGCGTTCGACGTGTCCCGCAAGACGTGGCGCTCGGAGGACTTCCCCGAATACAAGGCGAACCGCTCCAAGACCCCCGACGAGTTCAAGGGGCAGGTCGAGCTGATCGGTGAGCTGCTCGACACGATGAACGCGGTGCGGTTCGCGGTGGACGGTTTCGAGGCCGACGACATCATCGCCACGCTCGCCACGCGGGCCGAGGCCGAGGGCTTCGAGGTGCTGATCGTCACCGGTGACCGGGACTCCTTCCAGTTGGTCTCCGACCACGTCACCGTGCTGTACCCCACCAAGGGCGTCTCCGAGCTGACCCGGTTCACCCCGGAGAAGGTCATGGAGAAGTACGGCCTGACCCCGGCGCAGTACCCGGACTTCGCCGCCCTGCGCGGCGACCCGTCGGACAACCTGCCCGGCATCCCCGGGGTCGGTGAGAAGACCGCCACGAAGTGGATCAACCAGTTCGGTTCGTTCGCCGCGCTGGTCGAGCGTGCCGACGAGGTCAAGGGCAAGGTCGGGCAGGCCCTGCGCGACCACCTGGAGTCGGTCAAGCTCAACCGCCACCTGACCGAACTGGTGCGGGACGTGGAACTGCCCAAGTCGGTCGCCGACCTGGAGCGCGCGCCGTACGACAGGACCGCGCTGAAGGGGTTCCTGGAAGTCCTGGAGATCCGCAACCCGAGCCTGCGGGAGCGGCTCCTCGCCGTCGACCCGGGCGCGGAGGAGGAAGAGGCCCCGGCCCCCGCGGCCGGAGTCGAGCTGGACGGCACGGTACTGGGCGCCGGTGAGCTCGCCTCCTGGCTGGAGCGGCACAGCGGGCAGCCGCTGGGCATGGCCACCGTCGCCGGCTGGGCCCTCGGCGTGGGCAACGTCAGCGAGGTCGCGCTCGCAGGCGCCGACGGCAAGGCGGCGTGGTTCGACACGACCCAGCTGGACGAGGCCGACGAGCAGGCCTTCGCCGCCTGGCTGGCCGACCCGGCCCGGCCGAAGGTCCTGCACAGCGCCAAGGACGCCCTGCGGGTCTTCCCCGAGCACGGCTGGCACATCGAGGGCATCACGATGGACACCGCCCTCGCCGCCTACCTGGTCAAGCCCGGCCGCCGCTCCTTCGCCCTGGACGCCCTGTCCGTCGAGTACCTCCACCGCGAGCTGGCCCCCGCCGCCGCCGACGGGCAGCTCGCCTTCGGCACCGACGAACAGGCCGAGGCCGACGCCCTGATGTCCCAGGCCCGCGCGATCCTCGACCTGGGGGACGCGTTCGGCGAGAAGCTCGAGGAAGTCGGCGCGACCGAGCTGCTGCACGACGTGGAACTGCCCACGTCGGTGCTGCTGGCCCGGATGGAGCGGTACGGCATCTCCGCCGACCGCGCCCATCTGGAGGCGATGGAGCAGCAGTTCGCCGGCGCGGTGCAGCAGGCCGTGAAGGAGGCCCACGCCTCGGTGGGCCACGAGTTCAACCTCGGCTCGCCCAAGCAGCTCCAGGAGGTGCTCTTCGGCGAGCTGAACCTCCCCAAGACGAAGAAGACCAAGACCGGTTACACCACCGACGCGGACGCGCTCGCCTGGCTCGCCGCACAGACCGAGCACGAGCTGCCGGTCATCATGCTGCGCCACCGCGAGCAGGCCCGGCTGCGCTCCACCGTCGAGGGCCTGATCAAGACGATCGCCGCGGACGGGCGCATCCACACCACCTTCAGCCAGACGGTCGCGGCGACCGGACGCCTCTCGTCCACCGACCCCAACCTGCAGAACGTGCCGGTGCGCACCGACGAAGGCCGCGCGATTCGGCACGGGTTCGTCGTCGGCGAGGGTTACGAGTCGCTCATGACCGCCGACTACAGCCAGATCGAGCTGCGGGTCATGGCCCACCTCTCCGAGGACGAGGGCCTGATCGAGGCGTTCACCTCGGGCGAGGACCTCCACACCACGGTCGCCTCCCAGGTGTTCGGCGTGTCCAGGTCGGCCGTCGACGCGGAGATGCGCCGCAAGATCAAGGCCATGTCGTACGGCCTCGCCTACGGTCTGTCCGCCTTCGGCCTCTCCCAGCAGCTGAACATCGAGGCGGGCGAGGCGCGCGCCCTGATGGACACCTACTTCGAGCGGTTCGGCGGGGTGCGGGACTACCTGCGCCGCGTGGTCGACGAAGCCCGCGCCACCGGGTACACGGAGACCATGCTCGGCCGCCGCCGCTACCTCCCGGACCTCAACAGCGACAACCGCCAGCGCCGTGAGTCCGCCGAGCGGATGGCGCTCAACGCCCCCATCCAGGGCACGGCCGCCGACATCGTGAAGGTCGCGATGCTCCGCGTCGACCGCGCGCTGCGGGAGGCGGACCTCACCACCCGGACGCTGCTCCAGGTCCACGACGAAATCGTCCTGGAGGTCGCCCCGGGCGAACGCACCAGGGTCGAGGAGATCGTCCGCCACGAGATGTCCACCGCGGTCACCCTCCGCGCCCCCCTCGACGTCTCGGTCGGCGTGGGCCTGAACTGGGACTCCGCGGCCCACTGAGTCGGCGAACGCGAGCACGACCCGGGTGCGCCCGTCCCTGACATCGCCCTGCGCGGCGGCGGCGCGTCGCAGCTGCCGCGCAGTGGGGCGGGGGCGGGGCCGCCGCCCCACTGACCGGCGCGGGACGACCGTCCGGCAGGGCCGTCCCCGCGAGGAAGCTGCGGGGGAGCGGGGGAGCGGGGCGTCAGCCACCGCACCTCGTTCCCCCCGTCAGGGTCTGCGGGCGGAGAAGTCCCCCGCCCCCTGACCCGCCGCGCCCCGAACCCCGGCCGCCGGCCGCAGCCGCATCGCCGCGCCGTACAGCAGCACTCCCCCCGCCAGCCCCGCCCCCGCGCCGAAGCAGGCCGTGGGGATGATGTCCAGCGGTGTCTCGATCCGCCCCCAGTACGCGTACCACCGCGCGCACCGGTGCACGACCCCCGCCACCACGCACGCGCCGAGCAGCCCCACCGCAAGCCACCGGCCCCGCGGCCCGAGCACCGGAACCGCGACCCGAGCCGGCGTCGGAGCCGGCCCCGCCGGCATGCGCCGTACCGCGCTGCCCACGAACCACACCAGCACCACCAACGCCACCGCCGAACCGCCGTACTGCGCGTACAGATACATCGGGAACCCGGCCACCACCTCCCCGAGGACCGGCAGCACCTTCATGCCCCACCGGTCCAGGTGGGTGAACGCGTCCCACACCACGTGCGTCGTCGCACCGATGACCGCCGAGACGTAGAACCACGCCGCGAGCGCGGCAAGCCGCCGCTCACGCCAGGGCCGCCCCCGTACCAGCGCCAGTACCCGCCCCTGCCGGTGTTCCGGCAACAGCGCCACCAGCGGTTCACGCACCATCAGCCACACCCCCACCAGCAGCGCCGCGATGGCGACATCGACCGTCACCACCCCCACCACCCCGTGCGTGACGTCCCCGAAGCGCATCGCGCCGGGCAGCGCGGTGTCGGCGAAATACGTCATGTCGGGCGCGAACGAGCCGGCGACGAGCGCGGACGCGACGAGCGGTCCGCGCGCCGTTCCGGACCGTCGTATCGCCGGCAGCACGGCCACCGCATGGCTGAGCGTGAACGGCATGGGCGGTCCCCCTTGAGCGATGAGTCAACGGCGGCCAGTATGCGTGACCTTCGCACTCCGCATTCCGGTGAACCAAGGAGTGACGAATACGTGAAAACCGGTCAGACGGCGCTGTGCCGACGCCCCGAGTTGACGTAGTGTCTGCACAGTCCCGCGCTGGGGAGCGCGGGCAGCCGTCAACGGGGAGGGACCACACGTATGGCAGGGCACATGGGGCGCCGGCTGCGCAAGGGAGCCACCAGCACCGCGGTGGCCGCGGCCGCCGTGGCCGCTCTTTCCGCTTCGCAGGCACCGGGCGTCACGCCCTCCGCCGACGGCGGCGACCAGCAGGCCGCCGAGGCGACCCCGCCGCCCCCCGGAACGTCGGCCACCGGCAACTCCCCCTACTACACCGACCTGCCGCCGCTCAACACACCCAACAAGCCGGGCGCTTCCGTGGACCTGCCCGCCACGGGCACCGCGGAGGCGGGCATACCGGCGACCGTCCTCGCCGCGTACAAGCAGGCCGAGCAGCACCTCAAGGCCGCCGACCCCGGCTGCAACCTGCCCTGGCAGCTCCTCGCGGGCATCGGCAAGGTGGAGTCCGGTCAGGCGCGCGGCGGTCGTGTCGACGCCAACGGCACCACCCTCACGCCCATCCTGGGCCCCGTCCTCAACGGTGTCGGCTTCGCCAACATCTCCGACACCGACAACGGCGCGTACGACGGTGACTCCACGCACGACCGCGCGGTCGGCCCCATGCAGTTCATCCCGTCCACGTGGGAGAGCTGGGGCCAGGACGCCAACGGGGACGGCCGCAAGGACCCGAACAACATTTACGACGCCGCGCAGGCGGCCGGCATGTACCTGTGCGCGAACAACCGCGACCTCGCCGTCAAGGCCGACCTCGACAAGGCGATTCTGAGCTACAACCGCTCAACTGAGTACCTTCGTACGGTTCTGTCGTGGTTCGAGTACTACAAGCGCGGGACGCACCGGATCCCGGATGGCACCGGCGCTCTGCCGGTCGACCGCAGCGACACCCTCCCGGCGCCGACCCCCACACCGACGCCGACGCCGAGCGTGCCCCCGGTGACGCCCGGCCCGGCGCCCACGAAGCCGGCCCCGACGACTCCCACGACGCCGACGAAGCCGGAGCCGACCACCCCCACCACGCCGACGCCCACCCCCCCGACCAGGCCGACGACACCGCCGGAACCGACGACACCGCCGAAGCCCGCGCCCCTGCCGCACGAGAGGGTCGCGCTCCTCAAGGACGCCGGCACCGCCGACCTCACCGCGGTGGCGGGCAGCCGCTTCACCGAGCGCCCCGAGGTCGCGGCGCTCGACGCGAAGGGCAAGCCGGTCGCCGAGGTCGAGGTGAAGTTCGAGATCATCGGCGCCACGGAAGCCCGTTTCACGGCCGGGACCGGAGCCGTCACCAGCGCCACCGTCACCACGCACGCCGACGGCACGGCCACCGCGCCGCGCATCCAGGCGGGCGAGCGGACCGGCGAGTTCACCGTCCGGGCCACCGTCGTACGCCGTTCCCTGCCCGCGGTCGACTACACCGCGACCGTCACCGCCCGCGAGGCGGACGCGCTGGCGAGGACGGACGAGAAGGCGCTGACGGCCGAGCCGGAGGCGGAGTTCGCCGACCAGGTCCGGGTGAAGGCGACGTACAAGGGCGCCGTCGCGTCCGGCGTCGCGGTGACCGCCACCCTGGTCAAGGCCGCGGACGACCCCACCGTCAACGACAAGGGCCCCTACTTCAAGGACGAGCAGGGCAAGCCCGTCCGCACGCTCGACGCCCTGAAGACCGACGCCGACGGCATCGTCACCCTCCCGAAGATGTACGCGGACGGCGCCACCGGCACCTTCCTGCTCCGTCTCACCACCGCGGGCGGCGCGACCCTGACCGTCGAGGTCGAGGTCGAGGAGTCCGCCTGACCGGTCGCCGGTCCGGCACCACGCCGCACCCCGCACGCCCCGCCGCAGCCGTCCGGCGGGGCGTGCGGCGTCCCGGCGCCCCTCCCCGCAGCCGCACCCCTTCCCGCAGCCGCAGCCGCGGGCCGGTCAGCGCCTGCCGTTCGTCCGGCGCGTCGGCTCCGCCGCCGACGGGTCCTCCGGCCACGGATGCTTCGGGTACCGGCCGCGCAGCTCCGCCCGCACGGAGCGGTATCCCTCACGCCAGAAGGACGCCAGGTCCGCCGTGACGGCCGCGGGCCGGCCGGCGGGGGACAGCAGGTGCACCAGAACCGGAACGCCCGCCACGCGGGGCGTTTCGGCCAGGCCGAACATCTCCTGCAGCTTCACGGCCAGAACGGGCTGGTCACCGTCGCCGTACTCGACCCGGATCCGCGACCCGCTCGGCACCTCGATCCGCTCGGGCGCCAGCTCGTCCAGGCGCGCGGCGTCCCCGGTCGCCCACGGCAGCAGCCGCCGCAGCGCCTGACCGGCGTCGATACGGCCGAGGTCGGCCCGCCGCCGTGCCCGGGACAGCTCGGGCTCCAGCCACTCCCCGGCGCGCTCCAGCAGCGCCGCGTCCGACACATCGGGCCACGGCCCGCCGACCACCCGGTGCAGGAACGCCAGCCGTTGCCGCAGCCCGACCGCCTCCGGCGACCAGCGCAGCAGCCCGAGCCCCTCCCGCCGCAACCCCTCCACCAGCGCCTCCCGTACGAGCGCGGGAGCCGGGTCCCGCAACGGGCGTACGGTCAGCTCGACGGCGCCCAGCCGCTCCACCGACCTGGCGACCAGGTCACCGTCCTCCCAGCGCACCTCCTCGCCCGCGACGAGCAGTTCCCGGGCGGCAGCCCGGGCCGCGTCCTCGTCGATCACGGCGGCCAGCCGCACCCGCGCGGAAGCGGCATGCGCGGGCCGGTCCGCGACGGCGACGGCGAGCCACTCCGAACCCCGCAAACCGGATCCCTCCGCGAGCTCCGCGCCCGTCCCCGAAGCCATCAGGAACGCCCCCTCACCCCGCGCCCGGGCCACCCGCTCCGGATACGCGAGCGAGGTGACGACCCCGACGGCCGCGTCGTCGCGCACCGACCGGCCGCCGTCCACGGCACCGTCCAGCTGCCCCGCGAGCCGCCGGGCCTCCTGCCGCCAGCGGGCGCCGTACCCGTCGCCGCCCCGCCGGGCCGCGTGCCACGCGGCCGACAGGTCGTCGCCGTACTCGCGTGGCGGCTCCTCGCTCAGCAGGGCCACCACCTCGGCGGCCCGCCGCGCCCCCACCCGCGGCGCCCCGTCCAGCAGCGCCCGGGCCAGCCGCGGGTGCACACCCAGCCGGGACATCCGCACGCCCCGGTCCGTCACCCGGCCCGCCGCGTCCACCGCCCCGATCGCCGACAGCACCGCCCGCGCCGCCCCCATCGCCCCCGCGGGCGGCGCGTCCAGCAACGCCAGACCGGCCGCGTCCGGGTCACCCCAGGCAGCCGCCAGGAGCGCGAACCCGGTCAGGTCGGCCAGCTGGATCTCGGGCGCCGGGAAACGCTGCCGCAGCGTGTCCTCCGCCTCCGACCAGCACCGGTACACCGTGCCCGGAGCCTCACGCCCCGCACGCCCCGCGCGTTGCCGGGCGGCGGCCTGCGACGCCCACACCGTCGTCAGCCGGCCGATGCCCCGCGCGTGATCCACTCGCGGCTCACGCGCCAGCCCCGAGTCGACCACCACGCGCACCCCCGGCACCGTCAGCGACGACTCGGCCACCGATGTGGCCAGGACGACCCGCCGACCCCGCCCGGGGGAGAGCACCGCGTCCTGCACCGCCGCCGGCGCCCGCCCGTGCACCTGGAGCACCTCGACGTCCGGAAGGCCGTTCAGCAGCCCCGCCACCCGAGCGATCTCCCCCACGCCCGGCAGGAAGCACAGCACGTCCCCCGCGCGTTCCTCCAGCGCCCGCCGCACCACCGACGCGACATGCCCGAGCAGCGCCGGGTCCACCCGCATTCCGTGCGGCGGGCGCACCGGCCGGGGCGGCGGAGCCCATGCCACGTTCACCGCGTGGCCCACGCCGGTCGCCTCCACCACGGGGGCGCCGCCCAGCAGCCGCGCCCAGCCCTCCGTGTCGGTCGTCGCGGAGGCGGCCACCAGCCGCAGCTCCGGCCGCAGGGTCTCCCGCACGTCCAGCAGGAACGCCGCGGCCGTGTCCGCGTCCAGGTGCCGCTCATGGCACTCGTCGAGGATCACCACGTCGACGCCGGCCAGCTCCTGGTCGCGCTGGAGCCGCTGCAGCAGGACACCCGTCGTCACGACCTCGACGACCGTCTCGCGCGACACGGTCCGCTCGCCACGCACGGTGAACCCCACCCGGCCGCCGGTTTCCTCGCCCAGCAGCCACGCCATCCGCCGCGCCGCCGCCCGCACCGCGATCCGCCGCGGCTCGGCCACCAGCACCCGCGCGCCGCGCTCCGCGAGCGCCAGGGGCACCAGGGTGGTCTTGCCGCTCCCGGGCGGGGCGCACAGCACCGCCGCCCCGTGCGTGTCCAGGGCCCGTTCCAGCTCGGGCAGGGCGGTCCGTACGGGAAGGGCCAGGCCCTCGTCACGGATCACGCGCGCTCGCAGACGAAGATCGCGGTCCCGGGGATCAGGTTTCCGCGCAGGGGGGACCAGCCGCCCCACTCCTGGGTGTTCCACTCCGGCCACTCCGGCTCGACCAGGTCGACCAGGCGGAACCCGCCCGCCACCACGTCCCGGACCCGGTCCCCGATCGTGCGGTGGTGCTCGACGTACACCGCGCGCCCCTCGTCGTCCTGCTCGACGTAAGGGGTGCGGTCGAAATACGACGCGGAGACCGACAGCCCTTCGGGGCCCGGCTCGTCGGGGAACGCCCAGCGGATGGGGTGGGTCACGGAGAACACCCACCGTCCGCCCGGCCGCAGCACCCTGCGCACCTCGCGGAAGACCCGCACCGGATCGGCGACGAAGGGCACCGCCCCGTACGCCGAGCACGCCAGGTCGAAGGACCCGTCCCGGAAGGGCAGCGCTCCCGCGTCGGCCTGCACCAGGGGTACGTCCGCCCCGATCCGCAGGGCGTGCTGGAGCTGCCGGTGGGAGAGGTCCAGGGCGACGGGGCGGGCGCCCCGCGAGGCCAGCCAGCGCGAGCACTGCGCGGCGCCCGCGCCGATCTCCAGGACGTCCAGCCCGGAGACGTCCCCGAGCAGCCGCGCGTCGGCCTCGTCCAGCCCTTCGGGGCCCCAGACGAAGCGGTCGTCCCCCAGGAAGGCCCCGTGCTCGGTCTGGTACTCGTCGGCGTTCCGGTCCCACCAGCCGCGATTGGCCCGGCTGCTCTCCGCGTCGTCGGCTCGTCGCCGCGTGGCTTCCGGTTCGTACTCTTGGATCATCCCGCCCCGCCGTTGTGGTTTCGTCCAGGAGCGCGCGGTCACCTGCGCCTCCATACGGCCGCGATGGCCTCGGGAAACTTTAAATGTGCCGGGTATGCGGGGTTCTGCCCCGGGTGTGCGCCTTCGCGCATTGACCCTGTCCGACCGTCCCCGTATGCTAAAGGTTGCGCTGCGGGCCTGCGCGCCTCAGACGGAGCAGGCCGCGCTCGCATCTGTTGTATGTCCCCTCGGTTGTCGAGGCGCCATCCCTCCGGGCAGGCGCTTCCTTGGCTGTCCGGCTTCTGCAGCTGCGATACGGGCTCTCGGCGTAGCAGTACCTACGACTTCAATGTCCGTACCGGAGCCCTTTCCCACATGACGAGCAGCACCGAGACCACCGCCACCACCCCGCAGGTTGCGGTCAACGACATCGGTAACGAGGAAGCCTTCCTCGCCGCGATCGACGAGACGATCAAGTACTTCAACGACGGCGACATCGTCGACGGCGTCATCGTGAAGGTCGACCGGGACGAGGTCCTGCTCGACATCGGTTACAAGACCGAAGGTGTCATCCCGAGCCGCGAGCTCTCGATCAAGCACGACGTCGACCCGAACGAGGTCGTCAAGGTCGGCGACGAGATCGAGGCCCTTGTTCTCCAGAAGGAGGACAAGGAAGGCCGCCTGATCCTTTCGAAGAAGCGTGCCCAGTACGAGCGGGCCTGGGGCACCATCGAGAAGATCAAGGAAGAGGACGGCATCGTCACCGGCACCGTCATCGAGGTGGTCAAGGGTGGTCTCATCCTCGACATCGGCCTCCGTGGCTTCCTGCCGGCTTCCCTCGTCGAGATGCGTCGTGTCCGCGACCTCCAGCCCTACGTGGGCAAGGAGCTCGAGGCCAAGATCATCGAGCTGGACAAGAACCGCAACAACGTGGTCCTGTCCCGCCGCGCCTGGCTCGAGCAGACCCAGTCCGAGGTGCGCCAGACGTTCCTCACGACCCTGCAGAAGGGTCAGGTCCGCTCCGGCGTCGTCTCCTCGATCGTCAACTTCGGTGCGTTCGTGGACCTGGGTGGCGTCGACGGTCTCGTCCACGTCTCGGAGCTGTCCTGGAAGCACATCGACCACCCGTCCGAGGTTGTCGAGGTCGGCCAGGAAGTCACCGTCGAGGTCCTCGACGTCGACATGGACCGCGAGCGTGTCTCCCTGTCGCTGAAGGCGACGCAGGAGGACCCGTGGCAGCAGTTCGCCCGTACGCACCAGATCGGTCAGGTCGTCCCGGGTAAGGTCACCAAGCTGGTTCCGTTCGGCGCGTTCGTCCGCGTGGACGAGGGCATCGAGGGTCTGGTCCACATCTCCGAGCTGGCCGAGCGCCACGTGGAGATCCCGGAGCAGGTCGTCCAGGTCAACGACGAGATCTTCGTCAAGGTCATCGACATCGACCTCGAGCGCCGCCGCATCAGCCTCTCGCTGAAGCAGGCCAACGAGTCCTTCGGTACCGACCCGGCCTCGGTCGAGTTCGACCCGACGCTGTACGGCATGGCCGCGTCGTACGACGACCAGGGCAACTACATCTACCCCGAGGGCTTCGACCCGGAGACCAACGACTGGCTGCCGGGCTACGAGGCCCAGCGCGAGGCGTGGGAGACCCAGTACGCCGAGGCGCAGCAGCGCTTCGAGCAGCACCAGGCCCAGGTCATCAAGTCCCGCGAGGCCGACGAGGCCGCCGCTGCCGAGGGTGGCGCCGCCGCTCCGGCCGGTGCCCCGGCGGGTGTGTCCGGCGGTTCGTACTCCTCGGAGTCGGACGACAACTCCGGCGCCCTGGCGTCGGACGAGGCGCTGGCTGCCCTGCGCGAGAAGCTGGCCGGCGGCCAGAGCTGAGCTCGATCGGCTCACCGCTGAGCGGTAGTTAGTACGGTACTGAGGCCCGTCCCCGGAAGGGGGCGGGCCTCAGTCGTGTGCCGTGGCGCTCCCGTCTCCCCAGCCCGTGACCGGCACTCCGGGTGTGACCAGGCCGCGACCGCCCGTGTGGGTGTTGTCCGCGTACACCGTCGTCCGGCAGGACGAGGAGTGGTGGGGGGCGTGGATCGCATACCGGTGGGCGCCGGTGGCGCCGGTCAGGTCGGCCTTGTTCGCGCGGAGGACCGTGCCGCAGCCCCAGCCGCTCTGCTGCGTATGGATCTCGAAGCCGTTGTTGAGGGTGTCGCGGCCGGTGTTGTTCTCGACGAGGACGTCGTTGCCCTTCACGTCCACCCAGGAGTCGTCGTAGTGGACGCCGGTCATGCCCCGGCCGTCGAAGGTGTTGCCGATGATCCTCGCGCCGGTCGTGCCCTCCTTGACGTCGATGCTTTCGCCGCCGACGTCCGGGCCGATGACGTTGTTCAGTATCTGGATGTGGTCGCTCTTGTCCGTGAGCGTGTTGGCGCTGCCGACATAGATCCCTTCGCCCATGCCACGGCCGTCGTTGCCGGTGTCGTGGATGCGGGAGTTCTTGATGACGCCGTTGCTGCTGGAGGTGCGGAAGTGGACGCCCTCCATGTCCAGGCCGTGGACGGTGACGGCGTCGATGACGACTCCGTTCGCCGCGTCCAGCATGATCCCCTTCTGTCCGCCGGTGACGGTGATGCCGTGGACGGTCCAGTACGACGCGCCGTTGAGGTGGAGCCCGTAGCCGCCGCCCGCCGTGAGCACGGCCCTGGAGGAGCCGGTAAGGGTGATCCGGGCGGAGGGCGTGCCGGGTGCGGTGGCTTTGAAGTTGCCCCTGTACGTGCCGTCGGCGAGGCGGATGGTGTCGCCGGGGCGGGCGGCGGTCAGCGCCGACGTGAGCTGCGTGGCGGTGGACACGTCGATGACCGCGGCGGCGCCGGCGGGGGCTTGGCCGGCCGGGGCCCGGTGGGTGGGGGCTGCGTCGGCCGGTGCGGTGAGCAGGGTGAGGCCGCCGGTGGTGAGCAGGGTGGCCAGCAGGGCGGGGAGCGGCGTTCGGGTGCGCATAGGGGGCCTTCCCGTCGGGTTCGCTTACGTGTACGCCGGGCGGGTGTCTGAACGCGCGTGCTGCCCCGGGACGGTAGGGAGGGGGGCGCGGGCATGTCAAGGTCTGGACCAGGTGCGCCAACTGCCTCGCCGGGAGTGGGAATCACTGTGCGGCGAGTGACGTTCTCCCCTATGGACACGAGGAGGAGCGGTAATCGTGCTTGATCCGCAGGGTTTGTACGCATGGGAGCCGAAAGGCCTGGCCGTCGTCGACATGGCGCTCGCCCAGGAGTCGGCCGGCCTGGTCATGCTCTACCACTTCGACGGATACATCGACGCGGGCGAGGCCGGCGAGCAGATCGTCGCCAACGTCCTGGGATCGCTGCCCCACCAGGTGGTGGCCCGCTTCGACCACGACAGGCTTGTGGACTACCGGGCCCGCCGCCCGCTGCTGACGTTCCGGCGCGACCGCTGGACCGGATACGACACGCCCGGCATCGAGGTCCGCCTCGTGCAGGACGCCACCGGCGCGCCCTTCCTGCTGCTGTCCGGCCCCGAGCCGGACGTCGAATGGGAGCGGTTCGCCGCCGCCGTGCGGCAGATCGTCGAGCGGCTCGGCGTCCGCCTCTCGGTCAACTTCCACGGCATCCCCATGGGCGTCCCGCACACCCGCCCGGTCGGCCTCACCCCGCACGGCAACCGCATCGACCTGATGCCCGGGCACCGCAGCCCGTTCGACGAGGCGCAGGTCCCGGGCAGCGCCGAGGCCCTCCTGGAGTACCGGCTGATGGAGGCCGGGCACGACGTGCTCGGGGTCGCCGCCCACGTACCGCACTACCTGGCCCGGTCCGCGTACCCCGACGCCGCGCTCACCGCCCTGGAGGCGATCACGGCCGCGACCGGCCTGGTCCTGCCGGGCGTCGCGCACACCTTGCGCGCCGAGGCCCAGCGCACCCAGACCGAGATCGAGCGCCAGATCGGTGAGGGCGACGAGGAGCTCGTCGCGCTCGTGCAGGGGCTGGAGCACCAGTACGACGCCATGGCGGGCGCCGAGACGCGCGGCAGCCTCGTCGCGGAACCGGTGGAGCTCCCGTCCGCCGACGAGCTCGGCCGGCAGTTCGAGCGGTTCCTGGCGGAGCGCGAGGGCGACGCGGGCTGAGGGCGACGTCGGCCGACCGCGGCCCGGGGCCGATTGGATAAGCTGCTCGGCGCCGCGCCCGGATGGGACGCCGGGAGGTGCTCCCCGAACCAGCGCGGCCGGGACGTGCTCCCCGTGCACGCGGGGACAGCGAAAGGTGGAGGCCGGTCATGCTGACCGTGGGGCTGACCGGTGGGATCGGGGCCGGCAAGAGCGAGGTGTCGCGGCTTCTCGCCTCGTACGGCGCGCTCCTCATCGACGCCGACAGGATCGCCCGCGAGGTCGTCGAGCCCGGCACGCCCGGGCTCGCCGCCGTCGTCGACGCGTTCGGACCCGACATCCTGACGCCCGAGGGAACCCTGGACCGGCCCCGGCTCGGCGCCATCGTCTTCTCCGACCCCGACCGTCTCGCCACGCTGAACGGCATCGTCCACCCGCTGGTGCGCGCCCGCTCGGCCGAGCTCCAGTCCGCCGCCGGACCCGACGCCGTGGTCGTCCACGACGTACCGCTGCTCACCGAGAACGGCCTCGCGCCCCTCCACGACCTCGTGGTCGTCGTCGACGCGTCCCCCGGAACCCAGCTGGACCGACTCGTACGGCTGCGCGGAATGACCGAGTCCGAGGCCCGGGCGCGCATGGCCGCCCAGGCGACCCGCGAGCAGCGGCTGGCCATCGCCGACCTGGTCATCGACAACGACGGACCCCTCGAGGCGCTGGAGCCGCAGGTCCGCACGGTATGGGCGGAGCTGACCCGGCGGGCCGCCGCCCGCTAGGGACGGGCCCGCACCAGGAATACCGCCCGCGACCCGGATGTTGAACAGCCGGAGCGAAGGGAAGGATGCGAGCGTGCCCGAAACCAACCCGGAGACCCACGTCATCGACTATCGCGCGGCGGAGCAGCTGCTCGCCGCCCGGGACCCGCGCGGGGCCGTCAAGCTGCTCGACTCGGTGATCGCGGCCCACCCCGAGAACACCGCGGCCCGGCTGCTGCGCGCCCGCGCCTTCTTCGCGGCGGCACAGCTGCGCCCGGCCGAGCTCGAATTCGAGCTGGTCCTGGAGCGGGAGCCGGACAACGCGTTCGCCCACTTCGCGCTCGCCCGTACCTTCCAGCGGTCCGGCCGGCCCGAGCAGGCCAAGCGCCACTTCCGCCTGGCCGCCGCGCTCGACCCGAAGCCGGAGTACCTGGAGGCCGCGCGCTTCGACGCGCGCTGACGCCCGCCCCCGAGGCGGCGCCCCCCCCGGCCTGGTCCTAAGGCTCGTACGGCGGCACATCGCGGCCCGGCTGATAGTGCGGGCCCTGGCGAATGTGCCGCACGACGAACGCCAGGTCCGCCGTGACCACCACGAACAGCACGCCACAGGCCACCGCCCAGCCGGGCCGCCCGGCCAGGGCGAAGCCCACCGTGCCGGCGACCGCCCAGATCAGCCCCCATAGACTCAGCCAGAACCGGAGCCGCAGCGGACTGCGTGCGGTCCTGGGTTCACTGCCCGTGCGCATGACGCTCGCTCCCCTGTTGGCCCTGTGCCGGGTACCCACAGCGGGCCGACATGTGACACGAGGCGAGCGGGGGAAGAGCCGCATGGTGAACGAGTCGTGGGAGGACACGCCGGTCCGGCGTGCCAAGGTGCGTGGATGCCTGTTGGGCGGGGCGATCGGTGACGCCCTGGGCAACCCGGTGGAGTTCCTCTCCCTGGGCGCGATCCGCCGGACGTACGGCGAACAGGGCGTGACCGGCCCGGTGCCGGACGCGGAAGGGATGACCGGGCGCGTCACGGACGACACCCAGATGACCCTGTTCACGGTCGAAGGACTGATCCGGGCGCAGGCGCGGGCGGCCGGCAAGGGCATCGGCGGCGGCGAGACCGCCGCCGTGCGGAACGCGTACGCGCGCTGGCTGGACACCCAGAACCACCCCTCCCCGCCCCGGCGCGGCGGCGACGACCCCATCCGTACCGGCTGGCTGCGCGAGCAGCCCTGGCTGTACGCGCGCAGGGCACCCGGCAACGCCTGCCTGACCGGCGTGGCGGCCGGACACGTACCGGACCCGCTCGGCGCGTTCGGCGCGCCCGGGCCCGTCAACCCCGGCTCCAAGGGATGCGGCACGGTCATGCGGTCGGCGCCGTTCGGCCTGATGGGTGTTCCCGCCCGGCGCGCGTTCGAGCTGGCCGCCCGGTGCGCGCAGATCACGCACGGCCACCCGACGGGTTACTACGCCGCCGGGGCCCTCGCCGCGATCGTCACGCACCTGCTGGAGGGGGACACCCCGGAGGGCGCCGTGCTGCGGTCCCTGGAGATCCTGCGGCGGTACCCCGGTCACGACGAGACCACGGCCGCCCTGCGCGCCGCGGTCGACCTGGCCGCCGACGGCCGGTCGCCGAGCGCCGAGAAGGTCGAATCCCTGGGCGCGGGCTGGGTCGCCGAGGAGGCCCTCGCCATCGCCGTCCACTGCACCCTGGCACGCACGGAATCGGTCGCCGAGGCGCTGCTCCTCTCCGTCAACCACTCGGGCGACAGCGACTCCACCGGGTCCATCTGCGGCAACCTCCTGGGGGCCCACCACGGTGACGTCCACCTGCCCGCCGCGTGGCTGGCGGCGACCGAGGGCAAGGGCGTGATCGCCGAACTCGCCGACGACCTGTGCCTCCAGTTCGTGTCCGCATCCATGGATCACGGGGAGCCGGTGCACCCCCGGGAGCGGTACCCGCACAACTGACGTGCGTCCGGGCGGATGACGGGAACGGGCGCGTCCGTCCCGTCGTTCCTCCGTCATGACAGGACGGATGCGCAAGGGATACGAGGGGACGGGTCCGGGCGCGATCACCCCGGACGGCTGCTCCGTCGAGCTGTACGACCGGCTGGCCGCGGGGGAGGAGCCCGGCATCGTGGCCGCCGCGGCACCGGCGGGCGGGACCCTGCTCGAACTGGGCAGCGGCGCCGGCAGGTTGACCGGTCCCCTGGGGGAACGGGGATTCACCGTCACCGCCGTGGACGAGTCGGCCGAGATGCTGGAGCGGCTCCGGCGCCGCACCCCGGGCGTCACCACCGTACGGAGCCCGATCGAGACGCTCGACCTGCCGGAGCGGTTCGACGTCGTGCTGCTCGCGTCGTTCCTGGTGCACGCGGGTGAGCACCGGGTGCGCGACGCGCTCCTCGCCACCTGCCGACGGCACGTCAAGGACGACGGCTGCGTCCTGATCCAGCGTGAAGGCCCGGACGCGCACACCCGGTTGCCGCGCGAGTGGGTGGACCCGGCCGGATACACCGTACGGATCGTCTCGGCCGAGCCGGTCGGGGACGGGGTGGACTCGGTGTTCGCCGAATACGTCTTCCCCGACGCCCGGTGGACGCAGACCTTTCTGTCCCGGCCGCTGACCGAGGAGGACTTCGAGCGGTACGCGGACCAGGCGGGGCTCGCGGTGGACGCCTATCTGACGGATGACCGGACGTGGGTACGAACGAGGCCGAAGGAGCGATGAGTTCCCGGCACGGGCCCGGTCCACCTCGGTGGCCCACGCCCACGCTCACGCCCGCGCCCGCACCGTCCCGTCCGCCGACGCCCTTCTCGGCCACCGCGCCGACATCCGGTGTGTGTCCCGCAGGCCCTGCCCGCCCTGCTGTTCGCGATCCCCGGCGCCGGGCCCAAGCCGGTCCGCCACTGGTCCACCGCACCCCTTCGACACGATCAGGGTGACACTGGGGCGACACTGGGCGCATCGACGTCGACCGAAGGGGCCGGGTACCGATGGAAGCGGTGTGCGCGACGCGGCAGGGCACGGTGCGCGGCAGACTGTCGGCCGACGGCCAGGTGGCCTCGTTCCTCGGGATCCCTTACGCCGCCGCGCCCTTCGGCCGGCTCCGTTTCCGCCCGCCCGCTCCACCGCGCGCGTGGGGCGGGACACGCGACGCCACCGCGCACGGGCCGACGCCCCCGAAGGCGCCGTACACGCCGCCCTTCGACGTCCTCATCCCCGAGGACACCATCGCGGGCGAGGACTGCCTGAACCTCAACGTGTGGACGCCCTCGCCCGGTCCGGGCGCCCGCCTGCCGGTCATGGTGTGGCTGCACGGGGGCGCCTTCACCAACGGGTCGGCGTCCACGTCCGCGTACGACGGCGGCACGTTCGCCCGCGACGGCGTGGTGTTCGTGTCGCTCGCCTACCGGCTCGGCACGGACGGCTTCCTGCACCTGGACGGTGTGCCCGACAACCGGGGCCTGCTCGACCAACTGGCCGCTCTGGAGTGGATACGGGACAACATCGCCGCCTTCGGGGGCGACCCGGACCGGGTGACCGTCTTCGGCGAATCGGCCGGAGCGATGTCCATCGGCGTCCTGCTCGCGGACGGCCGGGCGCGCGGCCTGTTCCGGCGGGCGATCCTGCAGAGCGGCGCCGCCCACCACTTCGTGCGTCCGGAGACGGCCCGCCGGATCACCGCCCGGCTCGCTGAGAAGCTGGCCATCGCCCCGGCCGCCGACGCCTTCGCCGCCGTACCGCTCGACCGGCTCCTCGCCGCCCAGGCCGAACTGCGCGGTGAGATCGGTGCCCGCCCCGACCCCGCAGTCTGGGGTGAGGCGGCGCTCAACGCGATGCCCTTCGAACCGGTCACCGACGGGCTCGCCCTCCCGGGAGCCGACTGCGGCGTCGACCTGCTGATCGGCAGCAACCGCGAGGAGTACCGGCTGTTCCTCGTGCCCACCGGGCGGCTCCACCGGCTGGCCGAGACCAAACTGCGGGCGACCGCCGAGGCGTACGGGCTCGACCCGGACAAGGCCCTGCCCGTCTACCGGGACGCGCGGCCGGGCGCGGCGCCCGGCGAGATCTTCGACGCGATGGCGACGGACTGGTTCTACCGGATTCCGGCGATCCGGCTCGCCGAATCGGTGCCGGGCTCGTACATGTACGAGTTCGCCCGGCGCTCCTCCGCCTTCGACGGGCGGCTCGGCGCCTGCCACGCCGGCGAGCTGGCCTACGTCTTCGACCGCCTGGACGACCCGACGTACGCCCCGGTGGTCGGCGAGGACCCGCCGCAGGCGGTGGCGGACGCGATGCACGGGGCGTGGGTGGCGTTCGCGACGAGCGGCGACCCGGGCTGGGCGGCGTACGACCCGGCGGCGCGCGCGACGATGATCTTCGATGACATCGCGCCGGGCCTGGTCGAGGACCCGCGGGCAGGGGAGCGGGCGCTGTGGAGAGGGGTGCGCTGAGGGCGTACGGGCCGATTGTCGGACCCCACCCGTAAGGTCGTGGGTCAGGGATGATCCAGGACCCGACCAGCGAGAGGGGAGGTGACCGGCCGTGCGCCCCGGTCCGACGCACCACCGTCTGCCGCCCCTGTGCGCGGCGACCTTCCTCCCCGCCGCGCTGCCCCGCGACGGCCGCGTCGCCTTCTGGTCGGTGACGGGCGACCCCTTGCCGGATCCCGCGCACCTGACGGACCCCGCGGACGTGACGGGCGTAGCGGGCCGGCGGGACCCGGCGGGCGTTCCGGCGCTGTGGGGCGTCGCCCGGCCCCCGGCCACCGTGGCGGCCCCCGGCCCGGTCGCGGAGCCGCGCTCCCACCGGTACGGCACCGACCCCGGCGGCCCGTACGAAGCCGCTCCGGGCACCCGTGGCCCGTCCCGAGCCGGCACCGCCGCCGGCGCCCCGCCCGGAGCCACGGACAGCGCCGGTGCGTCCAGGATCGGCACCGTCACGGTCGTACGGCCGCACGGCGCCGGGGTGCGCAGCCGCACCGTGCCCGCCGTCGTCCTGCCCGTCGGCGAGGCCCTCCCCGTCCTCGTCGCCGCACGGCACGACCCCGGCGCCCACCCCGCGGCGGCATCCTGGGGGGCCGCCGCGCTCCACGCCCTCCACCTGGCCGCGCGCGGACGGCTGCTGCCGGGGCTGACCGCCGACGACCTCGACGCCTGGCGCGCGGGACCGCTCGACGCCGACGACATCGCCCACCTGCGGGCCATTGCCGCCGCCATGCCGTACGAGGCCCACGCCACACCCGTCCCCGGACCGCGCCCACTGAGGCTGCCCGAGCCGGAGGCCCTGGTGCGGGCGTTCCTCGACGCGGTCGCCGACACCCTGCCCCGTACCCCCGCCGCCCCCTTCGCCGCGGGGGCGCCGTTCGCGGCCCGCACCCCGCAGCACCTGCCCCGCGCGCGTGCCTGGGCCGCCGAGGCGGCGGCGGGCATGGACGCCGGGGTCCGGGTCTCGCTCCGCCTCGACCTGTCCCCGCACGACCTCTTCGACACCCCGCACGAGGGCGGCGGCGAGCGGCAGGCCGCCGCCGCCCTCGTCCAGGTGCACAGCCTCGCCGACCCGTCCCTCGTGATCGACGCGGCCGGCCTGTGGTCCGGCTCCGCCGACGAGCACTTCGGACCCCGCGCCCGGATCGACGCCGTCCTGGCGCTGCGCCGCGCCGCGCGCGTATGGCAGCCGCTCGCCCGCCTGCTGGAGCGGGACGTGCCCGATGTGCTGACCCTCACCGAGGACGAGCTGTACGAGCTGCTGGGTCCCGCCGCCGCCCGGCTCGGCGCGGCGGGCGTCACCGTGCACTGGCCCAGGGAGCTGGCCCGCTCCCTGACCGCCGCCGCGGTCGTGCGGCCCGCGCCGGGCTCGGCCACCGACGGCACGGCGTTCTTCGACAGCGAGCGACTGCTGAGGTTCAACTGGCAGCTGGCCCTGGACGGCGACCCGCTGACCGAGCGCGAGATGGACGCCCTCGCCGAGGCGCACCGCCCCATCGTGCGGCTGCGCGACCAGTGGGTCGTCGTCGACCCCGCGCTCGTACGCAAGGCGCGCAAGCGCGAGCTGGGCCTGCTGGAGCCGGCCGACGCGCTCGCCGTCGCGCTCACCGGCACCGCCGAGGTGGACGGAGAGACCGTCGACGCCGTCCCCGCCGGCGCGCTCGCGGCACTGCGCGACCGGCTCGTCGCCGGCCCGGCCGCCGTCCCCCAGCCGCCCGGCCTCGACGCCACCCTGCGCGACTACCAGCTGCGCGGGCTGGCCTGGCTCGACCTGATGACCTCCCTCGGCCTCGGCGGCTGCCTCGCCGACGACATGGGCCTCGGCAAGACCGTCACCCTCATCGCCCTCCACCTGCGCCGCGCCCACCGCGCGCCCACCCTCGTCGTCTGCCCGGCGTCCCTCCTCGGCAACTGGCAGCGCGAGATCACCCGGTTCGCGCCCGGTGTGCCCGTGCGCCGCTTCCACGGCACCGACCGCTCCCTGGACGGGCTGGACGGCGGGTTCGTCCTGACCACGTACGGCACGATGCGCACCAGCGCCGAGAAACTGGCCGCCCAGCGGTGGGGGATGGTCGTCGCGGACGAGGCCCAGCACGTCAAGAACCCGTTCTCCGCCACCGCGAAGGCGCTGCGCACCATCCCCGCGCCCGCGCGCGTCGCGCTCACCGGCACACCCGTCGAGAACAACCTCTCCGAGCTGTGGGCGCTGCTCGACTGGACGACCCCGGGACTCCTCGGCCCCCTCAAGGCGTTCCGCTCCCGCCACGCCCGCGCCGTCGAGAACGCCGAACAGATCGAGAACGACGAGGCGGTGGAACGGCTGTCGCGACTGGTCCGCCCCTTCCTCCTGCGCCGCAGGAAGTCCGACCCCGGCATCGTCCCGGAGCTGCCGCCCAAGACGGAGTCCGATCACCCCGTCGCCCTCACCCGGGAGCAGGCCACCCTCTACGAGGCGGTCGTACGGGAGACGATGGCGCGGATCGAGGCGGCGGAGGGCATCGCCCGCCGCGGCCTGATCATGAAGTTGCTGACGTCCCTCAAGCAGATCTGCAACCACCCCGCCCAGTACCTGAAGGAGGACCCGGCACGGCTGGCCGGCCGCTCCGGAAAACTGTCCCTCCTCGACGAACTGCTCGACACGATCCTGTCCGAGGACGGGTCGGTCCTCGTCTTCACCCAGTACGTGACCATGGCGCGGCTGCTCACCGCGCACCTGGCCGCCCGAGCCGTCCCGTCCCAACTCCTGCACGGCGGGACACCGGTGGCCGAACGGGAGCGGATGGTGGACCGGTTCCAGGCCGGTGACGTCCCGGTGTTCGTCCTCTCCCTCAAGGCGGCCGGCACCGGGCTCAACCTGACCCGCGCGGGCCACGTCGTGCACTACGACCGCTGGTGGAACCCGGCCGTCGAGGAGCAGGCCACGGACCGTGCCTACCGCATCGGCCAGACCCAGCCGGTCCAGGTCCACCGGCTGATCGCCGAGGGCACGGTGGAAGACAGCATCGCGGAGATGCTCCGGACGAAGCGCGCCCTGGCCGACGCGGTCCTCGGCTCGGGAGAGGCGGCGCTGACGGAGCTCACCGACCGCGAGCTGGCCGACCTCGTGTCGCTGAGGAGGCCGTCATGACCCCGCACCGCCCCGCCGGCTCCGGCCCCCACTCCGGCCCGGCGTCCGCCGGCTCCGGCTCCGGCCGCTCCCGTAGCGGCGCGCCCCGCCCGGCCCCGCCGCACGACGACCACCGCCGCACCTTCCCGCAGCTCGCCCCCGCCCGGAGCGACGACGGGAGGTTCGCCGCCACCTGGTGGGGCAACGCCTGGGTGGAAGCCCTGGAGGACACCGCCCTGGACCCGGCACGCCTGGCCCGCGGGAGGGCCTACGCCGCGACCGGCCATGTCGACGCGATCACCGTGACCCCGGGCCGGGTCGTCGCCTACGTGCACGGCAGCAGACCCCGCCCGTACCGCGCGGAGATCCGGCTGCGTGTCCTCGGCGACGAGGACTGGGAACGCTTCCTGGACGCGGCCGCGGCCCGCCCCGACCACATCGCCGCCCTCCTCGACAAGGACGTGCCGCACGCCCTGGCCGCCGTCGCGGACCTGCTGCCCAGCCCGGGGGACCTGATCCCGGACTGCTCCTGCCCCGACCACGGCTACCCCTGCAAGCACGCGGCGGCCCTCTGCTACCAGGCCGCGCGGCTCCTCGACGAGGACCCGTTCGTCCTCTTCCTGATGCGCGGCCGTGGCGAGCAGGAGATCCTCGCCGCGCTCGGCCACCGCAACGCCGCCCGGTCGGCCGCCGAAACCACCGCCCAGCCCCCGCGGATGCCGACCGTCCCCGCCCGCGAGGCCCTCGCCGCCGCGCCCGCCCCGCTGCCCGCTCTCCCGCCTCCGCTGCCCGCGCCGGCCCATCCCGGCCGCCCGCCGATGTACCCGGAGGACCCGGACGCCCCCGACCCCCTGGCCCTCGAACTGCTCGCCACCGAGGCGGCGGCCCGCGCCCACGCCTTCCTGACGACCGGCCACGACCCGGTGGCCGCGCTCACCCCCTGGCAGGACGCCGTCCGCCTGGCCGCCGCCCACCCCGGCTCCGGCCTGACCGCCTCCACCCGGGCCCTCTACCGCGACCTCGCCGCCGCCCTGGACCGCACCCCCGCCGACCTGGCCCGCGCGGTGGCCGCCTGGCGCCAGGGTGGCATCGCCGGTCTCACCGTCCTGGAGGAGCCCTGGGACCCGCCCGCCGGCCCCTTCGACCGCGCCCGCCCGGCCCTCATCGCCGCCGACTTCGCCCACTTCCGCCCCTGGCGCAACCGCCTGTCCACCCGCTCCCTCCAACTCCGCTACGGCCGCGACGGCCTCTGGTACGGCTACGAGTCGGACCCGGACCGCGAGGACTGGTGGCCCCGCGGTACCCCCGACGCCGACCCGGTCGGCGCACTGGCCGGCTTGCTGGGGCGCTGAACGGGGAGGGTGGGCAACGGGCGGAAGATTCACCCGGATCGGTGGTGTACGGGACAGGACGGCGCATTCAGGCGTGCAAGGCGTAGAGGACCTGTGAGGGTTCGATTACAGCGCCACTCGATGGGGTGAATGGCGGCTGCGTCATAACCGACTTGGCTGTAACGCGTTAATTCCGGTGCGGGCGGGTGCCCGTGAAATTCTCCGGAAGGCAGGAAGCCATGAGGCACACTCGCCGAAGTGGTCTGGCCACACTGATGGTCACGGGTGGCGCGCTCGCTCTGGCGGCGGGTTATGCGCACGCCGACTCGGACGCGGCCGGCGTTGCGGCCGATTCGCCGGGGCTCGTCTCCGGCAATACCGTGCAGCTGCCGGTGGACGTCCCGGTCAACATCTGTGGGAACACGGTCAATGTGGTCGGGCTGCTCAACCCCGCGGCGGGCAACACGTGCGCGAACAAGGGCGGCGGTGGCGCCGCGCACAAGGACAAGCCGGGCACGCCGCACGCCGGCGGCGGCAGCGGCGGCGGTGCCACGGCGGAAGGCGTCGCGAAGGGTTCCCCCGGGGTGATCTCCGGCAATGGGATCCAGCTGCCCGTCGATCTGCCCGTCAACGTCAGCGGGAACTCGGTCAGCCTCGTCGGCATCCTCAACCCCGCCTTCGGCAACGCCTCCAGCAACACCTCCGGCAACGGGGGCAGCAAGACGCCGGTGACGCCGCAGAAGCCCCCGAAGGGCGACGAGCCGGCCACGCCGCCACTGACCGACGGTCCCGCCCCCACGGCGCCCCAGGGGCCGCAACCCGCTCCGGTGATCGAGACCGCCACCACGCCGCTGGCCGAGACCGGCGCCGCCGACGGCCTGCTCGGAATCGGTGTGCCGACCGCCCTGGGCATGATGCTGGGCGGCGCGGTCCTCTACCGCCGCTTCCGCCGCCCCGCGCGCGACGGCGTCGCCTGAGCCCCGGTTTCACCGCCGCCAGGACCCCAGCACCGCGTCGATGACCGGTGCCACACGGGTACGCGCCTGGCGGCGGGGGACGCCCCGCATCAGCAAGGCGTCGTACTCCGTGTCCAGGTGCCGCACCGACGCCCGGACGGCTGCCGTCACCGCGCCCTCGTCCAGTGCCCGCCCCGCCGCCGTCCGCCCCACCCGACCGCTTCCCCGCAGCCCCGCGTGGGCCGCGACGGAGGCGGCCCGGTCCGGCGGGCAGCCCGGGAAGAGACGCAGGATCTCGGCGGCCAGAGCGGTCGTGAACCGCACGTCCTCCGCGGCACGACGTTCCCCGTCCCTGACCCGGCGGCGCGCCCGCGCCTCGGCGTCCGCAAGGCAGGCCCTCTCGGCCCGCGCCAGGGCGGCCTCCTCGACGAGGATGCCCTGGCGCTCGTACCGCGTCCGGCGCCGGTTGTGGCGTACGACCACCGCCCACAGCCCGCTCGCCTCGCGGGCGCGGCGGGTGAGCGCCGCGTCGCCGCGCGGCAGGTGGACCAGGTGACCGAGGTCGGCGCAGTCCAGGCAGAGCGGGGCGTGGGACTCCAGGACCATCCGGGACAGCGGGCCGCCGAGGCACTCCGCGCACCGGAGGCGTCGCCTCAGCGGCTCGATCACCACGATCGGCGCCGACACGGACATGTCAGCGCACGCTGGGCGCCGCGGCCTCGATGAAGGCGGTGAGCGCCTCGACCGCCCGCTCCGAGCGCCGTTCGCGCTCCGCCTCGTCCCCGGCCTCGTGCATACAGTGCGTCAGCTCGAAGGTGTCCCGGGCCCGTTGGACGGTCTCCGGGTCGGCGCAGACCAACTGCACCCGGACCAGGGCCTGCCGGGCGGCGGCCCGCCGCTCGTAGGACTCCATGCGCGCCTCCTCCGCACGCGAGCCGTTCCTGCGGTACCAGCGCGCGTTCTGCGCCCGCCGGTACTCGACGACCGCACCGGCGAACGCGCTGTACGTGGCGATCCGTTCCTGACGCAACTGCTCGGCACGGGCGAGGGCGGCGGTGCGCTGCGCGGCCCGGCCCTGGAAGAAGTGCGTGACGACCGCGCCGAGCAGCGTGCCGATCACAGCAATCAGCGCGGTCTCCATCGCTGTGCGTGCTCCTCACCGGTACATGGTTCCCCTCTGGCAACCACCCGACTCCATCAGATCATCGTGGTGGAGACGGGCGTCAACCCTCGGGCAGCATGAAGCCGTGAGATTCGAACCGATCACCCGGGAACGCCTGGCCGACGCCCTCGCCGCGCACGTGGACGGGGAGCGTCCCGGCGACGGCGGGCCCTGGCTGAAAGTCGGCATCGACGGGCCGCCTGCCGCCCGCCCCGACGAGCCCGCCCGACTGCTGGCCGAGGCGTTGCGGCTGCGTGGACGGGCGGTGGCGGTCATCGGCACCGGGGGCTTCCTGCGGCCGGCGTCGCTCCGGTACGAGTACGGGAAGGAGGACCCCGACGCGTACTACAGCGGCTGGTTCGACACCGGAGCCCTCTGGCGCGAGGTGTTCGCCCCGCTGGAGCCCGGTGGCACCGGGCTGGTGCTGCCCGATCTGTGGGACCCGGTCACGGACCGAGCGACCCGCAGTCCCCGCACACGGCTCGCGCCGGGCGGGGTGCTGGTGCTGCACGGCCCGTTCCTGCTCGGGCACTGGTTCCCGTTCGACGTGACGGTGCACCTGAGGGTGTCGCCCGCCGCCCTCGCCCGCCGCACGGACCAGCCGTGGACGCTGCCCGCCTTCGAGCGGTACGAGAACGAGGTCACCCCCGCGGAGGCCGCCGACGTCGTCGTACGCGCCGACGACCCGCTCCACCCCGCCTGGACGGGCACGGGCTAGCGGCCCCGTGCCCGTTGCCCGTCGCGCGAGAGTGCCCCCGCGCCCGGCAAGAAACCTCCCGCTACAGGCGCTTGGCGCTGCGCAGCGTGCTCGCGTAGTAGCCGTTGCCGTCGAGCCGGGACGTACCGCCCTTGTCACCGATGGTCGGGCCGTTGACCTCTTCCCGGCTGGAGACGAAGATCCGGTGGCCGTCCGTGTCGACGCCGAGGTAGAAGCCGACGTGGTCGAGGCGCTGACCCGTGCGCTGGTCCAGCTTGAAGAAGACCAGGTCACCCGGTTGCAGCACGTCGATCGACCGGGGGCGGTCCTTCGGGCCGACGCCCTTGAGCGGGATGATCTCGGTGCCGATCCTGGCGCGGGCCATGCCGTTCGCCGTACGGGGCAGACCGTCGCCCTTCTGGTCGGAGGCCCGCAGCGGATAGCGGGCGCGGTAGCCCCACACCAGCCGCTGGAAGCCCGAGCAGTCCACGGACCGGGTGCGCTTCGCCTCCGGCTGGACCGAGGTGCCGTCGCGGAAGGTGTACGGGATGCCCAGGTAGTCGTAGAAGTCGGAGAGCTCCTCGCGCAGGTCGCCGCCCGCGCTGCCCTCCGGGTTGAGCGGCCCGAAGGAGGCGTCACCGGCGTAGGCGATGCCCTCGTCGTCCTTCTTGACCGGCGCGCCCTCCATGTACTGGAAGGCGAACGCGAAGATGTCGTCCTCCTCGCTGCCGTAGAACTCCTTGAACCAGTCCTTGAACCACTTCTCCTTCTCGGCGCCCTTGCGCCACGGCTCCGGCATCAGCCGCACCCAGTCGTCCGTCACCACCCGGGACTTGGTGTTCGCGGCCTCGGTGAAGGTGCGGCTCGGGCCACGGAGTGTGGCGGTGCGCGCGCCGTCGGTGAAGGTGGCGAGGACCTGCCCGTCCTCGCCGAGCAGCACCGAGCGCTCCGGGTTCTTCAGCCGCTCCCACTTCTGGGCGCCGCTCATCTGCCCGTTGCTGGACTCCAGCAGCGGACTGTCGGTCACGGCCTGCACGGCGGGGGCCTTCGCCTGCTCCTCCTTGCGGAGTTCGACGGTCAGGTACGCGCTGCCGGCGAGCAGGGCGAGGACGGTCGCGGCGTGCAGGACGGGGCGTTTCTTCTTCGGGGGCATCGCGGAACTCCGTTGGTCAGGCGGACGGCATGACGCCGAGGAGGATCCCGGCGGTGAGGACGACATAGGCCATGAGCGTCACCGAGCCGGTGGCGAGCATCGTGGGGCCCTTGGGCTGGCGTACCAGCTGGTAGGCGATCAGGCCGGGGACGATGAAACCGAGCGTCTGGTTGCTGTACATCAGCGGGAACTCCAGCGACAGCACGATCATCACCGTGGCCTGGAAGATCACGCCGGTGAGCACGACGGCGGCGAACAGGCGCTTGCCGTAGAGGATCACGAAGCGCTGCATCAGGAGCGTGCCGACGTACGTGAGGACGGTGACGCCGACGACCATGGCGGCGCGCTGGAGGTCCTCGACGAGGGTCAGCGCCAGCCAGCCCGGGGTGATCATGCCGCCGGGGGACAGGTTGGTCGTGAGGTAGCAGACCAGGGAGAAGAGCAGGCCCAGAGCGATGCCGACCGCGGCGATCTCGGGTGTGAGGACGGAGGGGATCAACGGTGCTGCTCTCCTGAGTTCTGCCACTGCTGGGGGTCGTCGGCGGGGGGCGTGGGGGGAACGCGCGGCTCGAACAGGCCGCGCTGCGCGGCGGGTTCACCGTGCGGCGCGGCGTCCCTGCGCCGCTCACCAGGGGCGTCCCGCTCGGCCTGGGCCGACCGGTCCCCCGGGTGGTGCTGCTGGTGGTGGCCGGCGCGGGTGGGCTGGACCTGGTGGGCCGGCCGGTCGTCCGGGTGGCGCCGCTCGGCCTCGTACCGCTGGTCCGTCCGGGCCGGGAGCTCGCTTCGGGTCGGCAGGTCGCCCGGGAACCGCTCGTCGGCGTGGGGCGGCGCGTCACCCCCGTACCGCTGCTCGCCCGCGTACCGCTGTTCGCCCGCGTACCGCCGGTCGGTGTGGGCCGGCCGGTCGTCCGGGTGGCGATGCTCCGGCTGTGTCACGGACGGCCAGGGCTCCGTGCCCGGCTCCGGCGGGGTCTCCCGGCCGGTGTCCGGGCCCGTGCCCCGACCGGCGTCCCGGCCGGTGTCGTAGCCCGTCGGGTCGTAGCCCGTCTCCGTCCCGGGCGCCGGGGGCAGTACGGCCTGCGGCGCGTAACGCGCCTCGTACGCCTCCGGGTACTGCTGGTACGGGTCGATCCGCGGCACGTACAGCTGCATCGTCTCGCTCGGCGCGGCCGGTCGGGACGCCGGGGCGTCGCCGCCCGGCGCACTCCCCGGCGCGTCGCCCGGCTCTTCGGCGGAGTCGTCGGCCGGAAGCTCCGCGAGGTGCTCCAGCAGGACTTCGCCCTGGCCGTGGATGTTGCCGATGGCGACCAGCGAGGAGTCCGGGCCGAGCCGGCCCAGCAGCTGCGCCATGAACTCCTCGGGGTCGCGGCGGTCGCCGCCGAGGTCGACCGCGCGCGACCGCCACTCGGCGGGGATCGCGTCGATGGCGCTCTTCGCCGGGTGGCCGATCACGAAGACCTGCTCCGGGTCGAGCTCGGGGATGATCTCGCCCATCTGGCCGTTGCGCTCGACGCGGTCGGGACGGCAGTTGATGACCACGTTCAGCGGGCGGTGGATGGCGCCGAGGTCGAGGAGCTGATTGATGTTCATCAGCGTCGACTCGGGGTCGTTGGCCGCGAAGACGTTGGCGAAGCGGAGCTTCTTGCCGTCCTCGGTGACGTACCGCTCGACGGAGAGGACACCCGGGTCCGGCGGGGCGTCGTACATGCCCTGCAGGGCCGTCTCGCGGTCCACGCCGAGGAGGTCGGCGACGCACAGCGCGATGGCCACGTTCTCCTTGAAGGTGAACCAGCTGAAGCCGCGCAGCTCCTCGTCGCTGACGGTCTCGGGGTCGGCGTAGACCAGCTTGCAGTCCCGCGCGTCCGCCTCCTCCTGGAGGATGTGGAAGCGGTCCTTCTCGGCGGTGACGCAGATGCCACCCTCCGGCATGGACCGGCTCAGCGAGCGCGCCACGTCGTCCAGCGTGGGGCCCATCTCGGCGAGGTGGTCCTCGCGGACGTTGCAGAGGACGCCGATGGTGGAGCGGATCAGCTTGGACTGGTTGATCTCCTGGAGCGCGGGCATGACGGCCATGCACTCGATGACGAGCGCGTCCGGGTTGTACGCGGCCGCGCGGCGCACGATGCCGATCTGTTCGACGACGTTGGCGATGCCGAACTTGCGGTAGACCGGCTCCTCGGTCGCGTCGGGGTGGATGAACCGGGCGGCCGTACCCGTGGTCTTGGCGACCGTGGTCAGTCCGCCGCCCCGCAGCGCGCCGGCGCACAGCCGGGTGATGGAGGACTTGCCCCGGATGCCGTTGACCAGCACGCGGGTCGGGATGTGCTCGAGGTTGGTGAAGTGCCGCCGCTGCTCGACTATTCCGGCGATGAGCAGGATGGCGGCGCACACCACCAGCACGGTGTAGAGGAAGAGCACGCTGGTCAGTTCCTTCCGGCGAGGGTCTTCGGCCCGCCGTCGCGCTTGCGCAGGTCCAGGAGTTGCTGGCGAACCAGCTCCAGGGAGCGGGCGACGGCGCCGACCTCGTCGTGGTGGCGCGGGTAGAGAACGGTGCGGCGGTCCCCGTCCGCGAGCGCCTCGGCCTGGTCCGCCAGGGCACGCAGGGGGCGTACGACGACGATGTGCAGCCAGCCGAGGCAGGCCGCGGCGGCGGTGGCGCCGAGGAGCCCCGCGAGGACCGTGCGGTTCTGCAGGCTGTACTCGGGGATGGCCAGCCCGGAGGCGGGCTGCCAGCTCACCACGGTCCAGCTGAGATCCTTGGCCGCGCCGCCACCGGCGAAGGGTGCGGCGGCGGCGATCTGGATGTCGTTCCCGTCGCGGTAGAGGACGCCGCTCGGGCGCGGGCTCATGCCGACCTTCTGGTTGGTGCCCTTGACGAGGGCGCCGAGCCGGTCGTTCGGCAGGTCCTGGAAGGCGCGGTAGCCGTTGTTGCCGCCGATCACGCGGCGGTCCTGGTCCACCACGCGGACCGTGCCGAGCCCGGGGCGCTTGAGCAGCGAGTTGAGGAAGTCGATGCGGAACTCACCGACCACGGCGGTTCCGGCACGACCGGGAACCTCCGCGGTACCGATGATCACCGGCTTCCTGCCGTCGCCGTCCAGCACCCGGAGCGGCGTGGTGGAGGGCCCCTTGCCCGCGGGGCTGTGCGCGTCCTCACCCGCGTGGGCGACGATCCTGCCGTCGGAGTCGAGGACGTACAGCGACGCGTACCGCGCGTGCTCGGCCATGGTGCGCTCGAGTACGAGGGTCATCTGGTCGGGGGCGGTGCGGTCACCGAGGAGGGAGGCGACCGACGCCAGGTCGGCGTGGCCCTCGTTGAGTGCGCGACGCACCCGGTCGGACAGGGTGTCGGTGCGCTCGCGCTGGTCGTTGACCATCTGCTGCGGTACGACGACCGCGTCGCCGGCCCGGTTGAGCAGCAGGAGCAGCGGCGCGCACCAGACGAGCAGCAGCACACCGCAGACGGCGAGCAGGGCGCGGGCGCCGATCCGGCGGCGGCGGGACCCAACCGGTGCTCCGGTCGCGGCGTCGCCGGGGCCACCCGCGTCGGTGCCGACGAGCTGGCGGCGCAGCCGTTCCAGGGCGATGCCGATCCGTGCCGTCTCGCCGTACTTGGGCACGGTCACGGGGCGTGTCAGATCGCCGCGGGTGATGCGGCGGCTCTCCAGGAACAGCCGGAGCAGCGGGCGCTGCACGGTGCCGATGAGTACGGCGATGGCGAGCCCGCCGATGAGGAGGAGGGCGCCCGCGGCGATCAGGCCGAAGAGGGGGCTGGAGGCGACGCCCGGGGGCTCGGCGACCTTGACCATCGCGACGACGGTGAGGCCCAGGCCGGTGGCGACGGTCGACTCGCCGGCCTCGGGGGCGGCGAGCGTCGCGTATCCGGCGATGGAGCGGTCGCCGAGGTAGCGGTCGCCGAAGAGGCTGCCGCTGACGCCGGTGAAGCCGCCGGAGCCGGGTTCCTTGCTCCTGAGCGGGTTCTGCCGGGACTTCTCGGCCGCCGCCGTGGCGAAGGCCTTCATCTGCTTGTTGGACTCGGCGACCTCGGCGCGCTGCAGGTCCGTGAGCACTTGCTCGGGCTCCGGGATGCCGTCCTGGCTGAGGACGTGGCCCTCCTGGTCGATCACGGCGATCGCCCGGAAGCCGCCGAGGCTGATGCCGGGGAATTTCAGGGCGCTGGAGGCGACCAGGAGTTTCTGCGGCTCGCCTTGCCAGGTGAGCAGGGCGAGGGAGAGCAGCCGCGTCTCACCGTTCTTCAGCCGCACCATGCGCGGGGCGAGGCCGCCCTCCTGGGCGAGCTTGGTGCGGTCGATGGCGGTGAGGGGCATGTGCTCGCCCCGGGCGGCGAGCAGCCGGCCCGACTTGATCTCGATGACGGCGGTGCCCAGCCACTTCTGGTACACGTTGCCGACCTTGTCGAGCACGGCGTCGGCGGGCATCGGGGCGGAGGCGCTGAAGAGCGCGGCGGACCTGTTCAGGTCCGTGACGCTCTCGTCCACCGCGGCGCGCAGCGCGATGGCCCCGTCCTCGGCGAAGTGCTGCTGGGAGGTCAGCACCGCCTTGGGGACGCGGTCATGGCCGACGCGGCCGAGCGTGAGGGCGGTGATGCCCGCGAGGGCGAGGAGCAGAGCTGACAGAACGGCAATGGGCGGACGTATGCCACCCAAGAGGGACATGTCGGCTCTCCGGCGGACCTTGTGCCGCCGCTTCGTACGCGAAGCGGCCAAGGGGCTAGCTCCTCTCTGGGGGCCCGGGCGGGACGAACGCCGCTCGGGCGCGTGGACACACGGAGGTGCACAGGAGTGCGACTCCGGAATGCCCAGACTGATGTACGGGGGGTTTGGTTGTACGCGGAAGGGGAAAGTGTGACGCGCTACTCAGGGAGCCCCTGCAGCGGCCTCAGCCCGTCCTTCGCCGCGCCGCGGTTGAGCATCGTGCCCTGGGTCCGCTCGAAGGCCAGGCGGTAGCGCGAGCGCTGCTGGTCGCTCAGGTCCTTGCCGTCGCGGAGGGCGGCGGCCACGTCGATCAGGCGGTGGTCCTCCACGGCCCCTTCGGGTAGTTTGCCGGACTCGTCCGGGTCCGGCGGAATGTCCACGAAGGTGGGGACGTACTTGGCCTTGACGTCCCACGTGCCGCCGCGCTGGGTGAACTCGAACCAGCCGATGACCCCCTCCTCGGTCAGCCCGGTGGGCACGTCGTGGCGGGCGACCTGGTTCCCCAGGCCGTACGCGATCCAGGTGCCGTCGACCTTCTCCATCGGCTGCACGACATGGGCGTGATGGCCGATGATCAGGTCGATGCCGGTTTCCTTGGCGATCCTGCGGCCGAGCTGGAGCTGGGAACGGCTCGGGTTCGGCCAGTTCTCACGCCCCCAGTGGATGCTGAGGATCACCACGTCGGCCCCGGCCTTCCGGGCGGCCCGCTCGGCGGCGGCGATGGCCTTGAAGTCGGTCCGGTTGACCAGCCAGGGCTTGTTCTTCGGGATCTCGAAGCCGTTGAAACCGAAGGCGAAGGAGATCTGGGCGACCTTGACGCCCTTCACGTCCATGATCAGCGGCTTCGCGGCCTCCGCGGCGCTGCGGGCCGAGCCGGTGTGCTTCAGGCCCGCCTTGTCGAGGGTGTTCAGCGTGCGGGTGACACCGGCGACGCCGTGGTCGAGGGTGTGGTTCGAGGCGGAGGAGCAGGTGTCGTACCCGATCTCCTTGATCGTCGTGGCGATCTGCGGCGGGACGAGGAAGGCCGGGTAGCTCTGGAAGGGGCCCTCCGGCTTGCCCACGACCGGCTCGAAGTGGCAGATGGCCAGGTCCGCCTTGCTGATGACCGGCTTGATCCCCGCGAACATGGGGTCGAAGTCGATCCCCTTCTCGCCGTTGCCCGTGGCCTTGGCGTCCTTGCGGGCCTGCTCGGTGAGCTGCGGGTGGATGAGGATGTCCCCCGCGGCGGCGACGGTGAACGACGGCCCGCCCGCCTCCGGCTTCTCGTCCGTGCCGAGCATTCCGCATCCGGCGGTCGCCAGAAGGAGGACGAGTGCGGTGATACCGGTCGAAAGTGACCGGGGAGGGAGGGAGCGTGTCATCACCCAGATATCTTCGTACAACTATGAAGGCGAACCGGACGAAGTTGGTAACAATTGCAGCAACGATCGTGCTGGTCAGCGCTTTCGTGGTGCTTGTGCTGAACGTCACTCAGCAGGACGGCCCCACCGCGCGCCCGGAATCCCCGACCGGCGAGGAGACCCCCGGGGGCGACGGAGCCGTCGATCTGCGGCGCCATGTCGCCGACTTCACCGCGCACCTCGATGAGGACGGCGGCTACCGTCCGCCCACCCGCACCGAGCGGCGCGCGGTCGCCGAAAGCGTCGGGCTGCTCCTCGACGGCCGACGCGCCGAGGCCACCGAGCGGCTCTCCACGGTCGACTTCGACCTGCGTACCGTCACCGACAGCGCCACCGGGCGACGGTACGCGGAGATCGCCGACCGCGCGGAGGACAGCGCAGCGCCGCGCGGCTGGGGCCGGGTCTACGTCGACCTGGGCGCCCGCGCCGGCTGGTCGGTGCAAGTGCCGCACCCCGTGGCGGACGAGGCGACCGAACAACTCGGCGTCAGGGTCCTGCGCGGAACGCCGGGCGGCGTACTCGTGCTCGCGGGCGCACACCGCGACGCCGGCAAGGGCAACTCGGCGGACGCGGCGCACCGTCGCGACACCGTCTTCCACGCCGTGTGCGACGAACTCACCCGGCGCGGACTGCCCGGCCTCCAACTGCACGGCTTCGCACGCTCGACCGCCCCGGACTTCGACGTCATCGCGTCCACGGGCAAGGGCGACGACGCGCGCGGGGAGGGCAGGAAGCTGGCGAACGCCCTGCGGGACCGCGGCTTCGAGGTCTGCCGCGCGTGGGCGCGGGACTGCCCGCTGGAGGGCCGGACCAATATGCAGGGCCGCAGCGCAGCCGAGGCGAGCGTGCCGTTCCTGCACATCGAGTTCAGCCGCGACATCCGTACGACACCCACCCGGGCCGCCGCAGTCACCGAGGCCCTCGCCACGGTCACCTCGGCCTGGGCCAAGGAACCCGCGAGCGGCGACTGACGGGCGCCACGGACCGGCGGCGGCCCCGGGCAGGGCACGGTATCTGCCGGGCCCGCGCCGGTCGTTGGGGGCGGTCGTTCGGGGCGGTCGTTGGGGGCGGCGTCACCCCGAACGACCGTGCCTCCTCACGGTTCGGGGGGCCTGCCGCCCAGTACCGTCACCGCTCGCGCGCCCGCCCGGCAGCCCGCCGCCGCGGCTTCGCAGGGGGGTGCGCCGGACAGGCGGGCCGCCAGGAAGGCACCCGTGAAGGCGTCACCGGCGCCCGTCGAGTCGACCGCTCGTACCCGTGGTGCCGGGACCCGCGCGACGACCCGTCCGCACCGAGCCACGAGCGCACCGGCCGCGCCCAGCGTCACCACGACCAGCGGGAAGCCGTGGCTCAGCTTGGCCGCCGCGTCCGAAGGATCGGGCAGGCCCGTCAGAAGCGCGGCCTCGTCGGCGTTCGGCAACAGCACGTCCACGCCTTCCACCGCATCCAGGAAGGAGCGCACCCCGAGCCCCGCGATGAACCCCGCCGACGCCGGGTCCACACTCACCGGGACGCCCCGCTCCCGCGCCGCCGCCAGAGCGAGCGACGCGACCTCCCGACTGGGAGCGGCGAAGAACAGGTATCCGGACAGGTGTAGATGGGACACCTCGTCCAGCAGGGTTGGCGACCAGTCACCACGTGCCAGCCGCAGTGCCGCGCCGCTGTCCGTGAGGAACGTCCGCTCCGTGGCCGCGTCGACCAGTGCCACGACCGTCGCGGTCGGAGCCTCCTCGTCCCGCACCAGCAGCGGCCGCACCCCGGCGGCCCGCAGCCGCTCCTCGTGCCAGGACGCCCGGTCCGTCCCGACCCGCGCCAGGATCCGCACGTCCGAGCAGCCCGAACGCGCCGCCCAGCACGCCGCGTTCGCCCCCGCGCCTCCCGGCAGCGTACGGATCTCCGCCGCCGTGTCGGTCGCCGGGACGAGCGGCGTGCGGTGCCGGGCCACCACGTCGGTGACCACGTCACCGACGATCAGAAGGGCCGTCACCGCACAGCCGCTGCCGCCGCCGCGATCCGCGCCGCCAGCCGCACGTTGCCGCGGACCGCCGCCAGGTTGGCCTCCAGGGACGCCCCCTCCGTGTGCCGCATCAGATACTCCAGCAGGAACGGCGTCACCGCCTGCCCCACGATCCCCCGCTCCCGGCACTCGTCCAGCGCCTCCGCCAGCACCCGGTCGTGCAGCTCCGGGTCCAACTGCTCGTCCTGGGGGACCGGATGGGCCACGATCAGCGCCGCCCCGGGCGTCCCCGGCACCGCGAGGGTCTCCTGGGCGCGCATCACCGCCGCCACTTCCTCCGGGGACCGCACCGTCCAGTCGACGGGCTCGCCGGAGGACGTCAGATAGAAGCCGGGAAAGTGTTCCGTTCCGTATCCGAGCACCGTCACACCGAGGGTCTCCAGTCGCTGCAACGTCGCCGGTACGTCCAGGATGGACTTGACGCCCGCGCACACGACCGTGATCCGCGTCCGCGCGAGCAGCCGCAGATCCGCCGACTCGTCCTGGCTCTGCGCCCATTCGCGGTGTACGCCGCCGAGCCCGCCGGTCGCGAAGACCCGGATACCGGACCGCGCGGCCAGGAACGCCGTCGCGGACACCGTCGTCGCCCCGCTCGCCCGTGCCGCCAACGCGGGCGCCAGATCCCGGTGCCCCAGCTTCCGTACGCCCGGATCGCCCGCCACCTGTTCCAACTGCCGCCTGTCCAGGCCCACGTGGGCGACGCCGTCCAGTACGGCGATCGTGGCCGGGACGGCGCCCTCCTTCCTTACCAGCGCCTCCAGCTCCTCCGCGACGGCCAGATTGCGGGGGCGGGGCAGGCCGTGGGCGATGATCGTGGATTCGAGGGCGACGACGGGGCGGTGCGCCGCCATCGCCTCCCGTACCTCTTCGGACAACGTCACTGTGGTCTCAGGCATGCCCCATCCCTGGCGCGGTGGCGACCGCCGCAAACCTCGGTGCCGTCCCGCCACGGGCGCGCACCGCGCAGTGGCCACCGGACCGTGCGTGGCCAGAGGGAGGTGCGTACAGTCACCGCCCATGACGAACGCGACAACCCACGACCGACCGTCCTTCGCGGTGCACCTACCGGACGCCGAGCTGGAGCCCGAGCCGCTGGACCCGGAGCAGATCGTCTCCGGCGAACCGGTGGTGACCGGCAAGGTGCTGTGGGAATCCGCCGACGGCACGCAGGTGCGCGGCATCTGGCAGATCACGCCCGGAGTCGTGACGGACACCGAGGCGAACGAGCTCTTCGTGGTCGTCGGCGGCCGGGCCACCGTGGCGGTGGAGGGCGGCGACACCCTGGAGATCGGGCCGGGCGACGCCTGTGTCCTGCGCGAGGGCGACCGTACGACGTGGACGGTGCACGAGACGCTCCGCAAGGCGTACCACATCTGTCTCTGAGCGGCGCGGCCGAACCTGAGCCCGACGGCGAGCCGGCCCCCACGCCCACCCGCCGTGGACGGCGCGGTCCACACCCCGGACCCGCGCGGCTTGTGCCCTCCGGGCCGACGCCGGGCGCCGCCCCGGGCCGGCGGTCGGCGTCCTCGGAGTGTGCGGCCCCGTTCCCGGGCCTGCGGCTCCTACCCGGGCCTGCGGGCTCCGTACCCTCCGGCTCGCGGCGTCCTCGGAGTGTGCGGCCCCGTTCCCGGGCCTGTGACCCCGTATCCGGGCCTGCGGCTCCGTCCCGGGCCTGTGACCGGCGCCCTCAGGGCCGGCGGCCTCCGACCGGCCCGTGGTCCCGTACCTCGGCTCGTTCCGGCGTCCTCGGGGCCTGCGGGCCCGTACCCAGGCCGACGGCCCCGTACCCCGGCTGGTTGCCGACGCCCCGCGGCCCCGCATCCGGCCCCGCACCCGGCCCGGCCCCGCACCCGGTCCGGCCCCGTACCCGGCCCGGCCCCGCACCCGGCCTGGCCCCGCACCCCGGTCCGACCCCGCACCCGGCCCGGCCCCGCACCCGGGCCGGCCCCGCACCCGGGTCGGGCCCGTACCCGGCCGGCAGGCGGTGCCCTCCGGGTCCGCGGCGGCGCCGCTGTCAGAACAGCGGCTGCGGCAGCACACCCTCCAGCGCCAGCAGGCGGCGCTTCGTCTCCAGCCCGCCCCCGAACCCGCCGATCCCCCCGTCCCGCTCCACCACCCGGTGGCACGGCACGACCACCGGCAGCGGGTTGGAGCCCATGGCCGCGCCCACCGCCTGCGCCGCCCCCGGCTGTCCCACTCGCTCGGCCAGCTCCCCGTACCCCACGACCGTGCCGTACGGCACCCCCGACGCCAGCTCCCGCAGCACCTGGCGGTTGAACCCGCTGGTCAGCGACCAGTCCAGAGGAAGCCCGAAGTCCGTCAGGGCTCCCGCGAAGTACCCGTCCAGCCTTCGTATGGGCTCGGCGAGCCGGCCCGACGCGTCCTCGACGAGCTCCGCGCCCAGCTGCCCCGTCAGCCGCCTCAGGGCCCGCTCCCGCACCGCGTCGTCCGCGTGGAACACCACGCTCACGAGCCCCTCGCCGGTCGCGGCGAGCATCAGGGGGCCGATGTCGCTGCCGACGACGGCCCACTCCACCCATCGCACATCGCTGTCCATGCCGACACCGTACGACCCACCACCGACAACCGGCCGACTCGGAGTCCGAAAACGCATGGAACTCCCGCAAACCGCATCAGGGCGGCGGGCGCAGCCGGCGCATCGGTGCCCGCATGTTTGTTCAGCCGGCCACCCGCCGTAGCCTCGCCCCCCTACCAGCCGGTACACATGGCACCACCAGCACAACGGCACGGCACCGGGTACGACGGCTTGGCGGACGGCGGGGCACACAGGGCGAAGGGCTTACGGGTATGCAGGGGACAGTCGACGGATTCAGCTACGGGCTGGTCACACCGGTGGCCGCCTACCTGATGGCCTGCCTGGGCGGCGCGCTCGGCCTCCGCTGCACCACCAGGTCGCTGAGTGGCGGAGGACGCGTCCGCGTCGGCTGGCTGGCCCTCGGCGCGACCTCCATCGGCTCCGGCATCTGGACCATGCACTTCATCGCCATGATGGGCTTCAGGGTCCAGGAGTCGCCCATCGGCTACGACCGGCCCACGACCTTCGCCAGCCTCGTCGTCGCGATCGTCATGGTGGGCATCGGCATCTTCATCGTCGGCTACCGCGGCGCGACCGTGATGGCACTGATCACCGGCGGCACCCTCACCGGGCTCGGCATCGCCACCATGCACTACCTCGGCATGGCCGGGATGCGCCTGCGCGGCGGCATCGAGTACGACACCCCCACCGTCGCCCTGTCCGTCGTGATCGCGGTCGTCGCGGCGACGTCGGCCCTCTGGGCAGCCGTCTCGGTGCACGGCTTCCTGCCCAGTCTGGGCGCCAGCCTCGTCATGGGCATCGCGGTCACCGGCATGCACTACACGGGCATGGCCGCCGTCCGCGTCCACCTGCACGGCGAGGGCCGGGTGCCGGGTACCGAAGACGCCGCGTCGTTCCTGATCCCCATGCTGATCGGCCCGATGGTGTTCCTGCTGCTCGCCGGCGTCGTGGTGCTGTTCGACCCGCGACTCGTGACGGGGGAGCCGGGCCGGCGCGGCGCGCTCCGCGGCGCCCAGCCCTCCCCGGTGCCGTCCGGGCGCCCGGGCGACTACGCCTGGGCGGACCCCGCCGCCTGGTCGGGGTCCCGCCCGCAGCGCGGCCGACGGCGCTCCCGGGGCCGCTGAGGGTCCGCGCCTCCGGCCGTTCTCCGGGCCGTACGGAGGCCGGCGCAGGGCCGTGCGCCGGCCGATCCGACCCCGACTGTCAGTGGGGGGTCGTACGGTGGTTGCATGCGGCCCGTTTCCAAGATCGAACGTTCGGTGGCGCCCTTCGAGGTCGTCAGCCCCTACACGCCCAGCGGCGATCAGCCCGCGGCCATCGCCGACCTCGAGCGGCGCATCCGCGCGGGCGAGAAGGACGTCGTGCTGCTCGGCGCGACCGGCACCGGCAAGTCGGCGACCACCGCCTGGATGATCGAGAAGCTCCAGCGGCCCACCCTCGTGATGGCGCCGAACAAGACGCTGGCCGCGCAGCTGGCCAACGAATTCCGTGAGCTGCTGCCGAACAACGCCGTCGAGTACTTCGTCTCGTACTACGACTACTACCAGCCCGAGGCGTACGTCCCGCAGTCGGACACCTACATCGAGAAGGACTCCTCGATCAACGAGGAGGTGGAGCGGCTGCGCCACTCCGCCACCAACTCGCTGCTGACCCGGCGCGACGTCATCGTGGTCGCCTCCGTCTCCTGCATCTACGGTCTGGGCACGCCCCAGGAGTACGTGGACCGGATGGTGCCGCTCAAGGTCGGCGAGGAGATGGACCGCGACCAGCTGCTGCGCCGCTTCGTCGACATCCAGTACACCCGTAACGACCTCGCCTTCACCCGCGGCACCTTCCGGGTGCGCGGCGACACCATCGAGATCTTCCCGGTGTACGAGGAGCTCGCCGTCCGCATCGAGATGTTCGGTGACGAGATCGAGGCGCTGTCCACCCTCCATCCGCTCACCGGCGAGGTCATCACCGACGACCGGGAGCTGTACGTGTTCCCGGCCAGCCACTACGTGGCGGGGCCGGAGCGCATGGAGAAGGCGATCAACGGCATCGAGCGCGAGCTGGAGCTGCGCCTGGCCGAGCTGGAGAAGCAGGGCAAGCTGCTGGAGGCCCAGCGGCTGCGCATGCGCACCACCTACGACATCGAGATGATGCGCCAGATCGGCTCCTGCTCCGGCATCGAGAACTACTCGATGCACTTCGACGACCGCGCGCCCGGCTCCGCGCCCAACACCCTCCTCGACTACTTCCCCGAGGACTTCCTCCTCGTCATCGACGAGTCCCACGTCACGGTCCCGCAGATCGGCGCCATGTACGAGGGCGACGCGTCCCGCAAGCGCACCCTCGTCGACCACGGCTTCCGCCTGCCGTCCGCGCTCGACAACCGGCCGCTGAAATGGGAGGAGTTCCAGAAGCGGATCGGACAGACCGTCTATCTGTCGGCGACGCCCGGACAGTACGAACTGTCCCGGTCCGACGGCTTCGTCGAGCAGATCATCCGCCCCACCGGTCTCGTCGACCCGGAGGTCGTGGTCAAGCCCACCGAGGGTCAGATCGACGACCTGGTGCACGAGATCCGGCTGCGCACCGAGCGGGACGAGCGGGTCCTGGTCACGACGCTCACCAAGAAAATGGCCGAGGACCTCACCGACTACTTCCTGGAGCTGGGCATTCAGGTCCGCTATCTGCACAGCGACGTCGACACCCTGCGCCGCGTGGAGCTGCTGCGCGAGCTGCGCGCCGGTGACTACGACGTCCTGGTCGGCATCAACCTGCTCCGCGAGGGACTCGACCTGCCCGAGGTCTCCCTGGTGGCCATCCTGGACGCCGACAAGCAGGGATTCCTGCGCTCCGGCACCTCCCTCATCCAGACCATCGGCCGCGCCGCGCGCAACGTCTCCGGCCAGGTCCACATGTACGCGGACACCATCACCCCGGCCATGGCGCAGGCCATCGACGAGACCAACCGCCGCCGCGAGAAGCAGGTCGCGTACAACACGGAGCACGGCATCGATCCGCAGCCACTCCGCAAGAAGATCAACGACATCGTCGCCACCATCGCGCGCGAGGAGGTCGACACCGAGCAACTGCTCGGCACCGGCTACCGCCAGTCCAAGGACGGCAAGGGCGCCAAGACACCCGTGCCCTCCCTCGGCGCCCACACGCCCAAGGGCGGGGCCAAGGTGGGCAAGGGCGGCAGGACGGCCGCCCGCAAGGGCGAGCTGGTCAGCGACCGCCCGGCGGCCGAACTGGCGGGCATCATCGAGGAGATGACCGAGCGCATGCGGGCCGCCGCGGCGCAGCTGCAGTTCGAGGTGGCGGCACGCCTGCGTGACGAGGTCAGCGAGCTGAAGAGGGAGCTGCGGCAGATGAAGGAGGCCGGCATCGCCTGACGCCGCCGACCGGGCCGCCCCACCTCGTGCGGTGCGACACCTCGCGCGGTGCCAGACCTGGTGTGTTGCAACACCGACACAAAAGCGGGACGGGCCTGCTGCCGCCTCCGCACCCCTGCGTAGGGTGCTGGGCAACCGCACTCAGACGTCGCGGGGGAACGCAACGAGAGGGGACAGCGCGTGACGGTCAACATGACCAAGGGTCAGGCCATCAACCTGCAGAAGAGCGACGGGGGGACCCTGACCGCCGTGCGGATGGGGCTGGGCTGGCAGGCGGCTCCGCGCCGTGGCCTGTTCGGTTCGCGTACCCGGGAGATCGACCTGGACGCGTCGGCGGTGCTCTTCGCCGACAAGCAGCCGGTGGACGTCGTGTTCTTCCGCCACCTGGTCAGCGATGACGGTTCGGTGCGCCACACCGGCGACAACCTGGTGGGCGGCGCCGGTCAGGGGGGCGACGACGAGGCGATCCTCGTCGACCTCCAGCGCGTCCCCGTCCACATCGACCAGATCGTCTTCACGGTCAACTCCTTCACCGGCCAGACGTTCCAGGAAGTGCAGAACGCCTTCTGCCGCATCGTCGACGAGACGAACGGCCAGGAGCTCGCCCGCTACACCCTGGACGGCGGCGGCCAGTACACCGCGCAGATCATGGCGAAGGTGCACCGGGCCGGTTCCGGATGGCAGATGACGGCCCTGGGCAACCCGGCCAACGGACGTACGTTCCAGGACCTGATGCCGGCGATGCTGCCGCACCTGTAGCCACACCGGTACGGCGCGGGTCGACCGCACCCCGTGGGCAGCGCCCCGGGGGCGGCCCACCGCGTCCATAACCGCAGCTCCCGGATCCCTCTGGCGCCGGGAGCTGCCGCAGCGTCGAGCCACAGCAGCGTCGAGCTGTCGTGGCAGCGAGGGGGAACAGGCGAATGACGGCCGCGTTGGTACGGGGGCAGAACCACCCCCTGCCCCACACCCGACTCGAGATCCGGGTCTCCGCCGGCGTGCCGGTCATGGCGGGTGCCACGCTCGGCGACGAGGACGGCCGGGTCCGCGGTGCCGAGTGGGTCGCCCATCCCGGCTCGCCCGCGCTCCCCGGTCTGGAGGTCTCCCGGCAGGTCGCCGCCGACCACCGGCTCGCCGTCGACCTCGACGCCCTCCCGGCCGGCGTACACCGGCTGACCGTGCTCCTCGCCCTGCCCGTCGGCGCCGGGGGCCCCGACCGCTTCGGCGCCGTCGCCGCGCCCTTCGTCTCGGTCACCGGCCTCGACGGCACCGGGATCGCCGGGTACACCGTCACCGGCCTCTCCACCGAGTCCGCCGTGGTCGCGCTGGAGCTCTACCGGCGCCACGAAGCCTGGAAGGTCCGCGCCGTCGGCCAGGGGTACGCGGCAGGCCTCGCCGCGATGCTCGCCGACCAGGGCCTCGACCCGGCCGCCGACCTCGCGCACGCCATCCAGGAAGCCGTCGCGAGCGGCCTGAACCGCGCGGTGGCCGCGCCCCCTCCCCGTACCGCCGAAGGCGACCGGGTCCGCCACGGCGCCCCACCGGCCGCTCCGGGACCGGCCGCCGGCCCGGCCGCCACGGCCGGCACCCAAGGCGGTCCCGCTCCGCTCGGCCGACAGGCGCCACCCCCGGCCGCACCCCGGCCCTCCGGGCCCCCGCCCTCCGGACCCCCGCTCCCGGGCGGACCCATCGACTACACGCACCCGCGCCGCGTCGCCGCGCCACCGGCGGCGTCCCTCTCACCGACGCGGCCCGCACCGACGCAGCCCGCACCGCCGGTCGCGGGCGACGCGTCCGGCTGGACCATGGAGGAACGCCTGTACAACCAGGTCTGGGGCATGTTCGAGGACCTGGCCCGCACCACCGCGGCGTACCGCAGCGCCGTCGATTTCGCCGAGTCCCGCATGGAGCAGGAGCTCGACCGCGTCCTGTCCGACCCGCGCAGCCGTATCGGCGCCGGCGGCGACGCGGCCCGCGCGGCGGCCCGTGCCAAGCGCGACGAACTGACCGACCGGGCCCGCGAGGCACTCGACCGCGACCTGGCGCAGCTCACCGCCGAGGCGGAGGTCGTCGAACCTGCGCTGCCGGCCGCGTTCGCCGGCTGGGACAACCCCGTGTGGCACGCCTACCGGGTGCCGACCGAGGCCCCGATGGCCATGCGCCTCGGCGACCTGCACCTCCCCGAGAGCCCCGACCTGCGCATCCCCATGCTGATGCGGCTACCGCTGGAGCGCGGCCTGTGGGTGGACAGCGGTCGATCCGGGTCCGAGGCCGCCGCCGACATGGACGAGGCGGGGCTGCGGCGCCTTGCCATGGACACGGCCGTGTCGCTCGCGGCCCGGCTCGTCGCGGTCCACCCGGCCGGTGACTACACCGTCCATGTCATCGACCCGGCGGGTTCGGCCGCCGGATCCCTGGCCCCGCTGGTCGAGTCGGGCGTCCTGGCCGAGCGTCCGGCGGCCGGCGCCGGGGGAGTGGCCTCCGTCCTGGACCGGCTCACGCAGCGGGTGGACCTGGTGCAGATGGCGGTCCGCGGCGGAGCGGCCGACTCCCTCCCGCCCGACCTGGACACCTCCGAGCAGCTGCTGATCGTCCACGACTTCCCGCACGGCTTCGACGACCGGGCCGTCACCCGGCTGCGGTACCTCGCCGATGAGGGCCCGGCCGTGGGCGTGCATCTGCTGATGGTCGCGGACCGCGAGGACTGCCGTGCGTACGGGCCGGTGCTCGACCCGCTGTGGCGGTCGCTGCTGCGCGTCACGCCCGTCCCCGACGACCACCTCGCCGACCCGTGGGTCGGCCACGCGTGGACGTACGAGCCGTCGCGTGTGCCGGAGGGCAGTGGGGTCCTGCGTGGCGTGCTGTCCCGGGTCGCCGCAGCGCGCCCGCACCGACGGCTCTGACCTGCGCACTTGGGTCTCTCTTTACTTTCCCCTTTACCTTCCTTTGGTGTTTGCGGTACTGTTCTTTACGCGGAGGGGAGTACTCCCACGCGGCGTGCCCGTCAATACGGACGGTCGGACAGAGACCATGTCCCGGGGCGCCGGCCCGTGGTGACCCCGGTGACACACATCGGGCCGCCCCGGGTGGAAGAGACCTCCGGCAGCGACGACGCTGATCGATAGCCGTACGAAGCCGGAGGCGCAGTGGACGTTTCTTGGACCCTGTGGGCGCTGACCATCCTTGGTCTGTCCGCCCTGATCGCGGTCGACTTCTTCATCGGGCGCAAGCCCCATGACGTGTCGATCAAGGAGGCGGGAACCTGGACGGTCGTCTGGATCGTTCTCGCCGTACTGTTCGGCCTGGGCCTGCTGGTGGCCGGCGAGAGCCAGGCGTCCGGCGAGTTCTTCGCCGGTTTCATCACCGAGAAGTCGCTCAGCGTCGACAACCTCTTCGTCTTCGTGCTGATCATGGCGAAGTTCTCGGTGCCCTCCCACCTCCAGCAGCGGGTGCTGCTCATCGGTGTGCTGATCGCCCTTGTCCTGCGCGCGATATTCATCGCCGCCGGTGCCGCGATCATCGCCAGCTTCTCGTGGGTCTTCTACATCTTCGGCGCGTTCCTGATCTACACCGCCTGGAAGCTCATCCAGGAGGCGCGCGCCGACGAGCCGGAAGAGGAGTTCGAGGAGAACCGCCTCCTCAAGTCCATCGAGAACCGCTTCGGCGTCGCCGACCGCTACCACGGCACCAAGCTGTTCATCCGCCACAACGGCAAGCGGGTGCTGACCCCGCTGATGGTCGTCATGCTCGCCATCGGCTCCACGGACGTGCTGTTCGCCCTGGACTCCATCCCCGCGATCTTCGGGCTGACCCAGGACCCGTACATCGTGTTCACGGCCAACGCGTTCGCGCTGATGGGTCTGCGGCAGCTGTACTTCCTCATCGGCGGCCTGCTGAAGAAGCTGGTGCACCTCAGCTACGGCCTGTCGGTCATCCTCGGCTTCATCGGGGTGAAGCTGGTGCTGCACGCGCTGCACGAGTCCGGGGTGCATGTCCCGGAGATCTCCATCCCCTTCTCGCTGGCGGTCATCTGCGGCGTGCTGATCATCACCACGATCACCAGCCTGATCGCCTCCAAGAAGCAGTCCGAGCGCGAAGCGGCAGCCGGGGCCGACGCCTCCGACGCGTCGGACTCCTCCGGGGACACGCGCAAGGACAGCATCGAGGCCTGACGCACCGGGGGCGCCGGCCACAGTGCCCGCGCCCCCGCCGGCTCTGCACACCGGCCGGTGCGGCCCGCAATGCGGACCGCACCGGCCGGTGTTCGCATCGGCTTCGAGACCGAGCGCATCGAACGAACCGCTATCTCGCCGTCGCCGTCGCCGTCGCCGTCGTCGACTTCGAGTCCCACGAGAGCGCCATGCGCAACAACGACGACCCGGACACAGCCAGGCTCGCCGAGAAACCGGCCGCCCCGTGCACGCGTCCGCCCGTCTCCACCAGCTGCGATCTCCTCAGCAAGAAGGATCTGCGCTGACCCGACCTGACCTGACCTGACCTGACCCCACCCACCCTCATACCGCCGCTGACTCCGCCGCCGATTCGTTGACCGGGTCCGCCGCCGGTCCGGGCAGGGTCTCCGGAAGCAGGGCGAAGCAGGCGAGGCTCACCAGCGCGATACCGCTCAGATACGCCGCCACACCCCACGGCGCGCCCGGACCACCCGCCATGGTCGTCGCCACGATCGGCGTGAGCGCCCCGCCCAGCACCCCCGCGAGGTTGTAACCGACGGCCGCACCGGTGCACCGTACCCGCGGCTCGTACAACTCCGGCAGATACGCCGCGACCACCGCGAACATCGTGATGAACGACAGCAGCGCGCCCGTGAAGCCCACGAACATCAGCAGCGGTTGCGCCGTGTGGAGCAACGCCACCATCGGGAACATCCACAGCGCGCACCCCGCGCAGCCGGCCAGGCACAACGGCCGCCGCCCGTAGCGGTCACCCAGCATCGCGGCGAACGGCGTTGCCACGCCCTTGACGGCCACCGCCGCCATGACGCACACCAGCATGACCGTACGGCTTACGCCGAGCCGCTCGGTGCCGTACGCCAGGGCCCATGTGGAGACCGCGTAGAAGACCGCGTACCCGACCGCGAGCGCCCCCGCCGTCAGCAGCACCAGCCGCCAGTGTTCCCTGGCCACCTCCTTGAGCGGGGCGCCGGCCCGCGTCCCGGTCTCGGCCAGTTTCCGGAACTGCGGTGTCTCGGCCAGGGACGTGCGCAGCAGCAGCCCACCGGCCGCCAGCAGCCCCGCCGCCCAGAACGGCACCCGCCATCCCCACTCCCGGAACTGCGCGTCGCTCAGCCCGGCCGACAGGGCCAGCATCACGCCGTTCGCCAGCAGGAACCCGACCGACGGGCCGATCTGCGGAAAGCTCGCCCACAGTCCGCGCCGCCGCTCCGGCGCGTGCTCGGCCGTCAGCAGCACCGCCCCGCCCCACTCCCCGCCGAGGCCGAGCCCCTGGAGGAACCGCAGCACCAGCAGCAGTACGGGAGCGGCGATGCCGAGCGTGGCGTACGACGGGACGCACCCCACCGCGACCGTGGCGCAGCCGGTCAGCGCCAGCGAGGCGAACATCACCGGCCGCCGCCCGTACCGGTCACCGATGTGCCCGAAGAGGATGGAACCGAGCGGACGTGAGAGGAAACCGATCGCGAAGGTGCCGAAAGCCGCCAGTGTCCCGGCGGCCGGCGAGAAGGTCGGGAAGAACAGCGGCCCCAGAACGAGCGCGGCGGCGGTCCCGTAGACGAAGAAGTCGTAGAACTCGACGGCCGTTCCGGCGAGCGAGGCCGCGGCGAGCCGTCCCATGGACGGCGGGTTCGGATGATGACTCTGGCGCATGTCGCGCCAACTGCCCGAGGACAGCCCCGGTTACGGGAGCGCGGGGAAGCAGGAGGCGCGCGGGACGGTCACCAGCCGCGTTCGTGCCACTCCGGCAGATGCGGCCTCTCGTCGCCCAGCGTGGTGTCCTTGCCGTGGCCGGGGTAGATCCAGGTCTCGTCCGGCAGGGCGTCGAAGAGCTTCGCCTCGACGTCCGCGATCAGGCTGGCGAAGGCGTCGGCGTCCTTCCGCGTGTTGCCGACGCCGCCGGGGAAGAGGCAGTCGCCGGTGAAGACGTGCGGGTGGCCGTGCGGGTCGTCGTAGATCAGCACGATCGATCCGGGGGTGTGTCCCACCATGTGGCGGGCGGTGAGCTCCACGCGGCCCACGCGGAGCGTGTCCCCGTCCTCGACCGGTACGTCCGTGGGGACCTCGATGCCCTCGGCGTCGTACCGCCCGGCGTACGTACGCGCGCCGGTGGCCGCCACCACCTCGGGCAGGGCCTGCCAGTGGTCGGGGTGGCGGTGGGTGGTGACGACGGACGCGATGCCGTCGTCACCGATCAGCCGGAGCAGCGTGCGCGGCTCGTTCGCCGCGTCGATCAGCATCTGCTCGCCGGTGGCCCGGCAGCGCAGCAGATAGGCGTTGTTGTCCATCGGGCCGACGGCGACCTTGGAGATCATCAGGTCCGTCAGCTCGTGCACGTCGGCGGGCCCGCCGACCCTGACCGCTCCGCTGTACGTCATGGACCCAGGCTATAGCGGCGGCAGCGCCGGGAGGGTGCCGTTGAGGATCTTCAGGCCGCCACCGTCGCGGCGGCCGGCGAGCCAGCCGAGCACATCCGCCGCGGAGCCCCTGACCGTGACCGTGTCGCCGCCCGCACCGCCGCCCGTGCTCCACGTGCGCCCGCCGTCGACGGACAGCTCGGTCGGGGGGACGTCCTTGTGGCCGGAGAACCGCTCGGCCAGGAAGTCGATCTCTCGCTCCACGAAGTCCCCGGGAAGGTCCTCCAGCTCGTAGCCGATGCCGAGGTCGACGTGGTGCAGCTCGACCTCCACGAGACGGCGGAAGGGGATCCGGGCGGCCTGGTCCGTCACACCGTTGCGCAGCTCGACCGTGCGGTTCCAGTCGGCGGGGGCCTCGCTCGCCGCCCTGAAGCGGGCGGCGCTCTCGCGTACGTCGTCGAGCTGGGCGGCCAGGGGGCGCGGCGCGTCCCGCTCGATGTCGGCCTCGCGCGCCTCGCCGCTGACGTACATGGGACGGCCCTGGAGGACGTTCACCAGGGCGTCTGCGTTCCGGGCGAGGTGGGCGAGGACGTGGCCACGGCTCCAGCCGGGAAGTCGTGACGGCTCGGCCACCGCGGCGTCGTCGAGCGTGCCGGCCGCGGCGAGCAGCCGGTCGGTCGCCTCACGTACGGAGGTCAGGTCATGCACATGGTCGATCATGCCGCCGACCCTAGCGCCGCCACACGATCGGGTGAAGGTGGCTCAGCGCGTCCGTAAATCGAATGCACGTGCTATACGCTCGGTGGAGGCATCCTGGAAGTCAGGAACTCATTCATTTGGCGGCCCCCCGTAAGCTGGAACAGTCTGGGACGGGGGCTGTGCCCCCGCTTCTCTCAAGAAAGGTGCGGACCGGCGTGGCCGACCGTCTCATCGTCCGTGGCGCGCGCGAGCACAATCTGAAGAACGTCTCGCTCGACCTCCCGCGTGACTCCCTCATCGTCTTCACCGGGCTCTCGGGGTCGGGCAAGTCCTCTCTCGCGTTCGACACGATCTTCGCCGAGGGGCAGCGCCGGTACGTCGAATCGCTCTCCTCCTACGCCCGGCAGTTCCTCGGCCAGATGGACAAGCCGGACGTCGACTTCATCGAGGGCCTCTCCCCGGCCGTCTCGATCGACCAGAAGTCGACCTCGCGCAACCCGCGCTCCACGGTCGGCACCATCACCGAGGTCTACGACTACCTCCGCCTGCTCTTCGCGCGCATCGGCAAGCCCCACTGCCCCGAGTGCCGCCGGCCCATCTCGCGCCAGTCGCCGCAGGCGATCGTCGACAAGGTGCTGGAGCTGCCCGAGGGCAGCCGCTTCCAGGTGCTGTCGCCGCTGGTGCGCGAGCGCAAGGGCGAGTTCGTCGACCTCTTCGCCGACCTCCAGACCAAGGGGTACAGCCGGGCCCGGGTGGACGGCAAGACCATCCAGCTCACCGAGCCGCCCACGCTGAAGAAGCAGGAGAAGCACACCATCGAGGTGGTCGTCGACCGCCTGACGGTGAAGGAGAGCGCCAAGCGCCGGCTCACCGACTCCGTCGAGACCGCGCTGGGTCTGTCCGGCGGCATGGTCGTGCTCGACTTCGTCGACCTCCCCGAGGACGACCCCGAGCGCGAGCGGATGTACTCGGAGCATCTGTACTGCCCGTACGACGACCTCTCCTTCGAGGAGCTGGAGCCCCGCTCCTTCTCCTTCAACTCGCCCTTCGGCGCCTGCCCCGACTGCACCGGCATCGGCACGCGCATGGAGGTCGACCCCGAGCTGGTCGTCCCGGACGAGGAGCGGACCCTCGACGAGGGCGCGATCCACCCCTGGTCGCACGGCCACACCAGGGAGTACTTCGGACGGCTGATCGGCGGGCTCTCGCAGGCCCTCGGCTTCCGCACCGACATCCCGTGGGCCGGGCTGCCGGCCCGCGCCAAGAAGGCCCTGCTGTACGGCCACAGGACCCAGGTCGAGGTCCGCTACCGCAACCGGTACGGCAGGGAGCGGGCGTACACCACCCCTGCCTTCGAAGGCGCCGTCTCCTTCGTCAAGCGGCGGCACAGCGAGGCCGAGAGCGACTCCAGCCGTGAGCGCTTCGAGGGGTACATGCGGGAGGTTCCCTGCCCCACCTGTGAGGGCACCCGCCTCAAGCCGATCGTGCTCGCGGTGACGGTCATGGAGAAGTCCATCGCCGAGGTCTCCGCGATGTCCATCAGCGAGTGCGCCGACTTCCTCGGGCGCCTCACGCTGAACGCCCGCGACAAGAAGATCGCCGAGCGGGTTCTCAAGGAGGTCAACGAGCGGCTGCGCTTCCTGGTCGACGTCGGCCTGGACTACCTGTCGCTCAACCGCGCGGCCGGCACCCTCTCCGGCGGCGAGGCCCAGCGCATCCGGCTGGCCACGCAGATCGGTTCCGGTCTGGTGGGTGTGCTGTACGTCCTGGACGAGCCGTCCATCGGCCTCCACCAGCGCGACAACCACCGCCTCATCGAGACCCTCGTCCGGCTGCGCGACATGGGCAACACGCTCATCGTCGTGGAGCACGACGAGGACACCATCAAGATCGCCGACTGGGTCGTCGACATCGGCCCGGGCGCGGGCGAGCACGGCGGCAAGGTCGTCCACTCCGGTCCGCTGAAGCAGCTGCTGGCCAACAAGGAGTCGCTGACCGGGCAGTACCTGGCCGGAAAGCGGGCCATCCCGACGCCGGACCTCCGCCGCCCGGTGGACCCGTCCCGGCGGCTCACCGTGCACGGCGCGCGGGAGAACAACCTGCGGGACATCGACGTGTCGTTCCCGCTCGGTGTGCTCACGGCGGTCACCGGTGTCTCCGGCTCCGGCAAGTCGACCCTCGTCAACGACATCCTGTACACGCACCTCGCGCGCGAGCTGAACGGCGCCAAGTCCGTGCCGGGCCGGCACACGCGCGTGGACGGCGACGACCTCGTGGACAAGGTGGTGCACGTCGACCAGTCGCCGATCGGCCGCACCCCGCGGTCGAACCCCGCGACGTACACCGGCGTCTTCGACCACGTGCGGAAGCTGTTCGCGGAGACGATGGAGGCGAAGGTCCGCGGCTACCTGCCCGGCCGGTTCTCCTTCAACGTCAAGGGCGGCCGGTGCGAGAACTGCTCCGGCGACGGCACCATCAAGATCGAGATGAACTTCCTGCCGGACGTGTACGTCCCGTGCGAGGTCTGCCACGGAGCGCGCTACAACCGGGAGACCCTGGAGGTCCACTACAAGGGCAAGTCCATCGCCGAGGTGCTGGACATGCCGATCGAGGAGGCCCTGGACTTCTTCGAGGCCGTCCCGACGATCGCGCGCCATCTGCGCACGCTCACGGAGGTCGGCCTCGGGTACGTCCGGCTCGGGCAGCCCGCGCCGACCCTCTCCGGTGGTGAGGCGCAGCGCGTGAAGCTCGCCTCCGAGCTGCAGAAGCGGTCCACCGGGCGCACGGTGTACGTGCTGGACGAGCCGACGACCGGTCTGCACTTCGAGGACATCTCGAAGCTGATCAAGGTGCTGTCGAACCTGGTCGACAAGGGCAACTCGGTGATCGTCATCGAGCACAACCTGGACGTCATCAAGACGGCCGACTGGGTCATCGACATGGGCCCCGAGGGCGGCAGCGGCGGTGGCCTGGTCGTCGCCGAGGGCACGCCCGAGCAGGTCGCGGGCGTCCCGGCCAGCCACACCGGCAAGTTCCTGCGGGACATCCTCGACGCGGAGCGCATCAGCGACGCGGTGGCGACGATCCCCCCGGCGCGCAAGCGGGCGCCGAGGAAGACGGTGGCGGCGGACGGCACACCCCGCAAGACGGCCACGGCCCGCACCGCCACGGCGAAGAAGACGACGGCCCGCTCCCGGAAGTCCTGACCCGACCCCGGGTACGCACACCGGCAGGCCCCCGACCGTGGGCGCCTGCCGGTGACACCGGCCACCGAAACCGGCCGGGCGCCGGCGCCGGGGGCCACTCCTGAGCCCTGAGCCCGGTGCGCGTTCGAGGTTGCCCGGCCACCGGCCCCAAGCCGGGGCCGGCCCTGAGCCCGGTGCGTGATCGCAGTTGCGGGGCCCGGAACCGGCCCCGGACCGGTGCCGTGCCCGACCGGTGCCGTGCCGGACCCGGTGCCGTACCGGGCCGCGGGGGGCCGGGCACCAGCGCCTGCCCGGCGCCCGGGCCGCCGGTCGGGGCGGGCGAGCCGACCGGCGGGGGGCCGGGCGCCGGACCGGTGCCGGACGGGCGGAGGCCGGGGCGGCGGACCGGCATGTGCCCGGGACCCGTGTGCCCCGGACCCGTGTGCCCGGGACCCGGCCTCGGTGCCGGATCGCCGTGCGCCAGTTGCGGTGGACCGGGGCGCCGGTCCCAGCCGGGTGACGTCGGGGCGCCCGGCCCGGCCGGCCGACCCCGCCCGCGCCGGATCTGCGGCGCCCGGCCCCGCCCGCGCCCGACCTGGTCAGGGCATCGCTCAGGACAGTTCCGGCGCGTACGGGGGCTCCGCGCCCGGGCGGGAGCAGGTGACCGCTGCCGCGCGGGCCGCGAAGGTCAGCAGCTCCGTCCAGGCGGGCGCGTCCAGCGTGGCCGGGTCGCGGCCCGCCAAGCCGTGCAGCAGGGCCGCGTTCACCGTGTCACCGGCCCCGATCGTGTCGGCGACGGTCACCGGGACCGCGGGAACCGAGACGGACAGGTCACCCGTGAACACCGTCAGGCCCGCCGCACCCCGGGTCAGCACCACCGCCGACGGCCCCTTCGCCGGCCACTCCTCCGGCGAACCGCCCAGCCACCGGGCGTCCTCCTCCGACAGCTTCAGCAGCGACACATACGGCAGCCAGCCCGCGAACCGCGACCGGTAGGCGTCCGCGTCCGGGATCAGGCCCGGCCGGACGTTCGGGTCCAGCAACGTCAGCACACCCCGCTCCGACTCCCGCCGCAGCAGCGCCTCGTACGCGCTCGCGCCCGGCTCCAGCACCAGCGAGCACGTCCCGAAGGACACCGCCCGCACCCCGTCCGGCAGGCGCCCGGGGAGGGTGAAGAGCCGGTCGGCCGTGCCCTGCGCGTAGAAGCCGTACCGCGCGGACCCGTCCGCCCCCACGGAGGCGACCGCCAGCGTCGTCGGCTCGGGCCCCCGCTGGACGAGGCCGGTCGCGACGCCCGCCGCCCGCAGGCCGTCCACCAGAGCCTCCCCGAAGGCATCCGTCGAGACGCGGGAGCAGAAGGCGACCTCGGCGCCCAGCCGCCCCAGCGCCACCGCCGTGTTGTACGGGCCGCCACCCGGCCGCGGCACCAGCGGCGACAGGGTCGAGGGGCCCTCGGCACCGGGCTGCGGGACGAGGTCGATCAGGGACTCTCCTGCGACGACGATCACGTGCCCGAACGTAACGCATGGCCTTCACGGCGGGACAGCCCCGGCCGAAGGGCCTCCCATCTACGCGGGTATCGTCGGTTCCGTCACCGACGCCCCCATTCCGCCGCGCAACCCCGTGGAGAGCCCATGCCCGGCCAGCCCGCCGCCCGCCGTACCGTGCTGAAGGGCGCCGCACTCGCCGGTGCCGCCGGGCTGGGTGCGGCCGCCTGCTCCACGGAGTCCAAGCTGGGGCATGCCCAGAACCCGACCCCGACCGCCCCGGTCGAGCTCGGCGCGGCGGACGCCGTACCGGTCGGTGGCGCGAAGCTCTACCGCGAGCAGCGCCTGGTGGTGAGCTGCCCGGCGAAGGGGCAGTACAGGGCGTTCAGCGCGCAGTGCACCCACGCGGGCTGCGTGTTCGACAAGGTCGAGGGCGTCGAGGGGAACTGCCCCTGCCACGGCAGCCGCTTCGACGTCACCACCGGCAAGGCGATCAAGGGCCCGGCGACCGCCGCGCTGCCCGAGGTCCCGGTCAAGGTCACCGACGGCAAGCTGGTCGCGGGCCCCGACGCCTAGCCCCCTGGATCCCGCACGCCCCCACAGGCCCCCGGGTCCCCAGGCCCCCGGGTCCCCAGGCCCCCGGGTCCCCGGGTCGCCAGGCCCCCAGGCCACCGGGTCCTCGGGCCGGCTCCCAGCCGGTGACGCTCACTCCCAGTCCCAGTCGATCCCCAGGATCCCCGGCCGCACCCCCTGCTCCACGAAGTGGACCGTGCGGTGCCGCCCGCTCAGGGTCAGGTCGCCCCGGGCGCCGCGCGGCGCGCCCGTCGACGTCTGGGCGAAGCGCCGGCACCGTACCGGCAGGGCGTCCTCGTGGAACCGCACCTGCAGCACGTACTGCCCGCCGGCGAAGCTGAACCCCCGCACGTACTCGGCGCTCACCCCGCCCGTACCGTCCTCGAAGCCGTACCCGAAGACATACGTGTCACCCGCCCGCAGGCGCGCGTCGAAGAGCAGCTCGGCGATCACCACGCCGGTCTCCCGGTGGCGGCGCACCCGCCCGGGACGGCAGTTCTCGCCCGCCCGGACGACGACCCGGTCCGGGTCGCACCCCGGGTCCCCGTGGTGGATGGCCAGGTAGCGGTCGACCCCGTCGCGGTGGGCCCGCACCACGTGCTGCGAGTCGCGGCCTGCCAGCTCCCGCCCGGCCCCGATCCGTACCCGCTCGTGGTGTCCCACCGTGTGCAGCCCGCCGTCGACCGGCGAGCCGAGCTCCGCGATCAGCTCCTCGACGACCCCGGAGACCTCCGTCAGGGTGCGGTACGAGCGGGCAGCGGGCCGGGTGGGCATCGCCGCCCGCTGCGGCCCGGCCGAGGCCGCCGGGCCGCCGCCCTCCGACCCGCCGCCGAGCAGCCGGATCAACGAGCCACCGGGCAGCTGGAGCAGCTCCTCCAGCGCCCGCACGGCCTTCAGCGACTCGGGCCGCTGGGGGCGCCGGGCGCCCTGCTGCCAGTAACACAGGCTCGTCACCCCGACCTTGATGCCGCGATGCGCGAGATGGTGCTGCACCCGCTGGAGCGGCAAGCCGCGCACCGCCAGCGCCGCACGCAGTGCCAGATGGAACGGGCCGGTGTGCAGGACCTGCGCCAGATCGGCCTCGGTGTGTCCCGGCGGGGCCATGGGGACTCCTCAGTGAACGTTCACGACGGGCGGTACGACACGGCGCCGGTGGTGACGGGCGGGGCTGGTGGGCACGGGGATGCCGTTCACACATCAACCAGTGAGGTTCACAGCGCGATGTCACCCCGCATTGAAGCGCGTTGACCTGCCTCCGACAACGGGTGATGCTCCTCAGCAGCGTCCGGACGCGATCCTCCCTCCCCACATCCCCAGCCGGAGGAACGCGATGCGCAACCCAAGCAAGGACAGAAGCGAGCGCGGAAGCAGGGACAGAGCGTTCATCGTCGCTGTGCTCGCCGCCGCCCTCACCCTCCTCCTCCCGGTGTCCGCCGCCACCGCCGAGGACCGCTCCACGTTCGCCGCCAAGCGTCTCGACATCACCATGCAGGCCCAGCAGAAGAGCAACTGGTGCTGGGCCGCCGCCGGCAACACGATCGCCACCTGGTTCGGCCGCGGCCACACCCAGAACCAGTTCTGCAACGCCGCGTTCAACCGCCGGCAGGGCTACGACTGCCCCAACTGGCAGGCCACCCTGGGCAACGTACAGACCGGCCTGCGCTGGGCCGGCATCACCCCGGGCTCGTACGTCGACGGCTGGCTGCGCTACTCCACCGTCCAGACCGAGATCAACGCCAACCGTCCCGTCGAGACCCGTATCCAGTGGTCGAGCGGCGGCGGCCACATGCATGTCCTGTACGGGTACGACGACGCCAACAGCTGGGTGTACTGGGGCGATCCCTGGCCTTCCAGCGACCGCTACAACTGGGCCTCCCACGCCTGGTACGTCGACAACGCCTCCTTCTCCTGGACCCACTCGCTCTACCGGATCGGGGCGTGAGACGGATGACCCACCGACGACACACCGCCACCGCCACCGCCACCACCGCCGCGGTGCTGGCGCTGCTGGGCCTCGCCGCGCCCACCGCCCGCGCCTCCTCCACCACCGCATCCGGCGGCCCCGGCGCCGACACCCCTGACCGGGCCGTCACCGCCCCCGCCGCACTCGACACGCTGTCCCGCTTCTTCGCGCGCGACGGCGCCGTCTCCGTACGGGCCGCCCACCCCCGTATCGAGGGCAGGGCCGTCCCCGTCCGCGTCCTGTCCCCGGACTTCGTGGCGGGCCGGCCCGGCGCCCCGGTCGCCCGGGTGGAGTTCCACGCCGCCAAGGCGGTCTCCTCCGACGGGCAGAGGGCATCCGTGTGGGCCGTCCGCCAGGGCGCCAAGGGCTGGCAGGTCGTGAACATCGCGACCGGTGACGACGAGACCCGGTACGCCACGGAGGGCGCCCGCAGGCTCCCCGGCGGCACGGTCTTCCGCGAGCCGCAGATTGACGCCTGGTACGTCCACCAGGGCAGCAAGGTGCTCCCGCTGGACGAGGACGCGATACGGGCGGTCGGAACCGGCGGCACCACGCTCGCCGCCTATCAGGACCGGGTGGAGGCGGCGTACGGGGACAAGCTCCCCGGCTCCGCCTACGCGGTGAAGGGGAAGGCGGGCGGGTACACCGCCCAGGCCGACCCCGCCCCCGCCGCCCCAGGCGTCACCGGCGCGGACTCCCGTGTCACCGACGCCGACGCCGACGCCGACGCCCGCGCCGACGGCGGACCCGCCCACCGCAGCGCACCCGCGGCGGTGGGCACCGCGGCCGTCGTCGCCGCCCTCGCCCTCGCCGGGGCCCTCACCGGAGCCCTGATCCGGAGGAGCCGGCCGACCCCGTGGCGGCGCCGCGGCTGACCCCGCCCCGCCTCCGCCCACCCCGCCGCCGGGCTGCCGCCGCGACAGGCCCCGTGGAGCACCTCCGCCCCCACCGGAGGTGCTCCACGGACACCGGGACGACACCCGGAGTGTCACCGGGCGCCAGTAGGGTGTGAGGCATGGCAGACCCCTCCAGCTACCGCCCCAAGCCGGGACAGATCCCCGACTCGCCGGGGGTCTACAAATTCCGCGACGAGCACCGCCGGGTGATCTACGTCGGGAAGGCGAAGTCCCTGCGCCAGCGGCTCGCCAGCTACTTCCAGGACCTGGCGGGCCTGCACCCGCGCACCCGCACCATGGTCACCACGGCCGCCTCCGTCGAGTGGACCGTGGTCTCGACCGAGGTCGAGGCGCTCCAGCTGGAGTACTCCTGGATCAAGGAGTTCGACCCGCGGTTCAACGTCAAGTACCGCGACGACAAGAGCTACCCCTATCTGGCCGTCACCCTCAACGAGGACTTCCCGCGCGTGCAGGTCATGCGCGGCCAGAAGAAGAAGGGCGTGCGGTACTTCGGCCCGTACAGCCACGCCTGGGCCATCCGCGACACGGTCGACCTGCTGCTGCGGGTCTTCCCCGTGCGTACGTGTTCGGCCGGGGTGTTCAAGAACGCCGAGCGCACCGGCCGCCCCTGCCTCCTCGGGTACATCGGCAAGTGCTCGGCCCCGTGCGTCGGCCGGGTCGACCCGGAGGAACACCGGGAACTGGCCGAGGACTTCTGCGACTTCATGGCCGGCCGCACCGGCACGTACATCCGCCGCCTGGAGAAGGACATGATGCGGGCGGCCGAGGACATGGAGTACGAGAAGGCCGCCCGGCTCCGGGATGACATAGAGGCCCTCAAGCGGGCCATGGAGAAGAGCGCGGTGGTCCTCGCCGACGCCACCGACGCCGACCTGATCGCCGTCGCGGAGGACGAGCTCGAAGCGGCCGTGCAGATCTTCCACGTCCGCGGGGGCCGGGTGCGCGGACAGCGCGGCTGGGTCACCGACAAGGTCGAGGCCGTCGACACCGCGGGCCTCGTCGAGCACGCGCTCCAGCAGCTGTACGGCGAGGAGAGCGGCGACGCCGTCCCCAAGGAAGTCCTCGTCCCCGCCCTCCCCGAGGACCTGGACGCGGTCACGCAGTGGCTCAGCCAGCGCCGGGGCTCCCAGGTGTCCCTGCGCATCCCGCAGCGCGGTGACAAGAAGGCCCTGATGGCGACGGTCGGGCGCAACGCCCAGCAGGCCCTCGTCCTGCACAGGACCAAGCGCGCCAGCGACCTGACCACCCGCTCCCGGGCGCTGGAGGAGATCGCGAAGGCCCTCGGCCTGGACACCGCCCCGCTGCGCATCGAGTGTTTCGACATCTCGCACCTCCAGGGCGAGGACGTCGTCGCGTCCATGGTCGTCTTCGAGGACGGCCTGCCCCGCAAGAGCGAGTACCGCCGCTTCCAGATCAAGGGCTTCGAGGGACAGGACGACGTCCGCTCGATGCACGAGGTGATCAGCCGCCGCTTCAAGCGGTACCTCGCGGAGAAGGAGAAGACCGGCGAGTGGGCCTTGGAGGAGGCCGACGGCGAGGTCCCGGCGGACCTGCCCGAGGACGACGGCCGGCCGAAGAAGTTCGCGTACCCCCCGCAGCTCGTCGTGGTGGACGGCGGACAGCCCCAGGTCGCGGCGGCGCAGCGGGCCCTGGACGAGCTCGGGATCGACGACATAGCCGTCTGCGGTCTCGCCAAGCGCCTGGAGGAGGTCTGGCTGCCCGGTGAGGACGACCCGGTCGTCCTGCCCCGGACCAGCGAGGGGCTGTATCTGCTGCAGCGCGTCCGTGACACGGCTCACGACTTCGCCATCCGCTACCAGCGGACCAAGCGGCACAAGCGGATCCGGACCGGCCCGCTGGACGCCGTGCCCGGTCTCGGCGACGCGCGCAAGCAAGCGCTGATCAAGCACTTCGGCTCGGTGAAGCGGCTGCGCCAGGCGACGATCGACCAGATCTGCGAGGTTCCGGGCTTCGGCCGGAAGACCGCGGAGGCCGTCGCCGTCGCCCTCGCGCAGGTCGCCACGGCCGCTCCCGCCGTGAACACGGCGACAGGAGAGATCATTGAAGAGGACGACGGGGGTACCAGCCATGACTGATCAAGATCGACCAGCAGAAGCACCGGCCAACGCGCCGGTCAACGCACCGGCCGACGCGCCGGTCAACGCACCGGCCGACGCGCCGGCCGACGCGCCGGTGGAGAACAAGCCGGCGCCGGTCGCGCCGCACGCGCCGGTCACGGACAGAGAAGAAGACGGAGCAGCACACGTGAGTACGGGCACGACGATCGAGGCCGGCGAGGCCGCCGAGGCGGCCATCCCCGAGCTGGTGATCATCTCCGGCATGTCCGGCGCCGGGCGCAGCACCGCCGCCAAGTGCCTGGAGGACCTCGGCTGGTTCGTCGTCGACAACCTGCCGCCCGCCCTGATCCCCACCATGGTGGAGCTCGGCGCCCGCTCCCAGGGCAACGTCGCGCGCATCGCCGTCGTCGTCGACGTGCGGGGCCGCCAGTTCTTCGAGAGCCTGCGCGAGTCCCTCGCGGACCTCGACGCCAAGCAGGTCACCCGCCGGATCGTCTTCCTGGAGTCGTCCGACGACGCCCTCGTCCGCCGCTTCGAGTCGGTGCGCCGCCCGCACCCGCTCCAGGGCGACGGCCGGATCGTCGACGGCATCGCCGCCGAGCGCGACCTGCTGCGCGAGCTGCGCGGCGACGCCGATCTGGTGATCGACACCTCCAGCCTGAACGTCCACGAGCTGCGCGCCAAGATGGACGCCCAGTTCGCGGGCGACCAGGAGCCGGAGCTGCGCGCCACCGTCATGTCCTTCGGCTACAAGTACGGCCTGCCGGTCGACGCCGACCTGGTGGTGGACTGCCGCTTCCTGCCCAACCCCCACTGGGTGCCCGAGCTGCGCCCGTTCACCGGTCTCAACGAGGAGGTGTCCGGCTACGTCTTCAACCAGCCGGGCGCCAAGGAGTTCCTGGACCAGTACACCGAGCTGCTCCAGCTGATCGCCGCCGGCTACCGCCGCGAGGGCAAGCGGTACGTCACCATCGCCGTCGGCTGCACGGGCGGCAAGCACCGCTCCGTCGCCATGTCCGAGAAGCTCGCCGCCCGTCTCGCCTCCGAAGGCGTGGAGACCGTCGTCGTCCACCGGGACATGGGGCGCGAGTGAAGTCGTACCGCCGGCGTACGAGCAGCCTGTCCGTTCGTACGCTCCGCAGGCGCGGCACGCAGCCCAAGGTCGTCGCCCTCGGGGGCGGCATGGGCCTGTCCGCGTCCCTCGCCGCGCTGCGCCGCATCACCGGCGACCTGACCGCCGTGGTCACGGTCGCCGACGACGGCGGCTCCAGCGGCCGGCTCCGGGAGGAGCTGGGCGTGCTGCCGCCCGGGGACCTGCGCAAGGCCCTGGCGGCGCTGTGCGGCGACGACGACTGGGGCCAGACGTGGGCCCGCGTCATCCAGCACCGTTTCCAGTCCAAGGGCGACCTGCACGAGCACGCCGTCGGCAATCTGCTGATCGTCGCCCTGTGGGAGCAGCTCGGCGATCACGTCCAGGCGCTGGACCTGGTCGGCAGGCTGCTGGGCGCGCACGGCCGGGTGCTGCCCATGTCGGCCGTGCCGCTGGAGCTCCAGGCGCTGGTCAAGGGCCATGACCCCGAGCGCCCCGAGGACGTGGACCTGGTGTGCGGCCAGGCCACCGTGGCGCTCACGCCCGGCGAGGTGCAGTCGGTCCACCTCGTGCCGAACGACCCGCCCGCCGTGCCCGAGGCGGTCGCCGCCGTGCTCGACGCGGACTGGGTGGTTCTCGGGCCGGGCTCCTGGTTCTCCTCGGTGATACCGCACCTGCTGGTGCCGGAACTGTTGGAGGCCCTCGTCGAGACGAAGGCCCGCAGGGTCCTCTCGCTGAACCTCGCGCCGCAGCCCGGAGAAACCGAGGGCTTCTCCCCGCAGCGTCATTTGGAGGTTTTGGGACGACACGCCCCTAAACTCGCCCTGGACGTGGTGCTGGCCGACGAGGCCGCCGTACCCGACCGCGAATCCCTCTCGGATGCCGCCAAGCGGCTCGGTGCCGCGGTCGAGCTGGCCCCGGTGGCCAGGAAGGACGGCTCGCCGAAGCACGACCCGGAGCTGTTGGCCGCCGCGTACGACCGTATTTTTCGGATGCATGGAAGGATCGGCCCATGGCGATGACGGCAGCGGTGAAGGACGAAATCTCCCGGCTTCCCGTCACCCGGACCTGCTGCAGAAAGGCGGAGGTCTCGTCGATCCTGCGGTTCGCGGGCGGGCTGCACCTGGTGAGCGGCCGGATCGTGATCGAGGCGGAGCTGGACACCGCGATGGCGGCGCGCCGCCTGAAGCGGGACATCGCGGAGATCTTCGGGCACGGCTCCGAACTGATCGTGATGGCGCCCGGCGGCCTGCGGCGCGGCTCGCGTTTCGTCGTACGCGTGGTGGCCGGCGGGGACCAGCTGGCCCGCCAGACGGGGCTCGTCGACGGCCGTGGCCGCCCCATCCGGGGTCTGCCGCCGCAGGTCGTCTCCGGCGCCACCTGTGACGCCGAGGCCGCGTGGCGCGGGGCCTTCCTGGCGCACGGCTCGCTGACCGAGCCGGGCCGCTCCTCGTCGCTGGAGGTCACCTGCCCGGGTCCCGAGGCCGCGCTCGCGCTGGTGGGCGCCGCCCGTCGGCTCTCGATCCCCGCGAAGGCCCGTGAGGTCCGGGGCGTGGACCGCGTGGTGGTCCGGGACGGCGACGCGATCGGCGCCCTCCTGACCCGCCTCGGGGCGCACGACTCGGTGCTGGCCTGGGAGGAGCGGCGGATGCGCCGCGAGGTCCGGGCCACCGCCAACCGGCTGGCCAACTTCGACGACGCCAACCTGCGCCGCTCCGCGCGCGCCGCAGTCGCCGCCGGCGCCCGGGTGCAGCGCGCCCTGGAGATCCTCGGCGAGGAGGTCCCCGAGCACCTCGCGGCGGCCGGCCGGCTGCGCATGGAGCACAAGCAGGCGTCGCTGGAGGAGCTGGGCGCGCTCGCCGACCCGCCGCTGACGAAGGACGCGGTCGCGGGCCGGATCCGCCGCCTCCTCGCGATGGCCGACAAGCGGGCCCAGGACCTGGGCATCCCCGGCACCGAGTGCAATCTGACGGAGGAGATGGCCGACGGCCTCGTCGGCTGACCCGCACCGGCGAAGCCCGGCCCGCACCGGCCAAAGCCGGCTCGCAACGGCGAAGCCCGGCCCGCACCGGCGAAGCTGCCGGCGCCCCTTCCGGGGGCGCCGGCAGCGGTGTTCCGGGCAGCGTCACGGCCGACGTCCCGCACCCGAGGCTCTCTTGACATGATCATGAACTGTCATGAGCCTGGCGTCTGTTCACTTTCGTGGCAGACAACAGCAAGGGGGGCTTATGAGACGCAGAGCGGGATCGATCCTCGCCGCGGCTTCACTGCTGATAGCCGGCCTGGCGGCGGCACCCGTCGCCGGAGCGGAGCAGACGGACGACCCGGACGGCGGCGACGGTGTCTCCGTATGGCACGCGAAGGTAAGCAAGGACCAGGTGCCGCTCCTCCTCGCAGCGGGTACCGACGGGCACGAGCTGAGCGAGCAGGTCCCCGAAAAGGGCGCCGCGACCATTGAGTTGTACCTGACCGACCGGCAGGCCGACCGCCTGCGCGACAAGGGCGTCAGCCTCTCCGAGCACACCCTCTCCGCCACCGCCGAGAAGCGCGTCGCGGCGGCCGGGGACGGCGTCTTCCGCCCGTACGGCGGGGAGACCGGGCTCAAGCGGGAGATCATGGCGACCACCCGGGCCCACCCGGGCATCACCAAGGTCATCAGCATCGGCAGGACCGTCAAGGGCCAGGACATCCTCGCCCTCAAGCTCACCAAGGGCGCCAGGAAGTCCGAGGACGGCTCCAAGCCCGCCACCCTCTACCTCTCCAACCAGCACGCCCGTGAGTGGATCACCCCCGAGATGACCCGGCGGCTCCTGCACCACTACCTCGCCGGCTACGGCAAGGACCCCCGCATCACCAGGATCGTCGACACCACCGAACTGTGGTTCGTGCTCTCCGCCAACCCCGACGGATACGACTTCACCCACGCCGACCCCGCCAACCGCCAGTGGCGCAAGAACCTCCGCGACAACAACGGCGACGGGCGGACCGCTCCCGGCGACGGCGTCGACCTGAACCGGAACTTCGCCTACAAGTGGGGCTACGACGACGAGGGTTCGTCCCCGGACCCGGCCGACGAGACCTACCGCGGCACCGGCCCCATGTCCGAACCCGAGACGAAGGCGCTCGACGCCTTCCAGAAGCGCATCGGCTTCCAGTACGGCATCAACTACCACTCCGCCGCGCAGCTGATCCTGTACGGCGTGGGCTGGCAGGTCGCCACCGACACCCCCGACGACGTCGTCCTCAAGGCGCTGGCCGGCACCCCGGCCAAGCCCGCCGTCCCCGGCTACCGCCCCCAGGTCTCCTCCGAGCTCTACACCACCAACGGTGAAGCCGACGGACACGCGGCCAACGTCAACGGCATGCAGATGTTCACCCCGGAGATGTCGACCTGCGCCACCGCCTCCCGCATCGACCCGAACGACGCCTGGGAACCGGCCGACTGCGCGTCCGTCTTCACCTTCCCCGACGACGAGAAGCTGATCCAGCAGGAGTTCGCCAAGAACATCCCCTTCGCGCTCGCCGTCGCCGAATCCGCCGCCCGCCCCGACAACCCCCTCTCGCCGGTCGGCACCGACGCCCCCGCCTTCGTCCCCGACACCTTCCCCACCTCCTACGCGTACGACGGCGCCGACCAGGAGGTCTCCGTCACCGCCCGCAAGTCCCTGCGCGACAAGGAGCTCAAGTACCGCGTCAACGGCGGCCGTACGCACGACCAGCGGCTCGAAGCCTGGGAGGGCGGCGAGACGTACGGCGGCGAGGACAACCTCTACTACGACGAGTACCGCGCCGAGGTCCAGGACGGCGAACCGGGCGACACGGTCGAGGTCTGGTTCACCGGCCGTACCCGCGACGGAAAGCGCGTCTCGTCCACACCGTTCACCTACACGATCGCCGCACGCCCGCGCGGTGACACCCTCGTCCTCGCCGAGGAGGGCGGCACCACGCCCGCGCGGCACACCGCCGCGTACACCAAGGCCCTCGCCGACAACGGCCGCCGGTCCGTCGTCTGGGACGTCGCCACCCAGGGCGTCCCGCACCCGCTCGGCGTGCTCGGCCACTTCCGGACGGTCGTCTGGTACACCGGCGCCGACCGGCCCGGCGGCGACACCATGCTCGCCGTGCGCGACCACCTCAACGAGGGCGGCAAGCTGATCAACGCCGGTGAGCAGGCGGGCGGCCTGGTCGACATCGGCCGCGCCGACTCCAACGACTTCGCCCAGTACTACCTCGGCGCCTACCACCGCGCCGGCCTCAAGGACCCCTCCGCCTTCGCGGGCACCGGGCCCTTCGCCGGAGCCAAGGCGGGGCTCGGCGCCGCCCCGGGCAATCCGCTGGACAACGCCGGCGCGTACACCGTCACCTCCGACACCCTCACCCCGGACCGGTTCCCGCAGTTCCGCAGCGCGGCCGCCGGTGACTATCCGGGCCTGCGCACCCCCTTCGAGCCGTACGAAGGCGCCTCCTTCGGGGCGGCACGGCACGCCGACAACGCCTGGATGCGGCTGACCCGCACCGTCGACCTCACCGGCGTCGACGCCGCCTCCGCGCCCGCCTTCCACTTCGCCCTCAGCCACGACACCGAACCCGGCTACGACAACGTCATCGTCGAAGCCCGCACCGCCGGACAGGACGACTGGACCACCCTGCCCGACGCCAACGGCAACACCTCCACGGAGGTCCCCACCGACTGCGGTGAGGGCTTCTACGTGAGCGGCCACCCGTTCCTCGCGCGCTACCTCACCGTCAGCGCGGACGGCTGCACCGCCACCGGCACCACCGGCGCCTGGCACGCCTTCACCGGTGCCTCCAACGGCTGGCGCCAGGCCGCCGTCGACCTGAGCGCGTACGCCGGCAAGAAGGTCGAGCTCTCCCTCTCCTACGTCACCGACCCCGGCACCGGGGAAATGGGCGCCTTCGTCGACGACACCAGGCTCGTCGTCGGCGGCACCGCCCGCGGCGCCGAGGGCTTCGAGACCTCGCTCGGCGCCTGGACCGTCACCGGACCCCCGGCCGGCAGCCCCGGCAACGCCGTGGACTGGGTCCGCTCGCCCGCCCTGTTCCACTCGCAGGCGGCCGTCACCACCCGCGACACCGTCCTGCTCGGCTTCGGGCTGGAGCACGTCCCCGCCCCCGCCGAGCGCGAACGGCTCATCGGAAAGGCGCTCAGCGCACTCCGCCGCTGACCCTGCGTAGCCGCCTCGGAGGCCCGGAGTCCGTACCCGCTGGTAGGTACGGACTCCGGGTTCGTACGGGTGCGCTCGATGTCACTCCCGCGCCGCGGGAGAGGTAGGGTCGTAAGCGGTCGGGGACATCCCTATACAACTCGCCGGCGTCGAAACCCGGCGTACCTAACGAGGAGATCGGTTCGTGACGATCCGCGTAGGCATCAACGGCTTTGGCCGCATCGGTCGTAACTACTTCCGCGCGCTGCTGGAGCAGGGTGCAGACATCGAGATCGTGGCTGTCAACGACCTGGGTGACACCGCGACCACGGCTCACCTCCTGAAGTACGACACCATCCTGGGTCGTCTCAAGGCCGAGGTCAGCCACACCGCCGACACCATCACCGTCGACGGCCACACCATCAAGGTGCTGTCCGAGCGCAACCCGGCCGACATCCCCTGGGGCGAGCTGGGCGTCGACATCGTCATCGAGTCGACCGGCATCTTCACCAAGAAGGCCGACGCGCAGAAGCACATCGACGGTGGCGCGAAGAAGGTCCTCATCTCGGCTCCGGCCACCGACGAGGACATCACCATCGTGATGGGCGTCAACCAGGACAAGTACGACGCGGCCAACCACCACGTCATCTCCAACGCCTCCTGCACCACCAACTGCGTGGCGCCGATGGCCAAGGTCCTCGACGAGAACTTCGGCATCGTCAAGGGCATGATGACGACCGTCCACGCGTACACCAACGACCAGCGCATCCTGGACTTCCCGCACAAGGACCTGCGCCGCGCCCGCGCCGCCGCGGAGAACATCATCCCGACCTCCACGGGTGCCGCCAAGGCCACCGCGCTGGTCCTCCCGCAGCTCAAGGGCAAGCTGGACGGCATCGCCATGCGCGTCCCGGTCCCGACCGGCTCGGTCACCGACCTCGTCCTGGAGCTCGACCGCGAGGTCACCAGGGACGAGATCAACACCGCCTTCCAGAAGGCCGCCGAGGGCCAGCTGAAGGGGATCCTGGAGTACACCGAGGACCCGATCGTCTCCTCGGACATCGTCAACTGGCCGGCCTCCTGCACCTTCGACTCGCAGCTCACGATGGTCCAGGGCAAGCAGGTCAAGGTCGTCGGCTGGTACGACAACGAGTGGGGCTACTCGAACCGCCTCGTCGACCTCACCGTCTTCGTCGGCGGCCAGCTCTAAGCAACTGAGCACCAGGGCAGGCACTTCGATGTGAGCACAGGGCTCGGGCAGCGCAACGCCGCGCTGTACGAGCCCTGTCGCTTGCGTTGGTTCGGTATTCCAAGGAGCAACAGGACAGATGAAGACGATCGACGAACTTCTTCGCCAAGGGGTCGACGGCAAGCGGGTGTTCGTCCGCGCCGACCTCAACGTGCCCATGGAGGGCACCACCATCACCGACGACGGCCGCATCCGCGCCGTCCTGCCCACCCTCAAGGCGCTCACCGGCGCCGGTGCCAAGGTCATCGTGGCCTCGCACCTCGGCCGCCCCAAGGGCGCCCCGGACCCCGCGTTCACACTGCGGTTCGCCGCCTCGCGCCTCGGTGAACTGCTCGGCCGCCCCGTCTCCTTCGCCGGCGACACCATCGGCTCCGAGGCCCACTCCGCCCTGGCCAACCTCGAAGCCGGCCAGGTCGCGGTGCTGGAGAACCTCCGCTTCAACGCCGGTGAGACGTCCAAGGACGACGCCGAGCGCGCCGAGTTCGCCGCCCGCCTCGCCGCGCTCGCCGACGTGTACGTCGGCGACGGCTTCGGCGCCGTGCACCGCAAGCACGCCTCCGTGTACGACCTGCCGCGCCTGGTGCCGAGCTACGCCGGATATCTGATCTCCTCGGAGGTCGCCGTCCTCAAGAAGCTCACCGAGGACGTCCAGCGCCCCTACGTCGTCGTCCTCGGCGGCGCCAAGGTCTCCGACAAGCTGGGCGTCATCGACCACCTGCTGGAGAAGGCCGACCGCATCCTCATCGGCGGCGGCATGGCGTACACGTTCCTCAAGGCCAAGGGGCACGAGGTCGGCATCTCCCTCCTCCAGGAGGACCAGGTCCCGGCCTGCCTGGAGTACCTGGCACGCGCTGAGAAGAAGGGCGTGGAGTTCGTGCTCCCCGTCGACGTCCTGGTCTCGGCCGACTTCCCGGACCTGAAGACCAAGGCCCCGGCCAACCCGACCACGGTCCCCGCGACCGAGATCCCGGCCGACCAGGAGGGTCTGGACATCGGTCCGCAGACCCGCCAGCTGTACGCATCGAAGCTCGCCGACGCGGCCACCGTCTTCTGGAACGGCCCCATGGGCGTCTTCGAGCACCCCGACTACGCCGAGGGCACCAAGGCCGTCGCCCAGGCGCTCGCCGACTCCCCGGCCTTCTCGGTCGTCGGCGGCGGGGACTCCGCCGCCGCCGTCCGGACCCTGGGCTTCGACGAGAACGCTTTCGGCCACATCTCGACCGGCGGCGGCGCGAGCCTCGAGTACCTCGAGGGCAAGACGCTTCCCGGACTTGCCGCACTGGAGGACTGACCCTTACATGAGCAGCACCCGTACCCCGCTGATGGCGGGCAACTGGAAGATGAACCTCAACCACCTGGAGGCCATCGCCCACGTCCAGAAGCTGGCCTTCGCGCTGAACGACAAGGACCACGACGCCGTCGAGGTCGCGGTCCTGACGCCCTTCACCGACCTGCGGTCCGTCCAGACGCTGGTCGAGCACGACAAGCTGAAGATCAAGTACGGCGCCCAGGACATCTCGGCGCACGACTCCGGCGCGTACACCGGTGAGATCTCCGGGCCGATGCTGGCCAAGCTGAAGTGCGCGTACGTCGCCGTCGGCCACTCCGAGCGCCGGCAGTACCACGCCGAGACGGACGAGATCTGCAACGCCAAGGTGAAGGCCGCGTTCAAGCACGGTCTGACCCCGATCCTCTGCGTCGGCGAGGGCCTGGACATCCGCAAGGCCGGTGACCAGGTCTCCTACACGCTCGCGCAGCTCGACGGCGGCCTCAAGGACGTCCCGGCCGAGCAGGCCGAGACCATCGTGATCGCGTACGAGCCGGTGTGGGCCATCGGCACCGGCGAGGTCGCCACGCCCGAGGACGCGCAGGAGGTCTGCGGCGCGATCCGCGGCCGGCTCGCCGAGCTGTACTCGCAGGAGCTGGCCGACAAGGTCCGCATCCAGTACGGCGGCTCCGTGAAGTCCTCGAACGTCGCCGCGATCATGGCGCAGCCGGACGTGGACGGCGCCCTGGTGGGCGGTGCCGCGCTGGACGCCGAGGAGTTCGTCAAGATCGTCCGGTTCCGCGACCAGTGAGTATGCGGTAGGGCGGATCCGTCGTACCCTTGCGGGGGCCGAGGCTCTTTCGCGGAGCCTGGGCCCCCGTCGTCCGTTGAAGTCCAAGTCCGAGAATTGCCAGGAAGTAGGGTCCAGCCGTGGTTATGGGGTTCTCGATCGCCCTGATCGTCTTCAGCCTGCTGCTGATGCTGCTGGTGCTGATGCACAAGGGGAAGGGCGGCGGTCTCTCCGACATGTTCGGCGGCGGAATGCAGTCGTCCGTCGGCGGTTCGTCGGTCGCCGAGCGCAACCTGGACCGCATCACCGTGGTGGTCGGTCTGCTGTGGATCGCGTGCATTGTCGTACTTGCGCTGCTCATGAAGCTGGACAACTGAGCCGTCGGTTCCACGTCCGGTGGCCGGGTGTAACTCCAACCACTGGACGCGCGTTGGGCCTTACGTAGACTGGGGCATCTTCGAGCACCATCAGGCAGGGAGTTACGACCGTGGCAAGTGGCAACGCGATCCGGGGAAGCCGGGTCGGGGCGGGGCCGATGGGGGAGGCCGAGCGAGGCGAGTCCGCGCCGCGTCTCCGGATCTCCTTCTGGTGCTCGAACGGGCACGAGACCCAGCCGAGCTTCGCCAGCGACGCACAGGTTCCCGACACCTGGGACTGCCCGCGGTGCGGGTTCCCGGCGGGCCAGGACCGGGACAACCCGCCGGACCCGCCGCGTACCGAGCCGTACAAGACGCACCTGGCGTACGTACGGGAGCGGCGCAGCGACGCGGACGGCGAGGCGATCCTGGCCGAGGCGCTCGCCAAACTGCGAGGCGAGATCTGAACTCCGATGACGGGCCCCGCCGGTGGACACCACCGGCGGGGCCCGTTGTCAGTGGTACCCCTGCCGCACGCGCCGGCTCTGCCGGCGTCCGGGCTGTTCGCGCTCGCCGTCGCCTCACTGGTGCCGCAGATCAATTAGGTTGGAGTGGCAGCGGGGCAAGCAGGCAGGTACGAGAAGAAGTGGGCTGATGTCCGAGATGAACGCAGAAGGCCGCACGAGGCTCCACCAGATGCCCGAGTGGACGGCGCTGGCCAAGCACCGGGAGCAGCTGGGGCAGACGCATCTGCGGGAGCTGTTCGCCACCGACCCGGCGCGCGGTACGGGGTACACGCTCCGGGTCGGCGATCTGTATCTGGACTACTCCAAGCACCTGGTCACCGACGAGACGCTGCGGCTGCTGCGCGAGCTGGCCGCCGCGACCGGGGTGGCCGGGCTGCGGGACGCCATGTTCCGCGGCGAGAAGATCAACACCACGGAGGGCCGGGCGGTGCTGCACACCGCGCTGCGCGCTCCCCGTGACGCCGTGATCGAGGTCGACGGCGAGAACGTGGTGCCGGGCGTGCACGCGGTGCTCGACAGGATGGCCGCGTTCTCGGAGCGGATCCGGTCCGGCGAGTGGACCGGCCACACCGGGAAGCCCATCAAGAACGTCGTCAACATCGGTATCGGCGGCTCCGATCTGGGCCCCGCGATGGCGTACGAGGCGCTCCGCTCCTACACGCGGCGGGATCTGACGTTCCGCTTCGTCTCGAACGTCGACGGCGCCGATCTGCACGAGGCGATCCGTGACCTGGACGCGGCCGAGACGCTCTTCATCGTCGCGTCCAAGACCTTCACCACCATCGAGACGATCACCAACGCCACCTCCGCCCGGAACTGGCTCCTGACCGAGTTGCAGGCCGGTCAGGATGCCGTCGCCCGGCATTTCGTGGCGCTGTCGACCAATGCCGAGAAGGTCGAGGACTTCGGCATCGACACGGCGAACATGTTCGAATTCTGGGACTGGGTCGGCGGGCGGTACTCCTACGACTCCGCCATCGGTCTCTCCCTCATGATCGCCATCGGCCCGGCCCGCTTCCGCGAGATGCTCGACGGCTTCCACCTCGTCGACGAGCACTTCCGCACCGCGCCGCCCGAGGAGAACGCGCCGCTGCTGCTCGGCCTGCTCGGCATCTGGTACGGCGCGTTCTTCGACGCCCAGTCCCACGCGGTCCTGCCCTACAGCCACTACCTGTCGAAGTTCACGGCGTACCTCCAGCAGCTGGACATGGAGTCCAACGGCAAGTCCGTGGACCGTGACGGCAACCCCGTCGACTGGCAGACAGGGCCGGTCGTCTGGGGCACGCCCGGTACCAACGGGCAGCACGCGTATTACCAGTTGATCCACCAGGGCACCAAGGTCATCCCGGCCGACTTCATCGGCTTCGCCAAGCCGGTCGCCGACCTGCGGCCCGGCCTGGACGGCCAGCACGACCTGCTGATGGCCAACTTCTTCGCCCAGACCCAGGCCCTCGCCTTCGGCAGGACGCCCGACGAGGTACGGGCGGAGGGCGTGGCGGAGGAGCTCGTTGCGCACAAGACCTTCCGGGGCAACCACCCCACCACCACGATCCTCGCCGACGAGCTGACCCCATCCGTCCTGGGCCAGCTGATCGCGCTGTACGAGCACAAGGTCTTCGTCCAGGGCGCCGTCTGGAACATCGACTCGTTCGACCAGTGGGGCGTCGAGCTCGGCAAGGTGCTGGCCAAGAAGATCGAGCCCGTGCTGACCGAGGGCGAGGGCGGCGAGCAGCTCGACAGCTCGACCGCCGCGCTGGCGAAGCGGTACCGGACGCTGCGGGGCCGTTGATCCGATGACGGGGGAGAGCGCGGTGCGGCTGCGGCCGCCGACCAATTCGCTGAACGAGCGGGCCATCGGCTGGTGGCGCGTCCGGCTGCTGCTGCTGACCGCCGCGCCGGTGGCGGTACTGGCCCTGCTGGGCGGTCTCATCGCGCCGGCGCGAGCCTGGTTGCTGGTGCCGGCGGCGGCGCTGGCGTTCGTCGGGCTCGTCTGCACCGCGCTCCTCCCCCACTGGTGGTTCAGGGTTCACCGGTGGGAGGTCACGGACGACGCCGTCTACGTCCGTACCGGATTCCTGTGGCAGGAGTGGCGTATCGCTCCGATGTCCCGGATCCAGACCGTGGACACCGTACGGGGACCGCTGGAGCAGGCCTTCCGGCTCGCCACGGTGACCGTCACCACGGCCTCCGCCAAGGGCGCCATCAGGATCGAAGGGCTCGACCACGAACTGGCCGCCGGGCTCGCCGAGCGGCTGACCCGCATCACCCGGGCCACCCCCGGCGACGCGACATGACCGCGCCGGGCACCCACCCGCCGAACCCGCCGAACCCGCCGAACCGGCCGGACCCGGGCACCCCGGTGGGCGCGGCCGGCGCGGGCGGCCCGGCGGGCTCCGCCGAGCGGGACGGCTGGCGGCGGCTCGACAAGAGGACCGTCGTCGTCACCGCGCTCCTCATGGCCGGCGTCTCGGTCGGCGCCGGCATGCCGGTCTTCGTCGGTCTCGCCGGGACGATGGCCGTGGGACAGGCGTTCGGCCTCGTCATGGCCGGCGCGGTCCTCCTCATCACCGGCGCGGCCGGCGCCGACCACGTCCGCTGGCGCAGGACCCGGTACCGCGTCGGCCCCGAGCGCGCCGAGCTCCACACCGGGCTGCTGCTCGTCAAGCGCCGCTCGCTGGCCCGGGAGCGGATCCGCAGCGTCGACCTGACGGCCCATCCACTGCTGCGCGTCCTCGGACTGGTCAAGGTCCGCATCGGAACCGGTGAGCACACCGGAGGCGGCGAGTCCACGCTGGAACTCGACCCCGTCACCCGGGCCGAGGGGGAACGGCTCCGCCGCGCCCTGCTCGACCGCGCCCCCGCCCGGGGGGACGGCGGCCCCACCGAAGGACAACTGGCCACTCTGGACCCCGCCTGGATCCGGTACGCCCCGGTCTCCTTCGTCGCCCCGCTGCTCGGCGGCGCCGCGGCCGGCGGTGTGATGCAGGTCAGCGACTGGTTCGGCGCCCAGGGCGAGGTGATCGACTGGATGGGGGACCGCTTCCAGGACACACCGGTCGCCTGGATCGTCGTGACGCTCACCGTGGCGGCCACACTCGCGGGCGCGATCGGCGCGCTCGGCCTGTGGGTCGAGATGTGGTGGAACTACCGGCTGGAGCGCGAACCCGGCGGCACCCTCCGGGTCCGCCGCGGTCTGTTCACCGCCCGCTCCCTCTCCATCGAGGAGCGACGGCTGCGCGGGGTCGAGCTCGTCGAACCGCTCGGCGTACGCCTGTGCGGCGGCGCGCGGATCGACGCGGTCGCCACCGGCCTCACCAAGGGCGAGGACGACAAGCACGCCGACCACCGGACGCTGCTGCCGGCCGTGGAGCGCGCGGTGGCCGACGACGTGGCCGCACGGATACTCCGCGAGCCGCGGTCACCCACGGGGGCGCCGCTCACCGGCCACCCGCGCGCGGCCCGCGCCCGCCGCCTGCGCCGCGCGTCGGCCGCCGCGCTCACCCCCGTCGTACTCCTCGCGCTCCTCGGCGCCGCGTTCACCGACGTCCTGCTGTACATCGCCGGGGCCTGCGCGCTGGTGCTGCTCCCGCTCGCGGTCGCCCTCGCCCTCGACGCGTACCGCAGCCTGGGCCACGGCATCAGCGGCGGCTACCTCCTCACCCGATCGGGCACCCTGCGGCGCGCCACCGTCGCCCTCCAGCGCGGCGGCGTCATCGGCTGGACGGTCAGGCAGTCGTACTTCCAGCGCCGCGCGGGCCTGATCACCCTGACCGCCACGACCGCGGCGGGCGCGGGCGCGTACCACGTCCACGACGCCGACGAGAGCGAGGCCCTGCGCTTCGCGGCGGACGCGGTACCGGAGTTGCTGGAGCCGTTCCTGGAAGGGCCCCGCGGTCAAGGGACTTGAGGCCCGGCCCACCACGCGCCGGCGTCGCCGCCCTCCCGCCGCAACGCGCCGACCCCACGCATACGGAACGGCCCGGTCCACCTCGCGGTGAACCGGGCCGTTTCGCGTACCGACCCGCACGGACGCGTGCGGGTACGACCTTCAGCCCGATGCGGGCGAGTGCAGCGCGCGCGGAAGGTCCGCCGCCGCCGCGGCGTCCAGGAGCCACAGCGTGCGCGAGCGGCCGTACGCGCCGGCGGCCGGGGCCCGGAGCGGGTCCGCGTCGCCCGACAGGGCGGTGGCCGCCGCCTTCGCCTTGTCCTCGCCCGCCGCCAGCAGCCACACCTCACGCGCCGCCCGGATCGCCGGGAAGGTCAGCGAGATCCGGGTCGGCGGCGGCTTGGGCGCGCCGTGCACGCCTACCACCATGCGCTCCGTCTCACGCGCCGCCGGGTGCTCCGGGAACAGCGAGGCGACATGCGTGTCCGGGCCGACACCCAGCATCAGGACGTCGAACTCCGGTACCCCGCCGAGGCCCCGGGGCCCGGCAGCGGCGGCCAGTTCGGCCGCGTACGCCTCCGCCGCGGCGTCCGCGTCGTCGCCGTACGCCCCGCCCGACACCGGCATGGTGTGCACCCGCGCCGGATCCAGCGGTACGCCGTCCAGCAGCGCGGCGCGGGCCTGCGTGTCGTTGCGGTCGGGGTCGCCCTCGGGCAGGAACCGCTCGTCACCCCACCACAGGTCCAGGCGCGACCAGTCGATCGCGTCCCGGGCCGGGGAGGAACCCAGCGCGGCCAGCAGGCCGTTGCCGTTGCGGCCACCGGTCACGACGACCGACGCCGAGCCGCGGGCGGCCTGGGCGTCCACGATCGTCGTGATCAGCCGGGCCGCCGCGGCCCGCGCCATCAGCTCCTTGTCGCGGTGGACGACCAGGTGCGGAGCGCTCACTTGGCAGCCGCCTTCTTGGCCGGGGCCTTGGCCGCGGCCTTCTTCGCGGGCTCCCCGGCGGGCGCCGGCTCCGCGCCGGAGGCGTCCTCCTCCGAGGAGGGAGCGTGCCCGGCCGCCGGCCGGCCCAGCCGGTCCACCCCGTACCGCAGTGCCGAGGCGTAGGTGTCGTCCGGGTCGAGGCGCCGCAGCTCCTCCGCGATCAGCTCGGACGTCTCACGCCGCTTGAGCGCCACGGCCCGGTCCGGCTGTCCCTCGATGGACAGCGTGGCCAGCGAGCCGTCCGCCCGGTCCAGCACGATCGGACCGCAGTTGGTGGCCAGGCGCACGGCGGTGAGCCCGGGCCCCGCCGACTGCGAGCGCTTCACCGAGATCTTGAGCCGGTCCGCCAGCCACATGGCCAGCAGCTCGACGCTCGGGTTGAACTCCTCGCCCTCCACCTCGGCCGACGTGACCTCGCACGCGACCTGGTCCAGGGCCGCCGCGAGCATCGAGCGCCACGGCGTGATCCGGGTCCACGACAGGTCCGTGTCGCCCGGCGTGTACGCCGCGGCGCGCTCCCTCAGCTCCTCGATCGGTCGCTCGGCGGCGTACGTGTCGGTGACACGGCGCTGCCCGAGGGCGCCGAGCGGGTCATTGGCCGGGTCGGTCGGCGCCGCGACCGGCCACCACACCACCACCGGCGCGTCCGGCAGCAGCAGCGGCAGCACCACCGACTGGGCGTGGTTCAGCACCTCGCCGTACAGCCGCAGCACCACCGTCTCGCCGGTGCCCGCGTCCGCGCCCACCCGCACCTCGGCGTCCAGCCGCGCCTTCGCCCGGTCGCGCGGCGACCGCGAGACCCGCTTGATGACGACCAGCTTGCGCGAGGGGTGCTCGCGGGACGCCTCGTTGGCGGCCTTCAGCGCGTCGTAGGCGTTCTCCTCGTCCGTGACGATGACCAGGGTGAGCACCATGCCGACGGCCGGCGTGCCGATGGCCCGCCGGCCCTGCACCAAGGCCTTGTTGATCTTGCTGGACGTGGTGTCCGTAAGGTCGATCTTCATGGCCGGCGCCAGCTCCGTCCGTCTCGTGCGAGCATTTCGTCCGCCTCGACCGGACCCCAGGTCCCGGACTGGTACTGCGCGGGCTTGCCGTGCTTGTCCCAGTACTGCTCGATCGGGTCGAGGATCTGCCACGACAGCTCGACCTCCTCCACGCGCGGGAAGAGGTTGGCGTCGCCGAGCAGGACGTCGAGGATGAGCCGCTCGTACGCCTCCGGGCTGGACTCCGTGAAGGACTCGCCGTACGCGAAGTCCATCGAGACGTCCCGCACCTCCATCGAGGTGCCCGGCACCTTGGAGCCGAACCGCATGGTCACGCCCTCGTCCGGCTGTACGCGGATGACCAGGGCGTTGTGCCCCAGCTCCTCCGTCGCCGTGTGGTCGAAGGGCGAGTGCGGGGCGCGCTGGAAGACGACCGCGATCTCGGTGACCCGGCGGCCCAGCCGCTTGCCGGTGCGCAGATAGAAGGGGACGCCCGCCCAGCGGCGGTTGTCGATCTCCAGCTTGATCGCCGCGTACGTGTCGGTCTTCGACTTCGGGTCGATGCCCTCTTCCTCGAGGTAGCCGACGGCCTTCTCGCCGCCCTGCCACCCCGCGGCGTACTGGGCGCGCACGGTGGACTTGCCGAGGTCCCTGGGCAGCTTCACCGCGCCCAGCACCTTGGTCTTCTCGGCGGCGAGCGCGTCCGCGTCGAAGGAGGCGGGCTCCTCCATCGCGGTCAGCGCGAGCAGCTGGAGGAGGTGGTTCTGGATGACGTCACGCGCGGCGCCGATGCCGTCGTAGTACCCGGCACGGCCGCCGATGCCGATGTCCTCGGCCATGGTGATCTGCACGTGGTCGACGTACGACCGGTTCCAGATCGGCTCGAACAGCGTGTTGGCGAAGCGCAGCGCCAGGATGTTCTGGACGGTCTCCTTGCCCAGGTAGTGGTCGATCCGGAAGACCTGGTCCGGGGCGAACACCTCGTGGACGATCGAGTTGAGCTCCTGGGCGGAGGTGAGGTCGTGGCCGAACGGCTTCTCGATGACCGCGCGCCGCCAGGCACCGTCCTTCTGGTCGGCCAGCCCGTGCTTCTTCAGCTGCTGGACGACGAGGGGGAAGAACTTGGGCGGCACGGAGAGGTAGAAGGCGAAGTTGCCGCCGGTGCCCTGCGCCTGGTCGAGCTCCTCCATCGTCTTCTTGAGGGTCTCGAAGGCCTCGTTGTCGTCGAAGTCGCCCTGGACGAAACGCATGCCCTGGCTCAGCTGCTGCCAGACCTCCTCGCGGAACGGCGTGCGCGCGTGCTGCTTGACGGCCTGGTACACCTCCTCGGCGAAGTCCTCGTCCTGCCACTCACGGCGGGCGAAGCCGATGAGCGAGAACCCGGGGGGCAGCAGGCCGCGGTTGGCCAGGTCGTACACCGCGGGCATCAACTTTTTACGGGACAAATCGCCCGTGACACCGAAAATCACCAGGCCCGACGGCCCCGCGATACGCGGGAGCCGTCGGTCGGCGGCGTCACGCAGCGGATTGCTGCTCGACAATGTCTTACGCCTCCGAAGGTGCGAGGCGCTTGAGCTCCGCCTCGGTCGACTTGAGCAGGTCGGTCCAGGACGCCTCGAACTTGTCGACGCCCTCGTCCTCCAGCAGCCGCACCACCTCGTCGTACGAGATGCCCAGCTTCTCGAGCGCGTCGAGGTCGGCGCGCGCCTGGTCGTACGTACCCGCGACCGTGTTGCCGGTGATCTCGCCGTGGTCGGCGGTGGCCTCCAGGGTGGCCTCCGGCATGGTGTTCACCGTGCCCGGCGCGACCAGCTCGTCGACGTACAGCGTGTCCTTGTACGCCGGGTCCTTGACGCCCGTCGAGGCCCACAGCGGACGCTGCTTGTTCGCCTGCGCCTTGTCCAGGGCCGCCCAGCGCTCACCGCTGAACACCTCTTCGTACGCCTGGTACGCCAGACGCGCGTTGGCGAGGGCCGCCTTGCCGCGCAGCGCCTTGGCCTCGTCGGTGCCCAGGGAGTCCAGCCGCTTGTCGATCTCGGTGTCCACGCGGGACACGAAGAAGGATGCCACCGAGTGGATCTTCGACAGGTCCAGGCCGCGCTCCTTGGCCTTCTCCAGGCCGGACAGGTAGGCGTCCATGACCTTGCGGTAGCGCTCCAGCGAGAAGATCAGCGTGACGTTGACGCTGATGCCGAGGCCGATGACCTCGGTGATCGCCGGCAGACCCGCCTCGGTGGCCGGGATCTTGATGAGCGTGTTCGGCCGGTCCACCAGCCACGCCAGCTGCTTGGCCTCGGCCACCGTCGCCTTGGTGTGGTGCGCCAGGCGTGGGTCGACCTCGATCGACACCCGGCCGTCCTGGCCCTGCGTCGCGTCGAAGACCGGGCGCAGGATGTCGGCGGCGTCACGGACGTCCGCCGTCGTGATCATGCGGATGGCTTCCTCGACCGTCACCTCACGGGCGGCGAGGTCCGACAGCTGCTGGTCGTAGCCGTCCCCCTGCGAGATCGCCTTCTGGAAGATCGAGGGGTTGGTGGTGACGCCCACGACGTGCTGCTGGTCGATCAGCTCGGCCAGGTTGCCGGACGTGATGCGCTTACGGGACAGGTCGTCCAGCCAGATCGCGACGCCTTCGTCGGAGAGGCGCTTGAGTGCGTCTGTCATGAGATATGCATCTCCTAGTCGTTCGTATACCGGCGTCAGCGCGCTGCGGCGTCGAGAGATTCCCGGGCGGCGGCGGCGACCGCGTCGGCGGTGAAGCCGAACTCGCGGAAGAGGACCTTCGCGTCCGCCGAGGCACCGAAGTGCTCCAGCGACACCACGCGGCCCGCGTCCCCGACGTACCGGTACCAGGTCAGGGCGACCCCGGCCTCGACCGCGACCCGCGCCTTCACCGACGGCGGCAGCACCGCATCCCGGTACCCCTGGTCCTGCTCCTCGAACCACTCGACGGACGGCATCGACACCACACGGGTCGGGATGCCGGCGGCCTGCAGCTGCTCACGCGCCTCGACGCACAGGTGTACCTCGGAGCCCGTACCGATCAGGACGACCTGCGGCTCGCCACCGTCCGCGTCGAACAGGACGTAACCGCCGCGCGCGGTGTCGTCGTTCGGCTCGTACGTCGGCACACCCTGCCGCGTCAGGGCGAGGCCGTGCGGCTTGCCCGTGCCGAACCCCTTCGTCCAGCGGCGCATGATCTCCCGCCACGCGATCGCCGTCTCGTTGGCGTCCGCGGGGCGCACGATGTTCAGGCCCGGGATCGCGCGCAGCGACGCCAGGTGCTCCACCGGCTGGTGCGTCGGACCGTCCTCGCCCAGACCGATCGAGTCGTGCGTCCACACGTACGTCACCGGCAGGTGCATCAGCGCGGAAAGGCGGACGGCGTTGCGCATGTAGTCGGAGAACACCAGGAAGGTGCCGCCGAAGACGCGGGTGTTGCCGTGCAGCGCGATGCCGTTCATCTCGGCGGCCATCGCGTGCTCACGGATACCGAAGTGGATGGTGCGGCCGTAGGGGTTCGCCTCCGGCAGCGGGTTGCCCTCGGGGAGGAACGACGACGTCTTGTCGATCGTCGTGTTGTTCGAACCGGCCAGGTCGGCGGAGCCGCCCCACAGCTCGGGGATGACCGCGCCCAGCGCCTGGAGGACCTTGCCGGAGGCGGCACGCGTGGCGACGGCCTTGCCGGGCTCGAAGACCGGGAGCTTCTCCTCCCAGCCGGCGGGCAGCTCACCCGCGGCGATGCGGTCGAACTCGGCGGCGCGCTCCGGGTTGGCGCTGCGCCACTCCTGGAACCGCTTCTCCCACTCGGCTCGGGCCTCGCGGCCGCGGTCCAGGGCCTCGCGGGTGTGCGCGATGACCTGGTCGGAGACCTCGAAGGTCTTCTCCGGGTCGAAGCCGAGGACGCGCTTGGTGGCCGCGACCTCCTCGTCGCCGAGCGCCGAGCCGTGCGCGGCCTCGGTGTTCTGCGCGTTGGGCGCGGGCCAGGCGATGATCGAGCGCATGGCGATGAACGACGGGCGCCCGGTCTCGGCCTTGGCGGCCTGGATGGCGTCGAACAGCGCCCGCGGGTCGAGGTCGCCGTTCTCCTGGGGCTCCACACGCTGCACGTGCCAGCCGTACGCCTCGTACCGCTTCATCGTGTCTTCGGAGACGGCGGTCTCGGTGTCGCCCTCGATCGAGATGTGGTTGTCGTCCCACAGCAGGATCAGGTTGCCGAGCTTCTGGTGCCCGGCCATCGAGGACGCCTCGGCGGAGATGCCCTCCTGCAGGCAGCCGTCGCCGGCGATGCAGTAGACGAAGTGGTCGAACGGGGACGTGCCCGGCGCGGCCTCCGGGTCGAACAGGCCACGCTCGTAGCGCGCGGCCATCGCCATGCCCACGGCGTTCGCGACGCCCTGGCCCAGCGGCCCGGTCGTCGTCTCGACACCGACGGTGTGGCCGTACTCCGGGTGGCCCGGGGTCTTCGAGCCCCAGGTGCGGAAGGCCTTCAGGTCGTCCAGCTCCAGGCCGAAGCCGGCCAGGTACAGCTGGGTGTACAGCGTCAGCGAGGAGTGACCCGCGGACAGCACGAACCGGTCGCGTCCGGTCCAGTCGGCGTCCGCCGGGTCGTGCCGCATCACCTTCTGGAAGAGGGTGTACGCGGCGGGGGCCAGGCTCATTGCCGTACCGGGATGGCCGTTGCCGACCTTCTGTACGGCGTCCGCTGCCAGGATGCGGGCGGTGTCTACGGCCCGCTGGTCCAATTCGGTCCACTCGAGGTCTGTGGTGGTCGGCTTGGTGCTCACCCTGGGTCAGGGCTCCTCTCCACATGTCGAATGCCGGTGACGTCGATCTCACCGGCCGTTGTCGAGCCTACCCCCGTGAGAACGCGCAATTTTTCGAGTCATTCCAGACTGCGGTCATTGATTGTTCCCCGCCTCCCGACCGGCCCCTTTCGCGTTCCGCAAGTGAATACGGAGGTGCTCATCCGGGCGCTCAATCGAGCGTCCACCGGGTCCTTTGCGGGGCCCGGCCCAACACGGCGGACCCCCGCGAAGGGCCGGGTATGGGCAACGTCTACAGTGGCGTGGTACGCGCGAGTTCTTTTACCGGGCCTTCACGCCCTCATGTCGTCACGTCCGGTACGGCTCGCTGGGATGTCTCTGTCAGGGGTGTGCGTGACGGCCGTCGAATCCCGTCCAGCGGGTGGGGGTACCGCCCATGCCCGGAGGGCTGTGGGGCAGCTCGGGACGAGCACGGGCAACCGGCCGTTCGGGGCCCGCCTCAAGGCGTTCGTGGCGCTGACCAAGCCGCGGATCATCGAGCTGCTGCTGATCACCACCGTCCCGGTGATGTTCCTGGCGGAGCAGGGCGTGCCCGACCTCTGGCTGGTGCTCGCCACCTGCCTCGGCGGTTACCTCTCCGCGGGCGGCGCGAACGCGCTGAACATGTACATCGACCGCGACATCGACGCCCTGATGGACCGCACGTCGCAGCGTCCCCTGGTCACGGGCATGGTCTCGCCGCGCGAGGGCCTGGTCTTCGGACTCACCCTCGCGGTCGTCTCCACGCTCTGGTTCGGCCTGTTCGTCAACTGGCTGTCCGCCTGGCTGTCGCTCGGCGCGCTCCTGTTCTACGTCGTCGTCTACACGATGATCCTCAAGCGCCGTACCGCGCAGAACATCGTGTGGGGCGGCATCGCCGGCTGCATGCCCGTGCTCATCGGCTGGTCGGCCGTGACGAACTCGATGTCCTGGGCCGCCGTCGTCCTCTTTCTCGTCATCTTCTTCTGGACGCCGCCGCACTACTGGCCGCTGTCGATGAAGGTGAAGGAGGACTACGCGCGCGTGGGCGTGCCGATGCTCCCGGTTGTCGCCTCGAACCGGGTGGTCGCCCGCCAGATCGTCCTCTACAGCTGGGTGATGGTCGCCGTCTCCCTGCTCCTGACGCCCCTGGGCTACACCGGCTGGTTCTACACGACGGTGGCGCTGGTGACCGGCGGCTGGTGGCTGTGGGAGGCGCACGCCCTCCAGGCGCGCGCCAAGGCGGGGGAGACGGGCGTGAAGCTGAAGGAGATGCGCCTGTTCCACTGGTCCATCACCTACGTCTCGCTGCTGTTCGTGGCCGTGGCGGTGGACCCCTTCCTGCGGTGACGCCTGTGGTGCAGATGACCCTGGCCAGTCTTTCTACTGATCGGTAGCATCCTGTTCATGGCAGACACCAAGCAGGCGGACCGCAGGGCCTCCAAGCTGGCCCGGGAGATCCAGGCCTTCTCCAAGGAGCACGGCGGCGCAGAGGGGCAGCTCGCCCACATCGGCCGGGCGGGCACCCGGATCGTCCTCGTCGGCGAGGACGGCGGCTGGGGGGACCTCGTCGCCCCCACCCACGAGGTGGCGAAGAGCGCCGCCGAGAAGGCCGGGCTCACCCTCCACGAGACCTTCGACGGCGACTTCGCGGCAAAGGTGCGCACCGGACCGTACGAGTGGAGCCGCATGGCCGGCATCCAGGTCGGCGGCCCGTCCAACGACTGAGGCAACACCTCGGGCAGGGGTCACCCGTTAGGACCTGTGAAGGACCATCCATCGCAGGGAGCCCCCGCAATGATCGACCCCCCGACGCTGGTGGATCAGTACTGCCACGGGGTGCTCCGCACCGAGCTGGGCCTGGGCACGTTCGAGGCACACCTCGGCAGGACCACCGGGCCGCCCGCGTCCGGCACCACGTTCTTCGACACCCAGACCGGCTTCGCGGTACGGCGCTGGTGCCCGCCGCTCCTCGGACTGGAGCCGCACTGCCCGCCCGCGCGCTACCTGGCTCGCCGCCGCGAGCTGGGTGTCCTGGAGTCGGGTCGCCGGCTCCTGCGCGCGACCGGGATCTCGACCTATCTGGTGGACACCGGGCTGCCCGGCGACGTCACCGGCCCGGGTGAGCTCGCCGCCGCCGGTGACGCCGAGGCGCATGAGATCGTCCGCCTCGAACTCCTCGCCGAACAGGTCGCCGACACCTCCGGCACGGTCGACGCGCTCCTGGCCAACCTCGCCGAGGCCGTGCACGGCGCGGCCGTCTCCGCCGTCGCCTTCGCCTCCGTCGCCGCGGTGCGGCGCGGTCTCGCCCTCGCACCCGACCCGCCGGGCCCCGGTGAGGTGCGCGGCGCTGCCGGCCGCTGGCTGGCGGGGCGCCGCGCCGGCGACCGGCTCACCGATCCCGTCCTGCTGCGGCACCTGCTGTGGATCGCCGTGTCGTCCGGCCGCCCGCTCCAGCTGTACGTCGGCGCCGACGACCCGATACGGCTCGGCGACTTCGCGGCGGCCACCAGCGGGCTCGGCACCGACCTGGTGCTGCTGCACGGCTACCCGCACCACCGCCAGGCCGCCCACCTGACGAGCCTCTTCCCCCATGTGTACGCCGACCTGGGCGCCCTCGCGCGGACCGGGGCGCGGGCGACCGCCGTGCTCGCGGAGACCCTGGAGCCGGCGCCGTTCGGCAAGCTGCTGTTCTCCAGCGGTGCCCGCGGCCTGCCCGAGCTGCACGTGGTCGGCGCTCGGGTGTTCCACGAGGCCCTCGGAAGGGTCCTCACCGACTGGGTGCGCGACGGCGCCTGGTCCCGTACGGACGCGCAGCGCGTCGCCGACATGATCGCGGCGGGCAACGCCCGGCGGGTGTACGGGCTCGCTTAGGTGGTGGCGAGCGCCGCGTCCGGCTCCTGGGCCGGCAGCTCCGGCGTGGTGTCCGGCCGTTCGCGCAGGCTCAGCGCCAGGCGCAGCACGGCGATCCACATCAACGAGGAGCCCAGCATGTGCAGGCCCACCAGCACCTCGGGGACCCCGGTGAAGTACTGCACGTATCCGATGCCGCCCTGCGCGAGCAGGACCAGCAGCAGGTCGCGGGCGCGCGCCCGGGTGTCGTCCGGGGCGTCCACCACGCGCAGGACGAAGAACATCGCGACCGCCAGCGCGCACACCGCCCAGGCGAGGAGCGCGTGGATCTGGGCGACGGACGTGTAGTCGAACGGCATGCGCGGTACGTCGCTGCTGTCACCGGCGTGCTTGCCGGAACCCGTCACCGTCGTACCCGCCGCCACCAGCAGCCCGGCGACGACCACCAGCGTCCAGCCCAGCCTCCGCACCGGCCCCGGCACGCGCGGGCGCGCCGCGCCGTCGCCCTCGCCGGTGCGAATCCAGGTGACCGTGACCACCGTGAGCAGCGCGTTGGCGGCCAGGAAGTGGATGGCCACGGTCCACGGGTTGAGCTCCAGCCGCACCGTGATGCCGCCGATGACGGCGTTCAGCGCCACGATCCAGAACTGGAGCCAGCCCAGTCGGCTCAGCTCCCGCCGCCACGGCTTGGCGGACCGTGCCGCGATGATCACCCAGCCGACCGCCGCGGACACCACGTACGTCAGCATCCGGTTGCCGAACTCGATCGCGCCGTGGATGCCCTGTTCGGAGGTGGTGAACAGGCTGTCGTCCGTGCACTTGGGCCAGGTGTCGCAGCCGAGACCGGAACCGGTCAGCCGGACGGCGCCGCCCGTCACGATGATGACGACGGTCATGACGACGGCGGAGAGCGCGGCGCGCCGGATCGTCCTGGGTGAGGGCGTCCAGCGCCGGGCGATGTGGGCGAGGGGGGTCAACACGGACTCCATCGTAGGCGGGCGCTTGTGCACGGATTCACGAGGGGTGCGGAACGGACACGCCGTCACTCCCAGCGGAAGAACTTCGCCGCCGCGCCCAGCCCGAGCACCGCCCACGCCGCGAGGATCCCGGCCGCGCCCCAGGGCATCGACGCGCCACCCCGGAGCACGTCCCGCAGCCCGTCGGAGAGCGCGGAGATGGGCAGCAGCTCCAGCACCGGGCGCGCGGCGTCCGGGAACTTCTCCAGCGGGACGATCACCCCGCCGCCCACGAGGAGCAGCAGGAAGACCAGGTTGGCGGCGGCCAGGGTCGCCTCGGCCCTGAGCGTCCCGGCCATCAGCAGACCCAGCCCGGAGAAGGCCGCCGTGCCGAGGACGAGCAGCAGGACCACGGACAGCGGATTGCCCTGCGGCGACCAGCCGAGGGCGAGCGCGATGACCGTCAGCAGGGCGATCTGCAGCACCTCGGTGACCAGCACCGACAGCGTCTTCGCCGTCATCAGCGCCCAGCGCGGCAGCGGCGAGGCGCCGAGCCGTTTGAGGACCCCGTACCGCCGCTCGAAGCCGGTCGCGATGGCCTGGCCGGTGAAGGCCGTCGACATCACGGCGAGGGCGAGGACGCCCGGTGCCAGGAAGTCGACGGCCCTGCCGCTCCCCGTGTCGACGATGTCGACCGTCGAGAACAGGACGAGGAGGAGCGAGGGAATGACGACCGTCAGCAGCAGCTGTTCGCCGTTGCGCAGCAGCATCCTCGTCTCGAGGGCGGCCTGGGCCGCGATCATCCGTCCGACCGGCGCCGCGCCGGGCTCGGGGGTGTAGGTCCCGGCGCTCATGAGCGCAGCTCCTTGCCGGTCAGCGTGAGGAAGACGTCTTCGAGGCTGTGCCGCTCGACCGAGATGCGGTCGGGCATCACTCCGTGCTGGGCGCACCAGGTGGTGACGGTGGCCAGCAGCTGCGGGTCGACCGTGCCGCTGATCCGGTACGTGCCGGGCGCCGGCTCCGCCGCGGCGGTGCCGTCCGGGAGCGCCTTGAGCAGGGAGCCGAGGTCGAGTCCCGGGCGGCCGGAGAAGCGCAGGGTGTTCTCGGCGCCGCCCCGGCACAGCTCCTCGGTGCTGCCCTGGGCGACGACCCGGCCCGCGTCGATGATCGCTATGTCGTCGGCGAGCGCCTCGGCCTCGTCCATGAAGTGGGTCGTCAGGACGGTGGTGACCCCGTCCGCGCGCAGTTCGCGCACCAGCTCCCAGGTGGAGCGGCGGGCCTGCGGGTCGAGGCCGGCGGTCGGCTCGTCCAGGAAGAGCAGCTCGGGCCGTCCCACGACGGCCATGGCGAGGGCGAGCCGCTGCTGCTGCCCACCGGAGAGCCGGCGGTACGTCGTCCGGCCGCAGGAGCCGAGTCCGAGTCGCTCGATCAGCGCGTCCACGTCGAGCGGGTGGGCGTGCAGCCTGGCCATGTGGCGGAGCATCTCGTCGGCGCGGGCGCCGGAGTAGACGCCGCCGGACTGGAGCATCACGCCGATGCGCGGGCGCAGCCGGGCGGCGTCGGCGACCGGGTCGAGGCCGAGGACGCGCACGCTGCCGGCGTCGGCGCGGCGGTAGCCCTCGCAGGTCTCCACGGTGGTGGTCTTGCCGGCTCCGTTGGGCCCGAGGACGGCGGTGACCGTGCCGGCGCGGACGTCGAGGTCGAGGCCGTCGACGGCGGTCTTGGTCCCGTACCGCTTGACGAGGCCCTGGACCTGTACGACGGACTCGTATCGCATGCCGGAAGTCTAAAGAGCCCGCACCGGGAGTTTTCCCCCGCCCGGCCCTGCCGGAAAATCGGATGGCCCATCGGGCGGCTCGCGGCATCAGCGCCGTGGCCCGGGTCACCCGGCCGGGGTGCGGGGCCGGTGGGGCTCCTGGGCGTGAAAGACCCGGTCAGAGGCGGCGCGGGGGTGTCCGGAAGAGACCCCGGCTCTGATCGTTTCCGCAGGTCAGGTTAGGTATCCCTTAGTGACGTACGGCACCGTACGCCCGTCCGGACCTCGCTTGTCAGGGTCTGAGGAATTACGCAACAATGGCGTTGTGAAAAACGTCGGCAAGGTCCACGAGGCTCCAGCGGAGGAGCTCGCGACCGGGGAGCGCTCCACGCGCAACCGGATCGCGCGGTCCATCCTGGATCACGGACCCTCCACGGTGACCGAGCTGGCGCGGCGACTCGGCCTCACCCAGGCCGCCGTCCGGCGCCATCTCGACGCCCTCGTCGCCGACGACGTGGTCGCGCCGCGCGAGCAGCGCGTCTACGGCGCCCGTACCCGCGGCCGGCCGGCCAAGGTGTTCGCCCTGACGGACTGCGGCCGGGACGCCTTCGACCAGTCGTACGACGCGCTCGCCGTCGACGCCCTGCGCTGGATCGAGCGGAACGCGGGAGGGGAAGCCGCCGTCGCGGCCTTCGCCCGGGACCGGATCGAGGCCCAGGCCGAGACGTACCGCGAGGCGGTCGAGGCCGCCGCGCCCGAGGAGCGCGCCGAGGCGCTCGCCAAGGCGCTGAGCGCCGACGGGTACGCTGCGACGGCGCGCAACGCGCCGGTCGGACAGCAGCTGTGCCAGCACCACTGCCCGGTGGCCCACGTCGCCGAGCAGTATCCGCAGCTGTGCGAGGCGGAGACCGAGGTCTTCGGCCGTCTGCTCGGAACCCATGTGCAACGGCTGGCGACGATCGCGCACGGCGACGGCGTGTGCACCACGTACATTCCGCACACCACATCATCTGCATCTGCATCCGCAAGCACGGCCGGGAGGAACCCCGCATGACCACCGAGATCAGCCACCCCGAGCTCGAGGGCCTGGGTCGGTACGAGTACGGCTGGGCCGACCCGGACGCCGCCGGTGCCTCCGCCAAGCGCGGTCTCTCCGAGGACGTCGTCCGGGACATCTCCGGGAAGAAGAACGAGCCCGAGTGGATGCTGAAGCTGCGGCTGAAGGGTCTGCGCCTCTTCGACAAGAAGCCCATGCCGAGCTGGGGCTCCGACCTGTCGGGCATCGACTTCGACAACATCAAGTACTTCGTCCGCTCCACGGAGAAGCAGGCCGCCTCCTGGGAGGACCTGCCCGAGGACATCAAGAACACCTACGACAAGCTGGGCATCCCCGAGGCGGAGAAGCAGCGCCTCGTCGCCGGTGTCGCCGCGCAGTACGAGTCCGAGGTGGTCTACCACCAGATCAACGAGGAGCTCGAAAAGCAGGGTGTCATCTTCATGGACACCGACACCGCGCTGAAGGAGCACCCCGAGCTCTTCCAGGAGTACTTCGGCACCGTCATCCCGGTCGGCGACAACAAGTTCGCGTCGCTGAACTCGGCCGTGTGGTCCGGCGGCTCGTTCATCTACGTGCCCAAGGGTGTCCACGTCGACATCCCGCTCCAGGCGTACTTCCGTATCAACACGGAGAACATGGGCCAGTTCGAGCGGACGCTGATCATCGTCGACGAGGACGCCTACGTCCACTACGTCGAGGGCTGCACCGCCCCGATCTACTCCTCGGACTCGCTGCACAGCGCCGTGGTCGAGATCATCGTCAAGAAGGGCGCGCGCTGCCGTTACACGACCATCCAGAACTGGTCGAACAACGTCTACAACCTGGTCACCAAGCGCGCCGTGGCCTACGAGGGCGCGACCATGGAGTGGGTCGACGGCAACATCGGCTCCAAGGTGACGATGAAGTACCCGGCCGTCTACCTGATGGGCGAGCACGCCAAGGGCGAGACCCTGTCCATCGCCTTCGCGGGCGAGGGCCAGCACCAGGACGCCGGCGCCAAGATGGTCCACATGGCCCCGAACACCTCCTCCAACATCGTCTCCAAGTCGGTGGCGCGAGGCGGCGGCCGGACCTCCTACCGCGGTCTCATCGAGATCGGCGAGGGCGCCCCGGGCTCCAAGTCGAACGTGCTGTGCGACGCGCTGCTGGTCGACACCATCTCCCGGTCGGACACCTACCCGTACGTCGACGTCCGCGAGGACGACGTGTCCATGGGGCACGAGGCGACCGTCTCCAAGGTCTCCGAGGACCAGCTCTTCTACCTGATGAGCCGCGGTCTGTCGGAGGACGAGGCCATGGCGATGATCGTGCGCGGCTTCGTCGAGCCGATCGCCAAGGAGCTGCCCATGGAGTACGCGCTGGAGCTCAACCGGCTGATCGAGCTGCAGATGGAAGGCGCGGTGGGCTAGGTCGTGTCTTCGAAGCCCCGTCTGCCCGCCCTGCGGGCGGACGACGCCACTCGAAGACACTCCCCGGGGGCACGCCCCCTGACGCCCGGCCGTATCGATCACGTCCCCCGGCTCACCCCGGTGAGCCAGTGAGCGGCCCGCGGGACGACCGGCCACCACCGGCCGTCCCGCGGGCGGCGAACGCACCGAAACGCAGAAAGCGAGCAGACCGACAGCCATGGCTGAGGCTCAGAATCTCCCGGCGGGCTCCACCACCGCCGGCTCCATCGCGGTGGCCGCCGAGTCCACCGTCGCCACCCGCATGAGCGCCCCCCCGTCCTTCGACGTCGCGGACTTCCCCGTCCCGCACGGCCGGGAGGAGGAGTGGCGGTTCACGCCGCTGGAGCGGCTCCGCGGTCTGCACGACGGCACCGCGATCGCGACCGGCGACGGCGTACGCGTCGAGGTGGAGGCGCCCGAGGGCGTCACCGTCGAGACCGTCGGCCGCGACGACGAGCGGCTCGGCAAGGCCGGCACCCCGGTGGACCGGGTCGCCGCCCAGGCGTACTCCGCCTTCGAGAAGGCCTCGGTCGTCACCGTGCCCAAGGAGACCGTGCTCACCGAGCCGGTCCGGATCTCCGTGCACGGCCAGGGCGGCACCGCCTTCGGCCACCAGGTCATCGAGCTCGGCGCGTTCGCCGAGGCCGTCGTGGTCATCGACCACACCGGCGACGCGGTGCTCGCCGCCAACGTCGACTACGTCCTCGGCGACGGCGCCAGGCTCACCGTCGTGTCCATCCAGGACTGGGACGAGAAGGCCGTCCACGTCGCCCAGCACAACGCGCTGATCGGCCGGGACGCCTCCTTCAAGTCCGTCGTCGTCACCTTCGGCGGCGACCTCGTCCGCCTCCACCCGCGCGTCAGCTACGCGGGCCCCGGCGGCACGGCCGAGCTGTTCGGCCTGTACTTCACCGAGCAGGGGCAGCACCAGGAGCACCGCCTCCTCGTCGACCACAACACCCCGCACTGCACGTCGAACGTCGCGTACAAGGGCGCCCTCCAGGGCGACGGCGCGCACGCCGTGTGGATCGGTGACGTCCTCATCCAGGCCGCGGCCGAGGGCACCGACACCTACGAGATGAACCGCAACCTGGTTCTGACCGACGGCGCCCGCGTCGACTCCGTGCCCAACCTGGAGATCGAGACCGGCGAGATCGCCGGCGCCGGACACGCCTCGGCCACCGGCCGCTTCGACGACGAGCAGCTCTTCTACCTGATGGCCCGCGGCATCCCCGAGATCGAGGCCCGCCGCCTCGTCGTCCGCGGCTTCTTCGCCGAGCTCGTCCAGCAGATCGGTCTGCCGGACGTCGAGGAGCGCCTCATCGCCAGGATCGAGGCCGAGCTGGAGGCGTCCCTCTGATGGCCTTCGTCCGAGCCTGTGGGCTGAGCGAGCTGGAGCAGGACACCCCGAAGCGGGTGGAACTCGACGGCACGCCCATCTCCATCGTCCACACCGAGGGGGAGGTGTTCGCGATCCACGACATCTGCTCGCACGCGAACGTCTCGCTGTCGGAGGGTGAGGTCGAGGACTGTCAGATCGAGTGCTGGCTGCACGGGTCGGCCTTCGACCTCCGCACCGGCAAGCCGTCCGGCCTCCCCGCGACGCGCCCCGTCCCCGTATACCCCGTAAAGATCGAAGGGGACGATGTGCTCGTCTCCGTCACCCAGGAGTCCTGAGTCACCCATGGCAACGCTTGAAATCCGCGACCTGCACGTCTCCGTCGAGGCCGACAACGCCACGAAGGAGATCCTCAAGGGCGTCGACCTGACCGTGAAGCAGGGCGAGACCCACGCCATCATGGGCCCCAACGGCTCCGGCAAGTCGACGCTCGCGTACTCGCTCGCGGGTCACCCCAAGTACACGATCACCAGCGGCACCGTCACCCTCGACGGCGAGGACGTCCTGGAGATGTCCGTCGACGAGCGCGCCCGCGCCGGCCTCTTCCTGGCGATGCAGTACCCGGTCGAGGTCCCGGGCGTCTCGGTGAGCAACTTCCTGCGCACCTCCGCCACCGCCATCCGCGGCGAGGCCCCCAAGCTGCGTACCTGGGTGAAGGAGGTCAAGGAGGCCATGGAGCGCCTCAACATGGACCCCGCCTTCGCCGAGCGCAACGTCAACGAGGGCTTCTCCGGCGGTGAGAAGAAGCGCCACGAGATCCTCCAGCTGGAGCTCCTCAAGCCGAAGGTCGCGATCCTCGACGAGACCGACTCCGGTCTGGACGTCGACGCGCTGCGCATCGTCTCCGAGGGCGTCAACCGCGTCCGCGAGACGGGCGAGGTCGGCACCCTGCTGATCACGCACTACACGCGCATCCTGCGCTACATCAAGCCCGACCACGTCCACGTCTTCTCCGGCGGCCGGATCGTGGAGTCGGGCGGCCCCGAGCTCGCCGACAAGCTGGAGAACGAGGGGTACGAGTCGTACACGAAGGGTGGCGCATCCGCGTGACACAGCTGCCGGGCCTTCTCGACACCGAGGCGATCCGCAAGGACTTCCCGATCCTCGACCGGGTGCTCCACGACGGCAAGAAGCTCGTGTACCTGGACAACGCGGCGACCTCGCAGACCCCGCGCCAGGTCATCGACGTGCTCAGTGAGTACTACGAACAGCACAACGCCAACGTGCACCGCGGCGTGCATGTGCTGGCCGAGGAGGCCACGGCGCTGTACGAGGGCGCGCGCGACAAGGTCGCCGCGTTCATCAACGCGCCCAGCCGCAACGAGGTGATCTTCACCAAGAACGCCTCGGAGTCGCTCAACCTCGTGGCCAACATGCTCGGCTGGGCCGACGAGCCCTACCGGGTCGACCGTGAGACCGAGATCGTCATCACGGAGATGGAGCACCACTCCAACATCGTCCCGTGGCAGCTGCTGTCGCAGCGCACCGGCGCGAAGCTGAAGTGGTTCGGGCTGACCGACGACGGCCGGCTGGACCTCTCCCGCATCGAGGAGATCATCACCGAGAAGACGAAGATCGTCTCCTTCACGCTGGTCTCCAACATCATGGGCACGGTCAACCCGGTCGAGGCGATAGTCCGCCGCGCCCAGGACGTCGGCGCCCTCGTGCTGATCGACGCGTCGCAGGCCGCCCCGCACATGGTGCTGGACGTTCAGGCCCTCCAGGCGGACTTCGTGGCCTTCACCGGCCACAAGATGTGCGGCCCGACCGGCATCGGCGTGCTCTGGGGCCGCCAGGAGCTGCTGGAGGACCTCCCGCCGTTCCTCGGCGGCGGCGAGATGATCGAGACCGTGTCGATGAGCTCGTCGACGTACGCCCCGGCCCCGCACAAGTTCGAGGCGGGTACGCCCCCGATCGCGCAGGCCGTGGGGCTCGGCGCGGCCGTGGACTACCTCTCCGCGATCGGCATGGACAAGATCGCCGCGCATGAGCACGCGATCACCGAATACGCCCTCCAGCGCTTGCGGGACGTCCCCGACCTGCGGATCATCGGTCCGGTGACGGCCGAGGACCGCGGGGCGGCGATCTCCTTCGTACTCGGCGACATCCACCCGCACGACGTGGGCCAGGTCCTCGACGAGCAGGGCATCGCCGTCCGGGTCGGTCACCACTGCGCGCGGCCGGTCTGCCTGCGGTACGGAATTCCTGCGACCACGCGGGCGTCGTTCTATCTGTACTCCACGCCGGCCGAGGTCGACGCCTTGGTCGACGGCCTGGAGCACGTCCGGAACTTCTTCGGCTAGGAGCGGGTGTGAAGCTGGATTCGATGTACCAGGACGTCATCCTGGACCACTACAAGCACCCGCACGGGCGGGGCTTGCGGGACGGCGACGCCGAGGTGCACCACGTCAACCCGACGTGCGGCGACGAGATCACGCTGCGCGTGAAGTACGACGGCTCGCGGATCGAGGACGTGTCGTACGAGGGCCAGGGCTGCTCCATCAGCCAGGCGTCGGCGTCCGTCCTGAACGAACTCCTCGTCGGCAAGGAACTCGCCGAGGCGCAGAAGATCCAGGCCACCTTCCTGGAACTGATGCAGTCGAAAGGCAGGATCGAGCCGGACGACGCGATGGAGGAGGTGCTGGAGGACGCGGTCGCGTTCGCCGGTGTCTCCAAGTACCCGGCCCGGGTGAAGTGCGCCCTGCTCAGCTGGATGGCATGGAAGGACGCGACGGCCCAGGCGATGGGTGACGGCGCGGAGAGGGAGACGGCATGAGCGAGAACGAGACCGCCCTGATGAAGCCGGCGTCCGAGGAGGAGGTCCGCGAGGCGCTGTACGACGTCGTCGACCCCGAGCTGGGTATCGACGTCGTCAACCTCGGCCTCATCTACGGCATCCACATCGACGACTCGAACGTCGCGACCCTGGACATGACGCTGACGTCGGCGGCCTGCCCGCTGACGGACGTGATCGAGGACCAGGCGAAGGCCGCGACGGACGGCATCGTCAGGGAACTCAGGATCAACTGGGTCTGGATGCCGCCGTGGGGCCCGGACAAGATCACGGACGACGGCCGCGAGCAGCTGCGCGCGCTCGGCTTCAACGTCTGACGCACCCGGGATTCCGGCTGCGACGGCCATGCCTGCCAGGCACACTGGCGGGCATGGCCGTCTCTCTGTACCGGATCGCGATCGACGCCCACGACGGCCCTCGCCCGGTTCTGGCCGCGGGTCCTCGACGGGAAGATCGTCCACGAGGGCCCAGAGGAGATCGTCATCGACGCCGACGCGCACGCGATGCCGGGGACGGTCTTCCTCCCGTGCCCGAGGGGAAGACCGTCAAGAACCGGCTGCACCTCGACCACGGGGAGGACGTCACCTGGGTGGTGCCGGCCGACCCCGAGGGCAACGAGTTTCCGCGTACTGCGGCCCAGGACATCGCTCATCGGGTGACGGTCGCCGCCTCGGCGAGGGGCGGAGCCAGGCCCTCCGTGCGGATGCGCTGGTCGATGTGGAGCAGGCTCGTCACGAGCTGCGGGCCGCCGTCAGGATCTGGCCGATCAGCTGGGCGAGCAGGGTGAACGCGAGCAGCGTGACGACCAGCGCCAGGGCGGTGCCGCTGTCCGCCTCGCCGGTCGACAGCGCCGGGCCGGGCAGCAGGTTCAGCAGCGAGAACGGCAGCCGGACGACGTAGCCCGCCACGACGGCCATCAGCCACGTCAGCAGCGTGATGCCGAACACGCGCCACCAGGCGCCGCGCACCATGGACACGCCATACGGCCCCGACCTGTGCGCTCGTCCGGGAAGAGGGGGCGGGCCGCCCGCCCGGCGTTCGGCGAATGAGACCGGTTCGCCTGAGCCGGGGAGCGGCGGTTAGGTTTCCTGCATGACTTCTGCACCTCGCACCACCGGCGCCGTCGCCGCCGGCCTCGCCACCATCGCCGGCGACGGCACCGTACTCGACACCTGGTTCCCCGCGCCCGAGCTCACCGAGCAGCCCGGGCCGGCCGGGACCGAGCGGCTCACCCCCGACGAGGCCGTGAACCTCCTCGGCGCGGGCGCCGCCACGGCCGTCGGCGTCGACGCCCGCCGGGGCGTCGAGGTCGTCGCCGTACGCACCGTCATCGCCTCCCTGGACGAGAAGCCGCTCGACGCGCACGACGCGTACCTGCGTCTGCACCTGCTCAGCCACCGGCTCGTCAAGCCGCACGGGCAGAACCTCGACGGGATCTTCGGGCTGCTCGCCAACGTCGCCTGGACCTCCCTCGGCCCGGTCGCCGTCGACGACATCGAGAAGGTCCGCCTCAACGCGCGCGCCGAGGGCCTGCACCTCCAGGTCACCAGCATCGACAAGTTCCCGCGCATGACGGACTACGTCGTCCCCAAGGGCGTCCGCATCGCCGACGCCGACCGGGTGCGGCTCGGCGCGCACCTCGGCGCCGGCACCACCGTCATGCACGAGGGCTTCGTCAACTTCAACGCCGGCACCCTCGGCACCTCCATGGTCGAGGGCCGTATCTCCGCGGGCGTCGTCATCGGCGACGGCTCCGACATCGGCGGCGGCGCCTCCACCATGGGCACCCTCTCCGGCGGCGGCAACGTCATCATCTCCATCGGCGAGCGCTGCCTGGTCGGCGCCGAAGCCGGCGTCGGTATCGCACTCGGCGACGAGTGCGTCGTCGAAGCGGGACTGTACGTCACGGCGGGTACGCGGGTGACGATGCCGGACGGACAGATCGTCAAGGCCCGCGAGCTGTCCGGCGCCTCGAACATCCTCTTCCGCCGCAACTCGGTCACCGGCACCGTCGAGGCCCGCCCGAACAACGCGGTGTGGGGCGGGCTCAACGACATCCTGCACAGCCACAACTGAGCAGCGGTCTCACCGCCGGCCGCAGCAGCCACCGAGCCGCGTCGCTGATTCGTGTGAACACCCGTGACCTCTCCGTCCGCGGGACGGATAAGCAGGTCGGCGTAGATCACACGAATCGGCGACACGAGGGACGGCTGATATGAAGACCGCCACCAGGACCGGCAGGCTGATCGTTTCCGGGGTGCTCGCGCTCGTGGCTCTGCTGCACTGCGGCGCCGCGCACGCCGACGAGTCCCACAGCGGCTCCGAGAACGGCCACCACATCACGCTGCTCTCCATCGGGCAGGTCGACGACCCGATGGAGGACGTGCTGGAGCACGTCTCGATCCTCGGCAGCAATCAGGTGACCGGCTCCTGAAGCAGTTCCTCGTACGCGGCTCGCAGCCCGTCGACCACCTCCCGGCCGGCGGGCTGCAGCGGTTCCCGGACCGGGCCCGCGTCCAGCAGCGCCTTGACCGTCACCGTTCCCGGCAGGCCGGACGCCATCATCAACTCCGCCAGTGGCAGCAGCCGCTGATTGAGCCGGGCGGCCCGCGCGGTGTCGCCCGCGTCGAACGCGTCCAGCACCGCCCGCACCTGGCGCGGCGCCACATTGGCCACCGTACTGATGAACCCGGCTCCGCCGACCGCGTACAGCGGCAGGTTCATCTCCTCGCAGCCCGAGTAGTACGCGAGCGACGTGCGGGCGAGCACCTTGGTGGAGCCCATCAGGTCGTACGCGCAGTCCTTCACCGCCACAACGCGCGGGTGCGCCGACAGCCGCAGCACCGTCGCGGGTTCGATACGGGTGCCCGTGCGCCCCGGGATGTCGTACAGCGCCAGCGGCAGCCCCGTCGCGTCCGCCACCCGCCGGAAGTGCGCCTCGACCGCCTCCTGCGGCGGGCGGCTGTAGTAGGGCGGCACCACCAGCAGGCCGTCCGCTCCCGCGGCCTCCGCCTGACGGGCCAGCTCGACCGTGTGGCGGGTGTCCGCCGTGCCCACGCCCGCGACGATCACCGCGCTCGCGCCGATCGCGTCGCGGACGGCCCGTACCAGCGCGGCCTTCTCGGCGTCCGTCGTCGTCGGCGACTCGCCGGTCGTACCGTTCAGGACGAGTCCGTCGCAACCCTCCGCGACCAGGTCGACGGCCAGCTTCCGGGCCCGGTCGAGGTCCACGTCCTCCCCGGACGGGGTGAAGGGCGTGACCATCGCGCACAGGGCGCGGCCGAAGGGGGGAGTGGTGGTGGAGTGTGTCATGGCCGCAGTCTCGGGCGGCGCACCGGCGGAGGTCCACTTAGTTCTGCTGGGGACCCAGGGCAAGCGCTGCTGAACAGTCCGTAGGGATAGGTCGCGGCCGACGCGGGTACCCGGACCTCCCCGTACGAGATGGGAGGCGATCCACCGTGGCCGGAGAACCGTCGGTCGGCGAGCTGGTGAAGCAGGCGTCGGAACAGCTCTCCGACCTGGTCAAGGCCGAGATGCGCACCGCGCAGGCCGAGATGATGCAGAAGGGCAAACGGGCCGGCAAGGGAGGCGGGCTGCTGGGAGCCGCCGCCGCCGTCGGCTATGTCGGCCTGATCGGCGTGTGGGCCACCGTGGCCGCTCTGCTGGCGCTGGCCCTCGACGTATGGGCGGCCGTGCTCATCGCGACCGTGCTGTTCCTCGCGGTGGCGGGGCTGCTGGCCGTCCTGGGACGCAAGCAGCTCAAGAGCGCGGTGCCCCCCAAGCCCGAGCGGGCGATCGACGGGGTGCGTTCGGACGTCCACGAGATCAAGGAGAGGGTCCACCGATGACACGGGAGACGTCCCGGACCCCGGGGCCGGATGAGCTCCGCCTCCAGGCGGCACGCAAACGGGAGGAGCTGGGCGAGACCATCGACCAGCTGATGGCCAGGACGGATGTGAAGGCACGCGCCGCCCGCCTGGTGCACGACAAGACTCCGGAACAGGTCCGCAGCAACCCGAAGCCCTTCATCGCCGCCGTCGCCACGGTGGTGGTCGCGGGGATCGTGCTGTGGCAGCTGCGGCGCAGCGGAAAGTGGGGATGAGGACGGGGATGGCCGACCAGAAGAAGCGCAAGAAGCAGAAACTTTTCTACCGGCCCGTGGGTATGCTCCTCGGCCTCGCGAGCGGCGCCGTGGCCAGCACGCTGTTCGCGCGCGCCTGGGCGCTGATCGGCGACGGGGACGCCCCTGACGCGATGGACGAGGAACGGGAGTGGAAGGAGATCCTGCTGGCCGCGGCCGTGCAGGGAGCGATCTTCGCGGCGGTCAAGGCGGCGGTGGACCGCGGTGGCGCCGTCGGCGTCCGCCGCCTGACGGGTACCTGGCCGGGCTGACCGAGCCGGGCCCGCCCGGCCGGTTCGGCCCTTCGGCCCCGTCGCCCCGGTGGGCGGCGGGGCTGCCGCCCGTTGACGGACCTCAAGCGGACCTGTCTCCATGAGGGGTGCCTCACCGCACCACAGGGGGGCGGTGCAAAAACGACCGCGTGCTGCGGTACGCGCCCGCGCTGAGCCCATGCGCGGGCGCGTGACCTCACCGCCGGTTACGGGCGGAAGCGCAGCACCTGCGGGTCGTGGTCGCTGTTCTGGTCCGCGAACTCCGCGTTGATGTGGACGCTGTCGTACTCGAAGTGACGGATCGACGGGCTGGTCAGGATCTGGTCCAGCACCTGGCTGTTGCCCTGGTAGACGTACGAGTAGCGCTCGTCGCGCGGCAGGGACAGGACGGCCGGGTACAGCGCCCCGCCGTCCGCCAGCGCCTGCGTGGTCGCCGAGAACTCGAAGTCGTTGATGTCCCCGAGGACGACGACGTCGGCGGTGCGCTGCACCTGGAGGATGTCCTTCACGAAGGTGTTGACGGTCTGCGCCTGCTGGAGGCGCTTGGTCTCGGAGGAACGGTTCGGCGGCTGGTGGTGCGAGACCAGCGACTCGTCGCCGCCCTTCGATCCGAAGTGGTTCGCGATCACGAAGACCGTGCGCCCGCGGAAGGTGAACTCGCCCGCGAGCGGCTTGCGGCTGTTGTCCCAGGCGGCATTCGCCGGGTCGATCCGGCCGGGGGAGTGGGTCAGGGCGGCCCGGCCCTTCTCCCGTACGACACCGGTCGCCGTGGCCGCGTCGCCGCCCGCGCGGTCCGTGAAGGACACGCGGTCGGGGTTGAAGAGGAACACCTGGCGGATGTTGCCGCCCGGCTCGCCGCCGTCCTTGTTGTTGACCGGGTCGATGGTGCGCCACTCGTAGGCGGGGCCGCCCGCGGCGGTGATCGCGTCCGTGAACTTCTTCAGCGTCTGGTCGGCGGCGACCGTACCGTCGTTCCTGGCGCCGTTGTTGTCCTGGATCTCCTCCAGGGCGACGATGTCCGGCGAGGCCAGGTTGTCCACGACGGCCTTCGCGAGCGCGTCGAACTTCTCCTGCGGGTCGGACGGGTCGAGGTTCTCGACGTTGTACGTCGCCACCGCCAGCTCGCCCGGGCGCTGCGCCTCGGTGACCTCGCGCTCCAGGCCCTGGTCGGCGACCGTGCCGAGGGTGCGCGCGGTGAGGGTGTAACCGCCGAACTGGTTGAAGTCCAGCGGGCCCTCGGTCGTGCCGGTCAGCCAGTCGCCGACGTTCGCCTTGGGGAACGGCTGCTGGGAGAGCGGGGTCAGCGACTGGATCTGCAGGCGCCCGGTGTTCTGGGAGGTGTACGAGCCGTAGACCGCGCCGCCGCGGCGGTTGGCGTTCTCGTGCGGCTTCACCGTGACCCACAGTTCGGCGTGCGGGTCGGTCGCGCCGACGACGCGGGAGGAGCCGATGCGGACGTTCGCGCCCTCCAGGGACTCGTAGTAGTCCAGGGCGTAGGTGCGGGGCTGGAGGGTGCGGCCGTTGATCGAACCGCCCGCGGCCGGGTCGCCCTCGGGGGCGTACGCGGAGGGCACGGAGCGGGCCGAGACGACGGTGGCCGTGGGGAGCGGGTTGCCCGAGGAGACCACCGTGACGGTGGGCTTGGAGATCTGGGTGAGGGACTGGTTCCCGGAGGACGTGCCACCCGGGATGTACTCCGTGACCGTGCCGGAGACGGTGACCGCGTCACCGACGGCGACGGTCGGGGCGGAACCGGTGTAGACGAACAGCCCCTCGCTGGTGGCCGGGTCGTCGTCGGCCTGCGGGTCCTGGAACCAGAAGCCCTTCGAGCCGTAGGTGCGGACGCCGGTGACGACGCCCGGGACGCCGGTGACCTGGCGGCCGGCGAGCGGGGATATACGGGTGGAGCCCTGGATGTCGTGAATGCGCGTCGTGTTCGACGCCGTGGTCGCCACGTCCGACGCCTGGTCCGTCGAGGTGTCCGTCGCGGTGGAGGCGGAGGCGGATCCGGTGAGCAGGCCGGCGGCCAGCGCGGCGGCCACGACGGCGGAGACGGCGGCAGCTCTGTGCGCGGTTCTCGGCAGGGGAGAAGGCATGGAAAGGCTCCGATGACGGTGGGAGGTGAGGGGTGAGATCGGGGTAAGAGATCTACGCGCGTCAATGTCTTGTGTGTGACCGGCACTTGTCAAGGGGTGACGGGTGGACGGGGGTTGACCGGTACATGAACCACCGGACATACCCCCAAATGCGTCTACGCTGGGGGCCGCCCGGCCCCCAGCCCCGAGGAGAGATCCCTGATGTCGTCAGACCGCCCCACCCTGCCGCCGGTACGGCTGCCCTCGGACGCGGAGCTGGCGCGCGACGCGCTCGCCGCCCCGCTGCTGGCCCGGGCCGTCCGGCTCGCCCGCTGGGCGGGGCCCGGGACGCGGGTCGGCGCCGGGGGCGAGCTCGTCGAGGAGCTGCTGCCCGCCGCCGCCGAGGCGCTCGGGCTCGCGGCGGACGAGGACGGCGCCGCGTACGCGAGCGAGGCGTGGCGGATCGCCGTCGACACCGGACTCGTGGAGGTCGAGGACCCGGCGGACGGCGACGACGACGGCGACGACGGCACCGCCGCTGCGGGGCACAACCTGCCGCTCGTGACGGGCGGTGCGCCGCAGGACGTCCTGGCGCTCTGGCTGGACGGCCTGGAGACCGTCTTCGCGGACGCGACCGCGCCGCTGCTCGACGACCTCGCCGACGCCATCGGCGAGAACGGCGAGATCGACCTCGACGCGCTCGACTGGGACCCCGAGCGGGAGGCCGACTTCCTCGACGGCGTCCTCGGCAACCTGTACCTGCTGACCGTCTCCGCGAGCGACGTGGGCGAAGGGGCGGGCCCGGGCGCGGTCCCGCTGCCCGCGCTCGCCGCGTCCATGATCGTCCCGGACGACATGGGCGAACCGACCGACGACATCCTGGAGCAGGTGTCGGAGGCCATGATGCGGCTGGACGACCAGTTCCGGGTCCTGGAGCCCATCGGGCTCGTCGAGTACACGCCGGTCGACGAGGCGCTGATGGCCGAGGAGGGCGACGCGGACGCCGCCGCGGCCGGCGACGACGAGGACGTGTCGAGGTACGGGCTGGTGAAGCTCACCCCGCTCGGGCTGTACGGCGTCCGCGCGCGGCTGCTGGAGGCCGGGGTGGACGCGCCGGCCGTCGGCGACCTGGCGGACAAGGGAGCGGACGCCCTGCTGGAGGGCGTCGCGCACTTCCCCGAGGCGTCGGCGCGGGCCGAGACCGCCCAGTGGCTGGCCCGCCGCGAACCGGTCGCCGCGGCGCGCGAGTTGCTCGCCGCGGCGAAGGGCGCCGACGCCGGCTCGCCGCTGCGCCGTCTGCGCTGCCAGCAGGCGCTCACGCTGGCCGGCGCCGAGGCGGAACCCGCGGTACGCGACGTGCTGGACGACCCGGAACTGGGCGGCCTGGCCCGCGTCTGGCTCGCGGAACGGGGCGCGGCGGACGTCCCGGTGCCACCGGAGTCGATGATCTTCTGGCTGGCCATCGACACGATCGCCGCCCAGCTGGACGCGGAGGGCGAACTGGAGGAGCTCCAGGACCTCGTGGAGGGCCTGACGGGCCAGCACAGCGGGTTCTTCGACGCGGCGTGGCGGGTGGAACACCCGGCGACGCCGGAGGTGCTGGAGGCGATGGGGCGGCTGCACCGGGACAAGCGGGTGGCGAAGGCGGCCCGGAAGGCCGCGTTCAAGGCCCGCTCGCGGTCGGGCGGCTGACGGTCCCCTCGCGGGGGCCACGGGGCCTGGGGGCGCTGGGGCCCGGGGCGTGGGCGGTGGTCAGTCCTCTGTCCCGCCCCTCCCCGGAACCGGGGGCCGGCGCGCCCGGGGCCTCGCCGCGCGGTGCGTGTGGGGCCGGCGGGCGGGGGGGGTGTGCCGCGCCCGGCCCTGACCCGGGCCGGGGGCTTCCCCGCCTTGTCCGGCGCGGCCGAGGCCCCGGTCGCGCGCACCGGCCCCCCCCGAGAGGCCGGTGGCGGCGCGTCACCCCGCCGCCGGGGGCCAGGTGTCGGGGGCCAGTACGCCGAGGACGTACGCGCGGGCGACCAGCGCCGTACGGTTCGGAACGCCCCAGCGGCGGGACAGCCGGGTCAGGTGGTAGTTGACGCCGTCCACGGTGAGGCCGACGGAGCGGGCGATCCGTTCGGTCGTGGCGCCGCCCGCGGCCAGGGCGAGGATCCGCTTCTCCACCGGGGTCACCTGCGCGGCCGGGCGGCCGGGCGGCTCCGGGCGGTCACCGAGCACCTTCAGCAGCACCAGCAGCCACAGCGGGGCCTGCGCCGAGTCGCTGACGGTGTCGGCGGTCAGCTCCCCGTACCGCTCCCGGCCGTCCGGCGCCGTCCAGTGCACGCGCATCGGGTAGCGGGAGCGGTGGCCCCGCCGGACGGCCTCCACGATGCGGTGGACCTGCTCCGCCGAGCTGGGGTGGAACAGCTCCAGCACGTTCCGCCCCGGCAGCCGGCCCGGGCTCGTGCCCCACTCCGCCGCCATGGCAGGGTTGGCCAGCAGCACCAGCCCGTCCGTCCGGCACACCGCGACCGGCACCGGCACCCGGTCGAAGACGAGCAGCGCCCGGTTGCGCCAGTCGACGAGGTCACCGCTCTCGAGAATGTCCTGCGGCCTGCCGTGCATGGGACTACAGAATCATGTAGAAGACGCGCGAAGGCGGGCGGGTGCCCGGGGCGACGCTGAGGGCATGAGGAACGACACCCCCGTACCCGTCGTGGACATCCCCGTACCCGTCGTCGACATCTCCGCGACCGGAGTGACAGCCACCCCCCTCCAGCAGGTCATGGACCTCCTGCGCACCCACGGCCCCGTGATCCGGCGCCGGTTGCACGGCCGTGACACTCTTTTCGTCAGCGATCCCGACCTGGTGGCCGAGCTGTGCGACGAGGAACGGTTCGCCAAGTACGTCGGCCCCGCGCTGGAGAACGTCCGCGAGTTCGCGCGGGACGGCCTGTTCACGGCGTACAACGACGAGCCCAACTGGGCCAGGGCGCACGGTGTGCTGATGCCCGCCTTCGCACTCGGCTCGATGCGCACGTACCACCCGGTGATGCTCCGCGTCGCCCGGCGGCTGATCCGCTCCTGGGACGCGCACGCGGCCGGCGGGAGGCCTGTCGACGTCCCCGAGGACATGACGCGCATGACCCTGGACACCATCGGACTGGCCGGGTTCGGCTACGACTTCGGCTCGTTCGACGGCGGTGACCGGCCGCACCCCTTCGTCCAGGCGATGGTGCGCTGCCTGGAGTGGTCCATGAACCGCCTCGGACGCGTCCCCGGCACCGATCACGGCGAGGAGGACGAGGCGTTCCGCGGGGACGCCGCCTACCTCGCCTCCGTCGTCGACGAGGTCATCGCCGGCCGTACGGCGTCGGGGGAGCGCGGCACCGACGACCTGCTGGGGCTGATGCTGGACTCCGGCCTCGACCACGCCAACATCCGCAACCAGGTCATCACCTTCCTGATCGCGGGCCACGAGACCACGTCCGGCGCCCTGTCCTTCGCGCTGTACCACCTCACCAAGCACCCGGGTGAACTGCGCGCCGTACAGCGCGAGGTCGACGAACTGTGGGGTGACACGGCGGATCCCGAGCCGTCGTTCGAGGAGGTCGGCCTGCTGCGCCGCACCCGGCAGGTGCTGAACGAGGCGCTGCGGCTGTGGCCGACGGCCGCCGCGTTCAGCCGCCACGCGCGCGTGGACACCGTCCTCGGCGGCCGGATCCCGATGCGTGCCGGTGAGGCGGCCACCGTCGTCGTCCCGATGCTGCACCGCGCCGCGGGCGTCTGGGGCGACAACCCGGAGCTCTTCGACCCGTCCCGGTTCGACCCGGAGGCCGAGGCGGCCCGTCCCGGTCACGCGTACAAGCCCTTCGGTACGGGTGAACGCGCCTGCATCGGACGGCAGTTCGCGCTGCACGAGGCGACCATGCTGCTGGCCATGCTGGTGCACCGCTACCGGCCCGTCGACCACGCCGACTACCGGCTGCGCGTGAAGGAGACGCTCACGCTCAAGCCGGCGGGCTTCACACTGACGCTCCTGCCGCGTACGGAGCGGTTCGCCCGCCCCGCGCGGGCGGCCGTCGCCGAGGAGGGCGGGGTGCGCGGCGGGGCGTCGCGCGTGCGGCCCGGCACGGGGCTGCTGGTGCTGCACGGCAGCAACTACGGCACCTGCCGGGGCTTCGCCGAGGACCTGGCGGGCGCGGCGGACGGCATCGGCTGCGAGACGGCGGTGGCGCCGCTGGACGCGTACGCGGGCGGCCTGCCGGCCGACCGGCCCGTGGTGATCGTCGCCGCCTCGTACAACGGCCGTCCGACCGATGACGCGGCGGCGTTCGTGGAGTGGCTGGGCAAGGCGGAGGCGGGCGCCGCGGACGGGGTCCCGTACGCCGTGCTCGGTGTCGGCGACCGCACCTGGGCCGCCACCTACCAGCGTGTCCCCACGCTCCTCGACGAGCGGCTCGCCGGGCTCGGCGGCGCCCGGCTCATGCCCCGCGGTCAGGCGGACGCGTCCGGGGACCTGGGCGGGGCGGTACGGGCGTTCACGAACGGGCTCCTGGGAAAGCTGCTGGAGCGGTACGGCGACCCCGCCTCGGTGGGGGAGAGGGGCACGGCGGCGCACACCGTCAACGGCGACGGGGCCGCGTACACCGTCACCGAGCTCACCGGCGGCCCCCTGGACGCGCTCGCCGCCCGGCACGGTCTGGTGCCGATGACGGTCACCGGCAGCGCGGCGCTGACGGAACCGTCGTACGCGCGCGTGAAGCGGTTCGTACGGCTCGCGCTGCCCGAAGGGGCCGCCTACCGCACGGCCGACCACCTCGCCGTCCTCCCCGTCAACGCCCCGGCGCTCGTCGACCGCGCGGTCCGCCTGTTCGGCGCCGACCCGGACACCGTCCTGAGCGTCGTCCCCGCCCGGCCCGGACGCGCCGCCCTCGCACTGGACCGGCCCGTGACCGTACGGGAGCTGCTCGCCCACCACGTGGACCTCGGCCACCGGCCCGGCGCCGACCAGCTGGAGCGGCTCGCCGGGCTCAACCCCTGCCCGCCCGAGCAGGCCGCCCTGCGCGCCGCGCGGCCGGGCGGGGCGGGGCTGCTCGACCTGGTGGAGGCCCACCCGGCCCTGCGCGAGGTGCTGACCTGGCCGGTGCTGCTGGAACTGCTGCCGCCGATGCGGCCCCGCACCTACTCGGTCTCCTCGTCACCGGCGGTGGACCCCGGGCACGTCGACCTCATGGTGTCGCTCGGCACGGCGCCGGGCACCGGCTCGGCGTACCTGGCGTCGGTCAGGCCCGGTGACACGGTGCTGGCCCGCGTCCAGCCATGCCGGGACGCGTTCCGGATCGCGCACGGCACCGAGCCGCTGATCCTGGTCGCCGCGGGCACCGGGCTCGCGCCCTTCCGGGGGGTCATCGCCGACCGGCGCGCGCGTCTCGCCTCGGGTGCGGAACTGGGCCCCGCCCTCTGCTACTTCGGCTGCGACGCGCCCGACGCCGACTACCTGCACGCCGACGAGCTGCGGGCGGCCGAGGCGGCCGGTGCGGTGTCGATGCGTCCGGCCTTCAGCGCCGCGCCGGTCGCCGGGGCCCGGTTCGTACAGCACCGCATCGACGCCGAGTCGGCGGAGCTGTGGCGGCTGCTGCGGGCCGGCGCCCGGGTGTACGTGTGCGGCGACGCCGCCCGGATGGCGCCCGGTGTGCGGGACGCCTTCCGGACGGTGTACACGCGGCACACGACCGGCGCCGACGAGGCGGCGGCCGGGGCGTGGCTGGACGGTCTGGTCGCCGACGGCCGGTACGTGGAGGACGTGTACGCCGCCTGACGCCGGGCGGGCCGGCGCCGTGGGCCGCCCGGGTGACTACAGCGCCTGGGCGGCCGGCTTCACCATGCCCCGGACCGTCCGGGACTTGACGAACTCGCCGATCGCGGTCATCTCCCACTCGCCCGAGAACTGCTTGATGAGCTTCGCCATCATGACGCCGGTCTGCGGCTCGGCGGAGGTGAGGTCGAACCGGACGAGCTCCTCGCCGGTCGCCGCGTCCATCAGCCGGCAGTACGCCTTGGCGACCTCGGTGAACTTCTGCCCGGTGAAGGAGTTCACCGTGAAGACCAGGCCGGTCGCGTCCGCGGGCAGCCGGCCCAGGTCGACCACGATCACCTCGTCGTCGCCGGCGCCCTCGCCCGTGAGGTTGTCGCCGGAGTGCTTGACGGAGCCGTTCAGGATGGACAGCTTGCCGAAGTAGCAGCTGTCCAGGTGGTTGCGCTGGGGGCCGTACGCGATGACGGAGGCGTCGAGGTCGATGTCCTTGCCGCGGAACGCGGGCTCCCAGCCGAGGCCCATCTTGACCTGGGAGAGCAGCGGCCGGCCGCCCTTGACGAGGGAGACGGTCTGGTTCTTCTGGAGGCTGACCCGGCCCTTGTCGAGGTTGATCTTCCCGGAGGCGGCGGGTGCGGCGGGGGCCGCGGCGGCGGGCGGCGCGGGAGCCGGAGCGGCCGGAGTCGCCGGAGCGGCGGGGGCCGGGGGCGCGGTGACCGGTGGAGCGACCGGGGAGGCAGCGGCCGGGGCCGCGGGCTCCTCGTCCACCGACACACCGAAGTCCTTGGCGATGCCGGCGAGCCCGTCGGCGTACCCCTGGCCCACCGCGCGGGCCTTCCACACCCCGCCCCGCAGATAGATCTCGACCACGACGAGCGCGGTCTCGGTGCCGAGCCGCGGCGGCGTGAAGGTGGCGAGGACACCGCCGGTGCCGGCGTCGCGGATGGTCGCGGTCGGTTCGATGCCCTGGAACGTCTGCCCCGCCGCGTCCGGGCTGGCCGTGACGACGATCTTCTCGATGCCCGGCGGCACGGCGGCCGTGTCCACGATGATCGCGTCGGGGGCGGTGCCGCCGCCGGACCGGTAGGTGACACCGGGGCCGGAGGGCTGGTTGTAGAAGATGAAGTCGTCGTCGGAGCGCACCTTGCCGTCGGCGGTGAGCAGCAGGCCCGATACGTCGAGCCGCACGGGCGCGGAGACGTCCACCGCCACCCGGGCGGTGGTGAGCGGGATGTTCGAGCCGGGGGTCATAGCTGTCATGCCGGGGTAACGACCGGGACCGCTTTGCCGTTCCCTTACCTTCGGCCACTCCGGTTACGGGGGTGGTTTTGGGCCGCCCGCTCGTTGCCGTGCTTGTAGGCGCCGGTCCAGCGGGCCATCACGAGCTGGGCGTCACCGGATTCCGCTTCGGCGACGAACTTCTCCGCGCGGGGGCCGCGCAGCGTGCCGGCGGGGCGGCCCCGGTGAGTGATCCCGACGGAGCCGTCGGCGAGGCGGACGTAGGTGAATCCATGGGGGCGGGGCATGGGCGGCATCCTGCCGCCCACGGGCCCGCTCGTCACCCGGTTATCGGTGGTGCGCCCCTCAATGCGGCCACTGCGGCGGGTGGGTGGTGAAGTGGCCGCCCAGGTACGCGTGGTCCAGGTTGGCGTCGTCCAGTTCGCCCTGCTCGGCGATGAGCTTCTCGGCGTACCGCTCGGAGTCGTCCCGCGGCTCGTAGCCGAGCGCCCGGGCGGAGGACAGGTCCCACCACAGGCGGGTGTTGGCGGAGGAGCCGTACACCACGGTGTGCCGGACGTCCTCGGCGGTGAGGGCCGCGTGGAAGAGGCGGGCGCAGTCGCCGGGGCTGAGCCAGACGGACAGCATCCGCACGGACGTGGGTTCCGGGAAGCAGGAGCCGATCCGTACGGAGACGGTTTCCACCCCGTGCAGGTCCCAGTGGAGCTGGGCCAGGTCCTCGCCGAAGCACTTGGACAGGCCGTAGTACGTGTCGGGGCGCCGGGGGGTGTCGATCGGGATCAGCGGGTCGCCCGGGCGCGGGCGGGGGGTGAAGCCGACGGCGTGGTTGCTGGACGCGAGGACGATCCGGCGGACACCCTCCGCGCGGGCCGCCTCGTAGAGGTTGTACGTGCCCTCGATGTTGGCGCGCATGATCTTCTCGAAGGGGGCTTCCAGGGAGATGCCCGCCAGGTGGATGATCGCGTCGACGCCCCGTACGGCCTCGCGCAGCGCCTCCTTGTCGGCGAGGTCGGCGGTGATCGCGTCCGGCTCGCCCTCGATCGGGGCCAGGTCCAGGAGGCGGAGGTCGTATCCGTACGCGGGCAGCAGCCCCCGCATGAGGGTGCCGAGGCCGCCGGCGGCGCCGGTGAGCAGGACGGTACGGGGAGCGGGCATGGGCGGATCTCCTCGGGGAAGCGCGGCGGCTCGGATACGGGGCCAGCGGCATGGACCGCATTCACATGCGTGGACACGCTAGAGAGGTGCGGTCCCGAGCGTCAAGGGGGTGCCCGCCCTCCCAACTTCGCCTGTCAGTTGGGGTTTCCCGGCGAACGGCGCCTTGACCGGCTCCAAACGGCTGCCCTAGCGTGGGTCGGGTTCATAAATGTAGACGACAGTCAGATTCGTGCACGATGCTTGCTCAGGGAGCGCCCGTGACCTCTGCCCCGCTCGCCGGCCGGCTCGACGGCCTGCTGTTCTTCCCCGTCACCGCGTACGGACCGGACGGCGCGCTCGACCTCGACACGTTCCGCGCCCATGTGCGCGGTGGCATCGAGGCGGGGGCCGCCGCGGTCTTCGCCTGCTGCGGCACGGGCGAGTTCCACGCCCTCACCCCCGAGGAGTTCCAGGCCTGCGTCGCCGCGGCGGTCGAGGAGGCCGCCGGACGGGTCCCCGTGGTCGCGGGTGCCGGTTACGGCACCGCGCTCGCGATCCGGTACGCGCGCCTCGCCGAGGAGGCGGGCGCGGACGGGCTGCTCGCCATGCCGCCGTACCTCGTCGTCGCCGACCAGGAAGGGCTCCTGCGCCACTACACGGCGCTGGCTGGGGCCACCTCCCTCGATGTCATCGTCTACCAGCGCGACAACGCCGTGCTCACCCCCGGGACGGTCGTCGCGCTCGCCCGCGTCGACGGCGTCATCGGGCTGAAGGACGGACTCGGCGACCTGGACCTGATGCAGCGCATCGTCAGCGCCGTCCGCGCCGAAGGGCTCGACCTGCTGTACTTCAACGGCCTGCCGACCGCCGAGCTCACCGCCCTCGCCTACCGGGGCATCGGCGTGAGCCTCTACTCGTCGGCCGTCTTCTGCTTCGCCCCCGACCTGGCCCTCGCCTTCCACGCCGCCCTGAACAGCGGTGACGACGCGACCGCGAACCGGCTCATCGACGGCTTCTACCGGCCGCTCGTCGAACTGCGCGCCAAGGGGCAGGGGTACGCCGTCTCGCTCGTCAAGGCGGCGGTGCGGCTGGGCGGCCTGGACGTCGGCGAGGTGCGCCCGCCGCTCAGCGAGCCCGCCCCCGCCCACGTCGAGGAGCTCGCCGGGATCGTCGAACGCGGCCGTGCCCTGCTGGCGGACCCGGAGGGCGACCGGTGAGGGCCTCCGCGTTCGTCTACCCCTGGGACGTCATCGGTGACCCGGACGCCGCCTCCCGCATCGCCTCCCTCGGCGTCCGGCAGGTCACCCTCGCCTCCGCGTACCACTCCACCCGCGCCCTGACCCCGCGCCATCCGCGCCACCGCGTGGTCACCGCCGAGTACGCGGCCGTCCTCTACCCGCCGGAACCCGCACGGTGGACGGAGCGCGAACTTCGGCCGTACACCGCCGGGAACTGGGCCCCGGGCGACGCGTACGGCGCGGCGGCCGAGGCGCTGGAGGCGGCCGGACTGGAGGTCCACAGCTGGGTCGTCCTCGCGCACAGCTCCCGCCTCGGCGCCGAACACCCCGGCACGTCCGTGCTCAACGCCTACGGCGACCGCTATCCGTGGGCGCCCTGCGTCGCCCGCCCCGACGTGCGGGCGTACCTCGTCGACCTGGCCGCCGAAGCGGCGGTACGGCCCGGGGCGCACGGCACCGAGCTGGAGTCCTGCGGCTGGTACGGCATGGCCCACCTGCACGCCCACGACAAGATCGGCGGCGTCACCCTGGGGGACGCCGCGCAGTACCTGATGTCCCTGTGCTTCTGCGACGTGTGCCGCGACGGGTACGCGCGTGAGGGCCTGGACCCCGACGAGCTCGCCGCCGCCGTACGCCGCGCCCTGGGGCCCGTGTGGGCCGGTCGGGGCGGCCCGCCGGGCCCGGGATGGGCGGGTGTCGAGAAGCTGCTGGGCGCGGACCTCGCCGCGGCCACGCTCGCCTGGCGCACCCGGGCCGCCCGCACCCTCCAGGAGGCGGCCGTCGCGGCGGTCCGGGCGGCCGCCCACCCGGGCTTCCGGATCCTGCTGCACGCCGACCCGGCCGCGTACCGCACCGGCGCCAACGCGGGCGTGGACCCGGCGCACATCCTTGCCGTCGCGGACGGCGTCGTCCTGCCCTGCACGGGAGGCGGCGCGGAAGCGGTGCTCCCGCCGTTCGCCGCCCACGCGCGCGTGGACACCGTCCTGGCGGCCAACTTCACGGTGGTGACCGGCATGGGCGGCTCCCCGGGCACGCTCACCGCCGACGCCTCCCGCGCACGCGACCTGGGCGCCACCGAACTGCGCCTGTACCACGCCGGCCTGGCCTCCGACCCGGACCTGGAGGCGGTCACCGGGGCGCTGCGCGCCCTGGCGTGACCGCGCCCGGCCGCACCCGGCCGCTCCGCCCGAGCGCCGCCGCGGCCGGCCCCGGGGCCGCGAGCAGCGGCAGCAGGGTGTGTACGCCCACGACGGTGACCAGGACCGCGCCCACCCCCGGGAACGGGGCGTTCGGAGCACGAACAGCCCGCGAACAGCGGCCACACCCGCCCGGGCGGGTCACGAGCAGCAGGGCGGGCAGCAGCGCGGCCATGCCCGGGTTCGGCCGCACCAGCAGCGGCCGGCGCCGCGTCCGGTCGGCGGCCGCCCCCGGCGCCGGGCCCGCGAGGAGCGGCGCCCACAAGGCGAACACCGTCAGCGCGGCCAGGGCGTCCGGCCCCGTCAGGGATGTGCCCCAGACGCCCGCCACCAGCCACATTCCGGCCGAGCCGAAGCCGCAGACCACCACCCCGGTCGGGTACGGCCCCGCGCCGCGGTCCCGCAGGGCCCTCACCGCTCCGTACGTCATACGGCCGGCGTACGGGCCGAGGGGGCACGGCCGGACCGGGAACCCGCCCTGATCCGAACCCACTTGTTTTGTCAGAAGCGTTGACGTGCTCGGGCCACCGCCCTACCTTCATCGCGTCGTACTTCGTACGTCATATATGAGACGCGATACGCGAGATATGAGAGCAGCCACCCGTATGGCCTTCGCCGCCCCCATCCCGATTCCCTCCCGCACCCAGTACGTCCTGGAGGCGATCAAGCACGCGATCCTCACCGGGCGGTTCCCCCCCGGCAAGCCGCTGGTGGAGACGGAACTGGCCGCGCGGTACGGGGTGTCCAAGACGCCGGTACGGGAAGCGCTGAAGACCCTCGCCGGCACCGGGCTCGTCGTCATGAGCCAGTACAAGGGCGCCACCGTCCGCACCGTCGACGCCGCCATGGCGCGCGAGGTCTACGACGTGCGGCTGCTCCTCGAACCCGAGGCGCTGCGCCGTACGATCGGCCGCCGCGCGTCCCTTCAGGCCGCCGGACAGGCCCTGGACGACGCCGACGCCGCCGCCGACCAGGCGGAACGGTCCCTGGCCAACCGGGAGTTCCACCGCGCCCTGTACCTGCCGTGCGGCAACCCGCTGCTCGCCCGGATGCTCGACGAGGTGCGCGACCAGGCCGCGCTCGTCTCGACCGTCGCCTGGAGCGCCGAGCCGTCCTGGCAGCGCGAGGCGGACGAACACCGGCGGATCCTGGGCCTGGCCCTCGCCGGGGACGCGGACGGCGCCGCGTCGGCCCTGCACGGGCACATCGCCTCGTTCGTCGAGCGGGCCTTCCCGAGTCCGTGAACCCACGGCTCACGGAGTCCGGATTCCCCGGACCCTCCAGCTCCCCCGGACCCCTCCGAACACAGAAACGGACAGCCGCATGGACCACTCAACGCTGAGGGCGGCGCTCGCAGACGTCGTCGCGATCCCCGTGACACCGTTCGACGCCGACGGCGGCGTCGACCGTGCCACGTATCGCGCCCTGCTGCGCAGGCTGCTCGACGGCGGCGTACGGGCGGTCACCCCGAACGGCAACACCGGCGAGTTCTACGCCCTCACCCCCGAAGAGCGGCGCCTGGTCACCGAACTGACCCTGGAGGACACCGGTGACCGCGCCGCCGTCCTCGTCGGCGTCGGACACGACCTGGCCACGGCCACGGCCGCCGCCCGGCACGCGCGCGACGCGGGCGCCGGCATGGTGATGGTCCACCAGCCGGTCCACCCCTACGTCTCGCGGGACGGCTGGGTCGACTACCACCGCGCCATCGCCGACGCCGTACCGGAGCTCGGTGTCGTCCCCTACGTCCGCAACCCCCTCCTCGACGGCGCCACCATCGCCCGCCTCGGCGAGCTGTGCCCCAACGTCATCGGCGTCAAGTACGCCGTGCCCGACGCCGCCCACTTCGGCGCCGTCGCCCGTGACGCCGGGCTGGACCGGTTCGTATGGATCGCCGGGCTCGCCGAGCTGTACGCGCCCGCCTACTGGGCCATGGGCGCCACCGGCTTCACCTCCGGGCTCGTCAACGTCTCCCCGGCGGTCTCCCTCGCCATGCTCGACGCGCTGCGCGCCGGGGACTACCAGGGGGCCACGAAGGTGTGGGAGCGGATCCGCCCCTTCGAGGAGCTGCGCGCCGCCGACCAGGCCGCCGACAACGTCACCGTCGTCAAGGAGGCGCTGGACGCGCTCGGCCTGTGCCGCCGCGACGTACGCCCGCCGAGCCGCCTGCTGCCGGAGGCGCGGCGCGCCGAGGTCGCCGAGATGGTCGAGGACTGGGAGATATGAAGCCGGAAGACCTCCGCAGCCACCAGTGGTACGGCAGCGATATTTCGTCGGGGCTGCGCTCCTTCAGCCACCGCGCCCGCACCCGGCAGCTCGGCTACCTCCCCGAGGAGCATCTCGGCAAGCCGGTCATCGCGATCCTCAACACCTGGTCCGACATCAACCCCTGCCACGTCCATCTGCGTGACCGTGCCCAGGCCGTGAAGCGGGGCGTGTGGCAGGCCGGCGGCTTCCCCCTGGAATTCCCGGTCTCCACCCTCTCCGAGACCTTCCAGAAGCCCACCCCCATGCTCTACCGCAACCTCCTCGCCATGGAGACGGAGGAGCTGCTCCGCTCCTACCCGGTGGACGGGGCCGTGCTGATGGGCGGCTGCGACAAGTCGACACCCGCGCTGCTGATGGGCGCCGCCTCCGCCGACCTGCCGGCCGTCTTCGTACCGGCCGGGCCGATGCTGCCGGGCCACTGGCGCGGCGAAGTCCTCGGCTCCGGCACGGACATGTGGAAGTACTGGGACGACAAGCGCGCCGGCCTCATCGGCGACTGCGAGATGGCGGAGCTGGAGAGCGGTCTGGCCCGCTCGCCCGGCCACTGCATGACCATGGGCACCGCCTCCACCCTGACGGCCGCCGCCGAGGCCCTGGGCGTCACCATGCCGGGTGCCTCCTCCATCCCCGCCGTCGACTCCGGGCACGACCGCATGGCCGCCGCCTCCGGGATGCGGATCGTGGAACTCGTCCGCCAGGACCTGAGGCTGTCCCGCGTCCTCACCAGGGAGGCGTACGAGGACGCCGTGACGACCGTCCTCGGGCTCGGCGGCTCCACCAACGCGGTGATCCACCTCATCGCCATGGCGGGACGCTCCGGCGTCACCCTCACGCTCGACGACTTCGACCGGATCGCCCGGACCGTGCCGGTGCTCGCCAACCTCCGCCCCGGCGGGCGGTACCTCATGGAGGAGTTCCACTTCGCCGGCGGAGTGCCCGGCTTCCTCTCGCGCCTGACCGACCTGCTCCACCTCGACCGGCCGACCGTCGCCCACACCACGCTGCGCGAACAGCTCGCCGGGGCGCTGGTGCACGACGACGACGTGATCCGGCCGCGCCACAACCCGCTGGCCGAGGAAGGCGGCGTCGCCGTCCTGCGCGGCAACCTGTGCCCCGACGGCGCGGTCATCAAGCACATCGCCGCCGAGCCGCACCTGCTCAAGCACACCGGCCCGGCCGTCGTCTTCGACGACTACCGGACCATGCAGCGCACGATCAACGACCCGTCCCTCGGCATCACCCCCGACCATGTGCTCGTGTTGCGCAACGCCGGGCCCAAGGGCGGTCCGGGCATGCCGGAGTACGGCATGCTGCCCCTCCCCGACCACCTGCTCCGGCAGGGCGTGCGGGACATGGTGCGGATCTCCGACGCCCGGATGAGCGGCACCAGTTACGGCACGTGCGTCCTGCACGTCGCGCCCGAGTCGTACGTCGGCGGGCCCCTGGCCCTCGTCCGCACCGGTGACCTCATCACTCTCGACGTCGAGGCGCGCACCCTGCACCTCCACGTGGCGGACGCGGAGCTGGAGCGGCGCAGGGCGGAGTGGACCCCGCCACCGGAACGGTACGGGCGCGGCTACGGCGCGCTCTACAGCGAGCACATCACGCAGGCCGACACCGGCTGCGACTTCGAGTTCCTGGCCAGGGCCGGTGAGGTGCCGGACCCCTACGCGGGCTGAACCGCACCCCACCGAACCCCACGCCGCTGAACGGGACACCGCGCGTTCGGGATGCCGAACGGCATCCGGTAAGCGCTTCATGTGCGTCCCGCACGCCCACCACGCACGTCCCGCACGCAACGCTCTGAACGCTCTGAACGGAGACATGTCATGGCCCAAGCCGCAGCCGTGGCGAAAAAGCCCGGGGCAGCCCGGCGCCGCACGGGAGCCGTGGCGCAACCACGCCGTCTGCCGTACCTGCTGATCGCGCCCGCCGGTCTGCTGATGCTCGGCTTCATCGCCTACCCGGTCCTCAGCGTCTTCTACTACAGCCTGCAGCACTACAACGTCACCAAGCCGTGGAAGAACGGTTTCGCCGGCCTGGACAACTTCACCCGCATCTTCACCGAGGACCCGCTCTTCTGGTCCACGCTCGGCTTCAGCGCCAAGTGGGTCGTCGTCCAGGTGGGGCTGCAACTCGCCCTCGGGCTCGTCCTGGCGCTGCTGGTCAACCAGACCTTCGTCGGCCGGGCCGTCGCCCGCGCCCTGGTCTTCTCGCCGTGGGCCGTCTCCGGCGTCCTCACCACCACCATCTGGATGCTGCTCTACAACCCCTCCACGGGCATGAGCCGCTACCTCGCCGACGCCGGCATCGGCTCGTACGGCACCTCCGTGCTGTCCGACACCGGCACCGTGTTCTGGGCGGCCGTCGTCGCCGAACTCTGGCGCGGGGTCCCCTTCTTCGCGATCCTCATCCTCGCCGACCTCCAGTCCATCCCGAGGGACCTGTACGAGGCGGCCTCGGTCGACGGGGCGGGCCGGCTCCGGCAGTTCCTCCACATCACCCTGCCGCACCTCAAGGACGCGATCATCCTGTCCACGCTGCTGCGCGGCGTCTGGGAGTTCAACAACGTCGACCTGCTCTACACGCTCACCGGCGGCGGCCCGGCCGGGGTCACCACGACCCTTCCCCTGATGATCGCCAACACCGGCATCGAGGGCCACGACTTCGGCTACGCCTCCGCGCTGACGACCGTCGCGTTCGTGATCCTCCTCTTCTGCTCGATCCTCTATCTGCGCCTGAGCAAGTTCGGAGGCGACCGCTCATGACCGCCGCTCTCGCCGAAAAGGGCACCCACGCGCGCGTGCCCACGGCCACCGACCGCCACCCGGCTCCACCGGCCGGGACCCGCCGCCCCAAGCGGGAACGCGCCTTCGACGACGTACCGCGGTGGCAGATCTACCTCCCGCTCGGGCTGTACCTGCTCTTCACGCTCGTCCCCTTCTACTGGATGCTGCTGTTCGCCCTGCGCCCCGCCGGGTCGACGTCCCTCGTGCCGTGGCCCCTGACGTTCGAGCACTTCGAGAAGGTCTGGAACGAACGCAGCTTCGGGATCTTCTTCCAGAACAGCATGATCGTCGGTGTCGTCACCCTGGTGACGACGACGGTCGTGGCCCTGTCCGGCGGGTACGCGCTGGCGCGGTTCACCTTCCGCGTCAAGAACGCCTTCATGCTGGCGCTGCTGTGCTCCCAGTTCATCCCCGGCGCGCTGATGCTCGTGCCGCTGTTCGAGATCTTCCGCAACATGCGGATGATCAATTCGCTGGGCAGCGTCATCATCGCCGAGACCGTCTTCCAGCTCCCCCTGTCGATCATCCTCATCAGCGGCTTCATCAAGAACGTACCGGTCTCCCTGGAGGAGGCCGCCTGGGTGGACGGCTGCTCCCGCTTCCGCGCCTTCCGCGCGGTGGTCCTGCCGCTGCTGCGGCCCGGGCTCATCGCGGTCGGCTCCTTCGCCTTCGTGCACAGCTGGAACCACTTCCTCTTCGCCCTGATGTTCCTGAGCGAGCAGGACAAGCAGACGATCCCCGTCGGCCTCAACACCCTCATCGGCGCGGACAGCGTCGACCTCGGAGCGCTCGCGGCGGGCGGTGTCGTGGCGGCCGTACCGGTGGTGATCGTCTTCGCCTTCATCCAGAAGTGGCTGATCACGGGCTTCAGTGCCGGTGCGGTGAAGGGCTGAGCACGGATGAAGACCCCCATCCCCGTCGTCCTCGCGGGCGCCCGTGGCCACGGCCGCTGGCACCTGCACAACATCCACCGCCTGGAGCGGGCGGGCCTCGTGCGCCTGGCGGGCGTCTGCGAGCTGAGGCCCCTCGACGAGCGGGAGCTCGACGGCTTCGCCCCACCCGGCCGGGCGGCGACCGGACCGCTGCTCCAGTCCGCCGACTTCGGCGCCCTCCTGGACGCCACCGGCGCCGGCGTCGCCGTCATCTGCACCCCCATCGACACCCACACCGAGCTCGCCCTCGCCGCCGCCCGGCGCGGGACGCACATCCTGCTGGAGAAGCCGCCCGCCCCGTCGTTCGCGGAGTTCCGGCGGATGGCCGACGGGGTTCGGGAGGCCGGCACCGTCTGCCAGATCGGTTTCCAGTCGCTCGGCTCCCACGCCCTGCCCGCCATCGCCGCACTCGTGGCGGACGGCACCATCGGCGACATCCTGGGCATCGGCGCCGCCGGCGCCTGGGCCCGGGACGAGGCGTACTTCCGCCGCTCCCCGTGGGCGGGGAAGCGGCGCCTGGGCGACACGGACGTGGTCGACGGGGTGCTCACCAACCCGCTCGCCCACGCCGTCGCGACCGCCCTCGCGCTGGACGGCAGCCAGCACGCCGATGACGTCACCGACATCGAACTGGAGCTCGCCCGCGCCAACGACATCGAGGCCGACGACACCAGCTGCGTACGCGTCACCACGGCACGCGGCACCCGCGTCACCGTCGCCGTGACGCTCTGCGCCGAGGAACCCGGCGAGCCGTACGTCATGGTCCACGGCAGCCACGGCCGCATCACCCTCTGGTACAAGCAGGACCGCGTCCTCGTGCAGCGCGCCGGACACGGCCCCGCCGAGACCGTCCACGGCCGCACCGACCTGCTGGAGAACCTCGTCGCCCACCTGACGCAGGGCGCGGAGCTCCTCGTACCGCCGCACCGCACGGGAGCGTTCATGCGGCTCGTCGAGGCCGTGCGCACCGCCCCCGAGCCACGGCACCTGCCCCCGGGCAGCTGGTACGCGCAGGACGGCCGCCGGGTGGTGAAGGGCATCGACGGCCTCGTCCACGCGAGCGCGCACACCCTCTCCCTCTTCTCCGAGCTGGAGGCGACTCCCCGATGAAACCCCCGTCGAAGCCGACGAAGCACCCGACGACCACTGCCGCCACGACCTCCCCGACGGCCCTGGTCCTTCGCTGCGCGGGCCGCGCCGTCGGCCGCTACCACTACCGCCCCGCCCTCGCCCCGGACCTCTCCCCCCGCCCGTACCTCCACCCCGTCACCACCCTCAGGGGCACCCCCGTCACCGAGGAGCGGCCCGACGACCACCTCCACCACCTCGGCGTCTCGGTCGCCGTGCCCGACGTCGCGGGGATCAACTTCTGGGGCGGGCGCACCTTCGTACGCGACCGGGGGCCCACCCCGCTCGACAACCACGGCGAGCAGCGCCACCAGGACTGGAAGCTGCGGGACCCCGACGGCTTCGTCGAGGACCTGTCCTGGAGCAGCGGCGGACACGAGCTGCTGCGCGAGCGCCGCACCGTCGCCGCCACCGAACTGACCGACACGGCCTGGGCGCTGGACTTCACCTACTCGCTTACCAACCGGGGGACGGAAGACCTCTCCATAGGGTCCCCGGCCACCAACGGCCGCCCGGGAGCCGGTTACGGAGGCTTCTTCTGGCGCGCGCCCAGGGCGGCCACCCCGCCCACCGTCCACACGGCGGACGCGGAGGGTGAGAGCTCCGTGCACGGCCGCACCGCCCCGTGGCTCGCGCTCACCGGACCCGACTGGACGCTCGTGTTCGCCGGAGCGACCGAGGAGACGCGGAAGGACCCCTGGTTCGTGCGCACCGAGGAGTACCCGGGCGTCGGCTCCTCCCTGGCCTGGGACACCAGGCTGCCGTTCCCCGCCGGCGCGACCGTCGTACGCCGTGTGGTGACGGTCGTCGCCGACGGCGCCCTCGAGCGGGCCGAGGCCGCCGCCCTCGTCCGGAAGGCCCTGTCATGACACCGGTATGGACAGCGGATCTCGGCGACGGGACCTACCGCAACCCGGTCCTCAACGCCGACTGGTCCGACCCCGACGTCATCGCCGTCGGCCAGGACTTCTACCTGACCGCCTCCAGCTTCGGCCGCGCCCCCGGGCTGCCCCTGCTGCACTCCCGCGACCTGGTCAACTGGTCACTCATCGGGCACGCGCTCGAACGGCTGTCGCCCGCCCCGGAGTTCGCCGCGCCCCGCCACGACCGGGGCGTGTGGGCGCCCTCCCTGCGGTACGCCGACGGACGCTTCTGGATCTTCTGGGGAGACCCCGACCACGGGATCCAGCAGATCAACGCCGAGCGGATACGCGGGCCCTGGAGCGAACCCCACCTGCTGAAGGCGGGCAGGGGGCTGATCGACGCCTGCCCCCTGTGGGACGAGGAGACCGGCGAGGCGTACCTGGTGCACGCCTGGGCCAAGTCCCGGTCCGGGGTGAAGAACCGGCTCACCGGCCACCGGATGAGCCGCGACGGCCGCACCCTGCTGGACGAGGGCAAGGTGATCATCGACGGGGACCGGATCCCGGGCTGGTTCACCCTGGAGGGGCCCAAGCTGTACCGGCGCGACGGCTGGTTCTGGATCCTCGCCCCGGCCGGGGGAGTGGAGACGGGCTGGCAGGGCGCCTTCCGCTCACGGGACTTCTTCGGCCCGTACGAGGAGAAGGTCGTCCTCGCGCAGGGCCGCACCGACGTCAACGGCCCCCACCAGGGCGGCTGGGTGCGCACCCCGGCGGGGGAGGACTGGTTCCTGCACTTCCAGGCGCGCGGCCCCTACGGCCGGGTCGTCCACCTCCAGCCGATGGCCTGGGGAGCGGACGGCTGGCCGGTGCTCGGCGACGCGGGCGAGCCGGTCCGCGTCCACCGCAAGCCGGCCGGGCCGCCGCAGCCCGTCGAGGCGCCGGCGACCGACGACGCCTTCCCGGGCGGGCGCCACGGGCGGCAGTGGCAGTGGACGGCGAACCCTCCCCCGAGCCCTGGGCCTCGCTCGAACAGGGAGGACCCCCATGCCGGGTGGACCGTCGAGCACGGCGGCGACGGGCTGCGCCTGGCGTGCGTCCGGACGGCCGACACCCACGACCTGCGCCTGCTGCCGAACGTGCTGACCCAGCGGTTGCCCGCCGAGACGTTCACCGCCGAGGTGACGCTCGCCCTGGAGTCCACCGAGCCGGGCGCCCGCGCGGGGCTCGCCGTCCTGGGCGACGCCTACTGCTGGATCGGGCTGCGGCGGGCGGCGGACGGACGGGTGGAGCTCGTCCACCGGTTCGCCGAGACGGTCGCCGAGCGGGAGCGGGACGCGGCGCACGCGCGCGTGGCGCCCGCCCCGGACGGGCGGGTGCGGCTGGGCGTCGAGGTGTCGACGGGCGCCCGCTGCCGGTTCTCGTACGACACGGGGGACGGGTGGCAGCCGTCGGGACCGGTCTTCGCCGCCACGCCCTGGCGCTGGGTCGGGGCGCTGCTCGGCCTGTTCGCGGTGGCGCCCGAGGGACAGGGCGGCGCGGGGACGGCCATGTTCACCGACTTCCGGATCCACTGACCGTTTTCGATCGTCTGTTGGGAGCCGCAATGCCCTACCCGAACAGCAAGCGCTTGCCGGGCGGAGTCCTGGCCGCCGTCACCGGCCTCGTGGCCGCCCTCACCCTCGGCGCCGTCACCCCTGCCGAGGGTGCGCCGGCCGCCTCCGTCTCCGTGCCGGCCGCCCCCGTCTCCGCGCCGGCCGTTCCCGGACCTCCACCGGCCGCCCCCGTGTCCGGCGCCGCCCCGGTGTCGGACGGGTCCGACCCCGTCGCACTGTCCGACCCCGCGCCCGCCTCCCGGCCGCAGCGGAACCGCGCCCCCTGGGCCGAGGAGCCGCACGGCTTCGCCTCCCTCGCCGGCGGCACCACCGGCGGCAGGGGCGGCAAGGTCGTCACCGTCCGCACCCAGGCCGACCTGGCGGCCTACGCGGGGGCCGCCGAGCCCTACGTCATCCGCGTCGCGGGCACGATCGACGTCGAGCCCTTCGGCTCCTCGATCACCGTCGCCTCGGACAAGACCATCATCGGCGTCGGCGCGAGCGCCGAGATCGTCCACGGCGAGCTTCAGCTCAAGCCCGGCACGCACAACGTCATCATCCGCAACCTCACCATCCGCGACTCGTACGTCGAGGGCGACTGGGACGGCAAGACCACCGATTTCGACGCCATCCAGATGGACTCCGTCCACCACGTCTGGATCGATCACAACCGCTTCACGCACATGGGCGACGGACTGCTGGACGTCCGCAAGGACAGCCAGTACATCACCGTCTCGTACAACCGCTTCGACCACCACAACAAGGCCTTCGGGATCGGCTGGACGGACAACCTGACCACGCAGATCACCATCGACCACAACTGGTTCAGCGGCACCAAGCAGCGCAACCCGTCGGCCGACAACTGCGCCTACGCCCACCTCTACAACAACTACCTGTCCGCGCACGTCGCGGACGGCGACACGGTCTGGTCGTACGGCAACTGGGCGCGCGGCCGGACCCGGATGGTGATCGAGAACAGCTACTACCGGGACGTCCAGCACCCCTACCAGGCGGACGCCACCGCCCAGTTGGTGGAGCGCGGCTCCATTCTGCGGGGCACGACCGGCCGTCACGACGAGTGGGGCACCGCCTTCGACCCGCGCGCCTTCTACGCCTACCGGCTGGACCCGGCCGCCGCCGTTCCCGCCCTGGTCACCCGCTTCTCCGGCCCGCAGAAGAACCTCGGCGCCGGCACCGTGCTCGACGTGCCCGCCGCGTACCCCACCGTCCAGTCGGCGATCGACGCCGTACCGGCCGGGAACGACGGGCTCGTCACCGTAAGGATCGCTCCCGGGACGTACCGCGAGAAGGTCCGCGTCCCCGCCGACAAGCCCAGGATCGCCCTGGAGGGCACGGGCGAGGACCGGTCGCGGACCGTGATCGTGTACGACACGCCGAACGCGTACGGCGGGTCCTCCGGCAGCGCCACCGTCCTGATCGCCGCGTCCGACGTCTCCGCCCGCAACCTCACCTTCGTCAACGACTTCGACGAGGCGGCCGTCGAGCTCAGCGCCGAGCAGGCGCTGGCGATGAAGACCACGGGTGACCGGATCGTCTTCGAGAACACCGCCTTCAAGGGCAACCAGGACACCCTGATGACCGACAGCCCGAAGCTGGACGTCATCAGCCGCGTCTACATCCGCGACGCGTACATCGAGGGCGACGTCGACTTCGTCTACGGCCGGGCCACCACCGTCATCGACCGCTCACTGATCAGGGCGCTGAGCCGTGGCTCCGCCACGAACAACGGCTACATCACCGCGGCCAGTACGTGGAAGGACAACCCGTACGGCTTCCTGATCACCCGTTCACGGGTCGTCAGCGACGCCCCGGCCGGCTCCTTCCACCTCGGCCGTCCCTGGCACCCGGGCGGCAACCCGGACGCCGTCGCGCAGGTGCTCTTCCGGGACACCGAGCTGCCCGCCGCGATCAAGGCATCCCCGTGGACCGACATGAGCGGCTTCTCGTGGAAGGACGCCCGCTTCAGCGAGTACCGCACCTACGGGCCCGGCGCGGCCGTCACCGCCGACCGCCCGCAGATGTCCGACGCCGACGCCGCCCGCCACGAGGTCGCCGACTACCTCGCCGGCCGGGACGGCTGGGCCCCGCACGACTCCCGCACCACCCGCACGCACTGAGAGAGAAGAGCCGACCATGAGCAACACCCCACAGGTCCCCGGACGGCGCCGTACGACAGCGGCCGTGTCCCTGGCGGCGGTGCTCGCCCTCACCGCCACCGCGTGCGGTGACGACGGCACCGGAGGCAGCGGCGACGAGGGATCGGGCAAGGGCACCATCACCTTCTGGGACAACAACGGCGGCGTGCGCACCGCCGTCTGGCAGGAGATCATCAAGGACTTCGAGGCGAAGAACCCCGGCATCAAGGTGAAGTACGTCCCCATCCCCAGCGAGGACGTGCAGTCGAAGTACGACACCGCCATCGCGGGCGGCGGCCTGCCGGACGTCGGAGGCGTCGGCGCCGCGTACCTGGCCAACATGGTCGCCCAGAACGCCCTGGACCCGGTCGGCGACCGCATCAAGGACTCCGGCCTCGACGGCAAGCTGGTCCCCACGATGGTCGACTCGGTCAAGTCCGCCGGCGGCCGGGCCGACGAGATGTACTCCGTGCCGACCTCCGCCAGCAACGGCACGCTCTACTACCGCACCGACCTGTTCCGGGCGGCGGGCCTGGAACCCCCCACCACCTGGGAGAAGTTCTACACGGCGGCCGAGAAGCTCACCGACGCCGACAACAACAGGTTCGGCTACACCATCCGGGGCGGGGCGGGGTCCATCGCGCAGGCGCTGGACGCCATGTACGGCCAGTCCGGCATCACGTCCTTCTGGAACGGCGAGAAGACGACGGTCAACGACCCGAGGAACGTCGCCGCGCTGGAGAAGTACGTCGGGCTGTACAAGAAGACGACGCCGGCCGCGGACGTCAACAACGACTTCAAGAAGATGGTCGCCCAGTTCGACACCGGCTCCATCGGCATGCTGAGCCACAACCTCGGCTCCTACACCGACCATGTGAAGTCGCTCGGCAAGGACAAGTTCGCCGGTATCCCCAACCCGGTCGGGCCGGACGGCAAGCGCGTGCAGGTCTCCAACCCGGTGGACGGGCTCGGTCTCTTCAGGACCGGCAAGAACAAGGCCGCCGCCTGGAAGTTCATCGAGTTCGCCGTCTCGCACGAGTCCAACAGCAAATGGAACGCGTCGGCGGGTGCCATCCCGGCCAACAAGGACGCGCAGGCCGACCCGTGGCTGCGGGCGGCGGAGGCGACCAAGCTGGGCGCGCAGGCCCTCACCGACGGATCCACCAGGATCGTGGAGCTGCCGTACTTCCTGCCCGACTGGAACAAGATCAGCAAGGCCGACAACGAGCCGAACTTCCAGAAGGTCCTGCTCGGTCAGATGACCCCCAAGGCGTTCCTGGACACCGTCGCGGAGCAGCTCAACACCGCCCGTGCCGAATGGAACGAGCAGAACAAGGGCTGACCTCTTCCCGAACCGGCCGGCGGCGGCCTGACGTCGCGCCCCGCCGCCGGCCCCCTCTCCCTCTCCCCACCCTTGTCCCTCCCACCCTTCTTCCTCTTCCCTCTTCCCTCTTCCGTACGAGAGTGAGGCACGCTTCCGTGTCCCTGAGCCGCAGACAGACCGTGGCGGCGGCCCTCGCCGCCCTCCCCCTGGTGCCGGCCGCCGCGGCCTCACCCGCGGCGGCCGGCGCCGGCACCCGGCGTACGCTCCACATCGCCGGTGACTCCACCGCCGCGCGGAAGTACGCCGACGCCGCCCCGGAGACGGGATGGGGGATGGCCCTGCCGTTCTTCCTCACCCCCGGCATCCGCGTCGCCAACCACGCCGTCAACGGCCGCAGTTCGAAGAGCTTCATCGACGAGGGCCGACTCGCCGCCGTGCTCGACGCGCTCCGCCCCGGGGACGACCTCCTGATCCAGTTCGGGCACAACGACCAGAAGGCCGCCGACCCCACCCGTTACACCGAGCCGTGGACGTCCTACCGGGACCACTTGCGCCAGTACGTGGCGGGTGCCAGGGCGCGCCGGGCGCGGCCCGTGCTGCTGACCTCCGTCGAGCGGCGGAGGTTCGACGCCTCGGGCAGCGCCGTCCCGACGCACGGGGAGTACCCGGCGGCGATGCGGGCGCTGGCCGCCGAGGAGGGGGTCGTTCTCGTCGACGTACAGGCGGCGAGCCTCGCCGAGTGGCACAGGCTCGGGCCCGAGCCGTCCAAGGCGTACTTCCTGTGGCTCGCGCCGGGCGAGTCGCCGAACCACCCCGACGGCGAGCAGGACAACACCCACTTCCGGCCGCGCGGCGCCATCGAGGTGGCGCGGCTGGTGGCGGCGGGGCTGCGGCGCGCCGGGGTGCTGCGCCCGCGTGACGTACGGCGGCTGGAGGACCCCGTCCCCGCCGAGTGGATCACCTGGCCGCCCGCCACCGGCTGACCGCTCGCCACCGGAGCAGCCCCCGCACGCCCACCGGACCACGACAGGAGCCGCGACATGCGCACACAGAGACGTTCCGCACGGGTCATCGCCTCGGCGGTGGCCCTGGCCGGGTGCACCGCCCTGGTGCCGCCCGCCCAGGCCGCCCACCCCGCCCACGCCGGGGACTCCGGCGCCGGGGCGGCCCGCGCCGGCACCGGCCCGCGCGACCTGGCCCGTCAGACCCTGCCCGCCGGCGACGGCTGGGCCTCCGAGGGCGCCGGCACCACGGGCGGCGCCGCCGCCGACGCCGCGCACACGTACACCGTGACCACCTGGGCCGCGTTCAGGGCGGCCCTCGCGGCGGACACCGGCGGCGCGGCGCGGATCGTCCGCGTCGCCGGCACCCTCGACGCCACCGAGGGCGGCTGCCGGACCTTCGAGGCCGACGGATACGACTTCGACCGCTACCTCGCCGACTACGACCCCGCCGTATGGGGGTACGAGAGGCCGGTCAGCGGGGTCCAGGAGGACCTGCGGGCCGCGTCCGCCGCGAACCAGGGCAAGGCCATCAAGGCGTACGTCCCCGCCCGCACCACCATCGTCGGCGTCGGCGAGGACGCCGGGATCACCGGCGGCAGTCTCCAGATCCAGGGCGTCGACAACGTCATCGTCCGCAACCTCACCCTGGAGAGCCCGCTCGACTGCTTCCCGCAGTGGGACCCGACGGACGGCGCGACGGGGGCGTGGAACTCGGAGTACGACGCGATGGTGGTGTACGGCTCCACGCATGTGTGGATCGACCACAACACGTTCACCGACGGCCGCCACCCCGACAGCTCGCTGCCCCGCCACTACGGCGAGCTCTACCAGCAGCACGACGGCGAGCTCGACATCGTGCGCGGCGCCGACCACGTCACCGCCTCCTGGAACGTCTTCGCCGACCACGACAAGACGCTGATGATCGGCAACAGCGACAGCGCCGCCGCCACCGACCGGGGCAAGCTCAGGGTCACCCTGCACCACAACCTCTTCCGGGGCGTCGTCGAGCGGGCGCCACGGGTCCGGTTCGGCCAGGTCGACGTGTACAACAACCACCACGTGGTGGAGGGGGGCCAGGACTACGCGTACTCCTACGGCATCGGCTTCGAGTCGCGGCTGTACGCGGAGAGGAACGCGTTCACGCTGCCGGACGGGGTGAGCGCGGCCCGGCTCCTGAAGAAGTGGAAGGACGCGCCGGTGACCGCGCGGGGCAACCACGTCAACGGCAGGGCGGTCGATCTCATCGCCGCGCACAACGCGGAGAAGCCGGACGAGGCGCTGCGGTCCGGGGCGGGCTGGACCCCGGTCCTGCGCACCCGGGTCGACGACCCGCGTGCCGTCCCGGGCCTGGTGCGTGGCCGCGCCGGAGCCGGAAAGATCCGCTGAGCGGACGATCCGGATCCGTTCCGGCCCCGGCCCGGATCCCGGCCGGGCCCCGGGCCGGAACCCGACGGCATACCGGCCCCGGGTCCGTACCGGCCCCGGACCGGACACCGGTCCCGGACACCGGTCCCGGACACCGGTCCCGGGCTCCTGCCCGGGACCGGCCGTACGGGCGGGCCGGGCGGCCGGCCGTGCGGACGGGCCGTCAGTGCCCGTCGGTGGTGACCCGGTTCGCGGCCACCCAGTAGCCCGTGAGAGCACCTGCCGTGATCTGGCACATCGGGCGCCCGTTGACGACGGCCCGCCGGTCGAAGGGGGCGTTGGAGGGCTGGGCGAACGAGACGGTCCTGACGCTGGTCACCGTGCCGTCCTCGGCGAACTTGTGGACCTCGACCTCCTGGCCCCCACCGGGGAAGGTCAGCGTGCGCTCCGGGCGGTAGACGGTCCGCAGGTGCTCGCCGAGCAGGTAGGAGTTGGGCCAAACCTCGCCGACCCACCACCCGGCGTAGGGGCCCTCGCTGATCAGGTAGTAGACGCCCCGGTTCTGGATGCGTCGCCGCATGGTCGTCGGAGCCTGGGTCGCGCGGGCGAACGTGACCTGCTTCGTCTCCAGCTGGGCGTCCGCCTTGGCCGCGGCCCAGTTGCCGTCGGCGGCGGTGTCGAGCCGGTAGAGCGTGTGCGTGCCCGCGGCGAAGGCGATCGTGGAACCGGCGCGCAGGTACGGCGACGGGTAGTCGTCCGTGAGCATGTCCTGGTGGTGGGCGAAGTCGGGGCTGCCCGTCTGCCAGTGCATCTGTCGGTACAGGTTGATGTGGTGCTGGTGGTAGGTGGACGCCGGTATCCGGTGCGTGTGGCAGTAGTAGGAGTGCCAGCGCACGTTCCTGAGGCGGGGGAAGTACTGCGCCATGGTCATGGCGGAGCCGTCGTACAGCGCCGCGGCGAGCTGGTTGCCCGTCGCCACGTAGTAGTCCCACAGGCCGAACATGGCGAAAATCATGCCGTTGAAGGTGTAGTCGCCGGTTCCCGGCTCGGCTCCCGGATACTCCTGGATCCACAGGTAGCCGGAGGCGTCCTTGTTCACGACCCACGGGTGGGCGTCGTCCGCCCGCAGCAGCGAGGCGAACGCCGCGTCGGCGGCGGCGCGGTAGCGCGTCCGCTCCGCCGTGGTGACCCCGGCCAGCTCCGACAGCTGGATGAAGAGGCTGATCGCCTCGCCCTGTGCCATGCCGGAGAACCAGGGGGCCTTGTACGAGATGCCGCTGTGCGTGCCGTGCGTGTAGTCGAAGGGGTACGGGAAGTACCAGGCGCCCCGGCTCTCGACGCGCTTCTCGATCAGCCGCTCCGCCTGCGCCTTGGCGCGCGTCAGGAACAGCGCCTTGCGGTCCGGGTCGGTCTCGACGCGGTAACCGGTAACACAGCCGAGGCCGAACTGGATCTGGGTCACCGGCCGGTCCTGGCCCGGCTTGTCCCAGCCTTCCCGGTACTGGATGACTCCCGCGGAGTCCAGGTAGGTGTGTTCGGTGTTGGGCGACAGGTTCGCCCAGGTGGTGGGGCGGTCCCGCCAGGGCCGCATGGCCTCGGGCAGGTCGGTGACGAGGGTGTACCCGTTCCGGTGGAACGAGAAGGGCAGCGCCGCCGGTAGGTCGGCGGCGGCGGCGACGGCCGCCGGCCCGGCGAAGGTGCCCCCCGCCGCGACGGCGGCGGCACCGGCGGCCAGGCGCAGGAGATTCCTGCGGTTGACACCCGGACTGGTTTCGGACATGACAAGTCCCCCCGTGGTCGGTCCCTCAGTGAAGATCGGATCTTACGCGGACGACGGCCTGCGGATGGTGCCGCGTGCCGAGGAGCGGCCCGATCCTGTCCGAAAGGTTGACAGCCCTCGGGGCGCCTGGCTTCATGAACAGCGCGCATTTGGGAGCGCTCCCACGTCTGTAGGTGCTTCTCGTCCCGGCGAAACCACAGAAGGGCACACAGTGGGACAGTCACATACACGGATCCGGCCGCGCGGACCGCTCCGCCCCGTCAGGGCGCTGATCGCCGGGGTGATGGCCGCGGGGCTCCTCTCCGCCGTCGGCCCGGCGACGTGGGCCGCCGACCGGCCACCCGCCGCGGAGCGGGAGCACGTGGCCGCCGCGCCCGCACCGCCTCGGGCGGAGGCCGCCGCCGTCGCCGCGCCCGGTGACGACTGGCTGCACACCAAGGGCAACAAGATCGTCGACGCGAACGGCGACGAGGTCTGGCTCACCGGCACCAACTGGTTCGGCTTCAACGCCGGCGAGCGGGTCTTCCACGGGCTGTGGTCCGGCAACATCACCGACATCACGAAGTCCATGGCCGACCGGGGCATCAACATCGTCCGCGTCCCCATCTCCACGCAGCTCCTGCTGGAGTGGAAGAACGGCCAGGCCACCGTCCCGAGCGGGGTCAACGCCTACGCCAACCCCGAGATCGCGGGCAAGACCTCGCTGGAGGTCTTCGACCACTGGCTCGCCCTGTGCAAGCGGTACGGCATCAAGGTCATGCTCGACGTGCACAGCGCCGAGGCCGACAACTCCGGCCATGTGTACCCGGTCTGGTGGAAGGGCGCCATCACGTCCGAGCAGTTCTACACCGCGTGGGAGTGGGTGACCGCCCGCTACAAGAACGACGACACGCTCGTGGCCATGGACGTCAAGAACGAGCCGCACGGCACGGCGAACACGTCGCCCCGCGCCAAGTGGGACGGCTCGACGGACCAGGACAACTTCAAGCACGTCTGCGAGACCGCCGGCAAGCGGATGCTCGCCATCAACCCCCATCTCCTGGTGCTGTGCGAAGGCATCGAGATCTACCCCAAGGCGGGCGTGAGCTGGACCTCCACCACCCCGACCGACTACCACTCCATGTGGTGGGGCGGCAATCTCCGCGGTGTGCGCGACCACCCCGTGGACCTGGGCGCCCAGAACGACCAGCTCGTCTACTCCCCGCACGACTACGGACCGCTGGTCCACCTCCAGCCGTGGTTCACCGGCACCTGGGACCGCACCACCCTCGAACGGGACGTGTGGGACCCCAACTGGCTGTACCTGCACAAGGAGAACAAGGCCCCGCTGCTGATCGGCGAATGGGGCGGCTTCCTGGACGGCGGCCCCAACCAGAAGTGGATGACCGCGCTGCGCGACCTCATCGTCGAGCACCGCATCCACCAGACCTTCTGGTGCCTCAACCCCAACTCCGGTGACACCGGCGGCCTGCTGCTCGGCGACTGGAAGTCGTGGGACGAGGAGAAGTACGCCCTGCTCAAGCCGGCCCTGTGGCAGCACGGCGGCAAGTTCGTCTCCCTGGACCACGAGGTGCCGCTGGGCGGCGCCGCGAGCACCACGGGCATCAGCCTGCGCGGCGTGTACGGAGACGGGGGCGGCGACCCGGGCGACCCGGACACCACCGCGCCGACCGCGCCCACCGCGCTGACCGGCACCGCGAAGACGTCCTCGTCCGTCACCCTGTCGTGGACGGCGTCGGCCGACAACGTGCGGGTGACCGGTTACGACGTGTACCGGGGTGCGACCAAGGTGAACGCGGCGCCGGTGACGGCCACCACGTACACCGACACCGGGCTGACGGCGTCCACCGCGTACAGCTACACTGTCCGGGCACGCGACGCGGCGGGCAACGTGTCGGCGCCGTCCGCCGCGCTGAGCGTCACCACCGAGGGGGCCGGTGTCCCGTCGGGCGGGGTGAAGGTCCGCTACAAGAACAACGACGCGTCCGCCACGGACAACGCGATCCGGCCCTCCCTCCAGATCGTCAACAGCGGTACCTCCGCCCTCAGCCTGAGCACGGTGTCGGCGCGGTACTACTTCACCCGCGACGGCGCGTCCCCGGTGAGCGCCTGGTGCGACTACGCGGCGGTGGGCTGCGCGCAGGTCAAGCTGCGGGTCGTGCCGCTGACGACTCCGGTCACGGGCGCGGACGCCTATCTGGAGGTGACCTTCGCGGCCGGTTCGCTGGCGGCCGGGAGCACGTCCGGTGACATCCAGCTGCGGATGGCCAAATCGGACTGGTCGAACTTCAACGAGGCCGACGACTACAGCCGTTCGGCGGCGACCGCGTACGCCGACGCGCCCGCGATCCCCGCCTACACCGGCACCGCTCTGGCCTGGGGCGCACCCCCGGCCTGATCCCCGCTCCTGTCCGCCCGGCCCGGTGGGACGTGCCGGGCCGGGCGGACAGGCCCTCACCGAAGGAGGAAACACCATGAAGGTCCGGTTACTCCGCGCCCGACGGGCGCGCACGCTGTCCCTGCTCAGTCTGCTGGCCGCCCTTCCCGCCCTGCTCCTGGTCATGATGGCGAGCGGCCCGGCCGCGGCGCACGGGGCGATGATGCAGCCCGGCAGTCGTACCTTCCTGTGCTGGAAGGACGGCCTCACCCCCCAGGGCGACATCGACCCGAAGAACCCCGCGTGCGACGCGGCTGTCACCCGGAGCGGTGACAACTCCCTCTACAACTGGTTCTCGGTGCTCCGCTCCGACGGCGGCGGTCGCACCGTGGGCTTCATCCCCGACGGCAAGCTGTGCAGCGGCGGCAACCCGGGCTACGCCGGGTTCGACCTGCCCCGTACGGACTGGCCGGTCACCCATCTCACCTCCGGCGGCCGACTGGACTTCTCGTACAACGCGTGGGCCGCGCACCCGGGCTGGTTCCACCTCTACATCACCAAGGACGGCTACGACCCGACGCAGCCGCTGGGCTGGGACGACCTGGAGGCCCAGCCGTTCCTGACCGTGGACCACCCCCGGGTCACCGGCCAGGTGGGCACGCTGGAGGGCCAGTACAAGTGGACGGCCACCCTGCCCGCCAACAAGACCGGCCGCCACGTCATCTACTCGGTGTGGCAGCGCTCGGACAGCCAGGAGACCTTCTACGGCTGCTCCGACGTGGTCTTCGACGGCGGCAACGGTGAGGTGACCGGCATCGGCGACACGGGCGGCACCCCCGGCCCGACCCCCACCCCCACCCCGACGCCCGCGCCCACCGGTGTGTGCTCCGCCGCCCAGCGCACGGTCAACGTCTGGAACGGCGGCTACCAGGCCGAGGTCACCGTCAAGAACACCGGCACGGCGCCCCTCCCGTCCTGGATGGTCCACGCGACCCTGCCGGACGGCCAGCGCGTCGACAGCGTCTGGAACGGCACCCTCGGCGGCAGCGGCACCGCCATCACCGTCTCCAGCGTCGCCTGGAACGGAAACCTGGCGCCGGGAGCCACGACCACCTATGGCTTCACGGCCACCGGCGGCGCCCCGCCCGCCACCCCGCAGCTGAGCTGCATGGTCCACCACTAGTCCCGTATCCCGCGGGTCGCTGACAGGGCTGGAGAGCGGGGCCGGGCGGTGTCCGGCACGGGCGTGTCAACGTTGATCAGGGTGTGTCGATGACTTCCCGGTCCCCGCGGCCACGGACGGAACGCCCCCGTATGGAGTGCGTGATCGAGTCCGTGGTGACCAGGCGTTTGGGCGCTCCGCCCGTCGCTGCCGAGTTTCTGCGTCAGCTGGATGTTGCCGGGATCGTCGATGCCCTTTGCCCGCCCGATCCCCGGATGGAGCTGACGCACGGCCGGGTGATCGAGGTGCTGGTGGCCAACCGGCTTGACCGCTCCGGCGCCGCTGGCGAAACGCCGGGCCAGGACGCCGCCGGGCGGCGGCCATGCCGTGGGCGCCGGTGACGAAACCCGCGCCGGCCGGCTGGTCCGGCCTCACTTCCGCCAGAACAGGTGGTGCGTCACGCCGCTCGGACTGGGCACGACGTCCTGGTGGAACCGGTCGAGCAGCTCATCGGGGGACTCCCACAGCCGGGCCCCGGAGCCGAGCTTTGTCGGCAGGACCGCCACGTGCAGGGTGTCGACGAGGTCGGCCTCGAGGAACTGCCGGATGATTGTGGCCCCACCGCCAAGCCGGACGTCCTGGCCCTGCGCCGCCTCCTTCGCCTGGGCGAGCACCGCGGCCGGGTCGCCGTCGACGAAGTGGAACGTGGTGTCGGAGAGCGTGAACGACGGACGCTTGTGGTGCGTCATGACGAACACCGGCGTGTGGAACGGGGGCTCGTCACCCCACCACCCCTGCCACTCGTGGTCCTGCCAGGGCCCGCGCTGCGGCCCGAACTTGTTGCGGCCCATGATCTCGGCGCCGATGTTACGGGCGTAGTCCCGGGTGATGTAGTCGTCCAGACCGCGGCTGCCACCGGGTCCGGAGCGGTTGATGGGTGGGTGGTCGGTGGCAATGGCCCAGGCGAACATGCTCCCCGGATCGGCCTGGCCGAACGGCTTCTCGAGGCTCTGGCCCTCGCCGGCGCCGAACCCGTCACTCGACACGGTGAAGTTTTGGACCCGCAGTAACTGGCTCATGCCGCTCCTCCTGCTGCGCGCTTTCTGATCACTCGACGAACGGTAGACCGGCCGGGCCGGGAAAACTCATCGCCGCATCGTGCGGTTCTCATCGGGCTCCCGCAGCCGTGCGCCGGGCGACGACTCCCCGGTGGCCGTCCCCCGGCGCGGCCGCGTGCGGCTCACCGGGCGAGCGTCCAGCGGAAGCAGCGGGTCCTGCGGTCCTTGCTTTCGCCGCGGGCGGCCGCGGCCTGGCGGGCCGGCTCCCGGTTGGCCACCAGCACCTCGATCACCTGTCCGTGCGTCAGCTCCATCCGGGGATCGGGTGGGCAAAGGGCATCGACGTTCCCCGCACCATCCAGCCGCATCAGCGCCCCGCGAAATACGGGACTGGTGACCGAGTGACCGAGTGACGGAGACGGCCGGCCGTCCCCCCGTGGGTACGGCCGGCCGTGTCACGTGCGCGGTGGGCGCGGTGGGCGTGGTCACGCCACCGCGCACGCCGTCCCGTTGAGGCTGAACTGCGTGGGCTTGGCGAAGGTCCCCGTGTAGGTGCCCTGGAAGCCGAACGACTGGCTGCCGTTCGCGGCGATCCGGCCGTTCCCGCTCGTGTTACTGGCGGTCACCGCGCCCGAGGACGGGGTGATGGTCGCGTTCCAGGCCTGGGTGACGCGCTGGCCCGAGGGGAGGGTGAACGCCACCTTCCAGCCGTCGACGGGCGTCGGGCTCGTGTTGGCGACCGTCACATCGGCGGTGAAGCCGCCCGGCCAGACGTTCGTGGCGTACGTGACCTTGCAGGCCGCCGGCGTACCCGGGTCGCCGGGGCCGCTGCCCCCTCCGTTGACCGTGGAGGAGAAGGAGTCGACCCGCAGGCCGGCGCCGTTCTGCCACGGCTCGAACCCGGCCTGGACGCTGGTGAGGTACCACGACGGCTGGGCCATCCCACGGGCGACGGTCTGGTCGACGAAGTCCATCACGTCGAAGCTCCAGTTGCTGATCGCCGAGGGGGCGACAAAGGAGATGACGTCGTTGGAGCCGTTGCTGCCGGTCCAGACGGCCCAGGTGCGGCCGCCCACGGTCGCCGTACCGGTCTGCGAACCGATCGGCTGGATCGGGCCCACCCGGTTGAACCAGATCATGATCTCGGTGCGGTTCACACCGTCGGTCCTGGGCGTCGGGTCCAGCCAGATGTCGTACGAGGCGTTGTAGACGGCGTTGCCGACGTAGCCGTACGCGATGCTGCTCGGCGCACTGCTGATGGCGCTCACCTGCATGGGCAGGTTGGTGCCGGGGGAGCAGTTCGTGTAGTGGCAGCCGTTGAAGACGGACGGGTACGACTTCGGCGCCCCGTTCGTCGGGACGGAGCCGTCGGCCCGGGTGAGCTCGAAGCCGGTGGCGGTGGCGTTGACGCACTGCGTCTCGCTGGTGCCCCAGCGGTTGTTCTGGACGACGTAGCGGCCCTGGATGGTCGTGGAGCCGAACTGTTCGCAGATCAGGGTGTCGGCCTGCGCGGGGCCGGCTCCGGCCGTCAGGGCGGTCAGAGAGCCCAGCGCCACGACGGCCGCCGCCGTGGCGGCGCGTAAGGAGCGGATACACCGTTGCCAGGTCTTCATGGGGATCCCTTCGGAAAGGCATGGGGGGACGATGGAAATGGGAGCGCTCCCAAATGTGTGGCTGCGGCTGGACTGTAGAAGCCGGCGGTGACTCTGGCAAGACGGTGACGCCCTCATTGACGTGAGCCACTCAAGTCTCCACAGTGGAGGGCGAGGGCGGGAGCGCTCCCAAAACCTACCGCCCTCACCTTCGGGCGGCGTGACGGCGCGGACCCGCCGATCCCTTCCGTCGCGCCGCCCTCCCCCATGTCCAGGAGGACCCCATGCGCAGACCCGCCTTCCACTTAGGGCTGGCAGCGTTCGCCGCACTCGCCCTCGTACTCGCCGCCGTCGCGGTCCAGTTGGGCGTCTCCCGCCCCGCCACCGCCGCCGCCGGCCAGACCACCGCCGTCAGCGGCGGCCCCGAGACCTTCACCCAGCAGCTCCCGACCGGGGGAGCCTCGCAGTACACCACCCCGCTGGAACGCTGCCACACCAGCCCCAGCTACCCGCTGTCCGGCCGCAACCCCGTCCTTGACGAGCCGCTCACCACCTCCTTCACCTCCAACGTGCCGCTGACCGTCAGCGTGCGCGCCGACAGCACCTCCGGGTACGGCCTGCGCGAACTGGTCTTCACCAACCGGTCCAGCCGGCCCATCCACCTCGACTGCGGCGTGCTGATCTTCCGCGCCCCCTCCGGCTCCGATCAGCACCACTACGGCGCCTCCCAGGCCTTCGGACACCCCCAGCAGGACTTCGTCGAGGTCAAGCGGGGCGACGGCACCTCCTTCTACATCGCGCGCCTGGGCTTCCACGATGTGTCGCTGCCCCAGCGCGGCATCGACCCCGGCCACACCTGGGTCTACAAGCTCGGCGGCCCCAACCAGGGCGCCGTCGGCCTGGAGACCACCCGGGACTCCATCCGCTTCACCGCGGACCTCACCGTCTCCTCCAACACCGACCTGGTGAAGAAGTACGGCACCACGCGTTACGCCAACTGATCACCCCGCAGGGAGCGTGACCGGGCACGCCGAGCCCGGTCACGTCCCGCCGCCCCAGCGGAAGGCAACCCATGGACCGATCCGCGCGCCTGCCCCGGCTCGCCGCGGTCGCCGTCGCACTCGTCGCCGTGGCGCTCCTCAGCCGCGCCCAGGACGTCACCGGCTCGCCGTCCGGCGCCACCCGCCCCGACGCCTCGGCGGCCAGGTCCGCGCGGACCGCCGCGCAGACCCACCTCGGCCTGCTCTCCGGCGGCGACTGGCCGGGTGCCTGGGCCGACTGGAGCCACGGCGCCCGGCAGCGCGTACCGCGCGCCACCTACGTGCGCGTGCACCGGACCTGCCACCCGCTGCTCGCCGTGCCCCTCCACGCGGTGCGCACCGTCGCCGTGGACAGCCGCACCGTCGACGTGCACTGGCGGGGTGGCGGTACGTCCGGGACCCTGCGCATGGTTCACGAGGGGGAGAGGTGGCGGGTCGCGATGACGGGCGATCAGCTCGCCCCGTACACCCGGGGTCCCGACTCGGCCATCGCCGTCCTCCGTCGCCGCGGAGCGTGCGGGAGCGTCACGTCGACGCCCGCTTCACCAGTTCCGTCCGCAGGATGACGTGCCGCCAGGCGGCAGCCTTGTTCCGGTCGTCGATGCTCTCCAGCAGGACCCGCGCCATGGCCCGTCCCATCTCCTCCACCGGCTGACGCACCGTCGTCAACGGGGGGTCGGTGTGCTGGGCGATCGGCGAGTCGTCGAACCCCACGACCGCCACGTCCTCCGGCACCCGCCGCCCCGCCGCCCGCAGGACCTGCAGCGCGCCCGCCGCCATCACGTCCGACGCGGCGAAGACGGCGTCCAGCCCGGGATGGCGCTCCAGCAGCTCCTCCGTCGCCCGGCGCCCGCTCTCCTCGGTGAAGTCGCCCTGCGCCGTATACGCCGGGTCCACCTCCCCGAACGCCTCCCGCATCGCCTCCTGGTAGCCGCGCAGCCGGCACTGCGCCCCGTACATGTCGAGCGGCCCGGCGATCGTGGCGATCGCGCGCCGACCGGTCTCCGCGAGGTGGCGGACGGCCGCCCGCGCCCCGCCGACGTTGTCGGAGTCGACGTACGACACCGATTCGTCACTGCGGCGGCGCCCACTGAGCACCGTCGGCACCTCCAGCTCCGCCAGCATGTCCGGCAGCGGCTCGCTGTCGTGCACCGACACCAGCAGCACCCCGTCCACCCGGCCCGCCCGCGCGTACTGGACGAAACGCTGCCGCTCCTTGTCGCCGCGCACCAGCGTCAGCAGCAACTGCATGTCGGTGTCGGCCAGTCCGGCCGTGACACCGTGGACGATGTCGGAGAAGAACGGCTCGGTGAAGAACCGCCGCGCGCTCTCCGGGATCACCAGCGCCACCGCGTCACTGCGGCTGCCCGCCAGCGCCCGGGCGGCGCGGTTCGGGACGTAGCCGAGCTGCGCGATGGCCTGCTGGACGAGCAGCCGTGTCGCCTCCTTGACCCCCGGCGCGTTGTTGACGACACGCGACACCGTGCCCCGCCCCACACCGGCGAGCGCGGCCACCTCCTCCAGCGTCGGCGGGCCCGAACGTCCACTCGCCACCATCGCGTGACCTCCAGGGCTTCAGCAAAGCTCCATCGAAGCACCGGAATCGCTCATGCCGCGACCCTTGATCACAGGTGTTACACGGCTGTTCGGCGACCGGCGTCCACCGGCCGGGTCAGTATGGCCGCTCGGCGACCCGTGCGGAGACCGGGAACACCGTCCCGCAGTCGGGGCAGGTCGCCTCGCCGAAGAGGTACGTCAGCCCGCGCGCCGGGCCGTCCCGCCCGGCGGCGCGGGCCATGCCGGACAGGCGGGGCGCGATCCCGTCGAGGCGCTCGGGGTCGGCGGGAAGCAGCGGCGCTCGGGGCGGGTCGGCCGTGACGTGGTCGCCGGCCGACGCGAACGCCTCCTCCTCGTGGAACGCGACGAACAGTTCCGACCGGCAGACCGGGCAGCCGATCCCGTACTCCCCCCGGCCACGCCCTCGAAGGTCCGCACGGAGCCCCGGTGGCGGAGGCCGTCCCACAGCTCCTGCCACACCTTGTCGTCGTCGTCCCCGCCGAGCAGGGCGAACCGGTGCGTCATCCCGCCGCATTCTGCCGGGCCCGGCGCTCGTGCCGGAGCGCGGCCCCCGTCACCAGCGCTCCCAGACCCTCCCACAGGCCGACACCGAGGAACCCGGCCGGAGCCCGGCCGGTGACCACCGCGAGGACGAACACCGCGCAGGTGAGCAGACGGAACGGGACCGTCCAGCGGAAGAAAGGGGTCCAGTCGGCGAGGGCCGCCAGGACGTAGTAGACGCCCATGTTGAGCGCCGCCATCGACGAGGCGGTCAGAAACACCAGCGTGTGGTCGCCCTCCGCGCGCCGGGCGGCCGGTATGGGTGCGAAGCCCATGAGGGTCAGCAGGGCGTCCGGGGCGGCCAGCCCCAGGGCGCCGAGGACGGCGGCGCACAGGCCGAAGCCCGCCATGGTCCAGCCGGACAGGGAACGGGGGCGGGGCAACGGCCGCACGGTGAGCCTCCATACGCACAGGGGTACGGTCACCCTGCATACCGTGCGACCGGCAACGCCCCGCCACCGGGGGTCACGTCAGCGCCGCGGCCATCATCTTCCGCGCCACCGGCGCCGCCGGCCCGTTGCCGCTCACCTCGGCGCGCGCCGCGTCCGAGTCCTCGATCAGGACCGCGACGGCGACCGGGAATCCTCATCCGGGAGTGATGAAGCCCGACTCGTACGCGACGATCACCGCCTGGGTACGGTCCCGGGCCCCCGTCTTCGCCAGCACCGCCGCCACATGCGTCTTCGCCGTCGCCGGGCCGACGTGCAGCCGCTCCGCGATCTCCGCGTTCGTCAGCCCCGTGGCCATCAGCCGCAACACCTCCGCCTCCCGCTCGGTCAGCCGCGCCACCCACGGCGGGGCGGCGACCGGCGCGCGCCGGCCGTACTCCGCCGCCAGGCCGCGCAGCGCCGCGGGGAACAGCAGCGAGTCGCTCCGCGCCACCAGCCGCACCGCGCCGACCAGGTCCTCCGCCGCCGCCCGCTTCAACAGGAACCCGGCCGCCCCGGCGCGCAGGGCCTCGTACACATACGCGTCGTTCTCGAAGGTCGTCACCACCACGATCCGAGGGCCCCCGGGCATCGACGCGACCACCCGCTCGGTGGCCCGGATGCCGTCGATCCCGGGCATCCGCACATCCATCAACACCACATCGGGCCGCAGCTCACGCACCACCGACACCGCCTCGGCGCCCGTGGACGCCTCGCCGACCACCTCCAGGTCCGGCTCGGCGTCCAGGATGACGCGCAGCGCCGTACGCACCATCCGCTCGTCGTCGGCCAGCACGATCCGGATCACCGGCCACCGCCCGTCAACGGCAGGCGCGCGGTCAGCCGCCACACCCCGTCCCCGGGCACCGGGCGGGCCACGGCGTGCCCACCCAGCAGCCGGGCCCGCTCACCGATGCCGCGCAGGCCCCGCCCACCGCCCGGGCGCACCACCCGGACGCGGGCGCCGCCGCCGTCCCCGTCGCCGGACAGCGGATTCTCCATCACGATCTCCAACTCCTCCTCGTACCGCACGATCCGCAACGACACGGGGGTCGCTCCGCCCGCGTGCCGCGCCGCGTTGGTCAACCCCTCCTGGACGATCCGGTATGCCTCACGGGACACCGGCCCCGGTACGCCGGCGACCTCCCCGCCCGCCACGGTCAGCGCCACCGGCACACCCGTCGCGGACAGCAGCCCCTCCAGCGCCTCCAGCCCCGGACCCGGCAGCTCCCCGTCGTCCGCACCCTGCCGCAACAGCCCGAGCACGGCGTCGAGTTCACCGACCGTACGACGCGTGGTCTCCTCGATCGCGGCCAGCGCCTCCCGTACGAACTCCACGTCACTGTCCAGCACCTTGCGCGCCGCGCCCGCCTGCAATGTGACGGCGCTCAGCGCGTGCCCCACCGAGTCGTGCAGCTCCCGGGCGAGCCGGTTGCGCACGGCCAGCTCGGCTGCGCGCCGCTCCGCCGCCGCGAGCCGGTCCGCGGGCGTCGACCCCAGCAGCCGCGGCGCCACCCGGGCCAGCAGCTCCCCGGCCCCGGCACAGGCCCCCGCGAGGGCGAGCAGCATCAGCAGCCCGGCCGGCACCCCGCCGTACACCAGCCAGTCATGGTCCAGCGCGTAGGACGCGCCCACCGCCGACTCGCGCAGTCCGGCCGAGAACGGCAGCGCCATCACCGTCACCGCGAACGGCGGCAGCGCCAGCGACGCCCCGCTGACCAGCCCGCCCACCCCCACGTGCAGCGTGAACCAGCCGGCGGTCCGCACCCTCGCCGCCCAGGACCGCGCCGGCGCCTCCGCGAACCGCTCGGGCGCCACCCCGCACAGGGTCCGGGCCGCCGCCACCGACATCGGGCGGGCCAGGGGGAGGAGCGCCGAGACGGCGGCGAGCGGCAGCGCGACCGCGTACGCCCCGAACTGCACGGCCACGGAGCCCGAGAACAAGCCGGCGGCGTCCGTGAAGGGCGCGACGACCAGCGTGCCGACGAGCCAGTACGGCATCAGCAGCGCGCCGCCCAGGATGAGATGGACCCACCGCAGGCGGGCGCGGCGGCCCAGCAGCCCCGTGCCGAGCCGTCTCACGCCGGGACCGCCGTATCCGCCGTATGCGCCGGGACCGTCGTGTTCGCCGGGCCGGCGGTGACCGCGGTGTTCGCCGGGACCGCCGAGCCGGCCGAGGCCGTGCCCGCCCGGTCCGTCCTGTCCGCCCCGCCCGCCGTATCCACCGGGCCGGCGGTGTCCGCGGCGCGCCGCCGCAGGAAGACGGCCACGCACGCCGCCAGCAGCAGCCCGGAGATCATCTCGCCGGCGTAGGTCAGGGTCATCAGCCCGGTCGGCCCGTCGGCGGAACCGCCCTGGGGAAGCAGCCCGACCAAGGTCAGATACCCGCCCCAGCAGCCGACCGCGCCCGACCCGACCCATGCGAGCCCCAGCGGAACCCTCACCGGCAGCGACCGGCCCGCCCCGAACACCAGCGCCAGGGCGCCGGCCACGGCCGTGACCGCGAAGAGCGCCCGCACCCCCTCCAGAACCCGGAAGTCGGCCGACGGCTCCACGCTCGGCTCCGCGGACGGCCCCGGCGTCACGCCGAACGCACCCGTCAGATGCACCGCGCACGCCACCAGCAGCAGCGCCGACGCACCCACGGCGACCGCCCGCACCCACGTCCCCGACAGCCCGGGCCGCCCCCGCCACACGTACCCCCAGCGGTCCCGCGCGTAGAGCGCGAAGAGCCCGCCCAGCGCGACCCCCTGCACGATGAAACCGCCGTAGACGACACCGAAGACCCACTCGTGGAGGAACGGCTCCCGGGGGGCGGAGTCCCGCGCGCCGCCCGTGACGAGCCCGGCCACCAGCTGCACGGGAAAGCCGGCCATGATCGGCGCGAGCAGTCCGGTCGCCACCCACATCGGGACGGCGAGCAGCCAGGCCCGTACCCGCCGCCCCCAGCGCTGGGTGAGGAGCAGCGCCAGCACGACGACACACGAGTCCATCAGGACGGAGACGCCGTTGACGACGGCCATCATGAGCCGGTGGTCCAGCAGCCCGCTCCCGTCCGGGACGCCGATACGGCTGCCGGCCACCCAGGCGACCTTGAGCGCCAGGTACGGGACGCAGGCGGTGACGGCGAGAGCGCGCAGCACCCGCCGCGTTCCCGATACGGCGGTGGGGCCCGGGGACGGTGTTGGTGCCGGAGGTGCCGGAGGTGCCGGAGGCGTCGGCGTAGGCGCTGGTATCGGTGTCATGCTCCTACGCTCCCGTCCGCGCCGCCGTCCGTGCCTCCTGCCCGCTGGTGAACCGCCTCCGCCGCGCGGCGGAGAAGCGCCTCACCCGCGCGGCGGCAGGACCACCTCGTCCGTCTCCTCGCCGGGCGCCCCCGCGAAGCCCCGGTCGTGGCCGACGACCGTGAAGCCGCACTTCTCCAGGACGGGGTCCGGCCGTCGGACCTCGCGGAGCACGACGTCCGCCACGGGGCCGGTCACAGCCTGCGGGTGGCGAGCGTCAGCCGGTCGCGGGCGTCGAACAGCGCGTCCTTGATCATCTGCTCGTGCGCCGGGGTGAGCCGGGCCACCGGCACCGAGCAGCTGATCGCGTCGCGCGCCGGTGTGCGGTAGGGGATGGCGATGCCGAAGCAGCGCAGGCCCAGCGTGTTCTCCTCGCGGTCCACGGCGTACCCCTGCTCGCGGATGACGTGCAGCTCCTCGATGAGCTTCTCGCGGTCCGTGAGGGTGTGCTCGGTCAGGGCGGGCAGGGACTCCGGAAGCATCTTGCGGACCTGCTCGTCGCTGTGGGTGGCGAGCAGCGCCTTGCCCAGTGAGGTGGAGTGGGCGGGGAGGCGCCGGCCGACCCGGGTGAACGGCCGCAGGTAGTGCTGCGACTGGCGGGTGGCGAGGTAGACGACGTTGGTGCCGTCGAGCCGGGCGAGGTGGATGGTCTCCGTGGTGTCGTCGGAGAGCCGGTCCAGGGTGGGCCGGGCCGCGGCCACCACCTCGTCACCGTCGATGTACGAGGTGCCGACCAGCAGGGCGCGGACGCCGATGCCGTACCGCGTCCCGGTCGCGTCCGTCTCCACCCAGCCGAGCTCCACCAGCGTGCGCAGCAGCATGTAGAGGCTGGACTTCGGGTAGCCGACGGCTTCCTGGACGGCGGCCAGGGAGTGCATGCCGGGGCTGCCCGCGAAGTACTCGAGCAGTTCCACCGTGCGTACCGCGGATTTGACCTGTGATCCGCCGGTTTCGGCTGCTGGCATTCGCTCTCGCCCCTCTTGTTATGACGGTACGCCCGTTAATAGAGTCCAGGATATTCATCATCAGGAACGTTGTTCAGAATACCGAACAACCCTGGACGGGCAAGACCGAGTCGAAAGTCTGAAAGGACGTCCGCGGTGTCAGCAGCACAAGTCTGGAGTGTCGACCCTCGAACCGGAAAGCGGCGGGAGCAGGTCGCGGTGGAAGCCACAGCCGAGGACGTCGACAGCGCCGTACGCGCCGCTCACTCCGCCCGGGGCTCCCTCGCCGACCGCGCCGTGCGCGCCGCCTTCCTGCGCACCGCCGCCGACCGGCTCGACGCCGCCAAGGAGCGGCTCATCGAGACGGCGGACGCCGAGACGGCGCTCGGTTCCCCCCGCCTCCCCGGGGAACTGGCGCGCACCTGCTACCAGTTGCGCGCCTTCGCGGACATCGTCGACGAGGGCGCCTTCCTCGACGTGATCATCAACCACCCCGACGACACGGCCACCCCGCCCGTGCCGGACCTGCGCCGTTACAAGGTGCCGCTCGGCGTCGTCGCCGTCTACTCCGCCTCCAACTTCCCGTTCGCCTTCTCCGTGGCGGGCGGCGACACCGCGAGCGCGCTCGCCGCCGGCTGCCCCGTCGTCGTCAAGGCCCACCCCGACCACCCGGCCACCTCCGAGCTGGCCGCCGAGTGCCTGCGCCGGGCGGCCGTCGAACACGGCATCCCCGAGGCCGTCGTCGGCCTGGTGCACGGCTTCGAGGCGGGCGTCGAGCTGGTGAAGCACCCGCTGATCACGGCGGCCGGATTCACCGGCTCGGTGCGCGGTGGACGGGCGCTCTTCGACGCCGCCGCCGCCCGCCCGGTCCCCATCCCGTTCCACGGCGAGCTCGGCTCCCTCAACCCGGTCGTGGTGACCGAGTCGGCCGCCGCCGAGCGGGCCGAGCAGATCGGCACGGGGCTCGCCGGGGCGATGACGCTGGGGCACGGCCAGTTCTGCGTCAAGCCCGGCCTGGTGCTGGCGCCCACCGGCGAGGCGGGCGACCAGCTCGTCAAGTCCCTGGCCGACGCCGTCGCCACCACCGGCGAGGGCGTGCTCCTGGACCACCGGATGCGCGACAACTTCGTCGCGGGCGTCGCCGAGCGCGCCGCCCTGCCCGACGTGGACGCCCCCGTCGCCCCGGGCGCCGGCGACGAGCACACCGTCAGCGCGGGCTTCCTGACCGTACCGGCGGCCCGCCTCGCCGCCGAGGGCGAGCACGACGTGCTCCTGGAGGAGTGCTTCGGCCCCGTCACCGTCGTCGCGCGGTACGAGGACGACGCCGAGGTCAAGGCCGTCCTCTCCCGGCTCCCGGGCAACCTGTCGGCGACCGTCCACCTCTCCTCGGACGAGGCCGAGGGCAAGGGTGACGGTGCCGCCATCCTCGCCGAGCTCACCCCGCTCGCCGGCCGCGTCCTGGTCAACGGCTGGCCCACCGGCGTCGCCGTCGCCCCCGCCCAGCACCACGGCGGCCCCTACCCGGCCACCACCTCCACCTCCACCTCGGTCGGCGGCACCGCCATCGAACGCTGGCTGCGCCCCGTCACGTACCAGTCGACCCCCGAGGCGCTGCTGCCGCCGGAGCTGCGCGACGACAACCCGCTCGGCCTTCCGCGCCGCGTGGACGGCCGCCCGGAACACTGACCCCGAGACCGGCGCCCCGATCCCGGCCCCGACCCCGTACCGCCCCGCCGGAGACAAACGGCGGGGCGGCGGCGGTCCACCCGCCACGCCCGCGCCCGCGCCGCGCAACCGGCCGGGCGGCGCCGTCACCGCCCTCCACGGCGAGGTCCGGGTTACGTACCACCGCGGCCCCATCCCGGACGCCGACGGCGCCGCCGCCGACGGTCCGGCGGAACGCGCACCCGCACGCGCCGGCTCCCCGACGAACGCCCCCCCCGTGACCGTTGGCGGACGACTCGTCGCGGCCGATCCCGGGTCCCGGGGGCCGGCCGGCCTATGAGCGAGGCCGGGACACCGCAGCCAGAAGTACGCGATTGACGGCGAGTTGGGGCAGAGCCCAAGGTGGGGGGCATGGAGAATCCCCTCGGAGGCGCCGAGTTCGCGCCCGCGCAGACGTATCTCAACACCTCCACCTGTGGGCTGCTGCCCCGCCGGACCGTCGACGCCATCACGGCGCTCGCCGAGCAGAACGCCGCCGGGCGCCCGGATGGGGCCGGTGATTTCGAGGTGGTGGACGCCGTACGGGAGCGCTTCGCGCGGCTCGTCGGGGTGCGTCCGGACCGGGTGGCGCTCGGCGGGGCGGTCACGGTGCACGTCGCGCTGATCGCCGGGTCGCTGGCGCCCGGTGCCGAGGTGCTGTTCGCGGAGGGCGACTTCAGCTCGGTGATCACGCCGTTCACGGTGCGCGGTGACCTCAAGACGCGGTTCGTGCCGCTGGAGGAGCTGGCCGACGCCGTACGGCCTCAGACGGCGCTCGTCGCGTTCTCGGCCGTGCAGTCCGCGGACGGCAGGGTGGCGGACCTGCCCGCGGTGCGCGAGGCTGCGGCCGCGCACGGTGCCCGTACGCTGCTGGACGTCTCCCAGTCGGCCGGCTGGCTGCCGCTGGACGCCTCCGCCTGGGACTACACCGTCGCCGGTGGCTACAAGTACCTGATGTGCCCGCGGGGCGCGTCGTTCCTCACGGTCGGCGAGGAGGCCCAGGAGTCCCTGGTGCCGGCCCACGCCGGCTGGGTCGCGGCCGAGTCCCCGTTCGACAGCACCTACGGCCCCGTCGAGCGGTTCGCCCCGACGGCGCGGCGCTACGACGAGCCCCCGTCGTTCCTCGCGTACTACGGTGCCGAGCAGTCACTCGCCCTGCTGGAGGAGATCGGCGTCGACGCCGTCCGCGCCCACGGCACGGCCCTCGCCGAGCGCTTCCGGTCCGGGCTGGCCGAACTCGGACACGAACCGGTCCGGGCCGACGGGTCGGTCGTCGTCGCCGTGCCGGGCCTGGGCGGACTCCGGCCGGAGCTGGCCCGCGCCGGCGTCATCGTCTCCGCCCGCGCCGGAAACCTCCGGGTCTCCTTCCACCTCTACAACTCGGCCGCCGACGTCGACCGGGCGCTGGACGTCCTGTCGTCCTGAGCGACGGCGCACTCCGCCGCCTCCTTGCACAGGTTCGCCTCGACCTTGCCCAGCAGCCGTGCCAGCTCGGCGCGTTCGCCCGCGTCGAGCCCGGCGAGGGTGAGCCGCTCCAGGTCGCACCAGGCGGCGGTCACCTCGGTGAGCAGCGCGCACCCGGCGTCGGTGGCCTCGACGAGCACCGCGCGCCGGTCGGCGGGGTCGGGGGAGCGGCGGACGTGCCCGGCCTGCTCCAGGCGCTGGAGCATCTTGGTGACCGTCGACGGGTCGAGGTCCACGGTTCTGATCAGCTCGGACTGGCGCACCGGACCCCGGTCCCACAGGCACATCATCACGAACTCCTGGCCCGGGTAGAACCCCGCCGCCTTGAGGAGCCTGCCCGCGGCGATCCGGTGGAGCCTTGCCACCCGGGACAGGGTGTGGCTGACGGGGCCGCCGCGCGCCGCGGTCGGCAGCGCGTCACCGCAGGCGGGGTCGGCGGACATCGGGACCAACTCCTCACGATCGGGGGGCCCGGGGAGGGCTCTGCCCACGATTTTACCTTGGCCGGCCAAGTAATGAGTTACAGTGGCGGAAGCGGAAATACTTGGCCGACCATATAACGCTCCGGGAGCACCCATGACCACCGCGTTCGACCCCATCGACCTGTCCGGTACGCAGCTCGCCAACCGCATAGCCATGGCGCCCATGACCCGCAGCCGGGCCACCGCCGACACCCGGGTGCCGACCGGCCTCACGGCCGAGTACTACGCGCAGCGCGCCTCCGCCGGACTGATCATCACCGAGGGCGTACAGCCCTCACCGGTCGGCCAGGGCTACCCGGACACGCCAGGCCTGCACAGCGCCGAGCAGGTCGCCGCCTGGCGCGAGGTCACCGACGCCGTGCACGCCGAGGGCGGCAAGATCTTCGCCCAGCTCATGCACGCCGGCCGGATCGGCCACCCGGACCTGCTGGCCGACCACCCCGGCGACCTGCACCCCGTGGCCCCCTCCGCCGTCGCCGCCAAGGGGCAGGTCTTCACCCACGAGGGCCCCAAGGACTTCGTCACCCCGCACGAGCTCACCGACGCCGAGGTGCGCGCCACCATCGCCGACTACGCGGCCGCCGCCCGCAACGCCGTGGACGCCGGCTTCGACGGCGTGGAACTGCACGGCGCCAACGGCTACCTGATCCACCAGTTCCTGGCGCCCGGCACCAACCGGCGCACCGACGCGTGGGGCGGCTCCGTCGAGGGCCGCATCCGCTTCGCCGTCGAGGTGGTCAAGGCCGTCGCCGCCGCGATCGGCCCGGAACGCACGGGGCTGCGGGTGTCGCCCGGGAACCCGTTCAACGACATCGACGAGCCCCAGCCGGAGGCGGAGGCGGCGTACCCCGCGCTCGTCCAGGCCATCGAGCCGCTCGGGATCGCGTATCTGCACGTGACGGAGTGGAGCCCGGCCGTCCGTGACCTCACGCTGGAGCTGCGCAAGAGCTTCCCGGGCGCCCTCGTGCTCAACCCGGCGACCGAGGGGCCGACGGGTGCGGACGCGCTCGGGCTGGTCGAGGACGGCACCGCCGACCTCCTCGCGTTCGGCGCGCTGTTCCTGGCCAACCCGGACCTGCCGGCCCGCCTCCGGGCGAACGGCCCGTACAACGCCGTGGACCCGTCCACGCTGTACGGCGGCGACCACCGCGGCTACACCGACTACCCGGCCCTGAGCGCCTGACGGACGCACGGGGGAGGGGCGGGACCGATGACCGGTCCCGCCCCTTCACCCTCACGCGCACGAAATACGCGCCTCACGGGCCTCACGCGCCTCGCGCGGTCGCGGCGGTCCTACGCGCGGTACGGCGTCACCGCACCGGCGTGAAGTCCCGCGCCCCGATGAAGTCCGGCCGCCGGACGGGGGCGGCGAACGGCTCCACCGCCGTGTTCTCCACGCTGTTGAAGACGATGAAGACGTTGCTGCGCGGGTACGGGGTGATGTTGTCGCCCGAGCCGTGCATGGCGTTGCAGTCGAACCAGGTCGCCGATCCGGCCTTGCCGGTGAACAGCCGGATGCCGTGCGCGTCCGCGAACCTCGTCAGGGCCTCGTCCGACGGCGTGCCCGCGTCCTGCATCTGCAGCGACTTCTTGTAGTTGTCCTTCGGTGTCTCGCCCGCGCAGCCGAGGAACGTCTTGTGCGACCCGGGCATGATCATCAGGCCGCCGTTGGTGTCGAGGTTCTCGGTCAGCGCGATCGACACGGACACCGTCCGCATCCGCGGCAGCCCGTCCTCCGCGTGCCAGGTCTCGAAGTCCGAGTGCCAGTAGAAGCCCGACGCGCCGAAGCCCGGCTTCACGTTGATCCGCGACTGGTGGACGTAGACGTCCGAGCCGAGGATCTGGCGGGCCCGGCCCACGACCCGCTCGTCGCGCACCAGGTTCGCGAAGACCTCGCTGATCTTGTGGACCTCGAACACCGACCGCACGTCCTGGGACTTCGGCTCGATGATCGAACGCTCGTCGGCGCGAACGGCCGGGTCGGAGATCAGCCGCTCCAGCTCGGCGCGGTAGACGCCGACCTCGTCCTCGGTGATCAGCTCCTCGACCGCGAGGAAGCCGTCGCGCTCGTACGACTCCAGTCCGTCCCGCGCCCCCCAGACGACCGGGTCACGGCGGGGCGTCATCACCTCGGACGCGCCGCGGGTGGGGTACAGGTCCTGGACGGTCGTGGTCATCGTCATCGGTCAGCCCTCCTCGGTGAGCCGGGGGTAGACGCCGTTCTCGTCGTGGTCCTCCCGTCCCGTGACGGGGGGATTGAAGACGCACACGCACCGGAAGTCGGTCCTGGGCCGCAGGGTGTGCCGCTCATGGCCGTCGAGCAGGTACATGGTGCCCGGCTCGATCCAGTGCGTCTCGCCCGTCTCGTCGTTGGTCAGCTCGGCCTCGCCCTCGACGCACAGCACGGCCTCGATGTGGTTGGCGTACCACATCGACGTCTCCGTGCCCGCGTAGAGCACGGTCTCGTGGAGCGAGAAGCCGACTTTCTCCCTGGCGAGCACGATGCGCTTGGACTCCCAGGTGCCGGAGGCGGCCTTCACATGGCGCTCGGTGTTCTCGATGTCCTTGAACGATCGGACGATCACGGTGGTGCAACTTCCCTTCGTACCTGAGGATTCAGGCGGTCTCACGGACCGCGCGGGCCAGCGTGCGCAGCCCCTCGTCCAGCTCGTCGGGCGTGATGGTCAGCGGCGGCAGCAGCTTGACCACTTCGCTCTGCGGGCCCGAGGTCTCCAGCAGCAGCCCCAGGTCGAACGCCCGCCGGCAGACCCGGGTCGCCCGGCCCTTGTCGGCGAACTCCATCCCCCAGACCAGGCCGCGGCCCCGGTAGTGGGCGCCGTAGGCGGAGTTCTCGTCGCAGATCGTCAGCAGCGCCTGCTCGACCTGCTCGCCGCGCGTGATGGTCTGCTTCTCCATCTGACCGTCGGCCCAGTACGTTTCGAGGGCGGCGGTCGCGGTGACGAAGGCGGGGTTGTTGCCGCGGAAGGTGCCGTTGTGCTCGCCCGGCCCCCACACGTCGAGCTCCGGCTTGAACAGGCACAGAGACATGGGCAGCCCGTAGCCGCTGATGGACTTCGACAGGGTGACGATGTCGGGGGTGATGCCGGCCTCCTCGAAGGAGAAGAAGGCACCGGTGCGGCCACAGCCCATCTGGATGTCGTCGACGATCAGCAGCATGTCCTGCCGCTCGCACAGCGCCGCCAGCGCCCGCAGCCACTCGGCGCGCGCGACGTTGATGCCGCCCTCGCCCTGCACGGTCTCCACGATCACGGCGGCCGGCTTGTTGAGGCCGGAGCCCTCGTCCTCCAGCAGCCGCTCGAACCAGAGGAAGTCCGGGACGCGGCCGTCGAGGTAGTTGTCGAACGGCATCGGCGTGCCGTGCACCAGCGGGATGCCGGCCCCGGCCCGCTTGAAGGCGTTGCCCGTCACGGCCAGCGAACCCAGCGACATGCCGTGGAAGGCGTTGGTGAACGACACGATCGACTCGCGCCCCTTCACCTTGCGGGCCAGCTTGAGCGCGGCCTCCACGGCGTTGGTGCCGGTCGGGCCCGGGAACATCACCTTGTACGGCAGGTCACGCGGACGCAGCACCACGTTCTGGAAGGACTCCAGGAAGGCGCGCTTCGCGGTCGTCGCCATGTCCAGGCCGTGGGTGATGCCGTCGCGCTCCAGATAGTCGAGCAGCGCCCGTTTCAGCACCGGGTTGTTGTGTCCGTAGTTCAGCGACCCTGCACCGGCGAAGAAGTCCAGATAGGAGTGGCCGTCCTCGTCGGTCAGGCGTGCGCCCTGCGCGCGGTCGAACACGGCCGGCCAACCGCGGCAGTAGCTGCGCACCTCCGACTCCAGGGTCTCGAAGACACTCAGGGCGGGCGGGGTGATGGTCACAGCGGTTCGTCTCCTCGGTCGTTCTCAGGCAGCTATCGGACTGATGCGGTAGAGCACTTCCGGCAGGTGCGTCCCCTCGGGGAACAGCCCCCCGTCGAAGAGCACCTCACGCTCCACCGACGCGCCGCGGCGCTCGGCGTACGACGTGAAGAGCCGGTCGGACGCGGTGTTGTCCGGGGTGATCGTCGTCTCCAGGGTGCGGACGCCCTGTCCGGCGAGGCGCGTGGTCAGGGCGTCCAGCAGGACGCCGGCCAGGCCCCGGCCGCGGTGGGCGTGGTCCACGGCGACCTGCCAGACCACGAGGGTGCCCGGCCGCTGCGGCCGGATGTAGCCGGTGACGAAGGCGATCGGCTCGCCGTCGGCGCCGCGCGCCACCAGGGACGTGGCGGCGAAGTCCCGGCACCACAGCAGATAGCTGTACGAGGAGTTCAGGTCCAGGACCTCGGAGTCCCGGGCGATGCGCCAGATCGCGGCTCCGTCCTCCACTCGGGGGGCGTCGAGAACGACGGCCGAGGTGTTCGGTGCGACTCGGTGGAATTCTGCTTGTGCAGCGGTCATGCGAATGGAACTTACCCAGCAAATTCTGAAATTGCATGGGCAACAGGGGTTGGGTGGACGCGTGGAATGTGTTATCACGCGAGCGCGAGCGCCGTCGGGCGCCCTTGCCGAACGCTCGGTTTTGCCCGGATATTCTCGGTCAAAAAGGGCGGCATGTGGAGTCGATCACACCAAAGTAACCACCTTGACATGTGCGCGAATTGTGCGCGGAGCCCTGATGGAATCTTTGCGTTTAGGTTCCCGGGAACGGGGCAGAAGAACGCGGGAAACCCATCACCTATAACCTGCTCCCGGTATTCATGAATTAACTCCCATTCGCAGGGCCGCCTCCTCGCCGACGCACACCGGCACACGCACCGGCGTGGGCGTCGGCGCGTACTTCTCCACGCGCGGCGACGCGTCACCGGTTGAGTCGTTCCGGCCCCTCGCCCGTACGTCTGCTTCGAGCGGACGGCGGGAAGAAGACGTGACGGGGGAGCGGTTGACCGGCACAGTGATCATCAACGGTGACGGGATGGGGGGACCAGGGGTGGAGCTGCGTCAGCTGGAGTTCTTCGTCGCGGTCGCCGAGGAGTTCGGCTTCGGCCGGGCCGCGGCGCGGCTGCGCACCGGCGAGACCTCGGTGAGCCGCCAGATCGACCTGCTGGAACGGGAGGTGGGGCTGCGGCTCTTCGACCGCTCCAGCCGCGTACGCCTCACGGCCGCCGGTGAGCGGCTGCTGCCCGAGGCGCGGGCCGCGCTCCTCGCGGCCGACCGGGTCCGGCGGATCGCCGACGGGATCGCCGCCGGCACCGAGGGGCTGATCCGGCTCGGCACCACCCGCGCGTTCGCCGACCGCGTGTACCGCGCCCTCGACACGCTGGCCGCCCGCAGCCCCGGGCTGCGCGTACGCCTGGAGCGCGGGCCCCAGGAAGCGAGACTCGCGGCGGTGCGCTCCGGCACGTTCGACGCCGCCCTCGTGCGCACAGTGGACCGCGCGGACGGCGTGGCGCTGCACCCGCTGTGGACCGAGCCGCTGATCGCCGCGCTGCCGGCGTCCCACCCGCTCGCCGGGCCGGAGCCGCCGAGCCTTGACCGGCTCGTGAGCCTGCCGCTGCGTCTCGCGCCGCGCGCCGCGAACCCGGCCTTCCACGACCTGGTCACGTCCGCGCTCCCGGCCTGGACGCCGGGCCCGCCGTTCACCACGCTCCAGGACACGCTCGCCGACCTGGCGGCGGGCCCGGAGCCGTCGTGGACGGTGTTCTACCCGGTGGGCGGCGGCCTCCCGCCGGCGGACCGCGTCACCTTCCGCACGCTGCCGAACCTCACGGTCCCGGTCTCCCTCGCCACCCCACCGGGCCCGCTGGAACCCCCGCTCAAGGCCCTCCTGGACGCGCTGTCGCCCGCCACCACGCCCGCGTGAGGAACCGTCCCCCAGGGGACCGGGGGCCTCCTACGCCCACACCTCGCCGACCGCCCGTCGCGCGCCCTCCACGTCCACCTCCGCGCCCGTCCCGGCCAGCGCCGCGCCCAGCGCCTCCAGCGAGCCCAGGACGGCCTCGCGCGTGGCGTCGGGACCGTAGTGGTTGACCCGGATCATCTCCTTGGCGAGCGCGCCCCCGCCGGCGACCAGCGGCAGCGAAGGGTTCACCGCCAGAGCGCCCGCCACCAGCTCGGAGGCGTCGACCCCGCTCGGGGTGCGCAGCGTCGTCGCCACGGGCGCGGCGTCCTTCGCGTCGCGTACGTAGGGCTCCAGACCGCCGCCAAGGGCGAGCGCGCCCGCGCGGGTGGCCGCCGCGGCCGAGGCGTGGCGGGCCATCACGACGTCCGCACCCTCCGCTTCGAGACGCTCCACGCACGCCTCCAGCGCCAGCATCTCCAGCTGCGCCGGCGCGTGCGGCAGCGCGCGGCGGCCGCCGTCGATCCAGCGCTCCTTCCAGTCGAGGAGCGAGAGGTACGAGCGGCGGGGCGCCGCCGGGTTGGCCGCGAACCGCTCCCACGCGCGCGTGCTCACCGACACCGCCGAGACGCCCGCCGGGCCGCCCATCGCCTTCTGCGCGCCGATGACGCACATGTCGACGCCCCACGCGTCGGGCAGCACCGGCTCGGCGCCGATCGAGGCCACCGCGTCCAGGTGGAACAGTGCGCCGTGTGCCCGGACGACCTCACCGATCTCAGCGACGGGGTTGGTGTTGCCGGTCGCCGCCTCCGCGTGCACGAGCGACACGAAGTCGATCTCCGGGTGCGCGCGGAACGCGTCGTTGACCTGCCCGGCCGTCACCGCCGTGTGGAACGGCACCTGAAGGTCCACCACCGTCGCGCCGCAGTCGCGCAGCCAGTCGCCGAAGGTCTGCCCGTACGGGCCGGTGACGATGTTCAGCGCGGTGGAGCCCGGCCGCGCGCCGGCGCGGATGCAGCCCTCCAGCGGCAGGAGCGCCTCGCCCTGGGTGATGACCACGTCCTGCTCGGTGGAGAGCAGCGCGGCCACGCGCCGCTCGATGGCCGCGAAGCGGTCGGCGGTCAGCGGGGCCAGGTCGAGGAGGGGGTGCGTCACGGCGGACTCTTTCTGTTCATGTACGGACTGCTCGGCCGAGCGTACCCACGCGTATCCACCGGGGGCGACGCCCTCGTAGAGTGCTGGTCATGAGCGTGGTGTTGCGGGTGCGGGGGCGGGTGCTCGCCGGCCCGGAGGATGTGCGGGACGAGCTGTGGGTGATCGACGGGCGGGTCACCTACGACCGGCCGTCCGGAGCGGCGGCGCGGGACGTGCGGACGGTCACGGGCTGGGTGCTGCCGGGTCTGGTCGACGCGCACTGCCATGTGGGGCTGGACGCGCACGGGGCCGTGGACGAGGCGACCAGCGAGAAGCAGGCGCTGACGGACCGGGACGCGGGCACGCTGCTGATCCGCGACGCGGGGTCGCCCGCCGACACGCGGTGGATCGACGACCGCGAGGACCTGCCGAAGATCATCCGTGCGGGGCGGCACATCGCCCGCACGCGCCGCTACATCCGCAACTACGCCCATGAGATCGAACCGGCCGAGCTCGTCGCGTACGTCGCGAGGGAGGCCGGGCGCGGGGACGGCTGGGTGAAGCTGGTCGGCGACTGGCTGGACCGGGGCGTGGGCGACCTGGCGGCGTGCTGGCCGCGTGCCGAGGTGGAGGCGGCCATCGCTCAGGCGCACCGGCTGGGCGCCCGGGTGACCGCGCACTGTTTCGCGGAGGAGTCGCTGCGGGACCTGGTGGAGGCGGGCATCGACTGCGTGGAGCACGCGACGGGCCTGACGGAGGACACCATCCCGCTGTTCGCGGAGCGCGGGGTCGCGATCGTCCCCACGCTCGTCAACATCGCGACGTTCCCGAAGCTGGCGGCCGGGGGAGAGGGCAAGTTCCCGCGCTGGGCGGACCACATGCGACGGCTGCACGAGCGCCGCTACGACACCGTGCGCGCCGCGTACGACGCGGGCGTCCCCGTCTTCGTCGGTACCGACGCGGGCGGTTCGCTGGCGCACGGCCTGGTCGCCGCCGAGGTCGCCGAGCTGGTCACGGCCGGCATCCCGCCCCTGGACGCCCTGTCGGCGACCACGTGGGGGGCGCGGGAGTGGCTGGGGCGCCCGGCCCTGGAGGAGGGCGCCCCGGCGGACCTGGTGGTCTACGACGAGGACCCGCGCGCGGACGTCCGCGTCCTGGCGGCGCCGCGCCGGGTGGTCCTCAACGGCCGCGTCATCGACTGAGGAAGGCGAGCCGGGCCCGCTTCTCCAGGATGTGGACCTCCGGCAGCAGGACTTCCGGCAGGACCACTTCGGGGCCGAGCTCGAAGCCGTTGCGGGTGAGCAGCGCGATGGCCTTGTCGTTGGCGGCGTCCGGCTCGGCCACGATCCGCTCGCGGCCGGTGAGCGCGAACGCCGTCAGCGTGGTCAGCAGGCGGGACGAGAAGCCCCTCTCCGGCGCCCGCGCGGGCGCGAGCAGCAGGTGGACGCCGATGTCGCCCGGCCGGACGTCGTAACACTCGCTGACGCGGTCGGCCTCCGGCTCGTACGTCTGGAACAGCGCGACGGGCTCCTCCTCCCGGTACACGAGGAACGCGTGGTGGGTGGTGAGCGAGTCGAGGTGGGCGTAGATCTCGCGTACGTCGTCCGGTGTCGCGTCCCGCATGCCCCAGAACCGGGCGCGGTCCTCGCTGACCCAGCGGTGCAGCAACGGCGCGTCCCGGTGGGGGTCGACGGGGACGACACGGACCGTCCCGAAGCCGTCGACGGTCTGCTCGTACACGCACTCAGTCGTGGTCATGCCGCTCCTCGTGCTCCTTGGTGAGCTGGTTCCAGTCGGTGATGACGGGGGCGAGCCCGCCCCGCAGCCACAGGGGCAGCTGGTCGCGCCGGTGCGGGTCGCCGGGCACGCCGGAGGCGCCGAAGGGCACGGCCCACAGGCTGTCCTCGCGCCGGGCCAGGTCCCACACGTAGCGGGCGGCCGGGCCGCGCGCGGCGCGGTCGGTGAGGCCGGGCACGGACGACGTCGACAGCACGCAGTCGTGGTCGCCGCCGAGACCGGGCCGGTCGTCGTCGTCCAGCGAGTCGGGCAGGGCCGCCCAGGGAGCGAGGCGGTGCGTGTCGCCCCAGGGCCGGTCCGTGTGGCCGGCGGCCACCTCGTGGAGGGCGGCGCGGACGGCGGCCAGCCGGTCGGCGGCGGGCACCGGACCGGCCGTCAGCAGGGTCTCCAGGGCGTACGCGACGCGCGGGACGAGCGCGAGCCAGGGCTGGAACAGCGCGGGGTGGGCGGGCGGCTCCGCCAGCACGGCGAGCGCCGGGTGCCGGGCGAGGCGGCGCACCACCGCGCTGCGGACGGCCGCGAAAGCCGCCGCGTCCGTGCTGTCGGCGGCCATGCGGCGGTTCCAGCACAGCAGCCGGTCGCGCAGCTCCCGCGCGGCGGGCTCCAGGTCGGGCAGGGCGGCGACGAGCGCCAGCAGGGGCCGGGCCGAGGCGAGATGGGTGTCCATGTGGACGGCCGCCATGTCCGGGGCGGTCCAGCTCTTCGACGCGTCCAGCAGGCGGGTGATCCGCTGCGCCCGGTGCGGGGGCGCGAACTCCACGCCGAGGGGCGTCGCCAGACCGCGCGCGTTGGCCATGACCGCCACGCCGTCCACCGTTTCGCGCGGCATCGGGTCGTGGTGGCCGCGCCACTCGTGGCCGGGCTCCCAACCGGGCACGACGCGCAGCCGGTTGTCGCGGTGGCGCAGCGGGACGTAACCGGCGACGCGGTGGAGGGTGCCGCCCCGGGTGTCGGCGGCCTGGACGACGTTGACCGGCTCGATCCACCGGTCGAACGCCCGGTCCACATCGCCGACGGTGCGGGCGGCGAGCATCGCGGGCAGGGCGGCGAAGCCGAGTTCGCGGGTGACGCGGGGCGGGTAGCGCAGGCTGATCGGGCCTTCCTCGCCCTCCGGGATGATCACCGGTCCGCGCTCCGTCTCGACCACCTCGACCTCGACCGGCGCGGCGTCCTTCACCTCGACGGTCTCGGTGTGGACGTGGGCGGGTGCCCAGCCGTCCGGGCCGAGCGCCTCCACCGCGCCGTCGCCGGTGCGCCGGAGCCGCTCCCGGTACAGGTCCTGGTAGTCGGCCATGGCGTTGGTGATCGCCCAGGCGACGGCACCGGTGTGCCCGAAGTGCGCCAGGCCGGGCACGCCGGGTACGGCGAGCCCGACGACGTCGAACTCGGGGCAGGCGAGCCGGATCTGCTGGTACACGCCGGGCGCCTCGATGAAGCGGTGCGGGTCGCCGGCGATGAGCGCCGCGCCGGTGGCGGTGCGGTCGGCGGTGACGAGCCAGCCGTTGCTGCCGGAGGTGGCGGGGCCGTCGGTGGCGAACAGCTCGACGGCGTCCTCGCCGAGCCGGCGGGCGACCTGGTCGCGCCACAGCTTGGTGGGGAAGCCCGCGAAGAGGATGTGGGTCGACAGCCATACGGCGAGCGGTGTCCACGGCTCCCAGCGCCCGGCGGTGAGCCCGGTGGCGGCGAACTCGGGCGCGCGGCGGGCGCCGCGCGCGAGGCCGGCGTTGACGCCGTCGACGTACGCGCCCACCCAGGTACGCGTCGGCTCGTCGAGCGCGTCGTAGCAGCGGCGGGCGGTGTCGGCGAGCCGGGCGCGGCGGGCGAAGAGGTCCCAGTCGAGGGCGTCGGCGCCGAGGAAGGCGGCGGTGGTGCCCTGGGCGCGGTGCCGCTCGACCTCCAGCTGCCAGGCGCGGTCGAGGGCGGTGGTACGACCCTGGGCGTGGGCGAGTTCGTGCGCGTCGGCGGCGCGGAGATGCGGGATGCCCCAGGTGTCCCGGTAGACCTCGATGCTCACTCTTGTCCCGATCTCTTTAGGTTAGGCTCGCCTAACTTAAGCCACGCTTGGGGCAGAAGCAATCCCGGGGTATCCGAATATGAGCACGAGAACCCCCCTTTGGGGTGAACTCCCTTGGGAAAGCTGACGGTTCACTCCCGTCACGCCAGGATTCCGGTGTCCCACGTCACCGCCGCCCCATGTCCCCGTGGGCCGTGCCGGTGACGCCATGTCTCCGTGGGGGTTCCACCACCGTGAACGGCACCACCTTCCGCCTGCCCGCCGCCGCCGTCCTCGTGGCGCTCGCCGCCCTGCCCACCCCGGCACACGCCACCCAGGGCGACGCGGGCCGGGCGAACGCGGCCGTCCTGCGCACCGCCCTGGACGTCTCGCTCCTCGACAGGGCCGTCGACATCCCGCTCAAGGCCGCGCTCAACGAGGTCCGGGCACCGGCGAGCGCCGAGAAGACGGCGCTCACGGTGACCCTGGACGGCGTCGACCGCGGCAAGTCGTTCAGCATGCTGCGCGCGGACACGGCCACCGCCAGGGCCGCGGCGGACGCGCACCGCGCCGAGGCCTCCACCCACCTCGCCCACGCCCGGCTCCACGTCCCCGGGCTCCCGCTGCTCTCCCTCGTCGAACTCCGGCAGGTCACCTCCCGCGCGGTGTGCGAGGCGGGGAAGCGGCCCGTCGCCGAATCCAGTCTCCTCGGCCACGTCACGGTCCTCGGCAAGAAGGTGACGCTCACGCCCGGCGGTCCCACGCGGGTCGAGGTCCCCGGGATCGGGCAGGTCGCCCTCCACCTCTCGAAGACCCACACCACCACCCGCACCGCGGCGGCCACCGCGCTGTCGCTCACCGTCTCGCTGAACCCCCTCCAGCTCAACGTCGCCGACGTCACCGGCACGCTCACCCTGGCCGAGGCCGGCTGCACGTCCCCCATGGCCGCCCCGGCGCCCGTCACCAAGCCCCGGACCGCCGCCGAACCGCCCCGGGCCCGGGCGGACCTCGCCGAGACGGGCGGCGGCTCCAGCACCCCGTACGTCGCCGGTGGCGCCCTGGCCGTCCTGGCGGCCGGCGCCGGCGTCCTGCTGGCGGCCCGCCGCGCCCGCACGGCACACGGGCGCGACTGACCGCCGTGGCCACCCGGCCTCCCGCCGGCCGCGCCGGCGCGGCCCGGTGGCCGCCCATCCGAGCGCCACGGCCCCGGCGCCGACCGAGAGCGCCGGGCCATGGGCGGCCTCGGTCCCACCGGCCCGTACGGAGCCGCCTGTACCCCCCCGGACACCGCGCGTCGGTTGCGTGGCGGGAGCGGAAGGGATGGCGTCGGGAGTGGTGGTGGGCGTGGGCGTCAGGGGGGGTGACGGCCCCGGTGTCGGCCCTGCCGGGCAGCGCCTCACAGGCCCGGCCGTCGTCCGGCCCCTGATCCTCGTCGAGCCGGTGCGGGTCACGGGGGTCCAGGTCGAACACGGCCTGGGCCTCCTCCCGGAAGGCGAGGTCCGCGCAGTCCAGGTCGCCCTGCGCGGCGGAAACATCGCAGAGCGGTACGGAGACGGCGACGGCCAGGAAAGCCATGGCCACGGCGGTACGGAAGTTCATGGGAAAACCTCCTCGTGCGACATGCGCCCCTCGACGACAGGGAGGGCCGCACCGCACCGCCCCTCGAACACGACCCGGGCCCTGCCGAGCCCGGGGCGTGGCGCACCGCCGTGCCCGCCGCGGACGCGTCCGCGCCCACGCGCGCCTCACGCCCCGTCACCGGAGGGCCTCACCGCTCCTTCGCGCACCCCGCCATCACCAGTGCCTGGTCGAGGGCCTGGAGGAAACGGTTCGTCGTCGTACGGTCCCGGACGGCGAGCCGCAGCCACTCGGGGCCCAGGCCCGGGAAGGTGTCGCCGCGGCGGGCCGCGAAGCCGAGGGAGCGCAGGCGGTCCCGGACCGCGTCCGCGCGGTCGATACGGACGAGGACGAACGGGCCCTGAGCCTTTGTCACCGCACGGACCTCGTCGAACTCCGCCAGCCCCGCCAGCAGATGCGCCCGGTCCGCCGCGATCCGGTGCGCCGCCGCCTCCGCCTCCGCGAGCGCCGCCCGCGACACGCACGCCTCCGCGGCGGCCAGGGCGGGCGTGGACACCGGCCACAGGGGCTGGGCCCGCTCCAGCGCGGCCACCGTCTCCGGCCCCGCCAGCACATAGCCGATCCGCAGGCCCGCCAGACCCCACGTCTTGGTGAGGCTGCGCAGCACGACCAGACCGGGCACGTCCGTCCGCCCGGCGAGGGCCTCCCGCTCACCCGGCACGGCGTCCATGAACGCCTCGTCCACCACCAGGATCCGCCCGGGCCGGGCGAGGCGGGCCAGCGTCCCGGCGGGGTGCAGCACGGACGTCGGGTTCGTCGGGTTGCCGACCACCACGAGGTCCGCGTCCCGCGGCACCGCCGCCGGGTCCAGCCGGAAGCCGTCCTCCTCCCGCAGCAGGACCCTCCGCACCTCGTGCCCGGCGTCCCGCAGCGCCGCCTCCGGCTCCGTGAACTGCGGGTGCACCACCACCGGGCTTCGCACCGGCAGCGCCCGTGCCAGCAGCACGAACGCCTCCGCCGCCCCCGCCGTCAGCAGCACCCGCTCGGCGGGCAGGCCGTGCCGCGCCGCGACCGCCGCCCGCGCCGCCCGCCCGTCCGGATAGGCGGCGAGCCCGCTCAGCGAGTCCGCGATGCGCTCCCGCAGCCAGGCGGGCGGGGTGTCCGCGCGCACATTGACCGCGAGGTCGGTCAGCTTCTCGTCCCGAACCTCCGCGTCACCGTGGTGCCGCAGGTCGTGGGTGTCAGTGTGGGTATACATGGCCGCCATCGGGGGGTGGGGGGGTGGGGATGCGCACAGGTGCGTTACGGACGCTCCGTCTCTAAAGACTCCGGCGCCGGCCGTGATGTCAACGCCGTTTCCCCACCGGTGTACCCGGGCACCACATTCAACAACCTTCCGCGCGCCACGGCGCACGTCACCCGCGCGGCCGGATGCGCGGCCTTCCGCTTCGGCACGAGCAGTTCGCCCTCACCCGCGAGCGCCCCGTCGGTGAGCCGCTCACCCGCGAGCGCCCCGCCGGGAAGCGCGCCTCCCGTCCCCGCGAGCGCCGCCGCCTCCGCCACCGACGGCGTCCCCACGGCGCCCCGCACGGCGTCGGACGGATGCGGTACGGGCACCCGTGCCAACTCCCGCGCCGCAAAGGCGAGGAGCGGCACCCCGAGCCGTGCCGCAGCGGCCACGATGCCCGGTTCGTCCGCCTTCGTGTCGACCGTCGCGAGCGCCGCCACCTCGTCCACCCGCAACCCGGCGTCCCGCAGCGTCTCCTCGACCAGCCCGAGCACGGCGTCGGCGTCCACGCCCCGCCCGGCCCCCACCCCCACCACCAGCGTCACCGCGCGCAGAACTCCACGAACCGCCGCGCCGTCCCCGGCACCGCCGCCCAGTGCGTATGCACATAACTCGCGTGCACACCCCGCTGCACGAAGCCCTCCACGCGGCGCTCCGGCTGCCGCAGCCCCCACGCGGGCACCGCGCCCGCGCCCGGCTCCAGCACCGTGCGGTGGAACTCGTGACCCCGCATCCTGGTACCGGCCGCGGCGAGCGGGCTGTCGTTCACCGCGACCGCGTCCCGGTAGCCCAGCGTCAGCCGCGGCGACATCCGCGCGTCGGCCTCCAGCACCCCGCACATCGGCTGCCCGTCCAACGACCGCGCCAGGTACAGCAGTCCGGCGCACTCGGCGGCCACCGGCGCCCCCGACGCGGCCAGCTCCGCCACGGCCCCGCGCAGCCGCGCGTTGGCCGACAGCTCCGCGCCGTACATCTCGGGGAAACCGCCCCCGATGACCAGCCCCCGCGTCCCGGCGGGCAGTTCCTCGTCCCGCAGCGGATCGAACGGCACCACCCGCGCGCCCGCCGCCGTCAGCAGCTCGGCGTGCTCGGCGTACGAGAACGTGAACGCCGCGCCGCCCGCGACGGCGATCACGGGCCGGGCCGCGACGGGCTCCGCACCACCGGTGTGCGCCCGCAGCGCGTCGCCGGGGTCCCACGCCTCCGTGCGCAGCGGCGGAGCCGACCGTGCCAGCGCCAGCAGGGCGTCCAGGTCGCAGCCCTCCCGGACCCGCTGCGCCTGCGCCGCCACCGCGTCCACCGCGTCCGTGTGCCGCTCGGCGACCGGAACCAGGCCCAGATGGCGCGACGGCGTCGACACGGCCGGGGCCCGCCGCAGCACGCCCAGCACCGGCACGCCCGACTCCCCGAGCGCCTCGCGCAGCAGGTGCTCGTGCCGGTCGGTGGCCACCTTGTTGAGGATCACCCCGCCGATCCGCACCTCCGGGTCCCACGACGCGAACCCGTGCACCAGCGCGGCCACCGACCGCGACTGCGACGACGCGTCCACCACCAGCACCACCGGCGCCCTCAGCAACTTCGCCACCTGCGCCGTGGACGCCAGCTCACCCTGGTCGGCGGCACCGTCGTACAGGCCCATCACGCCCTCGACGATCGCCAGGTCGCAGCCGCGGGCACCGTGCGCGAAGAGCGGCGCGATCAGCCCCGTACCGCACATGTAGGCGTCGAGGTTGCGGCCCGGGCGGCCGGTGGCGAGGGCGTGGTAGCCCGGGTCGATGTAGTCGGGGCCCACCTTGTGCGGGGACACCGCGAGACCACGGCCGGCGAACGCGGCCATCAGGCCGGTCGCCACCGTGGTCTTGCCCGCGCCCGACGAGGGCGCGGCGATGACGAGACGTGCTACCACTCGATGCCCCGCTGGCCCTTCTGACCGGCGTCCATCGGGTGCTTGACCTTGGACATGTCGGTGACGAGATCGGCGAACTCGCACAGCTCGGCGGGCGCGTTGCGGCCGGTGATCACCACATGCTGCAGGCCGGGCCGGTCGCGCAGCACCCGGACCACCTCGGCGGTGTCGATCCAGCCCCAGTGGAGCAGATAGGCGAACTCGTCGAGGACGTAGAACTTGTACTTCTCCTCCGCGAGGTCGCGCTTGACCTGCTCCCAGCCCTCGCGCGCCTTGTCCTCGTGCGACTGCTCGCCCTCGGCGACCTCGCGCTGGATCCAGGACCAGCCCTCGCCCATCTTGTTCCAGGTGACGGTCCCGCCCTTGCCGGTCTCGCCGAGCGCCTTGAGGGCGTTCTCCTCGCCGACCTTCCACTTGGCGGACTTGACGAACTGGAACACCCCGATCGGCCAGCCCTGGTTCCAGGCGCGCAGCGCCATGCCGAAGGCGGCGGTCGACTTCCCCTTGCCGACGCCCGTGTGCACCATCACCAGCGCGCGGTTGCGGCGCTGGCGGGTGGTGAGTCCGTCGTCCGGTACGACGGTCGGCTGTCCCTGCGGCATTAAGCGGCCCTCCTGGCGGACTTGGTGGTTGCTTGGACGTCCCTGACCAGACCCGCGATGGAGTCCGCGCGCAGTTCGTCGAGGGTGACGGCGGTGCCGCCGAGTTGACGGGCCAGCTCGGCGGCCAGCCCCAGCCGTACCGGCCCGCTCTCGCAGTCCACGACCACGGACGCGGTGCCTTCCGCCGCGTGCAGCCCGGCGGCGCGGGCGGCCAGCGCCAGCGGTTCGGGCCCGCCGGTCGCCCGGCCGTCCGTGACGATCACGAGCAGCGGGCGGCGCGACGGATCGCGCAGCCGCTCCACGCGCAGCACGTCATGCGCCTTCAGCAGCCCCGCCGCGAGCGGGGTGCGCCCGCCGGTGGGCAGCTGTTCCAGCCGCGCGGCGGCGGCGTCGACGGACGACGTGGGCGGCAGGGCGACGTCGGCGGACGCGCCGCGGAAGGTGACCAGCCCGACCTTGTCGCGCCGCTGGTACGCGTCCAGCAGCAGCGACAGCACGGCGCCCTTCACCGCGCCCATCCGCCGCCGGGCCGCCATCGACCCGGACGCGTCGACCGCGAACAGCACCAGGTTGCCCTCGCGCCCCTCGCGCGTCGCCTGCCGCAGATCGTCACGGCGTACGACGAGCCCGGGCCCGGACCGGCCGCGCGCCCGCTGGTGCGGGGCAGCCGCCTGGATGGTCGCCGCCAGGTGCAGTTTGGTCAGCGCCCCGCGCGGACGTGTCGCACCCGTCGTCCTGCCCTGCTCGGTACGCGCCCGGGAACGCCGCCCCGCCGCGCCCTCACCGAGGCCCGGCACGCTCAGCATCTTCGTACGGAACGGCTCGGCGGCCCTGGCCGGTGCCTGCTCCCCGCCACCGCCACCGGCCCCGGCGCCCGCGCCCGCACCGGCGTCCGGGGCGGGCGTCTCCTCCGGTGAGCCGGTCGGCTCACCGGCCGACTCGCTGTCCGGCGCCCCGCCCTGCGGCGGCACACCGCCGCCGCCCCCGGGACCGTCGCCCGGGCCCGGGTCCGGCTCGTCGTCGCCGCCCCCGAACTCCTCCAGCGTCTCGTCCAGCTTGTCCTCGTCGAGCCCCGGCGCGTCGAAGGGGTTGCGCCTGCGCCGGTGCGGCAGGGCCAGCAGCGCGGCCTGCCGCACGTCCTCCACGGTGACCTCCGCACGCCCCGCCCAGGCGGCCAGCGCCGTCGCCGTGCGGGCCATCACGATGTCGGCGCGCATGCCGTCCACCTCGAACGCCGCGCACGTGGCGGCGATCTGCCGCAGCGCGTCGTCCCCCAGCCGTACCGTCGGCAGCAGCGCCCGCGCGGCCACGATCCGCTCCCGCAGCGCCGCCTCCTCGCCGGCCCACCGCTCCGCGAACGCGGCCGGATCGTCGTCGTACGCCAGCCTGCGCCGCACCACCTCGACCCGCTGCCCGGGGTCACGGGAGGCCGCGACCTCCACGGTGAGCCCGAACCGGTCCAGCAACTGCGGCCGCAGCTCGCCCTCCTCCGGGTTCATCGTCCCGACGAGCAGGAACCGGGCGGCATGCCGTACGGAGACGCCCTCCCGCTCGACGTAGGAGGCGCCCATGGCGGCGGCGTCCAGCAGGAGGTCCACCAGGTGGTCATGGAGCAGGTTGACCTCGTCCACGTACAGCACCCCGCGGTGCGCGTCCGCCAGCAGACCCGGCTCGAACGCCTTCACCCCGTCCGCGAGGGCCCGCTCGATGTCCAGGGCGCCCACGAGCCGGTCCTCGGACGCGCCGACGGGGAGCTCGACCATGCGGGCCGGGCGCGCGACACCCGGCGCCGCCTCGTGCGGCCCGTCCGGACACGCCGGATCGGGGGAGTCGGGCGGGCACGAGAAGCGGCAGCCCGCGACGACCTCGACGTCGGGCATGAGCGCCGCGAGGGCACGCACCGCCGTCGACTTCGCGGTGCCCTTCTCACCGCGTACGAGGACGCCGCCGACAGCCGGGGACACCGCGTTCAGCAGCAGCCCGAGCCGCAGGTCGTCCATGCCGACGATCGCGGTGAAGGGGTAATGGGGGGCAGTGCTCATGAAGGCGCTCCGGGTGCGATGAAGGGAAGTCCTGACGGGGGGCCCTGCTCGATGAGCTTCCAGAGCGCGCCGGTGTCCGCGTGCTCCTCGATCAGGTCGCCGAGCCGGTCCAGCTGCTCCTCGCGCAGCGCGCCGAACGACGTGTCGGGCGCCGGGACGAAGCGCCGGCCGGCCGCCGCGGCGACCTCCCGCAGGAACGCCCGCCGGAAGCCGTCGCTCTCCAGCGAGCCGTGCCAGTGCGTGCCCCAGACGGCCCCGACGCGGCAGCCGTCCAGGCTGCGTCCCGCGTCATCGGAGAAGAACGTCTCCCCGCCCCGTACGTCCGCGACGCCGTGGTGGATCTCGTACCCCTCGACCGGCTCACCGAGGGCCTCGCCGACCGGCCGCGCGAGGGTCTTCCCGGGCGCGAACCGCACCCGTACCGGCAGCAGTCCGAGCCCGTCGACCGCACCGGCCCGGGACTCGACGTCGTCATGGATGTGCTCGCCCAGCGCCTGGAAGCCGCCGCAGATGCCCAGCACGGGACGGCCTTCGGCGGCCCGCCGGGCGATCGCGTCCGCCAGGCCCCGCTCGCGCAGCCACGCCAGCGCCTTCACCGTCCCGCGCGTGCCGGGCAGGACGACCAGGTCGGCGTCGGCGAGCTCCTCCGGCCGGTCGACGAACCGCACCACGACACCCGGCTCGGCGGCCAGCGCGTCCACGTCGGTGAAGTTCGACATCAGCGGTACGGCGCAGACGGCGACGCGCAGCACGTCCTCGCCGACCGGCGGCGCGACGACCGACTCCCGTACGGCACCCCGCAGGGACACCCGCAGGCCGTCCTCCTCGTCGATGCCGAGGCCGTGCGCGTACGGCAGGACACCGAAGGTGCGGCGGCCGGTCAGGCCGAGCAGCATGTCCAGCCCCGGTTCCAGCAGCGTCACGTCACCGCGGAACTTGTTGACCAGGTAGCCCGCGATCAGGTCCTGGTCCTCGGGCGCCAGCAGCGCCGTCGTCCCGAAGAACTGGGCGAACACCCCGCCCCGGTCGATGTCGCCGACCACGACGACGGGGAAGCGCGCGGCCCGCGCGATGCCCATGTTGACGATGTCGTTGCGGCGCAGGTTGATCTCCGCCGGGCTGCCCGCGCCCTCGCAGATCACCGCGTCGTACGTGTCGCGCAGCTCCTGCAGGCACTCGACGACCGTGCCCAGCAGCGCCTGCTGCCGGCCGCCGTGGTAGCCGCGCGCGCTCAGCTCGCCCACCGGCTTGCCCATGAGCACGACCTGGCTGGACCGGTCGCCGCCCGGCTTGAGCAGCACCGGGTTCATCAGCGCGGTCGGCTCGACCCGCGCAGCCTGCGCCTGCATGGCCTGGGCGCGACCGATCTCCGCGCCCTCGCGCGTCACGAACGAGTTGAGGGACATGTTCTGTCCCTTGAACGGCGCGACCTTCACACCCTGCCGCACCAGCCAGCGGCAGATGCCGGCCGTGACGACGCTCTTGCCCGCGTCGGACGTGGTGCCCGCGACGAGCAGCCCCCCACCCCTCATGTACGCCTCCGCTTCCCGGCCTTCACGGCCCCCAGGACCAGTCGCCCACCCACGCACACCGCGAGCGTGAGGGCGGTCACCCGGCGCGACAGCCGCGCCGCGCGCTCGATGTCCGCCACCTCGACGGCCCGGCCCCCCGCGTTGAGGACGGGCCGGTGTTCGACGCGCCCGCCGTACGACAGGGTGCCCCCGAGCCGTACGCCCAGGGCGCCCGCGAAGGACGCCTCCACGGGCCCCGCGTTGGGGCTCGGGTGCTTCGCGGCGTCGGCGCGCCAGGCCCGTACCGCGCCGCGGGTGTCCTCGCCCGCCACCGCCGCCAGGGCGGCCGTGAGGCGGGCGCCGGGCCAGCCGGCCAGGTCGTCGAGCCGGGCCGAGGCCCAGCCGAAGCGGCGGTGGCGCGGCGACTTGTGACCGACCATCGCGTCCAGGGTGTTCACCGCCCGGAAGGCGACGAGGCCGGGGACGCCGCCGATCGCGCCCCACACGAGCGCGCCGACCACGGCGTCGGAGGTGTTCTCGGCGACGGACTCGACGACCGCGCGGGCGATGCCGGGTCCGTCCAGGGACTGCGGGTCGCGCCCGCACAGATGAGGCAGCCGCTCCCGGGCGACCTCCAGGTCGCCCGCCGCGAGCGCGCCGCCGATGGCGCGGGCCTCGCGGCCCAGCGTGGTACCGCCGACGACGGCCCAGACGGAGGCGGCGGTCAGCGCGACGGAGGCGGCGCGCCGTCCGCGTACCGCCCGGGCCGCGAGCGCCGCCGCACCGGCCGCACCCCCGGCGCACACCAGGGCGTGCAGCGCGCCCCACGCGCGGTGGTCGCGCCACAGCACGCCCTCCACGCACCCCGCGGCGCGGCCGAAGGCGGCCACGGGATGCCCGCGGCGGGGGTCGGCGAGGAGGAGGTCGGCGGCGAGCCCGGCGGCGGCGCCACAGGCGAAGACATGGTCGCTACGCATCGGATCAGCAGGCCGACACGGTTCGCAGACCTCGGGGACGTACGGCTCTCGACGCAGCGGGAAGGCAGCCTGACATGGCGCAATGTCCTCACTCAGGGTCCGCGCCCTGGCTCGACGTGACCGGCGGCGAAAGTTCCTGACTCATCCGGCCGGGGCCGGACTCACAGTGGCGGGACCGCGCCGGATTCTCACCGGCTTCCTCTCTCCTGCCGCCGTAATGGCCCCGGCAGTCCACCACGCCCCGCGAACGCCCGTCAACTCGCCGTTGACCTGCGGAGGGAGGGTGTGCCGAGACACACACGGCGCACGCCCGGCACGCCGGTGCGCACGACGGCGCCCCCGGAGCGGAGAACCGTTCCGGGGGCGCCGTGGACGTGCCGGGGTCAGGTGACGATCAGGAAGATTCCGTACGCCACCGCCGCGGCGCACAGCGCGAAGCACGCGTAGGCGCCGGTGCGGGCCATGACCGCGGTGCCCCCACTCGCCGAGGCCGTCTCCTGCTTGGAGAGGCCGATGATGCCGAGGGTGAACAGGCCCACCAGTGCGACGGTGGCCAGGAGGCTGACACCGAAGACGGAGCCGAGAGCTGCCCAGTCGATCTTCATGCTGTTCTTTCCTTACACCGTGGCGGCGGGAGCCTGGGTGGTGGACGCCGAGCCGGCGGCCACCGGGGTGGCCTCGCCGACCGGAGCCGGGATGGTGGCCTTGAGGTCGTCGGAGGTGGCCGTGACGGTGCCGGCCGGCGGCGGGGTGACGGCCGCGATGGCGGTGGTCACGACGCCCGCGGGCTCGGCGTCGGTCTCCACCTCGTTGACGTTGGTGTGGTCGACGACCTGGCGGCGGGAGATGAACCAGATCGCGGCGCAGGAGGTGACGAGGAAGACCGCGACGACGGCGACGCCCCAGTCGCCCTGCTTGGTCACGAACTCCGAGGCGGCGGCGACCAGACCGGCGGCGGGCAGGGTCAGACCCCACGCGACGAACATCCGGGTGGCGGTGGACCAGCGGACCACGCCGCCCTTGCGGCCGAGGCCCGCGCCCATCACGGCGCCGGAGCAGGAGTGCGTCGTGGAGAGCGAGAAGCCCAGGTTGGACGAGGCGAGGATGACGGCCGCCGCGCTGGTCTGGGCGGCGAAGCCCTGCTGCGGCTGGAGGTCGGTGAGGCCCTTGCCCATGGTGCGGATGATGCGCCAGCCGCCCAGGTAGGTGCCGAGCGCGATGGCCAGACCGGCGGAGACGATCACCCAGACCGGCGGGTTCGAGCCGGGGGCGAGGGCGCCGGCGGCGACCAGCGCCAGGGTGATGATGCCCATCGTCTTCTGGGCGTCGTTGGTGCCGTGGGCGAGGGAGACCAGACCGGCGGAGGTGATCTGACCGGCGCGGAAGCCCTTGCGGCCGGTCTTCTCGTGGACGTGCGCGCCGGCCTTGTAGGTCAGGCGGGCGGCGAGCATCGCGGCGAGGCCGGCGACCAGCGGCGCGGCGATGGCCGGGATGAGGACCTTGGTGACGACGACGCCGCCGTTGACGCCGGACAGGCCGACCGAGGCGATGGTCGCGCCGATCAGGCCGCCCATGAGGGCGTGGGAGGAGCTGGACGGCAGGCCGACCAGCCAGGTCAGCAGATTCCAGAGGATGGCGCCGACGAGCGCCGCGAAGATCACTTCGGGTTGGATGCCGTCCTCGTTGACCAGTCCGCTGGAGATCGTCTTGGCGACCTCGACGGACAGGAAGGCGCCGACCAGGTTGAGCACGGCGGACATGGCCACCGCCGTCTTGGGCTTCATCGCGCCGGTCGAGATGGTCGTCGCCATCGCGTTGGCGGTGTCGTGGAAACCGTTCGTGAAATCGAACACTAGAGCTGTCACGACCACAATGGCGAGCAGCAGCGTGATGTGTTCCATTTACCCAGGCAATCGTTCGACGTCAGTGGCTCGGCGAACGTAAGCAACCTGAGTGAACGGAAGGTGAACTGACGCGGGCGTCGTGGTGTCCGGCGTTCCGGATCCGTCACGGCCCTCCGAGGGGCGGGCGGCCCGATCCCTTGCCCCATGGGCCCGGGAAGCCGGTTTGCTGCCGCTTCGCGTACTTTCCCGACCGGGGCGCCGGCCCACGGAAGAGACAAGTGTCACCCTGCCGTGACCGCCGTCGCGGGACGGGCTGACAGGATCGGCGCATGACACAGGACGCGATCGAGCGGGCGATCGAGCAGGCGTGGGACGCCCTGGTGGCCACCGCTCGCAGGACAGTGACGGACGGGCTGGTCGTCGGCACCTCCGGAAACGTCTCCGTACGGGTCGGAGACCTCATCCTCGTCACCCCCAGCGGTGTGCCCTACGACCGGCTCACCCCCGCCGACACGACCGCCGTCGACCTCGACGGCACACGGCTGCGCGGCACGCTCACCCCCACCAGCGAGCTCCCCATGCACCTGGAGATCTACCGCCACACCCCGGCCGGAGCCGTCGTCCACACCCACGCCGTGCACGCCACCGCGGTCTCCACCCTGGTCACCGAGCTCCCGCCGATCCACTACATGACCGCCGCCCTCGGCGGCCCCGTCCGCGTCGCCCCGTACGCCCTGTACGGAACGGACGAATTGGCCGAGAACATGCTCCGCGCCCTCGACCACCGCACCGGCTGCCTGCTGCGCAACCACGGAACCGTCACCTACGGCGACACCCTGGACCAGGCCTACGACCGCACCGCCCAGCTGGAGTGGATGTGCCGGCTGTGGCTCACCGCCACCTCCGTACCCGGCCACACGCCCACCCTGCTCTCGCCCGGTGAGCTGCACCAGGTGGCCGAGAAGCTTCGCGGCTACGGCCAGGCCCACCGACCGTGACCCTCCGGCGGCCCCCGTCCACTGGCAGGGGCCCGTCCGCCCGCCCACACTGGAACGGTGCGCCCGGCTACAGCGACGGCAGCGGCCGTCACCACCCTGATCGGTGTCGGCGCGGCCGCGGTCGCGGCCGCCCGATACGCCAGCGACGTCGCGCTGCGGCCCCGCCCCGACCGCCCCCTGCCCGGCGACCCCCCGCTCACCGTGCACGCCACCGCCGCCGGTCAGGTCACCCTCACGCGCTGCCTGGCCTCACTGCGGCCCGGCACGTACGGCCTCCAGGGCTCCGCCGGGTCCGGCGGCCCCGGGGGCCCCGGCGTCCACGCGATCGTCGGCCCCGTCCTGAACGACGTACCGCACTCCGCCGACACCGTCGTACGCCGCCTGGAGCGCGTGACGCGCGGCAGCCTGGACACGGGCAGCCGGGTCCGGCTCACCCCGCAGCTGCACACCGGCACCCCCACCACCGCGCTGGGCCTCGCCCACGAGGACATCGACGTCCCCGGCGAACTGGGCGACCTGCCCGCCTGGCTCGTCCCCGCCCCCCGCTCCACCTGGGTCATCGCCGTCCACGGCCTCGGCACCACCCGTGAACACCCCCTGAACGTGCTGCCGTTCCTCAACGGCCTGCAGCTCCCCGTCCTCACCCTCGCCTACCGCGGCGACGACGGCGCGCCGCGCCCCACCGACGGGCTCGGCCACCTCGGCGACTCCGAGTGGCGCGACCTGGACGCCGCGATCCGCCACGCCGTACGGCGCGGCGCCGAACGCGTCATCCTGCACGGCTGGTCCACCGGCGCCTCCATGGCCCTGCACGCCGCCGCCCACAGCGGCCTGCGCGACCGCATCGGCGGCCTCGTCCTCGACTCCCCGGTCCTCCACTGGGAGACGACGCTGCGCGCCCTGGCCACCGCCCACCGCACCCCCGCGCCGCTGCTCCCCCTCGCCGTCCGCGCCGCCCAGGGCAGGACCGGCGTGCACGGCGACCGCATCGCCGAGGCCGCCGCCCCCGACGGGCTGCGTGTGCCGACCCTGATCCTCCACGGCCCCGACGACCACCTCGCCCCCTGGGAGGGCTCCCGCGAGCTCGCCGTCCGCCGCCCCGACCTGGTCACCCTGCACCCCGTCCGGCGCGCCCCGCACGCGGCCATGTGGAACGCCGATCCCAACCGCTACGAAGAGGCGTTGCGCCGCTTCCTGACCCCCCTTCTGTAGTCCGCCCGGAGCTCCTTGCCGGAGCTCCTGCCGGAGCCCCTCCGGTGGCCCCGCGACCGGCCGCGAGGGGCGGTGAATCCCATTCCGTTTGGGCTTTCGGGCGGTCAGCGGGAAGACTGCCCCCGTGACGTCTCGAAAGCCTGATGAGCAATTGGCGCGCAACTCCAGACTCCGACTCGTCCGTCCGCGGCCCCTGACCACGGCCCGACGGGCTGTGACGACCCGGCGTACCCGGTCGGCGCCGCGGCCGCCGGAGGGCACGCCGCCCCCCGCCGAGCTCGCCCGTCAGGCGAGGGCCGTCCTCCACGACGCCGTACGCATCGCCCGCTGGGCCGCCGCCGGGCGCCACCCCGACGCCGGGCCCGCCCGGGAACGGGCGGCCACGGCACTGGACCTGACGCCGGACCAGGTGCGCGCCGGCTGGGACCGGGCCCGCCTCGCCGGACTCGTCGAGCTCCACGGCGGCACCGCCCGCCCCGGCTGGCGGCTGCACGCCTGGGACCGCGACGACTCGGCCGTCCTGCGCGGCTGGGTCGCCCTGTTCGACGCCTGGTCGCTCGTCCACCCGGCCCCCGGCGACGTCCCGCCCGCCGCGGTGGCCGAGGTCGTCGAAGCCGTCCCCCAGGTGCTCTCGCTCCTCCAGCTCTCCGCCGGGCCCGTGCCCGTACCGTCCCTGCTGGACCTGCTCCAGCAGCGCGTCGCCGAGCTCCGCGAGGAGCGCTGCGAAGTCCCCCCGGGCCCCGGACCCGACGGCGGCGCCGCGCCGCGCGAGCACACCCCGGGCCCCCTGCCGGGGCCCGACTCGCTCGCCCGCCTGCTCGACTGGGCCCTGGAGGGCCTGGCCGCCGTCGGCGCCCTCACCCTGGGCGAGGGCCAGGCCACCCTCACCCCGCTCGGCAACTGGGCGGTGTGGGTCAAGCTGGAGCAGATCTGCGTCGCCGCGCAGAGCCCCGCCGGCCACATCGAGCAGTCCGCCGAGGACATGCTGCGCGCCTGCGCCCGCCTCACCCCGGGCCCGGCCCGCGCCGAGTACCGCGCGTGGCTCGCCGCCCGCACCGTGGGCAGCGCCGTCACCGAACTCCTCGGCGTCGCACGCGGCGAGGACGCCCTGCTGCGCGGCCTCGCCTTCGAGGCGCTGCGCGTGGTCGGCGCCGCGGCCGAGGCCGAGGTCCGGGCAGCCGCCGACGAGGTCCCGCTGCGCCCCTACGCCCTGATCTGGCTCGCCGAGTACGAAGGCGCCGACCCGGACGAGGCCGCCGACGTCCTCACCCGCGAGGAGGCGACCTGGCTCTGGGTGGACACGGCCGCGGCCGTCGCCGACCACGGGGAGGCCACCCTCCTCGTCCGCCACCTGGACTCCGCCGTCCAGGGCACCGTCCCCGCCCTCCTCGACGAGGTCCGCGCGGTCGGCCACCCCCGCACGGTCCAGGTGCTGGTGGCCCTGGCCGCCGCACACCCCGACCCCGCCCTCGCCAAGGCGGTACGCCGCGCGGCCTTCCAGGTCCACACGGGCGGCGCCTGACCGGTAGCCCCCCGCGCCCCCGGGCCGCTCTACTCCGCGGCGCCGGGGGCGTACGTCCCGAAGCTCCAGACGTTGCCCTCGGCATCCCGCGCCATGTAGTCGCGCGAGCCGTAGTCCTGGTCCGTCGGCGGCATCAGGATCTCCACCCCGTGCTCCACGGCGCGGGCGTGGTGCCCGTCCACGTCCTCCACGACCACGTACACCCCCACCGGGCCCGCGTTCGCCATGGCCTTCGCGAAGACGCCCTCCCGGCGCTTCGTGCCCAGCATCACCATGCCGTTCCCATGGGCCAGCTCCGAGTGGACGACGGAGCCGTCCTCGCCCTCGTACACACTCACCTCGGTGAAACCGAAGGCGTCCTTCAGCGTTCTGATGGCCGCCTTCGCGTCCTCGTACAGGATCGTCGGATAGATGCTCGGTACGTCCGCCATGCTGCTCACGCTCCGCTTCGGCTGCCGTTCGGGCGGGGGTCCGGCCTCTCGGCTGTGATCGGGGTCTCAGCTTCTTCCCAGTCTGGCACCCGCCACCGACGACGCCGCGCCGAGTGACCCCCGGCTCACCGGAAGGTGTCGTACGCCCCAGGTCACCCCGTCGGCCGCCGCCGCGCCGGCCCGCCCCCCGGGCCGTCCGGCGGCGCCCTCCGCGCGGCGCGCGGCCGGAAAAGAAGTTGCACCCGCCCGTTAGACTGGCCCGTATGGCCATTCTCCCTGTGCATTAGCCGGCGTCGAAGCCACCGCACCCGCCGTCCTTCCGCCGTCCGAACCGCCCTGGAGTCTGTCCGTGATCACCGCTTCCGGTATCGAGCTGCGCGCCGGTGCCCGCGTCCTCATCGAGTCCGCGTCCTTCCGCGTCGCCAAGGGCGACCGCATCGGCCTCGTCGGCCGCAACGGCGCCGGCAAGACCACCCTCACCAAGTGCCTCGCGGGCGAGGGCATCCCCGCCGCCGGCACCATCACCCGCTCCGGCGAGGTCGGCTACCTCCCGCAGGACCCGCGCACCGGTGACCTCGACGTCCTCGCCCGCGACCGCATCCTCTCCGCCCGCGGCCTCGACGTACTGATCCGCAAGATGCGGCAGAACGAGGAGCGCATCGCGGTCGGCCAGGGCGCCACCCGCGAGAAGGCGCTGCGGCAGTACGAGCGCCAGGAGACCGAGTTCCTCACCAAGGGCGGGTACGCCGCCGAGGCCGAGGCCGCCACGATCGCCCACGCGCTCGGCCTGCCCGACCGCGTCCTCGGCCAGCCGCTCCACACCCTCTCCGGCGGTCAGCGCCGCCGCGTCGAGCTCGCCCGCATCCTCTTCTCGGACGCCGACACCCTCCTCCTCGACGAGCCCACCAACCACCTCGACGCCGACTCGATCGTCTGGCTGCGCGACTACCTCAAGACGTACCGCGGCGGGTTCATCGTGATCTCCCACGACGTGGACCTCGTCGAGACCGTCGTCAACAAGGTCTTCTACCTGGACGCCAACCGCTCCGCGATCGACGTCTACAACATGGGCTGGAAGCTCTACCAGCAGCAGCGCGAGGCCGACGAGAAGCGCCGCAAGCGCGAGCGCCAGAACGCCGAGAAGAAGGCCGCAGCCCTCAACGCGCAGGCCGACAAGATGCGCGCCAAGGCCACCAAGACCGTCGCCGCGCAGAACATGGCCCGCCGCGCCGAGCGGCTGCTGTCCGGCCTCGACGACGTCCGCGTCTCCGACAAGGTCGCCAAGCTCCGCTTCCCCGATCCCGCGCCCTGCGGCAAGACCCCGCTGACGGCGGAGGGGCTGTCCAAGTCGTACGGCTCCCTGGAGATCTTCACCGACGTCGACCTCGCCATCGACAAGGGCTCGCGGGTCGTCATCCTCGGCCTCAACGGCGCGGGCAAGACGACCCTGCTGCGGCTGCTCGCGGGCGCCGAGAAGCCGGACACCGGCGAGGTCATCCCGGGGCACGGCCTCAAGCTGGGCTACTACGCGCAGGAGCACGAGACCCTCGACCCGGACCGCTCGGTCCTGGAGAACATGCGCTCCGCCGCCCCCGACCTGGACCTCGTCGAGGTCCGCAAGGTGCTCGGCTCCTTCCTCTTCTCCGGTGACGACGTCGACAAGCCGGCCGGTGTGCTGTCCGGCGGAGAGAAGACCCGCCTGGCGCTCGCCACCCTGGTCGTCTCCTCGGCGAACGTGCTGCTCCTCGACGAGCCGACGAACAACCTCGACCCGGCCAGCCGCGAGGAGATCCTCGGCGCGCTGCGCACCTACAAGGGCGCCGTCGTCCTCGTCACGCACGACGAGGGAGCCGTCGAGGCGCTCCAGCCGGAGCGGATCATCCTGCTGCCGGACGGGGTCGAGGACCTGTGGGGCGCGGACTACGCGGACCTGGTCTCCCTCGCCTGATCATCCCCGTATGGATCATTCGGCTTACGCGTGATCCTTCATCTGAGTGAGTGCGTCTCATACCGCGGCGTGGCACCGGGCGGATTCCCGTCCTCCGGCTCCACGCCGCGCACGCGTCCCACGCACCGCTCTGACCTGGCCGTTCGTCGCCGGGGTCGCCGCGCCGCCGATCTTCCGGTCGGCAAGGTGACCGTTCGGTGACCTTTTGGTGGCGAAACCTTGCGGCACCGACCTTGTCGAATGGCTGGCCATGTGGCGCCCGAGGGGTGATCATGAGAGTCCAGAGGCGCACTTCCCATGAGGAGGCACGGGTGGCCGAGACTCTGAAGAAGGGCAGCCGGGTGACCGGCGCCGCGCGCGACAAGCTCGCGGCAGACCTGAAGAAGAAGTACGACTCCGGTGCGAGCATCCGGGCGCTGGCCGAAGAGACCGGCCGGTCCTATGGGTTCGTCCACCGGATGCTCAGCGAGTCCGGAGTGACGCTGCGAGGACGTGGCGGCGCGACGCGAGGCAAGAAGGCCCCTTCGGCCTGATATCCGAGCAGGCTCGTCCGGCCCAATGGTTCCGGCAGGGCCACCCGGTCGATCGGTGTATCGGCCGGGTGGTTACTGTGCAGTCACTTATCCGCTGCACCGGACCCGGAGGCGCTCATGACCTCGCTCGACCCAGTCCTCGACGTGCTCGACAAGGACGGCGTACGGCTCACCGTCGAGAACGCCGTCGCCACGGTGACCTTGACCAATCCGGCCAAGCGCAACGCGCAGTCGCCCGCTCTGTGGCGCGCGCTCGCGGAAGCCGGCCGGTCGCTGCCGGGCAGCGTGCGGGTCGTGGTGCTGCGCGGTGAGGGCGTGTCCTTCTCCGCCGGGCTGGACCGGCAGGCGTTCACGCCCGAGGGCTTCGACGGCGAGCCGTCCTTCATCGACCTGGCGCGCGGCTCCGACGAGGACCTCGACGCGGTCATCGCCGAGTACCAGGAGGCGTTCACCTGGTGGCGCCGCAACGACATCGTGTCGATCGCGGCCGTCCAGGGGCACGCCATCGGGGCCGGCTTCCAGCTCGCCCTCGCCTGCGATGTGCGGGTCGTCGCGCAGGACGCGCAGTTCGCCATGCGCGAGACCGGCCTGGGCCTGGTCCCGGACCTGACGGGCACACACCCCCTCGTCGCGGCCGTCGGCTACGCCCGCGCCCTGGAGATCTGCGCCACCGGCCGCTTCGTCCACGCCGACGAGGCCGAGCGCATCGGCCTCGCCAACCTGGTCGTACCGGCGGACGAGCTCGACGGCGCCGTACGCGACCTGGCCGCCGCACTGCTCGCGGCGCCGCGCGACGCCGTCATCGAGACGAAGGCGCTGCTGCGCGGCGCGCAGGAGCGTACGTACGAGGAGCAGCGCGTCGCGGAGCGCGCCGCTCAGGCCAGGCGGCTGCGCGACCTGGCGGGGCTCTCCGACTGACCGACCCCGGTGACCAGCACGGTCACCGGCAACGCCCCACCGACGGCCGCCCGGACCGCCAGCGCCACGTCCAGCGCGCGGTGTTCCGGGGCGGTCGCCAACTCGATCCGGACGTGATCAGCGGCCCGGTGGACCGACGGCCCCAGCACGGACGTGAGCCGCGCCACCCCCGGCACGCCCACGGCCACGACCCCCGCGGGGTCGGCCACCCCGGGGTCCGCGGGATCCGACGCGCCCGCGACCGCGTCACCGGGATCCGCCGCCCCGTCCGCGGCGGCTGCCGGGCCGGCCGCGAGCGGGGAGCCGGACGCGGCGCCCGGCAGCGGGGTCTCCCGTGGATCGTCGGCGCTCGGGGCGCCGTTCCCCGCGGGCGTCACCTCACCGTCCTCCGGTGCGTCCGGTGCCGTGTCGAGCAGGGCCGTCACCCGCAGGTCCACCTCCGTCACCTCCAGGCCCAGCCGGTCCTCCGCCGCCGCGAGCAGGGCGGCGCGCAGCCGGGCGGCCAGGTCCGGGAGCGGTACGTCACCGCTCGTCGCGGCGAACTCCGCCTCGACGCGCAGCGGGCCGGGCGGCAGGGCGCCCGGTGGCGGCGGGACCAAAGGTGCCGGAAGCGCCCCCTCCTCCGTATCCGCCAGGCCGACGCGCAGCCGGCCGGGTGAGACACCCGGCACCCGCCACGCCGTGCCGCGCAGCACCGCGTCCGCCGCACGCTCCGCCAGCCAGGCCCCGTCCGCCGGGCCGCCCAGCGGGAGCAGCCGGCCGAGGCCGAGCCTGCTCCGCACCACCGTCGTCCATCCGTCAGCCGTCATCATTCCTCCAGCCTGCCGCATTCCTGGCGCATAACGGGCGAACCGCACTTAGTGTGGTCAACAGAGCCCAAACCCATCCGGAAGGGGCAAGCGGCGATGAGTGACACATCAGAGAGCGCACAGGGCGCACAGGCGGCGAAGGCCGCCCAGATCAGGGAGCCCGCCGCGGAGGCGTCCCGAAGGACCTCGTCCGTCCGGCGGGGCGGTGGCGGAGATCCGGCCTCACGCGGCCGGACCACCATCGCCGAGGGCGTGGTCGAGAAGATCGCCGGGCTCGCGGCGCGGGACGTCGAAGGCGTCCACGCCATGGGCAGCGGGGTGTCCCGTACCTTCGGCGCCGTGCGGGACCGGGTCCCCGGAGGCCGGGCCAGCGTGACGCGGGGCGTGAAGGTCGAGGTCGGAGAGGTGCAGACGGCACTCGACCTGGAGATCGTCGTCGAGTACGGCTACTCGATCCTCGATGTCGCCGGGGACGTCCGGGAGAACGTCATCTCCGCCGTGGAGCGCATGACCGGACTGGAAGTGGTCGAGGTCAACATCGCCGTGAGCGATGTGAAGCTGCCGGAGGAAGAGGAAGAAGAGCCGGAGACACGGCTCCAGTGACGACAGTTCGGCTGAGGAGCGCACGATGAGCATGTCGGTGGTCGGCCTGCTGGCCGGGATGGCGCTCGGATTCGCCGGTTACTTCGGCGGTTTCGGCGCGTTTGTGCTGGTCGCCGCGTTGGGGGCGGTCGGCTTCGTGGCCGGGCGGTTCATCGACGGAGACCTGGAGCCCGGGGACTTCTTCCGGGGCCGTGACCGCGACGACCGGCGGCGGTGACGCGGTGGCGGGGGCGACGGACACGCGCGGCACGGGCGAGGACGGCGGCACGGGCGCCGGCCCCGGCGACCCGGCCGGCCGCACCGAGGCGGCGGAGCGCGGAGCCACCGGCATCGCCGACCGGGTGGTGGCGAAGATCGCCGCGCGGGCGGCGCGCGAAGCGCTCGACGAGGTACCGGACGGCGGTGTGCCGGACGGCGGCGGTCCGCCGCACGCGTCGGTCGTCGTGCACCGGAACAGCGCCCGCGTCCGGGTCAGCCTGGAGCTGGGCTACCCCTCGGACATCGGCGGGCAGTGCGGGGCGGTGCGCCTCCATGTCGCACGGCGGGTCAAGGCGCTCGCGGGGATGGACGTGCCGGAGGTGGCGGTCCAGGTGGAGCGGCTGCACTCGGCGTACGCGGGCACCGGGGAGAAGCGCGGGAGGGTCCGATGAACGGGCGTTTCTGGTCCGCACGACGCGTCCCGGCCGCGCTGGTCGCCCTCCTGGTACTGGGCGGTGCGGGGGTGCTGCTGTACGACGCCGCGGCGGTGCGGGCCGGACGGCCGGGCATGCGCTGGCGGCGTGTGCTCTCCGAGGAGCTGGCGCGGCGGCCGCTCGACGACGGGTGGGTGCTCGTGGGCGCCGGGGTCGCGATGGCCCTGGGCCTGTGGCTCCTGGTGCTGGCCGTCACGCCCGGGCTGCGTTCCCTCCTGCCGATGCGGCGCGACGCCACGCCCGTACGGGCCGGCCTCGACCGGTCGGCGGTGGCGCTGGTGCTGCGCGACCGGGCGCAGACCGTGCCCGGGGTGCAGTCCGTACGGGTACGGTCACGGCGCCGCAAGGTCGCGGTGCGTGCCGTGGCCCACTTCCGTGAACTCCGGGCCGTGCACGCCGAGGTGAGCGCGGCGCTCGACGAGGGCATCGCCGAGCTGGGCCTGCAACGGCCCCCCGCCCTGTCCGTACGCGTCAGCCGCCCCGCGAAGAGGAGGTGACCGGCATGCTCCGTACCGTCAACCGCGTCCTGGTCGGTCTGGCCGGGCTCCTGCTGCTCTGCGTCGGCGGGGCGGTGCTCGCGGCCGGCCTGGACCTGGGCGTGCCGTCGTGGTGGCCGTGGCGCGGCCCCGACGCGGTGCTGCTCGGCGAGGCGCGGCGCGGCCGGGGCGAGTGGCGGTGGCCGGCCGCCGTCGCCCTGCTGGCGGTGCTGCTGGTGCTCGCGCTGGGCTGGCTGGTGGCGCAGCTGAGGCGGCGCCGGCTGACCGAGGTGCTGGTCGACACGGGCGACGGGGAGGGCGCGGTGCTGCGCGGCCGGGCACTGGAAGGCGCGGTCGAGTCCGAGGCCGCGACGCTGGAGGGGGTGTCCCGCGCCAGTGTCCGGCTCACCGGCCGCCGCACCGCCCCCGCCGCCCGGCTGTCCCTCCTGCTGGAACCCCACGCGTCCCCGGCCGACACGCTGTCGCACCTGACGACCGGGGCGCTCGCCCACGCCCGCACCTCGGCGCACCTGCCCGCCCTGCCCGCCGAGGCCCGTCTGCGCGCCGCCAAGCGCCGGCCCGGCCGCGTGACCTGAAGGCCCCGCCCCGTTGACGGGCGGCGGGGCCGGGGTCCGGTCAGAAACCGTGCCGGGCGCCGCCGTCGATCGGGACCATCACACCGGTCACATAGGACGCCGCCGGGGACAGGAGGAACACGGTCGTGGCGCCGAACTCCTCCGGGGTGCCGTAGCGGCGCATCGGGATGCGGGACTCACTGCCCGCGCGCGCCGCCGCGGCGTCGCCCGACAGGGCGTCCAGCTCGCGGACGCGGTCGGTGTCGATCCGGCCGGGCAGGACGCCCACGACGCGGATGCCGCGCGGGCCCACCTCGTTCGCGAGCGACTTGGCGAACCCCGCGAGCCCCGGACGCAGGCCGTTGGAGACCGTCAGGCCCGGGATCGGCTCGTGAACGGAGCCGGACAGCACGAAACCGATGACCCCGCCCTCGCCCAGCGACGCCGCTGCCGTGCGGGCCATCCGCACCGCGCCCAGGAACACCGCGTCGAACGCCGCCCGCCACTGCTCGTCCGTGGTGTCCGCCGCCGAACCCGGCGCCGGGCCGCCCACGCTGACGAGGATGCCGTCGAAGCGGCCGAAGTGCGTGCGGGCGGCGTCGATGAGACGCTCGGCCGCCGCCGGGTCGGCGTTGTCCGCGGCGACGCCCACCGCCCCGGGGCCCAGCTCGTCCGCGGCCAGGGCGATGGCCTTCTCGTCGCGCGACGACACGACGACCTTCGCCCCGTCCGCCACCAGCGCCCGCGCCGACGCGTTGCCCAGCCCTCGCGACGCACCGGTCACGACGTACACACGGTCCTTCAGTCCAAGATCCATACGCCTATCCTGCCGTGTCCTCCCGTGAGAACGCGAGGGCGGACCCCACCAGCCCGATATGGCTGAACGCCTGCGGGAAGTTCCCCAACTGCCGCCGCGACACGGGGTCGTACTCCTCCGCCAGCAGCCCCACGTCGCTCCGCAGCGTCAGCAGCCGCTCGAACAGCTCCCGCGCCTCCTTCCCGCGCCCCGTCATCCGCAGCGCGTCGGCCAGCCAGAACGAGCACACCAGGAAGGTCCCCTCACCGCCCGGCAGGCCGTCGACCGCGGGCCCGTCCGTGCTGTACCGGCGGATGAACCCGTCATGGCTCAGCTCGCGCCGCACCGCGTCCACCGTGCCCACCACCCGCGGATCGTCCGGCGGCAGGAAACCGACGCGGGGGATCAGCAGCGTCGCCGCGTCCAGGTCCCGCGAACCGTACGACTGCGTGAAAGTGTTCCGCTCGGGGTCGTACCCCTTCTCGCACACATCCCGGTGGACCTCGTCCCGCATCGCCCGCCACCGGTCCGGGTCACCGGGCAGCGACGGGTTCTCCTCCAGGGTGCGTACGGCGCGGTCGGCGGCGACCCACGCCATCACCTTCGAGTGCACGAAGTGGCGCCGGGGCCCGCGGACCTCCCACAGCCCCTCGTCGGGCTGGCGCCATGTCGACTCCAGGAACCCCAGCAGGCTCAGCTGGAGGTTCCAGGCGTGCGCCTGCGAGGGCAGCCCCGCCTCCCGCGCCAGATAGAGCGAGTCGATGACCTCCCCGTACACATCGAGCTGCAGCTGGCGCACGGCCGCGTTCCCGGTGCGTACCGGCCGTGACCCGGCGTACCCGCGCAGCCAGGGCAGTTCCGTCTCCGGCAGCCGCCGCTCACCCGCCAGCCCGTACATGATCTGGAGGTCCTTCGGATCGCCCGCCACCGCCCGCAGCAGCCAGTTCCGCCAGGCCGCCGCCTCCTCCAGGAACCCGGCCGACAGCAGCGCGCCGAGCGTGAGCGTCGAGTCGCGCAGCCAGCAGTAGCGGTAGTCCCAGTTGCGTACGCCGCCGATCTCCTCGGGCAGGGAGGTCGTCGGCGCGGCCACGATCCCGCCCGTCGGGGCGTACGTCAGGGCCTTCAGCGTGATGAGCGAGCGGAGCACCGCCTCCCGGTAGGGCCCCTCGTACGTGCACTGTCCCGCCCACGCCTGCCAGTCCTCAAGGGTGTGCTCCAGCGACTCGTGCGGGTCGATGAGTCCGGGCCGGGGCTGGTGCGACGGGTGCCAGGTCAGGACGAACGCCACCGTCTCGCCCGCGCCGACCGTGAAGGACGAGCGGGTGCTGTACTGCTGGCCCCACGTCTTGACCTCCGGCTCGCTGCGCAGCCATATCGAGTCGGGCCCGGCGATGGCGACCCGGTGCCCGTCCGTCCGGCGCATCCACGGCACGACCGACCCGAAGTCGAAGCGCAGCCGCAGCACCGCCTCCATCTCGACCCTGCCGCTGACCCCCTCGACGATCCGCACGACATCGGGCGCCTGGTCCCGCTGGGGCATGAAGTCGAGGACCTTGACCGTCCCTGAGCGCGTCTCCCACAGTGACTCCAGCACGAGGGAGTCGCCCACGTACCGCCGTCGCGTGCACGTCTTCGCGCCCGCCGGGGCGATGCGCCAGTGGCCGTTGTCCTCGTCGCCGAGCAGGGCGGCGAAACAGGCGGGCGAGTCGAAGCGCGGCAGGCACAGCCAGTCGATCGAACCGTCCTTGCCCACCAGCGCGGCCGTCTGCAGATCGCCGATGAGGGCGTAATCCTCGATGCGTTGCGTCACGCTCTGGCGTCTTCCCGCACCGACGATCGGCCAATCAGCGCCGGGGCCGACGCCCGGTCAGCGCGGGAGGGCGGAGTGCTCGGCCGGGGGAGCGGTGGCCGGCGTCCCGGCGGCGGCCGTGGCACGGTCCCGCTTCTCGCGGCGGACCAGCACCACCCAGCCGACCGGCACGCCCGCGGCGAACAGCCACCACTGGACCGCGTACGCCATGTGCGCGCCGATGGAGTCGTGGTCGGGCTCGGGGATCAGCTCGGGGAGGTCCCCGGACGGCTCGGGCGCGGTCTGCTCCACATAGCCGCCGAGCACCTCGCGGCCCAGGCTCCGCGCCTGCTGCTCGCTGTTGATCAGCATGACCTGGCGGTCCGGCAGACCGCTGAGGTCCTTGATGCCGCTGGCGCCGGACGTCTCATCGGCCTTGAGCCGGCCCGTGACGGTCACCTCGCCCCTGGGGGCGGGCGGTACGTCGGGGAAGGACATCTGGTCGGCGGCGGCCGGGACCCAGCCCCGGTTGACCAGCAGCACCCGGCCGTCGGTGAGGAGGAGCGGGCTCAGGACGAAGACGCCGACCTTGTCGTCGGCGTTGGTGCGGCGGCGTACGACGACCTCGTGGGCGGTGTCGAAGGTGCCCGTGGCGGTCACCTGGCGCCAGTAGTCGGAGCGCGGGACGGTGTGCCCGGGGGAGGTGAGCTCCGTCACCGGTACCGGCTTCGCCTTGAGGTTGTCCGCGATCAGGGCGTTCTGGGCCACCCGGTGCTCGTGCCGGTGGAACTGCCAGAAGCCCAGCTCGATCATCACGGGGATGAGGACGAGGGCGATGAGGGTGAGGATCACCCACTGCCGGGACAACAGGAAGCGGTACACGGCTTCGACCGTACCTCCTGGTGCCCGGGGCCGGGATGGCGGGTCCCGCCCGGGCCGGGTGCGACGGCCGTCGGCGCGGAGCCGGGTCCCGCCCGTACGGCCGGGGTGGCCAACGGGGGCCACGCCCGCGCCGGCGGGGAGCGTGCGCCGCCGGGCCCGCCCGCCGCCGGGGCCGGACCCCGCTCGTCGCCGGGGCCCGCTCGCGGTCACACTTTGTCGACGATGCCCACCTGGCCCTTCTCCGCGCGGGCGCAGTGCCCGCCGCAGAACCACTGACCGTCGACCTCGACGCCCTGGCCGATGATCTGAACCCGGCAGTGTTCACAGATGGGCGCCATGCGGTGGATGGCGCAGGCGAAGCAGTCGAAGACGTGCACCGCGCCCTGCGCGTGCACCTCGAAAGACATGCCGTAATCGTTTCCGCAGACCTCACAACGTGCCATGCGCCACAGGGTGCGACGCGCGGCGGCGCAACGGGCGACGCAACGCCCGGGCCGTCACTCGTCTGCCGACTCCCCGGCGGGTGCCACATCCCGCAGCAGATGGGTGAAGGCCGCCTCGTCGACGATCGGCGTGCCGAACGACTTGGCCTTGACCGTCTTCGACGTCGTCGCGTCCGGGTCGTTGGTGACCAGAAGACTCGTCAGACGCGACACGCTGGACGCGACGTGCAACCCCGCCTCGACCGCGCGGTCCTCCAGCAGCTCCCGGTCCACGGACGTATCGCCCGAGAACGCCACACGCATCCCCTGCTTGAGCGGTTTGTCCGCTTCGTATCGCCCGGGGTTCGGGTACGGGCACGCCGGCCGCTTCCGGGAGGGCCGCCAGCTGTTCTGCCGGTACGGCCCCGTCGCCTGGTGGCCGATGCGCGGCACGGGCGGCGCCGGCGACCACTCGGTGAGCGGGCGGCACTCCAGCAGCGGCAGCCGTACGCCCCGCTCGGCCGCCGCGTGCAGACTCGGCCGGAACGCCTCGGCCAGCACGCGCGCGTCGTCCAGCGCGTGGTGCGCGCGCTGCTGTACGACACCGAAGTGGGCGGCCAGCGACTCCAGCTTGAGGTTCGGCAGCGGGAGCGCCAGCTCCTTGGCGAGTGCGATCGTGCACAGCCGCTGGCGCACCGGCGCCGTGCGCTCCGCGCGCGCGTACTCCCGGGCGATCATCGACCAGTCGAACATCGCGTTGTGCGCGACGAGCACCCGGCCGTCGAGCCACTGCGAGAACTCGGCGGCGATGTCCGAGAAGAGCGGCGCCCCTTCCAGGACGTCGCTCGTGAGCCCGTGGATCCACACCGGGCCCGGATCCCGCTCCGGATTGACCAGCGTGTACCAGTAATCCTCGACGTCGCCCTGGGCGTCGAGCCGGTAGACGGCAGCCGACACTATCCGGTCGTCGCGGGCGAGGCCGGTGGTCTCCACGTCGACGACCGCGTACCCCTGCGGGTAGGCGGTCGGCCACGCTGCTGCTGTCATACGGTCATCAAGCATGGTCACTGAGAATAGAGGCCGCCACTGACAACGCCGCCCCCGGCATCCCCCGCGGGGGCGCCGTGTTGACGCCGGGCGCCCCGACCGCGGCCCGCCGTACGGGCGTTGACGCGGCCCCGCGCCCCGCCCGCGGTGGTCAGCCGAGCGGTGTGACCAGGTCCCCGGCGGAGGCCGGTTCCAGGCCGCAGCCGTCGACCGGCCCCGGCAACAGCCGGTAGACCGTTCCCGACGCGCCCTCCGGCGCCACCGTGCCGTCCACGAGCGCGAGCAGCACGTGCTTGCCGGCCGCGGCCTTCGCGGCGAGCGCGGCGGGATCGTCCGCCGCCCGGCGCACGTCCGGCGCCCGGTTCGCGCGGATACGCCGCGCGTAGTTCCCCGTCGTCTCACCGAGCCGCCGCGAGAAGTACCGCAGCTCGCCGTCGCCCACGACGACCGTCTCCTCCGCCCGCGCGGCGGCGTGCCAGACCGCCAGGTCCCACAGGGTGGTACGCCCCGCGGCGAAGTACTGGAACAGGTCCCTGCCGATCCGGCCCAGGTCGGCGCCGTGCCGCGCGACACTGTGGTAGCCACCGGCCGGCGGCAGGTGCAGGTCCGTCCACAGGAACGTGCCCCGCTCCAGGTCGACCAGCATCGGCACATGGATCCGCGAATCGCCCACCAGGTCGTAGCGCTGGCGTACCGTCCTCGGGTCGTACCGCGAGCTCCTGGCTTCCTTCGATCCCGGCGCCATGAAGCCCGCGAACACGTCGACGAGCCGGTTGAACGGGATGTCGTTGAAGCTGAACACGATGGGCACGGCGAACCGCACCCCCGCCCGCGCGAGCCCCGCCCGGTCGAGGTCGACGTACTCGGTCGCCCCGTCCGGCGCCGGAGCGGACGTCAGGTCGCCGGAGTGTACGGCGGCCCGCCCGCCGTACACCAGGCGCGTGTAGTCGCACAGGCCGACGTACGTCCAGTCCGCGTCGAACAGCGCGACCGACAGGTCCAGGTCGACCCGGGTCGCGGGCGGCTCCGTCCAGTGCAGGAACAGGCGCAGCACCTCCCCCTCGGGCAGCGGCTGCGTGCTGCCGCGCGGAACCGACACCAGGGCCTTGGCCGCCGCGCCCTCCGCCGACGGGACCATCAGCCCGGAGAGGCCCGCGTCCAGCACGGCCAGCCGGAACCGGGACCGGGTGGACAGGCGGCGCAGCGCCTCGCCCTCCAGCAGCCCGCCGACCCGCTCGGTGACGGCGGCCGGCAGGGGCGCGCGCGTGTCGTCGACCGCGTACGAGTGGGTGACCCGGCCGCGCGGGAAGAACACCCGCCGCTCGCCCGGAAGATGGCGGGCGCTCAGCTGACCCAGGGCGGCGAGCAGCGGACCGGGCCCGGCGCCGGGCAGCGCACGCCACAGCGTCGCGGCGAGGTCGTCGCAGACCTCCCCGGGCGCGCGGTCCCCGCGCAGGCCCTTTTCCGGCGCGCCCTCCAGGCGCAGCAGGTGGTCCAGACGGCGCAGCAGCTCGCCGGGGCGCTGCGCGAGCAGCCCGAGCGCCGCCTTGCCGTCCTTCGCGCGCAGCGCCTCCTCGACGCGCCCGCTCCACGTGTTGCCCTTGACGCGCGTACCGTCCAGCCGTACGGCGCGCGGGTGTTCAGCGGCCGTGCGCCGCAGCTCCTCGCCGAAGGAGACCGCGGAGGTGTCGGTGGCGCGCAGCACCGCGAACGCGAGCGCCGCCTTCGGGTGGCGGCCGTGCTCCTCGTACGGGTGGAGCGTCTCGGCCGCCCGCTTCCACAGGCCCGGGTGGCGCAGCACATCCTCGACCAGCGACTCCGCGGCCAGCCCGTCCAGTACGGACAGCAGCAGGCGGCGCAGGGCGCGCGGCAGCGAACGGAAGCGGCACCGCTCCAGCAGGTCCGGCTCGCCCCCGGACAGGACGGCCAGCAGCCGCAGCACATCGGTCGCGGTGGTCAGCCAGGTCTCCAGCAGCGGGCGCACGGTGTCCCGGGTACGCGGATCGAGCAGCAGCCGGCCCAGGAGCAGCGCTTTGGTCTCCCGTACGGGGATGTCGTCCGGCAGCCGGTCGAGCTCGGGCGGCGCGTACGCCAGGAGGACGTCCAGGTCGTCCCTGTCCTGCGGCGGCAGCGGTGTACGGCGGGCCAGCAGGGTGTCCAGCGCCGCGGCGGCGTCGGCGGACCGGTCGGTGCCGAGGTCCAGCAGGCGCAGCGGGCCGGACGGCACGTCGGGTGCCCCGCCGGCGTCCTTCACGCGCGCGTGGTGCGGCTGAGTCGGCATCAGGAAGGGGTCGGCCGGGTCGATACGGCGGTGGCAGACCGGGCAGCCGGAGTAGTCGGTGCCGTCCCAGCAGAGGTGGCACACCAGGTGGGCGCACGGCGCCACCGGGTGGACGGCGCCGACCCGGCCGCACAGCACGCACGGCTGGTCGGGCCACTGGAGCAGCAGCGTGAACACGCGGTCCACGAAGAGCTGGAACGTGTCGTCCGGGACGGACGCCGGGAACCCCCGGAACAACGGCATATGGGTGCGGTCCGCGCCCAGTTCGGCGTCGATGAGGCCCAGCAGCTCCTTGCCCGCGTCCGCGAGCCCGGTCGGTCCGAGCCCGCCGAGGGCGGCGCGCAGCCGGGCCGTCGGGGCGAACCCGCGCTCCAGGAGCTCGGCTTCGAGGGCGACGAGACCCCGGGCGGTCGCGGTGTCGGCCGGGCGTGGCCCGGACCCGTCGACGTACACCGTACGAAGGCGGCGGAGCAGAACGGGCGTCAGCGACGACTGCACGGACAAACACATCCCCCGGAAAGACTGAAGACCGGAGCCGGAACCGGCAACCGGAATCGATGAAGCGGGGACGGAGAGTGAACGCGCTACGGATTCTTCTGGAGAGAAAGAGAGAAGGAAGCACGGTTGCGGAGCCGTCCCCGCTGATCACGACTCTAGGGAACGTCCGTACGGCGCCGCCACCGAATTGGCTGTTCCGCCGCCCGTCGACCGATGCGCCCCAGGCGGGTCGGTGCCCCTCCGGTGAACACCCGGGTGAGACCCTCCCGCGGTGACCGACACAGCGCACGCGGAGGACCACGGCGGAGGCCTCGGCACCCGCCTCAACTGGCTGCGCGCCGCCGTCCTCGGCGCCAACGACGGGGTCGTCTCGACCGCGGGACTCGTCGTCGGCGTCGCGGGCGCCACGGACGACCGCGCCGCACTGCTGACCGCGGGCCTGGCCGGCCTGTTGGCCGGGTCCATGTCCATGGCGGCCGGGGAGTACGTCTCCGTCTCCACGCAACGCGACTCGGAGAAGGCCGCCCTCGCCGTGGAGAGGAGGGAACTGCGCGAGCAGCCGGAAGCCGAACTCGACGAACTCACGGACCTGCTGGAGGCTCGTGGCCTGTCCCGCGACGTCGCCCGCGAGGCCGCCGAACAGCTCACGGAACGCGACGCGCTGCGCGCCCACGCGCGCGTGGAGCTGGGTATCGACCCCGACGAGCTGACCAACCCCTGGCACGCGGCGGCGGCCGGCTTCGTGGCCTTCACGGCCGGCGCCCTGCTCCCGCTCCTCGCGATCGTCCTGCCCCCGTCCCCGGCCCGCCTGTACGCCACCGTGGGCTCGGTCCTCGCCGCCCTCACACTCACCGGCTGGTCCGGCGCCCGCCTCGGCGACGCCCCGCCCCGCCCGGCGATCCTGCGGAACGTCGGCGGCGGAGCGCTCGCGATGGCGGTGACGTACGGGGCGGGGTCGCTGCTGGGTGCGGCGGGCGTCTAGAACCGGACGACCCGGTCGGGCGGGAACCGCTCGGTGCCGGTGACCGGGGTCCGGCGGCTGATTCCGATGGTCAGCTGGTCCATGTCCGCGAGCGGGCCGAGGTCGATCGGGCGGTTGGGCTGGCTGTTCAAAACCCACAGTGTTGTCAACGAGGGCAGGTCCCGCAACGAGTCCAGAGCATTCGGAGCTTCGCACTCCTGCAGGAAGAGTTCCTTGAGCCGGGTGAGGCCCGCGAGCAGGTCCAGCCGGAGCGGATCCACCTGGTGGAGAGTGAGCCTCTCCAGTACGGCCAAGGAAGGTATCCGGGACAGCCGGCGGAGCTGGGTGGTACCTGTGAGGGTGAGTGCGGTGAGCCCGGGCCACCGCTCCAGCCCGTCAAGATCGATGTAACGGGCCTGCTGGAACAGCGCGAGTTCGGTCAGCTGCGGGCCGATCGGCAGTTCGTCCACGCTCTCGATAAGCAACGGGTGGTTGAGCACGAAGGTCCGCAGATCGGGCATGTCGATCAGGGGTTCCACGCAGACGTCCGGATGAACGTTGAAGATGCCCAGCGCTTCGAGTCCTGGTCTGGCGAGGTGGCTGATGTCACGCACCTGGGGACACGAGCTGAGCCTGACGTCCTTGAGCTGTGGGAGGGAGGTGAGCGGGGACAGATCCGTGAGCACCTGGTTGGCGTAGAGGAAGAGTCCCTCGGGATCTTTCAGCACAAGGAGAGGGGTGAGATCGGCATGTGGACCGTTCACACTCACGCGGCGGGCGTGGGCCACGTGCCGCAGGGCGTCGAGCTGTTCAGGGGAATGCACGTGCAGGTAGCTGTTGTCCCACGCGTGCGCCGTCAGCACCTCGCGGGCGTACGGCTCCGTGTCGAAGGAGCCCCAAGCCTGTGATAATTGGAAAGCGACCCGGAGACGGTGATCCCCCCGGAACCGGGAGACGACCGCGAAGGCCGCGTCCCCCTTGAAGCACGCCGCCGTCCGCACCACCGCCGCCGCTGTCTCGTCGTCCAGCCCCTCCGGTCCCGGAAGCAGCTCCAGCACCAGCTCACCGGCCTTCGCGAGCTCCTCCGCGTCCTCGATCGAACGCGGCGGCACCAGCTCCGTGGCGCGGGCTTCCACCTCCCGTCGCACCTCCGGATCGAGCTCTGGGGCGTGCTCAAGGCTCGCCGCGGCCAGGAGGACCAGCCGGTGGCGCAGGCGCGGCGCCCGGTCGGCGCGCCGCAGGAGCTGCCGCAGCAGCCGGGCGCGCTCTTCCACGCGTGCGTGGCCCACGGCCATGCGTACGACGTCGTCCCACTGGTCGTCGTGCGCGTTGCGCACCAGCACGCCGAAGTCCCGGGACTCCACCGCCGCCTTGGCTCCCAGGTAGTCCTGGAAGGTGCGGTGGACGAAGTCGACCGCGTGCGGTACCGGTTCGCGCAGGAGCCCGCTGCGGATCAGCAGATGGCCGAAGACGGTGTCCGGGTCTGCCGTCACCTGCGGCATCGTGGTGAGCCACTCGCCCAGCATCTCGACAACCTCGGATCGGTGCGCCTGCGCCTGGCCGTTGCGGATCAGCCAGTACGCCAGCCGTTGCAACAACGCCGTCTGTTCGTCCCGCGTGAGTGAGACGCCCTCCACACAGGTGATCTCCCGCTCCATGTCCCGCCGGACCAGCAGCATTTCCAGCGCCGCGTCGTACAGCTCCTTGCGGGCTCGCGGCAGATGCATGCGCCGGTCCCGGTTCAGCGCGCAGAGCAGGGCGCACATGAGCGGGTTGGTGGCCAGCCGCCCCAGGTCCCGCCGGGTCGTGACCGCTTCGACGAGGGACTGTTCGTAGGTGTCGAGGAGTGTGGCCTCCGCCGGGTTCTCCAGGCGTGCCGACGCGTGCCAGTGGGCGACGAACGCCCGGGTGTCCTCGCGCTCCATGGGCAGCAGCGAACGGGCCACGAAGCCCTGGGCCGCCAGCCAGTCCTCCGGTACCGCCGACGGCCGCGTGGTGACGACGTACCGTGCCGCCGGGAACGCGGCGATCAGCGACTTGAGCCATGCCTCCGTACGGTTGCGCAGCCGCATCGGCACCTCGTCGACGCCGTCGACCAGCACCAGCGCTCGCCCGGACGCCATCAGCGACTCCGTCCACCCCGCCGGTGCCGAGCCGTGCAGCGGCACGCCCGCCGCGCGCAGGAAGTCGTCCGGCAGGGGCAGTGCCTCCGACGCGGCGAAGGCGCGCAGTCGCAGCACGAACGGTACGCACCGGTTCCAGTCTGCCAGCTCGGCGGGGAAGGTGCGCCGCGCCGCGTTGAGCGCGAGCCACTGCACCAGCGTCGACTTGCCGGAGCCCGCCGGGCCGCGCAGCAGCACCCGATCGGACTCGGCCAGCGCTTGCTCGGCCGTGACCCCTGCGCGGCCCGTGCGCGGCAGGTCCATGCCCTCCCGCCGGTCGGGCGACGCGTTGCTCACCGCCAGGCTGAGGTAGGCCGTGTCCAGCGGCCACTCGCTCGCCGACCGCCCCAGCGTCAGCCCGAACAGCTCCAGCCGCCCGTGCGTGACCGCCACGTAGTCCGCGTACCGCTGCTCGAAGTCCAGCGCCACCGCGTTCGGACGACGGGCCCCGGCAGCCAGGTCCGCCACCAGGGCGTGCGTACGGCCCGCCGCGCGGGACTGCTCGACCGCCGCCCGGGCGGGGAAGGACGGGTGGGCCGTCAGCTGTTCCACCACGTGCGCGCAGCACAGGGACAGCAGCTCCTCGTACAGGTCCAGCGCCCGTGAACTCAACCCGGCTGCGGGGGAGCGCAACTCGTCGCGCAGCCGCTCCGGGTCTAGGTCCAGCCGGAAGAGCCGGTCCGCGTCGATCTCGCCCGCCGCGGCGAAGCTGCCCCGTACCGCGTCGGCCGCCGCCAGCCGCTCGTGCTCGGGCAAAGCGCCGTACGTCTCCGTCAGACGGCCGGACAGGACCTTCACCAGCCGGTCGGGCCCGGCCGGCCGGGGGAGGGGCCGCAGCGGGCGGTCGACCAGGCCGGCCCCGGTTCCCGACCGGGGCGTGATCAGCGACTTCGCGACCGCGCCCAGCACCGCGCCCGCGAGCCGGGTGACGACAAGTTCCATACTCTGCACGGTGGTTGCTCTCCCCATGGACGGCCCGATGGGATCGTACGACGCCGTGACCGGCGCGCACCGCCGAAAGCCCTGACGCGGTGCTGGTCAGGCCCTGAGCCACTCGGCGCGGTCCGCGCCCCACAGCCCGGGCGGCCGGGACCAGTCCGCCGGGCCGCCCTCGTACGCCACCGGGGGCAGTGCGTACCGCAGACGTCCCATCGGGCTGTCCCGCTCCGCCAGCCGGTGCTCGGGGTGGTCCGGAGAGCGATCGTCCGGAGCGCCCGCCGCTGTCGGTGCGTCCGGGGCCCTGGTGAGGCCGTACATCAGCCAGTGGGCGGTCTGCGTCAGGGCGAGCCGGGTCAGCCACGTCCCGCCGGCGCGGTGTCGCTCGGTCAGCGCCCGCAGCACGGCCGCGGCCATCAAGTAGCCGGTGCCGTGGTCGAGGGCCTGCGCGGGGAGGGCGCCCGGCTCGTCGGCCGAGCCCTCCAGCGTGGCGATGCCCGTCGCCACCTGGACCAGGCTGTCGAAGCCGCGCCGCTCGTGCCAGGGGCCGTACCGGCCCCACGCCGAGACCTGCGCGACGACCAGGCCGGGGCGGCGCTCGGCCAGCGCCTCGGGGGCGAGTCCGAACCGGTCCAGCGCGCCGGGCCGGTAGCCGGTCACCACGACGTCGGCGTCCGCGAGCAACTTCTCGAACACCCGGTGGTCCGCGCCGCGCCCCAGGTCCAGGGTCGTGGACCGCTTGCCCAGCCCGGTGTCGTTGTGCGCCTCCTGACTCTCGGGCAGCTGCGGGGCGTCGACGCGCAGGACGTCCGCGCCCAGCAGGGCGAGGGTCCGCGTGGCGACCGGACCGGCCAGGACGCGCGTCAGGTCGAGCACCCGCAGCCCTGAGCAGGGCAGAGGCACGTCGTGGGGGGCCAGGGCCGGGGCGTCACCGATGCGCTCCAGGGTCAGCAGCGGCTGCCGCGCCACCAGGGCGCCCTGGGGGTGCGCGGCCCACTCCTCGGCCCCGCGTGCCGCGACGGCCAGCCCGCCCGCCGCGTACACGGTGTCCTCCACCGCCATGGCCGGCCGCGCGGCGATGGCGCGGGCCACCGCGTCCACCCCGGCGTCGTCCGGCAGGCCGAGCGCGGCGAGCAGCCGGGCGCGGTGGTGCGGGTAGTTGGCGTGGGTACGCACCCACCCGTCGGCCGCCCGCCAGAACCGCGACAGGGGTGCGAACGCCGTCCACGCCTGCCCGTCCAGCCGTACGAGCCGGTCGCTGCGGAAGGCCGTGGCGACCGCCCCGTCGTCGATCCGCACGCGCGGTACGGCACGGCCGCCGCGTACGGCGGTGAGCTCGGCCGCCGCCAGCGAGCACACGGCGACCGTGGCGCGGGCCAGCTCCATGACCGGTAGCCGCGCGGGCAGGCCGCCCGCCGGACCTCCGTACGAGATCCGGTCGAGCAGTGCGGGTTCGGCACCGAGTGCCATCCAGGCGGATGCCTCCGCCCCTGGCCGGAGAGGGGTCATCACCTCACTATGGCACCCAGTGTCACAGGGTGGAAGAGGTCGCTACTTCCGCACCGCGTCCAGGGCGTCGATCATGCCCCTGCCGTAGAACCCGTTCTTGTGCGGGCCGCCCTCACACACCGCGTCGGTCTTTCCGTCCTTGTCGATGTCGTACGGATCGGTGCACGCCATGTCGTCGGCCTGGGCGTACAGCAGCGCCTTCACCTCGGCGGGCGTGGCGTGCGGACGGGCCGACTTGATGAGCGCGGCGACACCGGCGGCGTGCGGGGCGGCCATCGACGTACCGCCCTTGTAGTTGTACGTGTGGCCGCCGACGAACGTCGTCGACAGGATCAGCCCGTTGGTGGCCGGCGCCTGCGGCGGCTGGTACCCCGTCCGGTCGCCGCCCGGCGCCGTGACGTCGACGACACCGAGGCCGTAGTTCGAGTACGACGCCTTCACGCGCTGCGCGCCCGTCGCCGAGACCGTGACGACACCCGGCAGCTGCGAGGGGATGTCCAGGCAGTCACGCGTGTTGATGACCCGCTCGACCGGTGTGGTGTCGTCCGGGCTGGTCTTGTCGGTGAGCGTCTCGGACGCCAGGTCGGTACGGGCGTTGCCGGCCGCGGCCACGTTCACCGCGCCCTTGCGCTCGGCGTAGCGGGCGGCGCGCGACACCGCCTCGACGAGCGCCTTCTGGTCGGCGTCCGTCTTGCAGTTGAACAGCCACGGGTCCGTGTAGTAGCTGTTGTTGGTCACGTCGACGCCGTGCTCCGCGGCCCACATGAAGCCACAGACGACCGCCTCCGTGTAGTACAGGCCGGTGGCGGGCTCCGCCACCTTGAGGCTGGAGACCTTCACCCCCGGGGCGACACCGGTGACACCGGTCCCGTTCTTCGCCGCGGCGATCGTGCCCGCGACGTGCATGCCGTGATCGCTCTCCTCGGCCACCGGCCGCCAGGCGTTGTCCTTCTGCACCGGCACTCCGCCCAGGCAACTGGCCGACGCCGCGCGGTCGAAGTTGGGCGCGATGTCCGGGTGGGTGTCGTCGATCCCCGAGTCGAGCACGGCGACCGTGACGCTCCGGCTGCCCAGGGTCCGCAGGTGCGCCTTGTCCGCCTTGATCGCGGGCAGGTCCCACTGCAGCGGCTGCAGGGGGTCGTCATCGGCGACCGACGCCGCGGCTTGCGCGGCCGCGGCCCGCGCCTCCGCGGCGGTCAGTGGCTTCTCCGTCGCGATGTCGTCGCTGGTCTGGGCCGCCAGCGGAGCGGTCCGCGTCGCACCGGCCGACTCCACGCCCCTCGCCGCCCGGATCTCCTTCGCGAAGCCCGGGTTTCCGGAGTGGACGACGATGACGCCTATCCGGTCGTACGCGATGACCACCGTGCCGCCGGCCCGGGCTATCGCCTTCTTCACCGAAGCGGCGGTGCCGTGCCCGCTTCGCACATTGACGACGTACGACATCGCGGGGCCGTCCGCGGCGGGAGCGACCGCTGCCGGTGCCTCCTGCGCCGATGTCTCCCGCGCGGGTGCTCCCTCCGCCGGAGCGGCCGAAGCCGCCCCCGCAGGGAACAGGCCGAGCGAGGCGGTGAGCGCCAGACCGGCGGGCAGCGCGCGTACACGCCCACGTCCGGATCCCAGATGAGCCATGGGTTCTCCACATCATCCGTGACAGCCGCCCGCACACCGGTGTGTGCGCGGGCGGGTACATGACGAGCGAAGCTATCGCCGATCATCCCGGCTCATCAATGAGTTGGCGCAGTTCGCCCCCCCCCGGGTCCTCCCCCGACCGGGGCCGCGAAGAAAAGACGGCCGAAGGTGAACCGCTTCGCCACGCTCTCCGTGACGTTGTCAGGGGAGGAGCATCACCGCTCCCCACCGTGAGGATTTCCTGTCCCTGCCCAGCTCATCCGCGTCGCGAGGAGTTATTCGTGGCTACCGAAGCACCGCCGCCCCCGGGCGGTACGGACACCAGCCCCATCCAGCCCACGACGGAGTCGTTCGTCGAGGCGCAGGGGAGCGCTGAATTCGGCGAACTGCGCCGCACGTACCGCTCCTTCGCCTTCCCCCTGACCGTCGCCTTCATCGCCTGGTACCTGCTCTACGTGCTGCTGTCCAACTACGCGGGCGGGTTCATGGGCACCAAGCTGTTCGGCAACATCAACGTGGCCCTGGCCCTGGGCCTCGCCCAATTCCTCACCACGTTCCTCATCGCCTGGTTCTACTCGCGGCACGCGGCCGAGAAGCTCGACCCCAAGGCGGAAGCCATCAAGTCCCGTATGGAGGCCGACCTATGAGCGCCGCTCACACCACCGTCCTGCTGGCGGCCGGGTCCGACGCCTCGGAACACCGGCCGCTGATCATCACCCTCTTCGCGTGCTTCGTCGTCGCGACCCTCTTCATCACCGTCTGGGCCGGCCGCCAGACCAAGAGCGCCGCCGACTTCTACGCGGGCGGCCGGCAGTTCACCGGCTTCCAGAACGGCCTCGCCATCTCCGGCGACTACATGTCCGCCGCGTCCTTCCTCGGCATCGCCGGCGCCATCGCCCTCTTCGGCTACGACGGTTTCCTGTACTCCATCGGCTTCCTCGTCGCCTGGCTCGTCGCCCTGCTCCTGGTCGCCGAACCACTGCGCAACTCCGGCCGCTTCACCATGGGCGACGTCCTGGCGTACCGCATGCGCCAGCGTCCCGTCCGCACCGCCGCGGGCACGTCGACCATCGTCGTGTCGATCTTCTACCTGCTGGCGCAGATGGCCGGTGCGGGCGTGCTCGTCTCGCTGCTGCTCGGCATCACCTCCGACGGCGGCAAGATCGCGATCGTCGCCCTCGTCGGCCTGCTGATGATCGTCTACGTCACCATCGGTGGCATGAAGGGCACCACCTGGGTCCAGATGGTCAAGGCCGTCCTGCTCATCGCGGGCACGCTGCTCATCACCTTCCTGGTGCTGCTGAAGTTCGACTTCAACATCTCCGACCTGCTCGGGAAGGCCGCCGAGAACAGCGGCAAGGGCGCGGCATTCCTGGAGCCCGGCCTCAAGTACGGCGCCACGGGCACCTCGAAGCTGGACTTCATCTCGCTCGGCATCGCCCTGGTCCTCGGCACCGCCGGCCTGCCGCACATCCTGATCCGCTTCTACACCGTGCCCACCGCCAAGGCTGCCCGTAAGTCCGTCAACTGGGCCATCGGCATCATCGGCGCCTTCTACCTGATGACCATCGCCCTCGGCTTCGGCGCCGCCGCGATCGTCGGCCCCGCCGACATCATCGCCTCCAACAAGGCGGGCAACACCGCCGCCCCGCTCCTCGCCCTGCACATCGGCGGAGTGGACTCGGCGGGGGGCGCGATCCTGCTCGCGGTGATCTCCGCCGTCGCCTTCGCGACCATCCTGGCCGTCGTCGCCGGCCTCACCCTCGCCTCCTCCTCGTCCTTCGCGCACGACATCTACGCCAATGTCATCCGCAGGGGACAGGCCACCGAGAAGGAGGAGGTCCGCGCCGCCCGCTGGGCGACCGTCTTCATCGGCGTCGTCTCCATCGCGCTGGGCGCGCTCGCCCGCGACCTGAACGTCGCCGGCCTCGTCGCACTGGCCTTCGCCGTGGCCGCCTCCGCCAACCTGCCGACGATCCTCTACAGCCTGTTCTGGAAGAGGTTCACCACCCAGGGCGCCCTGTGGTCCATCTACGGCGGCCTGATTGCCTCGGTGACGCTCGTGCTGTTCTCGCCGGTCGTCTCCTCCAAGCCCAGCTCGATGTTCCCGGACGCCGACTTCGCCTGGTTCCCGCTGGAGAATCCCGGCCTGGTCTCCATCCCCCTCGGCTTCCTGCTCGGCTGGCTGGGCTCCGTGCTCTCCAAGGAGGAGCCGGACAAGGGCAAGTACGCGGAGCTGGAGGTCAAGTCCCTCACCGGCGTCGGCGCGCACTGACGGCACGCGCTGACGGCCCGCGTGGACGGCGCGCGCTGACGGCCCGCACGGACGGGCGGCTCCACCGGGTCGCCCTCCGTGCCCCCACCGACCGCACCCAGCGACCGCACCCACCGACCGCACTCGGTCGGCAACCGTACGGAACCACACCACGGCCGCGTCGTAGATCCCTACGACGCGGCCCTGCCGCTCCTGTGGACAATGGCCCGTGTCGTTGTCGGAGGTGTCGCGTAGGCTCCCTGGTATACGGATCCCAGCGACCGCTGGTATACGGATCCCGGCAACCGGGGAGGGGGCCCAGTGCTCATCGACACCTACGGCCGTGTGGCGACCGACTTGCGGGTCTCGCTCACCGACCGGTGCAACCTGCGGTGCACGTACTGCATGCCCGAGGAGGGCCTGCAGTGGCTCGCCAAGCCCGACCTGCTGACCGTCGACGAGATCGTCCGCCTGATCCGCATCGCCGTCACCGACCTCGGCATCACCGAGGTCCGCTTCACCGGCGGCGAGCCGCTCCTGCGCCCCGGCCTGGTCTCCATCGTGGAGCGGTGCGCCGCCCTGGAGCCGCGCCCCAGGATGTCACTGACCACCAACGGCATCGGACTCAAGCGCACCGCGACCGCGCTCAAGGCCGCCGGCCTCGACCGGGTCAACGTCTCGCTCGACACCCTGCGGCCCGACGTCTTCAAGACCCTCACCCGCCGCGACCGCCACCAGGACGTACTGGACGGCCTCACCGCCGCCCGCGACGCCGGCCTCACCCCGGTCAAGGTCAACGCCGTGCTCATGCCCGGGCTCAACGACGACGAGGCCCCCGACCTGCTCGCCTGGGCCGTCGCCCATGACTACGAGCTGCGCTTCATCGAGCAGATGCCGCTCGACGCCCAGCACGGCTGGAAGCGCGACGGCATGATCACCGCCGGGGACATCCTGGAGTCGCTGCGCACCCGCTTCACGCTCACCCCCGAGGCGGACGAGGCACGCGGCTCGGCGCCCGCCGAGCGCTGGCTCGTCGACGGCGGACCGCACCGCGTGGGCGTCATCGCCTCCGTCACCCGCCCGTTCTGCCGGGCCTGCGACCGCACCCGGCTCACCGCCGACGGGCAGGTCCGCACCTGCCTGTTCGCCCGCGAGGAGACGGACCTGCGCGCCGCGCTGCGCTCGGACGCGCCGGACGAGGAGATCGCCCGGATATGGAAGGTCGCCATGTGGGGGAAGAAGGCCGGCTCCGGTCTCGATGATCCGAGCTTCCTGCAGCCCGACCGCCCGATGTCGGCGATCGGCGGCTGAGCCTCAGCGATCGCCGCCCGGACCCGAGCCCCACTCGGCGAGCGTCACCACGTCCTTCAGGAAGCCGCGCACGCCCAGGAACTGCGACAGGTGCTCCCGGTGCTCGTCGCAGGCCAGCCACGTCTTGCGCCGCTCCGGTGTGTGCAGCTTCGGATTGTTCCAGGCCAGCACCCACACAGCGGGCGCGCGGCAGCCCTTGGCGGAACAGATCGGAGGGGTCTCGTCGCTCACCACACGTCCCAACACGCAGCCACCACACACAGCACCGACACAACACCCCACACAAAGGCGACGCCGAGCAGCCACGGGGGGAGCTGCCCGGCGTCGGTCCGTCGCTCCGACGGGGGATGCGGAGCGCCTACGCAGTATGTCACGGAGACCCAGCTGTGGTGCACCGGAACGTCATGATTGATCTGAGCATTTCTTGAGCTTGGCGAGACTTCGACGGCGGCTCCGCAGCGCGCCGCCCGGCCGCGCCACGCCTCCGCGCAGCCGTGCCGGCGTCGCCCTCTCGGCGTCTTCGCGTCATCTCTGCTCGTACTGACGCGCCTGCCGCGGCGCCTGCTCCGGATCCTCCGTCCGCTCCCGCCCCTGCTCCGCCGCGGGTTCCGCTCGCCCCTCCGCCCGGGCCTGCGGCGCCTCCAGCATCGGCTGCACCGGGGTCGGGGTGACGATGAACGACTCGGGCGCGGCCGGCGCGCTCTCCCGTCCGGCGTTCGCGACCACCACCGCGACGTACGGCAGCACCGCCCCCAGGACCAGCGCCACGATCGCGACATGCCGCTCGACGTTCCACAGCGTGGCCGCCGCGATGACCGCCGCGGTCCGCACCAACATCGAGATCACATACCGCCGCTGCCGGGCCCGGACGTCGTCGGCCAAGCCCTGGCGGGCTCCGGTGATCCGGAAGACCTCGTCCTGACCGTGCTTCCGCATCGCGTTCCACCACCCGACCATCTCCACCGGACGCTCCCCGGACCGGATCTGCTCCCACGGTACGCCCGCCCCGCGCCCGATTCGAGAGAGGGCCCCCACCAGGGCACACGGACGCCGGCGTACCGCCCATGTCACCGCCCCTCACACCGCTCGGCACGCCCCTCGCACCGCCCGACATGCGCGGCGCGACCCGAGCCCGCACACTGTCGATGACCGCTCACGTAGATCTGTACCGCTATGCAGCGAGGAGGCAGCCATGGGCTGGTTGTGGGCAATTATCGTGGGACTCGTACTGGGCCTGCTGGCCAAGGCGATCCTGCCGGGCAAACAGCACAGCCCGCTGTGGCTGGCCACCATCTTCGGCATCCTCGGCGGAATCGTCGGCAATGCCCTCGCCCGGGCGTTCGGCATCGACGCCACCCCCGGAATCGACTGGGGCCGGCACGCCCTGCAGGTCGTGGCGGCGGTCGTCATCGTCGGCGTCGGAGACATGCTCTACATGGCCATGCGCCGCAACAAACAACGCGCCTGACCAGGCCGCACGGCACCGCGCACCGGCCGCACGGCACCGCGCACCCAGCGCGGAGGGAGGCGGCCCGGGTACCTCTTCCCCGTACCCGGGCCGCCTCCGACACGCCGTGCCGGCGGGGCCGGCCCGCACCCGGTTGGACCCGCTACGCGGCGACCTCGATCGCCGCCAGGTTCTTCTTGCCGCGGCGCAGCACCAGCCAGCGCCCGTGCAGCAGGTCATCGGCGGAGACCATTGCGTCCTCGGCGGTCACCTTGACGTTGTTCACGTACGCGCCGCCCTCCTTCACCGTGCGGCGGGCGGCCGACTTGCTCGGCGCCAGGCCGACCTCCGCGAAGAGGTCCACCACCTGGCCCAGCTCGGTGACCCGGGCGTGCGGCAGCTCCGAAAGCGCCGCGTCCAGCGTCGCCGCGTCCAGCTCACCGAGCTCGCCCTGGCCGAACAGCGCCTTCGACGCGGCGATCACCGCCGCGCACTGCGCGGCGCCGTGCACCAGCGTCGTCAGCTCCTCCGCCAGCGCGCGCTGCGCCGTACGGGCCTGGGGACGCTCCTCGGTGAGCTTCTCCAGCTCCTCGAGCTCCTCACGGCTCCTGAAGCTGAGAATGCGCATGTACCCCGAGACGTCCCGGTCGTCCACGTTCAGCCAGAACTGGTAGAACGCGTACGGCGTGGTCATCTCCGGGTCCAGCCAGACGGCCCCGCCCTCGGTCTTGCCGAACTTGGTGCCGTCCGCCTTGGTCATCAGCGGCGTCGCCAGCGCGTGCACCGTGGCGTCCGGCTCCAGCCGGTGGATGAGGTCCAGGCCGGCCGTCAGGTTGCCCCACTGGTCGCTGCCGCCCTGCTGGAGGACGCAGCCGTACCTCCGGTACAGCTCCAGGAAGTCCATGCCCTGGAGCAGCTGGTAGCTGAACTCGGTGTAGCTGATGCCCTGCTCCGACTCCAGGCGCCGGGCGACCGAGTCCTTGGTCAGCATCTTGTTGACTCGGAAGTGCTTGCCGATGTCGCGCAGGAACTCGATCGCGGTCAGGTTCGCGGTCCAGTCCAGGTTGTTCACCATGATCGCGGCGTTCTCGCCCTCGAAGGACAGGAACGGCTCGATCTGCTCCCGCAGCCGGGTCACCCACCGCGCGACCGTCTCCGGGTCGTTCAAAGTGCGCTCCGCGGTCGGGCGCGGGTCACCGATCTGACCCGTCGCCCCGCCCACCAGCGCCAGCGGCCGGTGCCCGGCCTGCTGGAGCCGGCGGACGGTGAGCACCTGCACCAGGTGCCCGACGTGCAGGCTGGCCGCGGTCGGGTCGAAGCCGCAATAGAACGTGATCGGACCGTCCGCGAGCGCCTTGCGCAGGGCGTCCTCGTCGGTGGACTGGGCGAACAGCCCGCGCCACTTCAGCTCGTCGACGATGTCCGTCACGATCTCGTGTCTCCTTGATCGGTTCTCGGTCCGGGGCCCTGGCCAGGGCCCGGGCCAGTCTATGCGGGGGTCACACGCCGCGGCTGACCGAACTCATGTTGAAGTCCGGCACCCGCAGCGGGGGCATGGCGGCCCTGGTGAACCAGTCGCCCCACTCGCGCGGCAGCGTCTTCTCCGTCCGGCCTGCCTCGGTCGCCCGGGACAGCAGGTCCACCGGCGACTCGTTGAAGCGGAAGTTGTTCACCTCGCCGACGACCTCGCCGTCCTCGACCAGGTACACGCCGTCCCGGGTCAGCCCCGTCAGCAGCAGCGTCGCCGGGTCGACCTCGCGGATGTACCAGAGGCAGGTCAGCAGCAGCCCGCGCCCCGTGGAGGCGACCATCTCCTCCAGCGACAGCTCCCCACCGCCGTCCAGCACCAGGTTGCCGATCACCGGAGCCACCGGCAACCGGGTAAGACCGGCGCTGTGCCGGGTGGTGGCCAGCCGCTCCAGGCGCCCCTCGCGCATCCAGTCGGTCGGCGCCAGCGGCAGCCCGTTGTCGAACACCGAGGAGTCGTCGCCCGAGGAGTGCGCGATCACGAACGGCGCCGACTCCAGACCCGGCTCGTTCGGGTCGCTGCGCAGCGTCAGCCCCAGCGGCGACAGCGTCTCGCCGACCCGGGTGCCGCCGCCGGGCTTGGAGAAGACGGTGCGCCCCTCCGCCGCGTCCCGGCCCGCCGACGACCACAGCTGGTAGATCAGCAGGTCCGCCACCGCGGTCGGCGGCAGCAGCGTCTCGTACCGCCCGGCGGGCAGCTCGATCCGGCGCTCCGCCCAGCCCAGCCGCCGCGCCAGCTCCGCGTCCAGCGCCGTCGGGTCCACGTCCTTGAAGTCCCGGGTGGAGCGCCCCGCCCACGCCGAGCGCGTCCGGTCCGGCGACTTGGCGTTGAGCTCCAGCGTTCCCGACGGCTGGTCGTGGCGCAGCCGCAGCCCCGTCGACGTACCGAGATACGTCGACGTCAGCTCGTGGTTCGCGAACCCGTACAGCTCGCGCCCCCCGGCGCGGGCCCGCCCGAACGCCTCGCCCAGGGCGGGCGCGAAGTCCGCGAAGACCGCCGACGACGTCTCGGCCGGCGCGTCAGCGAAGTCCGGCGACGCCTCCCCGCCGGACACCAGCGGCTGGGCGTCCTCGGCGGGACCGGCGGCCCGCGCCGCGGCCTCGGCGGCCCGCACGAGGGGCTCCAGCTCGTCGACGGTGACCGCCGACCGCGACACCACACCCGACGCGGTGCCCTCGGCGCCGTCGACGGTGGCGACGACGGTCAGGGTCCGTCCCCGGGTCACGCCGTTGGTCGTGAGCGCGTTGCCCGCCCAGCGCAGATTGGCGGAGGACTGCTCGTCCGCGATCACCACACAGCCGTCCGCGCGGGACAGCTCCAGGGCGCGCTCGACGATCTCGTACGGCTTGGCTACGCGGCTCATCGGCCACCCTCCTGCGCGGTGTTGAGGATGTTCACGCCCCGGAACAGGGCCGACGGGCAGCCGTGCGAGACCGCCGCGATCTGGCCCGGCTGGGCCTTGCCGCAGTTGAAAGCGCCACCCAGGACGTACGTCTGCGGGCCGCCGACCTTCTCCATCGAGCCCCAGAAGTCCGTCGTCGTCGCCTGGTACGCGACATCGCGCAGCTGGCCGGTCAGCCGCCCGTTCTCGATGCGGAAGAACCGCTGCCCGGTGAACTGGAAGTTGTACCGCTGCATGTCGATCGACCACGAGCGGTCGCCCACCACGTAGATGCCGCGCTCCACGCCGCCGATCAGGTCCTCCGTCGACAGTCCGCCCGGCTCCGGCCGGAGCGAGACGTTCGCCATCCGCTGCACCGGCACGTGCCCCGGCGAGTCGGCGAACGCGCACCCGTTGGACCGCCCGAGCCCCGTCAGCTTCGCGATCCGCCGGTCCAGCTGGTACCCGACCAGGATCCCGTCCTTCACCAGGTCCCAGCTCTGCGCCTCGACGCCCTCGTCGTCGTACCCGATGGTCGCGAGCCCGTGCTCGGCGGTCCGGTCACCCGTCACGTTCATGAGGGGTGAGCCGTACACCAGCTTGCCCAGCTGGTCGAAGGTGGCGAACGACGTGCCCGCGTACGCCGCCTCGTAACCCAGCGCCCGGTCCAGCTCCGTGGCGTGGCCGATCGACTCGTGAATGGTCAGCCACAGGTTCGACGGGTCGACGACCAGGTCGTACCTCCCCGCCTCCACGCTCGGCGCCCGCATCTTCTCGGCGAGCAGCTCCGGGATCCGCTCCAGCTCGCCGTCCCAGTCCCAGCCGGTGCCGGTCAGGTACTCCCAGCCGCGCCCCGCCGGCGGCGCGATGGTGCGCATCGAGTCGAACTCACCGGTCGTGCCGTCCACCGCGACCGCCGTCAGCTGCGGGTGCAGCCGCACGCGCTGCTGCGTGGTGACGGTCCCGGCCGTGTCCGCGTAGAACTTGTTCTCGTGAACGGTCAGCAGGGAGGCGTCCACATGCGCCACCCCGTCCGCGCGCAGCAGCCGCGCGCTCCACTCCGCCAGCAGCCCGCTCTTCTCCGCGTCGGGCACGGTGAAGGGGTCGATCTCGTACGAGGAGATCCACGTCCGGTCCGCGTGCACCGGCTCGTCGGCGAGCTCCACCCGCTCGTCCGACCCGGCCGCCGCGATCACCTGGGCCGACAGCTTCGCCATGGCCACGGCCTGCGAGGCGACCTTCGCCGCGGCGTCCATGGTCAGATCCACCCCGGACGCGAACCCCCACGCCCCGCCGTGCACCACCCGCACCGCGTATCCCAGGTCCGTGGTGTCGGACGACCCGGCGGGCTTGGCGTCCCGCAGCCGCCAGGAAGCGCTGCGCACACGCTCCAGCCGGAAGTCGGCGTGCTCGGCGCCCAGCGCCCGGGCCCTGGCGAGCGCCGCGTCGGCGAGCGCCCGCAGCGGCAGCGCCGTGAAGGCTTCGTCGATGGAATGAGGCACGAATTGTCTCCTGTCGTATGCGACCGGTCGCTCCCGATCATGTCGCGCCGCACTGCTCCGTGCCCAGTGCTTTCTGTAGGGATCCGACAGCGACTCACGTACGCCACTGTCAGGGACCGATTCCCTTTCCCCACGACCGGAACGATAGGTTTTCGGGGTACCACACCGTGCAAGGGAAAGGGTGATCCGTTGAGCCGCTCGGTTCTTGTCACCGGAGGAAACCGGGGCATCGGCCTCGCCATCGCCCGCGCCTTCGCCGAGGCCGGCGACAAGGTCGCGATCACGTACCGGTCCGGTGACCCGGCAGACCTCGCCGGGGAGGGCTTCCTCGCCGTGCGGTGCGACATCACCGACGCCGAGCAGGTGGAGCAGGCCTACAAGGAGATCGAGGAGAAGCACGGTCCCGTGGAGGTGCTGGTGGCCAACGCCGGCGTCACCAAGGACCAGCTGCTGATGCGGATGTCGGAGGACGATTTCACCTCCGTACTCGACACCAACCTCACCGGCACCTTCCGCGTCGTCAAGCGCGCCAACCGCGCCATGCTGCGCGCCAAGAAGGGCCGCGTCGTCCTCATCTCCTCCGTGGTCGGGCTGCTCGGCTCGGCCGGGCAGGCCAACTACGCCGCATCCAAGGCCGGGCTGGTCGGCTTCGCGCGCTCGCTCGCCCGTGAGCTGGGCTCGCGCAACATCACGTTCAATGTCGTCGCGCCCGGTTTCGTCGACACCGACATGACCAAGGCGCTGACCGAGGAACAGCGGAAGGGCATCGTCGCCCAGGTGCCGCTCGGCCGCTACGCGCAGCCCGAGGAGATCGCCTCCACGGTCCGGTTCCTCGCGTCCGACGACGCCTCGTACATCACTGGAGCCGTCATCCCGGTTGACGGCGGATTGGGCATGGGTCACTGATCATATGAGCGGAATTCTCGAGGGCAAGCGCGTCCTGATCACCGGTGTGCTGATGGAGTCGTCCATCGCCTTCCACACCGCCAAGGTGGCTCAGGAGCAGGGCGCCGAGGTCATCCTCACGGCCTTCCCGCGGCCCACCCTGACCGAGCGCATCGCCAGGAAGCTGCCCAGGCCCGCCAAGGTCATCGAGCTCGACGTCACCAACGACGAGCACCTGGCCCGCCTCGCCGACCTGGTCGGCGAGGAGCTCGGCAGCCTCGACGGCGTCGTCCACTCCATCGGTTTCGCGCCGCAGGACGCCCTCGGCGGCAACTTCCTCAACACGCCGTTCGAGTCCGTGGCCACCGCGATGCACGTCTCCGCCTTCTCGCTGAAGTCGCTGACGATGGCCTGCATGCCGCTGATGCAGAACGGCGGCTCGGTCGTCGGTCTGACCTTCGACGCGCAGTTCGCCTGGCCCCAGTACGACTGGATGGGTCCGGCCAAGGCCGCGCTGGAGGCCACCAGCCGTTACCTCGCCCGTGACCTGGGCAAGCAGAACATCCGCTGCAACCTGATCTCGGCCGGCCCGCTCGGCTCGATGGCCGCCAAGTCCATCCCGGGCTTCTCGGATCTGGCGAAGGTGTGGGACGAGCGCTCCCCGCTGCAGTGGGACATGTCCGACCCGGAGCCGGCCGGCCGCGGTGTGGTCGCGCTGCTCTCGGACTTCTTCCCGAAGACCACCGGCGAGATCGTCCACGTCGACGGCGGCGTGCACATCATGGGCGCCTGAGCCCTCGCACACAGCACGCGGGCGTCACGCACGCGACGTACGGTCACGGCCGCGCACTGTCCCCGGACGGTGCGCGGCCGTCCTGCGTCCCGCGACGTGCCGTGCGTCCCCCGAGTCGTAGAGTCACGGCGGGCACGGCACACTGGGTCAGAACGGACATTCGCGTCCGTGGCTCGGAACCCGGGGGTTGACCCCGGCGCCCGGGATGAACGGGGAGGAGGTGTGGCTGTGCGTACGAAGCACCTGGCCCTGGCGGCCGGCTCGGCCCTCCTGATGGGGCTCACGGTCAGCGCCCAGGCATACGCCGACGAGGAACGCGACGCGTACACGGCCTCATGCCGTACGTCGGTGAACGGATCCCGTGTCACCGCGTACTGCCACAACCCCTACCCCCACACGGATCGCGTCCAGCTGCACGTCGAGTGCGACCGGTGGTGGGACATCGACTCCGACAGCGCGCCCGTCGAGGTCGCCCCCACCGCCTACGCCGAGCTGACCGAGCGCTGCTGGAAAGAGGTACGCACCGCCTGGATCACTCACGAGTCCGTACCGGACTGACGCAGGCACACGAAGGGGTAACCCGCCGCCTCCGACGCCGCCGCGTCCGCGTCGCCCGCCCGGATCGCCTCCACCAGCCGCGCGTGGTCCATGTGGTTCTCCGGGCGCAGGTCCCCGCCCACGTCCTCACGCAGCCAGTCCCGTACGAGATGGCCCAGGTCGGCGTAGAGCTCGGTCAGGACGTCGTTGTGCGAGGCGGCCACCACCGCGAGGTGGAACGTCGAGTCCGCCGCCACGAACCGCTCCGCGTCGCCCTGCTCCCACGCCTCCTCGCGCCGCGCGAGCAGTGCGTCCAGCTGCCTCATGTCCCGGTCGGTGCGCCGTTCCGCGGCCAGCCGCGCGGCGGACGACTCCAGGGTGGAGCGCAGCTCGGCGATGTGCCGCGGGTCGGCGCCCGAGAAACGGCGGTGCATCACCCCGGCCAGCTCGCTGGTCGCGATCACATACGTCCCCGACCCCTGACGGATGTCCAGCAGGCCGTTGTGCGCCAGCGCCCGGACCGCCTCGCGGATCGTGTTGCGGGCCACGCCCAACTGCTCGACCAGCTCCGGTTCGGTGGGGATACGGGAGCCGACCGGCCACTCGCCCGACGTGATCTGGTTCCGCAGCTCGGCGATCACCTGATCGGAAAGCCCGGAGCGACGGGGTGAGCTGAGCGCCATGGTGCTCCTTGTCGTGCCGGTGGACGGCGGATTGGACAGCCAATCATCCCATGATTCTATGATGGGTGCATGTCCGACGAGCCGAAGACCCTCACCCAGACGCAGATTCCGGCCCCAACCCCCGCCCGGACACGCCCCTCGGACACGAGCGCCGACCCGGCCGAAGCGATACGGACGAGCGCCGGGCCCGTGCGCGCGCCCGCGGTCTGGCTCACCCGGCTCCTGATCCTCGGACTCGTCCTCGCCGCGCTCAACCTCCGCCCCGCGATCACCAGCCTCGGCGCCCTCCTCGAAGAGGTACGGGTCGGGCTGCACATGAGCGGCAGCGTGGCCGGCGTGCTCACCTCGGTACCGCCGCTGTGCTTCGCCGTCTTCGGGATCACCGCGCCCCGCCTCGCCCGCCGCTTCGGGCCCGCCACCGTCGTGTTCGCCGGCATGGCCGCCATCACGGCCGGCCTGGTCATCCGCCCCTTCACCGGCGGCACGGCCGCCTTCCTCGCCGCCAGCGCGCTGGCCCTCATGGGCATCGCCGTCAGCAACGTCCTCATGCCGGTGATCGTCAAGCGGTACTTCCCCGACCGCGTCGGCTCCATGACCGGCCTCTACTCGATGGCCCTGGCGCTCGGCACCTCCCTCGCGGCCGCCGCGACCGTCCCCGTCACCGACGCGCTGGGCGGCAGCTGGCGCGCCGGCCTCGGCGTGTGGGCCGCCCTCGCCGCCGTCGCGGCGCTGGCCTGGCTGCCGCTGGTACGCGACCGGGGGCGCCGCGACGCGACGTCGCCGACGGGCGCCACGGCCTCCGAGGGGGGAGCGTCCGGCGCCTCCGGCGGGCGCGAGAGCGCCGCCCCCCGGATCACCCGGAGCCGGACCGCCTGGGCGCTGGGCTGCTTCTTCGGGCTCCAGGCCACCGGCGCGTACATCACCATGGGCTGGATGCCGCAGATCTTCCGCGACGCGGGCGTCTCCGCCGGTACGGCCGGGGTGCTGCTCGCCGTCACCATGGTGATGGGCGTGCCGCTCGCGTTCGTCATCCCGCGGCTGGCCGGCCGGATGAAGAACCAGGGCCCCATCGTCGTCGCCCTCGCCCTCTGCGGACTCACCGGGTACGCCGGCCTCTTCTTCGCCCCCGCGAGCGGAGCGTGGCTCTGGGCGGTCCTGCTCGGCGTCTCGAACTGCGCCTTCCCGCTCGCCCTCACCATGATCGGCATGCGGTCGCGGACGGGCGGCGGTGTCGTGCGGCTCTCCGCCTTCGCCCAGAGCGTCGGCTACCTCATCTCCATCCCCGGACCGACGCTGGTCGGAGCCCTGTACCAGCACAGCGGCGGCTGGGGGACCCCGCTCGCCCTCATGGCCGGGCTGATGGTGCCGCAGATGATCGTCGGGATCGTCGCCGGACGGGACCGGACCATCGAGGACGAGATCTGAGGTGCGAGACTGGGGGCATGCAGCAGCCTGTGCTCGACCCGAACCCCCAGAACGGTCAGAAGAAGCTCCTCATCGTGCTCGGCGCGATGCTGGCGATCGGCGTGATCATCGGCATCATCGCGTCCGTCGTCTCGCCATGACCCCGCACGCGGGCGCCGGGGGAGGGGCAGGCGCCCCCATCCCCTAGGGGGCCGGCCTCAGGGTGAAGTGGGTGGATCACCGGATGGGCAAGCGGGGGCGATGATCCGTAGCGTCCGGGGTACATCGACCCACACCCCGGATCTCCACGGAGGCGACCATGGCGGCCCGTACGCACACCCGGACCCGGCCCCCGGGCGGCGTCGACGCCCGGCTGCCGTGGTGGGCGCTGGCCCTGCCCGTGCTCGCCTTCGCCGCCCTCCTTGTTTTCATCACCGGGGGCGGTGAGGCGCACGCGGCGGGTGGTGACCCGGCCGTCGGGCGGATCCTCGAACAGATCCGGCAGACCCTCTCGCGCTGACCGATCCCGGCCCTCACCTCTGCGGGGTCGGGGTGGTCAACACCCTGCGCCCGGTGGCGCGTTTCATGCGAAGCTGGTGAGCATGAGCGTCGATACACCCCGCAGGATCGTGCTACTCCGGCATGCGAAGGCCGACTGGCCCCAGGTGTCCGACCACGAGCGGCCGCTCGCCGACCGAGGCCGCATGGACGCGCCCGTGGCCGGCCGCCGGCTCGCCGAGACCGGAATCACCTTCGACCTGGCCCTCTGCTCGACCGCCGCCAGGACCCGCGAGACATGGAAGCTGGCGGTGCACGAGCTGCCCCGGCGCCCCAGGACCGTGTACGACGAGCGGCTGTACGATGCCTCTCTCGGCGACCTTCTCGCGCTGCTCAACGAGACCCCCGACGAGGTGAACGACCTCCTCGTCATCGGCCACAACCCCGGCATGCACGCCCTCGCCGACGCCCTCGCCGGCCGGGCCGAGGGCGACACCGTGGCCCGGATGAGCCGGGGCGGCTTCCCGACCGCGGCGTTCGCCGTGGTCGAGTTCAGCGGCTCCTGGAAGTCCGTGGAGCACGGCGTCGGCACACTGACCGGGTACTGGGCGCCGCACGAGTAGGTCTTCGGCTCTCTCCCGGCTCCGCACAGGGGAGGGCCCGGACACCGGACCGTTCGATCGGTCGGTGTCCGGGCCCTTTCCTGTTCACGTCTTCCCGTGCACGTCCCGCACTGCTCACGTCCTCCGCTGCCCGGCCGGCGGTCGCGGCCCGGGCGCGGTCTGGATCACCTCGGTGTCCGCCGCCTCGACCTCTTCGCGGGTGATGCCCAGCAGGTAGAGCACCGTGTCCAGGAACGGCACGTTCACCGCCGTGTCGGCGGCGCGGCGCACGACCGGCTTGGCGTTGAAGGCCACGCCCAGACCGGCCGCGTTCAGCATGTCCAGGTCGTTGGCTCCGTCACCGATGGCGACGGTCTGCGCGAGCGGTACGCCGGCCTCGGCGGCGAACCGGCGCAGCAGCCGCGCCTTCCCGGCCCTGTCGACGATCTCGCCGGTCACCCGCCCGGTCAGCTTGCCGTCCACGATCTCAAGCGTGTTGGCGGAGGCGAAATCGAGCCCGAGCCGCACCTGAAGGTCGTCCGTGACCTGGGTGAACCCGCCCGACACGACACCCACCTGGTACCCGAGCCGCTTGAGCGTACGGATCAGGGTGCGGGCACCCGGGGTCAGCCTGACCTCGGAGCGCACCTTGTCGACGACGGACGCGTCCAGTCCGGCGAGCAGCGCCACGCGCGCGTGCAGCGACTGCTCGAAGTCCAGCTCGCCCCGCATCGCCGCGGCGGTGACCTCGGCGACCTTGTCCTCGCAGCCGGCGTGCGCCGCGAAGAGCTCGATCACCTCGTCCTGGATGAGCGTCGAGTCCACGTCCATGACGACCAGCCGCTGGGCCCGGCGGTGCAGACCCGCCGACACGACCGCCACGTCGACCCCGATCTCGTGGGCCCGCGGCGCGAGGGCGGTGCGCAGCGGCTCCGTCTCCGTACCGGACACCGCGAACTCCACTGCCGTCACCGGGTACTTCGCCAGCCGGAAGATCCGGTCGATGTTCCCGCCCGTCGAGGTGATCGTGGCCGCTATGACCGCGGTGTCCTCCGCGGTCAGGGGGTGACCGAGCACGGTGACATGGGAGCGGCCGACGCCGCGCGGCCGGTTGTCACCCGTACCCGAGATGATCTCGGCCTGCAGCTTCAGCGACTCCGCCCAGCTGTGCACGGTGGCCCGCAGCTCACCCTCGGTGCTCACGGTGGGTTCGGTGACGAGCGCGCACAGGACGATGCGGCCACGGGTGACGACCTGCTCGATGTCGACGACGTCGACGGAGAAGGCGGCGAGGGTGTCGAACAGCCCGGCGGTGATCCCGGGCCGGTCCTTCCCGAAGATCTTGACGAGAAGGGTGGGTACGTCGGAGGTCTGCGATGCGCTCATGGTCCCTCCACCGTATCGGCCCACCCGCTCCCGAGCTCCCCCTGTCCCGCGTACCGGACACCCCCGGCGACGCGGCCCACCCGGCCTCGGGCCTCCACCCGGATTCGGGGCCCGCCGGGGCGCACCCGCCGGCGGACCGGCATGCCGCTTCCGGCGGGGCGACCCGGGGTGCGCCGCCGGGCCGGTCACGGCCGGCGACGGGCGGTCATGGGCATGGCGGCGCGTTTTCCGGCGCCCGCCGCCTCGGCGGGGGGCGGGCCCTTACGCTCCGGGCGCCCGTTCCCGCGCGGGCCGCCGTCTGCCGGGGAGAGCCGGTGGTGCGCCGTCACCCACCAGGACCGGGCGGGCCACGCCCGCGACCGAGGCCGGGATCACATCGCTCCACCGGACGCGGGGACCACCCTCACCCCCGTGCCCGCCCGCGTACACCCGGACCCCGCGTGGAGGGCGAAGGTGCCCCAAAGGCCCCCGGAAAGGCCCCGGAAAGGCCCGGCGCGGAAGCCGAGTTGCCCGAGCCGCGCACGATCCATCCGCACTCATGGTTGGTTGAGGGCTTCCGGATCCATTTGTCCTCCGCCCGCCGGCGCAGGGACGCAACGCCCCGCGCGGGCCTGCCCGCTGTCTTCACATCGCCCGACTTTCGAATACGGGACCGGGCCTGAAATAGTTCCCCACTGATGTTCACCATCCCTAGACTCCCCGCGACGGGGGTCACTCGGGGGACAACTAGTGGGGCATGGAGTGCCGGAACTCGTACTGGAATTGAACGGAAGGACCTGGACCCTCGATCCGTCCAGGTCGTACACCCTCGGCCGCGATCCGCAGGGTGACCTGGTGATCGACGACGCACGGGTCTCATGGCGGCATGCCACGATCAGCTGGGGCGGCCGCAGTTGGGTCATCGAGGACCACGGCTCCACCAACGGCACATACGTGCAGGGCCAGCGGATCCACCAGATGGAAATCGGCCCGGGGGCGGCCGTGCACCTGGGCAACGCCACGGACGGCCCGCGGCTGAATCTCACCGGTGCCGCGGCCGCGGCGGGGGCCGGAGCCGGCGCGTACAGCGCGCAGGCCGCCGGCGCTCAGGCCCCGCAGCCCCACGGCTGGCCGCAACAGCAGCCGCCCCAACAGCACGCGCCCCAGCAGCAGGTCCCGCACCAGCAGGCCCCGCAGCCTCACGGCTGGCCGCAGCAGCAACAGCCCCACGCGCAAGGCGGGCAGCACCCCCACGCCCAGGTCCCGCACCAGCAGTCCGGCCACGGCCCCGGGGCCGGCCCGGCCGAGCAGTACGCCCGGCAGGCGCAGGGCGCCGCCGCCCCGCCGGTCTACGGCGACCGCAGCCCGACCACCTTCCACCAGCTGGCCCTCGGCCGCGTGATGCGCATCGGTCGTGCGCTGGAGAACGAGCTGGTCGTCTCCGACCTCCAGGTCTCGCGCAACCACGCCGAGTTCCACGCGACGCCCGACGGCCGCTTCGAGATCCGCGACCTCGGGTCCCACAACGGCACGTACGTCAACGGCCAGCCGCTCGCCAAGTCCGGCACCGCCCTCATCGGCCCGAACGACATCGTCGGCGTCGGTCACTCGACCTTCCGGCTCGTCGGGGACCGCCTCGAGGAGTTCGTCGACACCGGTGAGGTCTCCTTCTCCGCCCGCCACCTCACCGTCACGGTCGACGGCGGCAAGCAGATCCTGAGGGACGTCTCCTTCGGTGTGCCGGAGAAGTCGCTCATCGCCGTCATCGGCCCCTCCGGTTCCGGCAAGTCCACGCTCCTCAAGGCGCTCACCGGTTACCGTCCCGCCAACCAGGGTGACGTCCTCTACGACAACCGGAACCTGTACAAGCAGTTCGCCGAGCTGCGTCAGCGCATCGGCCTGGTCCCGCAGGACGACATCCTGCACAAGGAACTGACCGTCCGTACCGCGCTCAAGTACGCGGCGAAGCTCCGCTTCCCCGCGGACACCACCGTGCAGGAGCGCGAGGCCCGCATCGACGAGGTCCTGCGCGAGCTCAAGCTGGACGTCCACAAGGAGAAGAAGGTCACCTCCCTCTCCGGCGGCCAGCGAAAGCGCGTCTCCGTCGCCCTGGAGCTGCTGACCAAGCCCTCGCTGATCTTCCTGGACGAGCCGACCTCCGGCCTCGACCCGGGCATGGACCGCGACGTCATGCAGCTGCTGCGTGGCCTGGCCGACGACGGCCGCACGGTCCTCGTCGTCACGCACTCCGTCGCCGAGCTCGCGCTCTGCGACAAGCTGCTCGTCATGGCCCCCGGCGGCTCGGTGGCGTACTTCGGCCCGCCGGAGGAGGCCCTCAACTTCTTCGGCTACGACACGTGGGCCGACGTCTTCTCCGCCTTCGAGAACTACCGCGACTACGACTGGGCGGGCCGCTGGAAGGGCTCGCAGCACTACCAGATGTACGCCGCGGACATCGACGCCGTCGCCCCGCAGTCCGTCCAGATGCCGCCGGCCCAGGCGATGCGCCCGCCGAAGCCGCAGGGCTGGGGCGCGCAGCTGTGGACCCTGATCCGCCGCTACACCTCGGTGATCGCGTCGGACAAGGGCTTCCTGGGCCTGATGGTGATCCTCCCGGCCGTCCTCGGCCTGGTCTCGGTCGTCATCCCGGCCGACTTCGGGCTCGCGCGGCCGAAGCCGCCGTCCCGCTTCAACGGCGACGCAGGCACGATCATGCTGATCCTCGCGGTCGGCATGTGCTTCTCGGGCGCCGCCAACTCCGTACGAGAGCTGATCAAGGAACGGGTCATCTACGAACGGGAGCGGGCCACCGGCCTGTCCCGCTCGGCGTACCTGATGTCCAAGGTGATCGTCCTCGGCGTGATCACGGCCATCCAGGGCGTCATCATCTGCGGCATCGGCTTCGCGACCCGCGAGCTCCCGGAGGAGGGCCTGATCATGCCGCCCGCCGTCGAGCTGTGCGTCGTGATCATCGCGCTCGGCTTCACGTCGATGATGTTCGGCCTCGTGATCTCGTCCCTGGTGAAGACCGCCGAGAAGACCATGCCGCTGCTGGTGATGTTCGCGATCGTCCAGGTCGTCTTCACCGGCATCCTCTTCCAGGTGTACGGCTCGCCGGGCCTGGAGCAGTTCGCCTGGCTGATGCCGTCCCGCTGGGCCATCGCGGGCGCGGGCTCGACGCTCGACCTCGCCCACCTGATGCCCCCGTGGGACCCGAAGGACCCGACCAACCTGGACCCGCTGTGGGACCACACCGCGGCCCAGTGGGGCGTGAACGTCTCCGTCCTGTTGCTCATCGGCATCGCCTGCGGCTTCGCCGTGGCGCGCCTGCTGCGCCGCCACGAGCCGGAGGTCATGCGCAAGTGACGCGCGCCGGAGCCGCACGCACGCGTGCGTGACGCGCGCCGGACGCGGACGAGGGCGGCACCCCGCGCAGGGGTGCCGCCCTTTCCGTCATCGTGGCGAGCGGTACGACTCAGTACGCGCTGTTGACGTTGTCCATGGAGCCGTAGCGGTCGGCCGCGTAGTTGCACGCGGCGACGATGTTGGCGACCGGGTCCCACTGGCTCTTCTTGGTGCCCGGGACGTGGTAGGCGTCGAAGGTCGGCTTGATGACCTGGAGCAGACCGATCGACGGGACGCCGTTGATGGCGTTGATGTCCCAGTTGTTGATCGCCCTCGGGTTACCGCTGGACTCCCGCATGATGTTGCGGTGGATGCCCTCGTAGGTGCCGGGGATGTTGTGCTTCTTCATGATGTGGAGCGCCTCGCGGATCCAGCCGTCGAGGTTGTTCGCGTAGACCGGCTTGCGGGCGGCGGCGCGGCTGGCGGCGGCCTTCTCGGCGGCGCGCTTCTTCGCGGCGGCCTCGGCCTGGGCCTTCGCCTTGGCGGCGGCAGCGGCCTTGGCCTTCGCGGCGGCCTCGGCCTTCACCTTGGCCGCGGCGGCGGCGTCGGCCTTGGCCTTCAGCTCGATGGTGGTCGCCTGCTCGTTGATGCCGAGCTGCAGCGGGGCGGTCTTGGCGCCGCTGAAGGCGACCGGTGCTGCGGCGACGACGGCCTGCGGCTCGATCTCGGTGGAGGCGTTGCTCGGAACGGCCGAGAACGCGATGGCGGCGGCGCCGAGGGCGGCCACGCCGGCCAGCGAGAGCTTCTTGTGGTTCTTGTTGAGACGGCTGAAGCCGGGGCGGTTGCTGAACGCGGACATGCAGTCGTACCTCTTCGAATCGCGGAACGTCGCCTGGCCGGGTGGCGCTGCGCCTGCTCGGCGGGCAACGGTTGCAATTCTTAGCGGCAGCAAAATGCTGTGGCAAAGGTGTGACGTACGAAGCCGGGTAGTGGATCAGGACGTGGCGACAAGCGCTCCAAAACACCCCACTAACGGCCTGCACCAGTACTGATGTGCTTCTTACGCATCCACTACAGGGCTTCGTAAGTGACCTGGGTCCTATGCGCGGCCTCACATCGGGCGAGTAACGAACTCACCATCTGTTGCGGCAGCAATGCGTTCAGTGAGGGCCCTCATCCGGCAGGAGGAGATGGACGTCGCCGGACTCGTGCCAGAGGTGGAGACGCCGTAGCGCCTCGGTACAAGCCCTGCTCAGCGCGGCCCTTCCGGCGATCGCTCCCGGCGTCAGCAGGTGCGAGGCCTCCGGCTCGTGCAACCGTGAGCAGCCCGTCGACGGCCCCCACCCCACGCCGGCGTGACCACCAGGTCCGTCCACCCGGACGTCTCCCGTACGACGCCGTCGTCGTCCGCCGCCGCGGACTCCAGCGCCCGCACCGCGGTCGTCCCCACCGCGATGACCCGGCCCCTCCCGGCTTCCGCTCCCCTTCCGCCCCCGCGGAGCCGGGGCGGAAGGGGAGGCGGTACGCCGCCCCTCACGCGCCCCGCCCGCTTCGCCGCCGCCCCCATCACCCCGCGCCGCGTTCACCGGCCGCGCCGTGGCCGCCTCAACCGAGAAGCGCTCCGGGTACGGCGGCTCGTGCGCCTCGGTCAGCCACCCCCGTGTGCAGAGTCACCGGCGCGAACCACACCCCCCGGCTCACCAGCTCGGCGACCATCCCCGCCGTGAAGGGCCGCGCCGCGCTCGGCTCCACGGAGCCGGCGCCGTCGGGCGAGGGGCGCGCGAAGACCGTCTGGTACGCGGCCAGAGGCTGGTCCCGCTCGGTGTATTCGTACGGATGGGCCGCCCGTGGAGCGCCGGCAGCCCCGGCACGCCGACCGACACCGACGCCCACCACAGCCGCGCGGCGCCCCGGGTGAGCGGCTCCTCCAGTACGAGGCGGGCGCCCCCGGGCAGCCGTACGGCCGCCCCCACCGGGTCCCCGGCGCGCGGCCGGGTGGCGCCCCGGCCGTCCGGCGTGCGCAGCTCCACGCCCCGGGTCCCGTACGCCTCCGCCGCCGTCCGACTGACCGCGATCACCGTCCCGGCCGCGCTCGCCCGGAGCAGCGGCAAGGACTCCTGCGCGAGCCCGAGCGCCGCCACCAGGTTGGTCTCCAGCGCCGCCCGAAGCCCGTCCAGCGGCAGGGCGTCCAGCCGCACCAGCGGCTCGGCACCCAGGGCGCTCGCGTTGCTCACCCGCAGGTCGAGCCCGCCCAGCTCCCGCGCGGCGGCCACCAGCCGGGTCCGGCGCGCCGCGTCCGTCACGTCCCCGGGCAGCGCCACCACCGCGTCCCGTGCGCCCGCGCCCGGCGCGCGCTCTCCTCCTACGTCCGCCGTTCGGGCGTCCGGGGCCAGGTCCCACCCTTCCTCGCCGAGCGCCGCGGCCTGGAAGCCCGCCCCAGCCCCTTGGAAGCCCCCGTGACGATCGCGACAGCCCTGCCGCCCATCCCTTGCGGCCGGTTACCGGGCCCGGCGCCCCGGCATGACCCCAGCCGCGACCGCGACCGCGACCACCGCCTCATGTGAGAGCCCCGGCCGCGAGGGGAACATCGACCTAGGCCCCAAGCCCCAGCCGCAGCCGTCCCCGGTCCGATACGGACCGTCACACCCCACCGGTAACGTGAACACATGACCGATCGACCGCCCCGCTCCGGCCTCGCCGCCGTCAGCGCCGCCCTGCTCGCGATGAGCAGGCACCTGGAGGTGCGCGACGTCCTCAAGACGATCGTCGCCTCGGCCCGCGAGCTGCTCGACGCCGAGTACGCGGCGCTGGGCGTCCCCGACGACCACGGGGGCTTCGCCCAGTTCGTCGTGGACGGCGTCAGCGAGGAGCAGTGGAAGGCGATCGGCCCGCTGCCGCGTCAGCACGGCATCCTCGCGGCGATGCTCCGCGAGGCGAAGACGGAGCGCCTCGCCGATGTCCGCAAGGACCCCCGGTTCGAGGGCTGGCCCGCAGCCCACCCCGAGATGTCGGACTTCCTGGGCCTGCCCATCAGGGACGACGACGAGACCATCGGCGCGCTGTTCCTCGCCAACAAGCGCTGCCCGAAGCCGGCCGAGGGAAGGTGCGGCTTCACCGAGGACGACGAGGCGCTGCTCGGCATCCTCGCCCAGCACGCCGCCATCGCCCTCACCAACGCCCGGCTGTACGAACGCAGCCGCGAGTTCACCATCGCCGAGGAGCGCTCCCGCCTCGCCCACGAGCTGCACGACGCCGTCAGCCAGAAGCTGTTCTCCCTGCGGCTCACGGCCCAGGCGGCGGCCACCCTCGTCGACCGGGACCCGGACCGCGCCAAGGGGGAGCTCCAGCAGGTCGCCGTGCTCGCCGCCGAGGCCGTGGACGAGCTGCGCGCCGCGGTCGTCGAGCTGCGCCCGGCCGCACTCGACGAGGACGGCCTCGTCCACACCCTCCGTACCCACGTCCAGGTTCTGGACCGCGCCCACAGCGCGCACGTCACCTTCGAAAGCCGCGGGATACGCGCCCTGCCGGCCGCCCAGGAGGAGGCCATGCTCCGGGTCGCCCAGGAGGCCCTGCACAACGCCCTGCGCCACTCCGGCGCCGGCCATGTCGCGGTCTCGCTGGTACGGCGCGGCCAGGGCGCGCTGCTCACCGTCACCGACGACGGCAAGGGATTCGACCCCCGCTCGATCCGCCGCGCCGGCCGTCACCTCGGGCTCGTGTCCATGCGTGACCGGTCGAGCGGCATCGGCGGCTCGCTCACCATCCAGTCCGCGCCCGGCAAGGGCACCACGATCGAGTTGGAGGTCCCCGGTGGCTGAGGCTGCGCCCGGTTCAAGGACTCGGATCCGCGTTCTGCTGGTCGACGACCACCAGGTGGTCCGCCGCGGGCTGCGCACCTTCCTGGAGGTCCAGGACGACATCGAGGTCGTCGGAGAGGCCGCCGACGGCGCCGAGGGCGTTGCCCGCGCCGAGGAGCTGCGCCCGGACGTGGTGCTCATGGACGTGAAGATGCCCGGCATGGACGGCATCGAGGCCCTGCGCAAGCTGCGCGAACAGGCCAACGCGGCCAAGGTGCTGATCGTCACCAGCTTCACCGAGCAGCGCACCGTGGTCCCGGCCCTGCGCGCGGGCGCCGCCGGGTACGTCTACAAGGACGTCGACCCGGACGCCCTGGCCGGCGCCATCCGCTCCGTACACGCGGGACACGTCCTGCTCCAGCCCGAGGTGGCCGGTGCGCTCCTCAGCCAGGACGACGGCAACGGCGGTACGGGCCGTGGCACCACCCTCACCGAGCGGGAGCGCGAAGTCCTCGGCCTGATCGCCGACGGCCGCTCCAACCGTGAGATCGCCCGCGCGCTGGTCCTCTCCGAGAAGACCGTCAAGACCCACGTCTCGAACATCCTGATGAAGCTGGACCTCGCTGACCGCACCCAGGCAGCGCTCTGGGCCGTACGCCACGGCCTGACGAGCTAGTCAACCGGACCGGCGGTACCGGTGTGAGATTCATACCGTCGTGTGGATGTCACCCACTCGGCGCAACCTGGGTGGCGTGCGGGCGTTCTCCATGGCGTGCTGCGGCGACCGCCGCAGCGGAATCCAACGGAGGATCAAGAAGTGAAGAACCTGAAGAAGGCCGCCGCCGTCACCATGGTCGCCGGTGGGCTCGTCGCCGCCGCCGCGGGCGCCGCCTCCGCGACCTCCGGCGCGCACGCGCACGGTGCCGCCCTGGGCTCCCCGGGCGTCGCCTCCGGCAACCTGATCCAGGCCCCGGTCCACGTCCCGGTGAACGTCAGCGGCAACAGCGTCAACGTCATCGGCGCCCTGAACCCCGCCTTCGGCAACGCGGCCGTCAACCACTGACGCCCTGTGGCCCCCAGTCCCCCTACCTGGGGGCCACCCCCTTCCCGGGCAACCGTCAGCCGTCCCACGCGCCCCGCTCGGCCGCGGGTTTTAGGCCAGGGGCGTGAGCATGTCGTCGGCCGTCTCGCCCGGCCCGAGCAGCACCGGGACGACCAGAGAGACGACCTTGCCCCCGCCGGGCTGACTGCGCAGCGCACGGCCGAGGGCCTGGACGAGGTCGGGCATGGAGCCGCGTGCGTCGGCCCGGTAGACGCAGTGGTGCGGGCGTGGCCGGAGAAGTCCCCGGCAGGCCGATTACCTTCCGTACGCCGCCCGTGCGGGCACTGAGGCCGCCCGCGCGCGCACACGCGTACAGGGGCCGACGGTCAGCCGCACCCCCTCGGGCACACCCGGCGCACGCCGCTCCTCCGCGTACGCGATCAGCGGCACAGGACGGATGGCGCCGCCGGTCGCCCCGGCGCGATCGCGTTCACGCGGGAACGCGGCGTCACCCCGAGCGACTTCCGGACAGCCACGGCGCCCCCGCGACCGGACGGGAACCCGGCGTACCCCCGGACCGGAAGCCGGAGACCGGAAGCCGGAGGCCGGCGGCGACGGCCCTGGCACGCCCCCGCGATGCCACCCACGTCGGCCGGCCCCCGCGGCGGAGCCGCCCGCGAGCCACCCGGCCCCGGGCCCCCGCAAGCGCCAGGCCTCACCCCCGCTCCCGTTCCTCCACATACGCGTTGAACGCCGCCACCTGCGCCCGGCGCGCCACCCGCTCCACCGGCCGCAGCGCCTCCGCCCGCGCCGCCATCTCCGACGCGCTGACCGCCCCGCCATGCCCGTTCCCGTAGGCCAGCGAGATCAGCAGCCCCACTCGCTGCGCCAACTCCAGCACCCGCACCGCCCGCGGCGGATACCCCGGCGCCAGCACCTCACGGCCGGACCCCTCCACCCGCGCCCGGTACGCGTCCAGCGCCGCGTCCGCCACCGGCCCCGACGCCGCGACGTCCAGCCGCGTCAGCACCGTCGTCGCCTCGCGCAGCGCCTCCGCCAGCTCCCGCTCCGCCTCCCCGAGGGACGGCACATCGGCCGGCGGCGCCTCCCGCACCGGCAGGCAGTGCCACAGGACCTCCACATGGACGTCCCCGGCCGGCCCCGCCTCGTACACCTCGGGGACGAGCCCGAAAGGCGCCCCGTACCCGAGCACCGCCTCCTCCGCGTCCAGCGCCCGCGCGTTGAACTCCGGCGGCCCGCTCAGCCCCAGCGGATGCCCCGGCGCCGGCAGCGCCACCCGCCACCCGGACACCCCCAACCCCCGCAGCCGCCCCAGCGCCAGCGTCAGACCGACCGGACCCGCCTCACCCGGCAGCCCCTCCACCCGGTGCACCGCGTCGTCCCCGACAATCGCGAGCACGGCCTCATCCGGCGACACCAACCCGGCCAACAGGGCGTTCCCCCATGCGGCCAACCGTCCTGAACGTGGTTCCGAAAGCATGCCCCCCACCCTAGGCACTGGGCCGGCCACCGCACCGAACCGGACCTAAGGACGGGACCGCGCCACCGGTGGCGTAGGTTTTCCCTGGGAGCTGCGCCCACAGGCGCACGCGACGACAAGACCCGACAGACCGCATAGGGGAGACAACGCGCTCATGAGCGATGTACTGGAGCTGGTGGACGTATCCGTGGTCCGCGACGGACGCGCTCTGGTGGACGAGGTCTCCTGGTCGGTCAAGGAGGGCGAGCGCTGGGTCATCCTCGGCCCCAACGGCGCGGGCAAGACGACCCTCCTCAACGTCGCGTCCAGCTACCTCTTCCCGACCGCCGGAACCGCCCGCGTCCTCGGCGAGCGGCTCGGCGGGGTCGACGTCTTCGAACTGCGCCCCCGCATCGGCATGGCCGGCATCGCCATGGCGGAGAAGCTGCCCAAGCGCCAGACCGTCCTGCAGACCGTCCTCACGGCCGCGTACGGCATGACCGCCACCTGGCACGAGAACTACGACGCCGTCGACGAGGAGCGCGCCCGCGCGTTCCTCGACCGCCTGGGCATGAGCGACTTCCTGGACCGCAAGTTCGGCACCCTCTCCGAGGGCGAGCGCAAGCGCACCCTGATCGCCCGGGCGATGATGACGGACCCCGAGCTGCTGCTCCTCGACGAGCCGGCCGCCGGCCTCGACCTCGGTGGCCGTGAGGACCTCGTCCGCCGCCTGGGGCGCCTCGCCCGGGACCCGTACGCGCCCTCCATGGTCATGGTCACCCACCACGTCGAGGAGATCCCGCCGGGCTTCACCCACGTCCTGATGATCCGTCAGGGCAAGGTGCTCGCGGCCGGCCCGATGGAGATGGAGCTGACCTCCCGCAACCTCTCCCGTTGCTTCGGTCTCCCGCTCGTCGTCGAGCACGTCGGCGAGCGCTACACCGCGCAGGGCCTGCCCCTCTCGTAACCCCAACGCCCCTCCCACCGCGCCCTGTCGGCGACGGGACCCCCGGAACTACCATGACCGCGTGGACATCGACGCATGGGTCTGGTGGTTGATCGGCGCGGTGGGACTCGGCATCCCGCTCGTCCTGACCGCGATGCCGGAATTCGGAATGCTGTCCGTCGGCGCGATCGCCGGAGCCGTCACCGCGGCCCTCGGCCTGGGCGTGGTGGCCCAGGTCGTGGTCTTCGCCGTCGTCTCCGTCGCGCTCATCGCGGTGGTACGCCCCATCGCCGCTCGCCACCGCGACGGCCGGCCCCCGCACGCCACGAACGTCGACGCCCTGAGAGGACGACAAGCCGTCGTGCTGGAACGGGTGGACGGCACCGGCGGCCGCATCAAGCTCGCCGGCGAGATCTGGTCCGCCCGCGCCCTCGACGCCGACCAGTCCTTCGAACCGGGACAACAGGTCGACGTCGTCGAGATCGACGGAGCGACCGCCGTGGTCATGTGACGTAACCGGTCAACCCCACGGAACGGCGCACGCGACACTCCGCCGTCTGGGAAACTCGATCATCGAAAGCAGCCAGCAGCGAAGGGCACGGGGAACACGATGCCATCAGTCATTATCGTCCTGGTCATCCTGGTGGTGCTCGTCTTCATCGCCCTGATCAAGACGATCCAGGTCATTCCGCAGGCCAGCGCCGCCATCGTCGAGCGCTTCGGCCGTTACACCCGCACCCTCAACGCGGGCCTGAACATCGTCGTTCCGTTCATCGACTCGATCCGCAACCGGATCGACCTCCGCGAACAGGTCGTCCCCTTCCCACCCCAGCCGGTGATCACCCAGGACAACCTCGTCGTCAACATCGACACCGTCATCTACTACCAGGTGACCGACGCCCGCGCCGCCACCTACGAAGTCGCCAGCTACATCCAGGCGATCGAGCAGCTCACCGTCACCACCCTCCGCAACATCATCGGCGGCATGGACCTGGAGCGGACCCTCACCTCCCGCGAGGAGATCAACGCGGCCCTGCGCGGCGTCCTCGACGAGGCCACCGGCAAATGGGGCATCCGCGTCAACCGCGTCGAACTCAAGGCCATCGAGCCCCCGACCTCCATCCAGGACTCGATGGAGAAGCAGATGCGCGCCGACCGCGACAAGCGCGCCGCGATCCTCACCGCCGAGGGCATTCGCCAATCGCAGATCCTGACCGCCGAGGGCGAGAAGCAGTCCGCCATCCTCCGCGCCGAGGGTGAGGCCAAGGCCGCCGCCCTGCGCGCCGAGGGCGAGGCCCAGGCCATCCGCACCGTCTTCGAGTCCATCCACGCCGGAGACCCCGACCAGAAGCTCCTCTCCTACCAGTACCTCCAGATGCTCCCGAAGATCGCCGAAGGCGACGCCAACAAGCTCTGGATCGTCCCCAGCGAGATCGGCGACGCCCTCAAGGGCCTCTCCGGAGCCTTCGGCAACCTCGGCAACGGCACCCCGGGCTTCAACACCGGAGGCGCCGCCAAGGACCGCCCCGCGCAGCGCCGCGAAGAGCCCCCGGTCGACTGACGGCCCGCCCCTTCGTGCATGATCGGTGCACAAAGCACCGATCCCGCAGCACCGATCCTGCACGAGGGGCACAGCGTGACAATCTGGGAGATGCTCGCCGTCTTCGCCGCGGGTGTCGGCGCCGGCACCATCAACACCATCGTCGGCTCCGGAACACTGATCACCTTCCCGGTGCTCGTCGCCACCGGCCTCCCGCCCGTCACCGCCACCGTCTCCAACGCCCTCGGGCTCATCCCCGGCTCCATCAGCGGTGCCATCGGCTACCGCGCCGAGCTCACCGGCCAGCGCCGCCGCATCCTGCGCCTGAGCATCGCCGCGGCCACCGGCGGCCTCTGCGGAGCCGTACTGCTGCTCCTGCTGCCCTCCACCGCCTTCGAGACGATCGTCCCCGTCCTCGTCGCCCTCGCCCTCGTGCTCGTCATCCTGCAGCCCCGTATCTCCCGGGCGGTTCAGCGGCGCCGTGAGCGCGAGGACACCCAAGGGGACCCCGCCGGCGGCCCGCTCCTCTTCGTCGGCCTGCTCCTCGCCAGCGTCTACGGCGGCTACTTCACCGCCGCGCAGGGAATCATCTACCTCTCCCTCATGGGCATGCTGCTCCATGACACCCTGCAGCGCCTCAACGCCGCCAAGAACATCCTGGCGGCGGTCGTCAACAGCGTCGCCGCGCTCTTCTTCCTCTTCGTGGCGCACTTCGACTGGACCGCCGTCCTGCTGATCGCGGTCGGCTCCACCATCGGAGGCCAGATCGGAGCCAAGGTCGGCCGCCGCCTCCCCCCGGTGGTGCTGCGCGCAGTGATCATCGCCGTTGGCATCGTCGCCATCGTCCAACTCACCACCAGGGGATGACCCCCGGCGCCGGACAGCGGGAAGCCCGCCTCGCTATCCCCGGGACGGGCTTCCCGCGCATACGCGCGAGCCGAGCCGACGAGCAGAGCCCGAGCATGACCCGGCGAGGGCCGAGCGGCGTTACGCGGCCGCCGACTGCCCCAGCCAGTCCGGCAGTTCCGTGCGATCCCGCACCCCCAGCGCGAGCAGCATCGCGTCCGCGGGGCTCGGTACGAACGGCTGGTGCAGCAGCGGCATCCCCGCCTGCTCCGGCGTACGGTCGGCTTTGCGGTGATTGTCCTCGGCGCAGGACGCCACCGTGTTCAGCCAGTTGTCCCCGCCACCCTGCGCCCGCGGCACCACGTGGTCCACGGTCGTCGCGCGCCTTCCGCAGTACGCGCACCTGTGCTGGTCCCGCACCAGCACACCCCGCCTCGACCACGGTGCCTGTCTTCGGAACGGCACCCGGACGTACCTGCACAGCCTGATCACCCGCGGCACCGGCAGCTCCACGGCCGCGGCACGCACCCGGAGACCCGGATGGGACTGCTCGACGACGGCCTTGTCCTGCAGCACCAGCACCACCGCGCGGTTGAGTGTGACCGTCGACAGCGGCTCAAAGCTCGCGTTGAGTACCAGCGTGTCCCGCAAGGTGCCCACCTCCCGTGTGCCGGCCCACCCCCCTGGCGGGCTTGGAGCAACTCTGGCCGGGCCGACCGGGCGGGACAACGCAATATCGTGCTCACCCGGGCTGTGACAGCAGCGGCTGCCGCCGTGGGCCCCCGGACCCCCGGCAACAAAAGATGCCCGCTTCTGATCTCTCCAAGACCAGAAGCGGGCAAACAGCAAACGAATGATCAGGACTCCGCGGGAGCCGCGTACTCCCCGATCAACTGAGCACGCCCCAGCGTGTGGAACCGCAGGTTGAAGCCGACCACGGCGGGCGACGCCTCAGCGTCCGGCCCCAGCTTCTCCTGATCCACCGCGTAGACGGTGAACACGTACCGGTGCGCCGGGTCCCCGGCCGGCGGGGCCGCGCCGCCGAAGTCCTTCGACCCGTAGTCGTTGCGGACGTGGACCGCCCCCTCGGGCAACCCCTCGAACTTCCCGCTGCCCGCACCCGCCGGCAGCTCGGTCACCGACGCCGGGATGTCGAACAGCACCCAGTGCCAGAACCCGCTCCCGGTCGGTGCGTCCGGGTCGAAGCACGTCACGGCGAAACTCCTGGTCTCGGCAGGGAAGCCCTCCCACCGCAGGTGCGGCGAGGTGTTCCCCTTGTCGTGGACCTGTGCGTCCGCCAGCACGGCTCCCGGCTCGATGTCGTCGCTCACCACCGTGAACGACGGCACCGGCGGATGGAAGTCGTGAGGGAGCGGCGCCCTTTTCCCCTCGGCCATGCGATGACCCTCCCTTTCGCTGTTCCAACGGTCAGAGCCAGTTGCGACGACCGCCGACGTCGGCGAGCCACTGGTTCAGGTAGGCAGTCCAGTCCGTGTTCCCGAAGTCGTGCAGCCCGACCGTGAAGGCCCGGTACGAGTCGCTGCTCTCGCTGAAGAGCCCCGGCTTCTTGTCCATCTCCACGACGACGTCCATCTCACGCTCGTCAGCGACGAACGACACCTCGACCTGGTTCAGCCCCCGGTACTGCTGGGGCGGCAGGAACTCGATCTCCTGGTAGAACGGCAGCCGCTGCCGCGTCCCGCGAATGTGCCCGCGCTCCATGTCGGCGCTCTTGAAGCGGAACCCCAGCTGGACGAAGGCGTCGAGAATCGCCTGCTGGGCGGGGAGCGGGTGGACGTTGATCGGGTCCAGGTCGCCGGAGTCCACGGCCCGCGCGATCTCCAGCTCGGTCGTGACACCGATGTCCATCCCGTGCAGGTGCTGCCCGGCGATCATCGTCACCGGCGTCTCCCACGGGATCTCCAGACCGAACGGCACCACGTGCACCGCCCCGGCCTTCACCTCGAAGGCCCCACCGAGCCGGACCTTCGTGAACTCGATGTCCTGCTTGACCTCCTGGTCGCCGCCCTCGACCTCGACGCGCGCCTGCAGACCGACCGACAGCCCCTCGATCTGCTGATCCACCGTGCCGCCCTGAATCCGCACCTCACCCTGGACGACCCCACCGGGCACGACATTCGCCTCGGTGAGCACCGTCTCGACGGACGCCCCACCCGCCCCCAGGCTCGCGAGCAGCTTCTTGAACCCCATGTTCACTCCTTCTGGATCCTGACCCCTACATACGCGCGACGACCGTAGCCGGTTCCCCAGTACGCTCGTACGACATGATCGAGAGCCTCGACCGTACGCCGCTTCCGCGGGACTTCTTCGACCGCCCCGTACTGGAGGTCGCGCCCGACCTGCTCGGCCGCACCCTCGTACGCCTGACGGACGACGGACCCATCGAACTCCGTCTCACCGAGGTGGAGGCGTACGCGGGTGAGGTCGACCCGGGGTCGCACGCCTTCCGTGGCCGCACCGCCCGCAACGCCGTCATGTTCGGCCCGCCCGGACACGCGTACGTCTACTTCACCTACGGCATGTGGCACTGCCTCAACCTGGTGTGCGGCCCGGAGGGCTCCGCGAGCGGTGTCCTGCTCCGTGCCGGCGAAATCAGCGTCGGCCACGAGCTCGCCCGCAAACGCCGTATCTCGGCCCGCAATGACCGAGAACTGGCCAAGGGCCCGGCCCGCCTCGCCACCGCCCTGGACGTCGACCGCACCCTGGACGGCACCGACGCCTGCGCCGGCCCGCGCTCCCCCCTCTCCATCCTGACCGGCACCCCCGCCCCCGCCGACCAGGTCCGCAACGGCCCCCGCACCGGCGTCAGCGGCGACGGCGCCATCCACCCCTGGCGCTTCTGGATCGACGGCGACCCCACGGTCAGCCCGTACCGGCCCCACGTGCCGCGCCGGAGGAGGGGTTGACACGGGGGACACAAGCGCCTAACGTCATTCGAGCTGCAAGAGCTGGGCCTGCCGTTCGTGCACCCCCAGCGCAGACATCCACTACCAACGATCGTCTCCCCGTCCGGGGTTCGAGTTCCGGCATGCCGGAATTCCTCCTCAGAGGCTCGATTATGAGTCGGCGAGGAAATGGTCTAAAGTGGCGGAAGCCGAAAGGAAAAGGCCCTCCAACGGCCACCGGAAACAGAATCCGAACCGGAAACGGAACGGAAAACGGATCTGGTAAGGTTGGAAACACGAAATACCGAAGGGAAGCGCCCGGAGGAAAGCCCGAGAGGGTGAGTACAAAGGAAGCGTCCGTTCCTTGAGAACTCAACAGCGTGCCAAAAATCAACGCCAGATATGTTGATACCCCGGTCTCCAGTGATGGAGATTGAGGTTCCTTT
>NZ_JBEXQK010000004.1:0-227026 GCF_040612535.1 Streptomyces sp. NPDC006368
GCGGCGGGCCCCGCCGCCGCGCTCGCGCCCGGGAGCCGCAGAAGCTCCACGTAGCCCTTGATCACCGTGCCGGTCCGTGTGGAGTGCCCTCGGGAGCGACGGCACCGGCCGCGGCCGGAGTCGCCATGAGAGAGGAGGCCCCGCCCGGAGTCACCGCGGTGGTGGCGGCGGCAACCCGCGTCTCCCCGGCCGGCGCGCCCGTGCCGGCGGCCGGAGCGGCAGCGGTGGCCGCCCGCCCCGCCGGTGCCGGGTCCAGGTCCGGTGCCGGGTCCGCCAGCAGGAAGACGTCCGCACCGGACTCCGCCCGCCAGACCACCGTCTCGGACTCACCATCGACGGCGACGACCGCCGCACGGGTGCGGATGAAGTTGTTGCTGCGGCCGAGGGAGTAGGCCCCCGTGTCGCGCAGACACAACAGGTCGCCGACGCCGATGTCATCCGGCAGGTCCACAGCCGTCGCGTGGATGTCGTTCTCGTAGCACAGCGGGCCGGAGACCGACCAGGTGCTGTGCCGGGAGGAGTACGTCCGCCCGATCGGCTCCATGCGGTGGACCTCGCCGGTACCCGCCCACGGGGCGACGTTGTTGCCGCCGTCGAGGATGAGCCAGCGCGCGTCGGGCAGTTCCTTCCGCGACATCACCCGGGTCACCATGCTCATGGCGTCGGAGACGAGCCAGCGGCCCGGCTCGCAGGCGAGGCGCACTCCGCGCAGGCCCGACCGCTCCAGCAGCCGGTCGACGGCGGGCAGCACCCGCGCGATGTCGAGGAACGGTTCCTCGTCCGGCACCGGGGTGCCGCCCTGGAGAGTCCACAGTGCCGTCAGCGGGCCGGTGCGCGGGCGCCGGATTCCGGGTACGCCGAACCCGCCGCCAATGTTGACCTCGTCCAGCCCGAACCGCCGGTGAAGTCCCGCTGCCTCGTGCACCACCCTTTCCAGCGCTCGGAGCAGGAGGTCCTCATGGACGATCTGGCTGCTCAGATGGGCGTGCACGGCGGTGAGCCGCAGGTGGGGCGAGTCGGCGATCGCGCCGACGATCCGGGCCAGTTCGGCCGAGCCCGCGGGCCAGCCGAAACGGCTGCGCAGCGCGGCGGTCGCGGCCTGGGCGCGGTACGAGGGATCGGAGGAGGTCGAGACCGGCACACCCGAGGAGATCCGGATGCCCACCTCGACCTCGTGCCCGGCCCGCGCGGCCAGCCTCTCCAGGGCCTCGATCTCCTGCTCGCCGTCGATGTGGACCCGTACCCCGTGGCGTACCGCGGTGGCCAGTTCCTCCTCGGTCTTCACCGGCCCGTTGAACACGATGTCGGCCGGGTCGAACCCGGCCGCCAGCGCCGCGTCCAGTTCGTAGCCCGACACCACGTCGGCGCCCATGCCGCGGGCGGCCAGCCGGCGGAGGATGAACGGCAGGTAGTTCGTCTTGACCGAGTAGTAGACCCGCGTCGGCCTGCCCATGGTGGCGAGGACGCCGTCCAGCCGGTCCGCGGCCTCGTCGAGCCGCGCGCAGTCCAGGACGTGGAACGGCGTGGAGTGCCGCTCCGCGAGGCTCGTGAGACGCTCGTGATCCCCGCTCATGCGCCCCCCTCGGCATCGCTCTCCCGGGCACTGCTTTCCCGGGCACCGCTTTCCCGGGCACCGCTTTCCCGGGCGACGGCGTGTGGCGAGACACCGGTCACCAGCCGGAAGCCGGCATCGATGTGATCCCGATCCCAGAGATCGGCGTAGCGGCGTTGCCAGGCTCCGGAGGCGAGATCCTCCTCGAGCCGGGCGACACCGCGGGCGACGGCCGACTGGCTCGTCAGCGCGAACGCCGAGCAGGCCCGGCGGGTGGCGGGGTCGAGGTAGGCCGTGGGCCGGCGCCAGAACGCGGTCATGAAGCCGTCGGTGAAGTCGTGCCACACCGGCAGCTCGATGACCTCACAGGGGCCGAGCAGCTCGGTGAGGCGCTCCATGGAGGGGACGCGCGACCGCTCGGCGGCCGCGATCTCGGGCACGTAGTCGCGCGTGAACCAGAAGTTCTCCTGGACGTCCATGTCGTACGTGACGATGGCGAAGCGGGCCGCGACCCGCTGGAGTTCGGCGAGCCCCGCCTTCAGGTCCGACCAGTGGTGGACGGTGAGGACGGCCATGGCCGCGTCGAAGCTCTGGTCGTCGAACGGCAGGTGTTCCGCGCTCGCCGCGACGCATGGCGCGGAGCCCGCCGGACGCTGCGCCCGCATCTCCTGCGACGGTTCGACGGAGAGGAGCGTGACGTCGGTGGGCTCGTAGGCCCCGGACCCGGCTCCCACGTTGAGTACCGTACGGGCGTCTCCGAGGGCGGCGCGGATCACGGCCGCCCAGCGGGGGTCCGGGCGGCGCACGGAGGAGTATCCGATGCCGATCCGGTCGTAGACGGCGGCGGTGCCCTGGGTGGTGGGGACGGTGGCCGAGGCTGTGATCAGTGGGTTCGTCACGCGTATCAGGCCTTGGCACTGGCGAGAACGGCGGCCTCGTACTCCTCGCCGTAGCGGCGTTCGTCCCAAGGGTTGACCGCCACCAACCAGACGTCCCGGTGGCCGCCCTCGTCCGTCAGGTGCTCGATGTCGGTGACGTGGTGGAACATCAGACGGTCGTCGAAGGCGATCGCCTGGCCGTCCTGGAGGGTGGTGCGGAAGAAGGGCTCACCGCCGCCGAGGGGCATGAGTTGGGTCTCGCCGCCGGATATGTTGTGGCGGCGGGTGACGGCGACGATGCCGTAGTGGTGGCCGTCGCGGTGCGGGCCTTCCGGGGCTGCGACGCCCTGGACGTCCGGGGTGGAGACGACCCGGCACTGGTGCACGTTGAGCTGCCAGTGGGTTCCCTTGTCCAGCCCGAGGGCCTCCGCGCCGGCTGCGATCAGAGGCGTGGGATCCGTGGACAGGGGCTCCAGCGTGCGCAGCTGACCGCCGACCAGGTCGTTGTACTGCCGCGGCTGGGCGAAGTGACGGTGCGGCAGGAGTTCCAGCTTCCACGTGCCGTCGTGGATGAGGCGGAACTGCGAGAAGCGCCGGTATCGCTGGGTGGAGCCGGTGTAGGGATCGAGCGGCAGGTTCTCGAACTCCTTGAGTGTGTATTCGTCGAGCGGAGGAGTGTCGATGATGGCAAAACCCTGATCATTCAGACTCACGCTGAGCTGACTCCCCTGTTGAATGCGCCCAGTTGTGGTGTGGCTGGACGTCGCTGACTGCCCGGCTGTTACCGATCTTGAGGATGCTAGGCAGTTGAACTTCGCCAGAACAAGATGTGGATCAAGTCAGTCGATCGGATGAACTTTTCTCGCGTCAGGCCTGGTGGGCCCGGCTATGCGCGGACGACGAGCGACACACGGACCCTGTCGGAACCGCTCTCATCGTGGCCGGAATTCGCCGGTTTACGTCCCACATCGGCATCGGACAATCGGACGCCCGGTCCGCCTGTGCGTGTGGGAGTTCGGCAGGTCCGGCGGTGGTCCCGGTCCCCCCGGTCACCGGTCCCCCGCGGAAAGCAACCCGCCGGCCGGCGGTTCGGCCTTTCTTCGGTGCACCCCAGGGGATGCCGTCGGACGTACGGGGGCGCACTTTCCGTCCTGGCCCGCGTGGCACGCGGGGCGGCCACGGTGGCGTGCCCGAGCGTGTGCCGCCCGAGCTTGTGCCGCCCGAGCGCGGCTGTTCCCCTGCGGCGCCGATTCGGTACGCGCGGTCCGCCATGGCGGCCGGGTAGAGGGAGGCCCCGGCATGCAGTGCCGCGGGCTTCTTCAGTCCCTTGGCGACGGGCGGGGATCTGCGGGCAGGCCGGCGACAGGGCGGCCGGACGCGCGCGCAGCAGCCCGATGACAGGACTGCGGCCACAGCGACCGGTCCGCAGCGGCCCGGCCCTTCCGAACGTCCCGGTCGAGCCGTCCTTTTGAACACCGCAGGCGGGATCGGACCCTCTCCCCAAGCCCGAGATCATCGGGTACAGAATGGTCCCTATGCCGATATCGAGCCTTCCGAAGACGACGACGATCGACGACGCTCCACTGATCAGCCGCACCTTGGCCCGTGCTTTTCACGACGACCCGATGATGTGCTGGTTTTTCCCCGACGGGGCGTCGCGCCAAGCCGGGCTTGAGCGCTACTTCGCCACGATCTTCGCCCGGCAGTACGTCCGCCACGGCGTCTGCGAGCACACGGAGGCGGCGGCCGCGTTCTGGGTACCGCCGGAGGCCAAGGGCAACGCCGTTCCTGACGCGCAGACCATCCACGATCTCCTGAACATCCTCGGCGACCGGGCTCCTGTGTTCAGGGACGCCGTGGAGACGGCCGGCGAGCACACGCCCCAGGAACCGCACTGGTACCTCGCGGTGATCGGCGCCGACCCGGCCGCCCAGGGCCAAGGACACGGGGCCGCCCTGCTGCGCTCGGGGCTGGCCAAGGCGGATGCGGCGGGTATGCCCGCCTACCTGGAGTCGTCCAAGCCCGAGAACATCCCGTTCTACCAGTACTTCGGCTTCACCGTGCGCGAGGAGGTGCGGTTGCCGGGGGGCGGGCCGGTGCTGAGGGGGATGTGGCGCGAACCGCGCAGCGCAGCCGACGCATAGCCCGTATCTCTTCGTGCCACCCCGGTTCGTACGTGCAAGGGTCCGTCAGCGCGTGCGGGTTGCGGTGGGGGTGCGGCGTGGCGAGCCGCCTCCAGCGACTCGAAGACATGGTCCATCCATGGGCACCACAGCTTCGTCGGCGCCAACTCGATGCAGTACCCCGCCCGACGCTCGGCGGGCAGTTGGACCGACGGCCAGCATGTCTCGGTCACGGGAAGGGCCCTTGCGGCGGGCACGACGAGTGCACTCCTGCGGGGATGGGCCTCGCAGGAGGTGGACTCGGGCTTCCGTCCTGAACGGTGAGGGTTGGGGGTGGATGGACGAAGTACGCCGGGGTGCGCGGTCACTGGCCTACCCGGCCGTCGATCCGCTCACGCATGAGGTCGGCGTGGCCGCAGTGCCGCGCGTACTCCGCGATCTGCATCACCAGGATGTCGCGAAGCTGCGCGTCCCCGCCGGGTCGGGTGCCGAGGTCGGCGAAGCCGGCTATGAACCGGTCGGTCAGTTCCCTCTCGGCCCGCCACTGACGCCAGGCGTCCTCCACGACCGCCGGGTCGGCGGTGGCGCCGTTCCAGTCGGCTTCGCGGTCTTCGGCGGTGCGGTAGATCCTGGGCGATTCCTCGCCGGCCATCCGGCGAAAGTGTCGTTCGTCCTCGGCCATGTGCCGCACCAGCCCCAGCAGGGACATCGTCGACGGCGGTACGGAGCGCCGGGCCATCTGTTCGGCGTCCAGGCCCGCGCATTTCATCTCCATGGTCAGGCGGTAGTGACGCAGGCCGTCGAGCAGCGCGCCGCGTTCATCGGACGTCTCGGCACCGCTCTCGCGCGGGTCGTCGTCCGGATCGACCCACATGTCGGAGTAGGTGGTTGACTGCGTCCACCGAGATACCGCTGATTCATTGACGCGCTCACCTGAGTCCATGCGGGCATCGTCGTGGGCGCCGGCGGCGTCCGCCACCGGATATCGCAGCTGCGGCAGCAGGCGGCCGAGGCCTTCCCGCCCCCGCGCTTGGTCATCGACCCCGGCGGCGTCGAGTACGTCCACGCGGTCCATCTCGTTGCGTCCCCCGCTGCCAGGTTGACACGAACGACCGCGGGGCCTGGCTGGTGGTCCAGCCAGGCCCCGCGGTCGTCCGGCTTGCCGCCGGGCAGGCCGGGGTTGCCGAGGGCGGGATGCCCGGTCGGCCACCGGCGCGGACGCGTCGGCACTGATCGGACTCATACGATCGCGGGCCGGAACCGGTTCACGACGGCGCGGACACGGGGGCGTCCGCGCCCCCTCCCCGCCCCGGCCGATCGGTCGGCGCGACGGCACCCCGGCGGGACCTGTCACCGGGCACTGCGGGACCACGTGCGGGGCAGGTCAGCACTCCCCGCGCCAGACCACCTTGGTGAAGGTCACTCCGGGTGCGAAGTCCAGGCTGTACGCCCCGGGGCCGGGGTTGTAGTGCAGGCACTCCTCCCAGGTGCCGCCGTTGTACGTCCAGGTGAGCTGGACGTGGTCGGCATTGGGGTAGGGGATGCCGTTGTTGAAGACCGACCGGCCGGACACGCTGCCGGTCCAGTTGTCCGTGACCTTGAGCACCAGCGCGCCCGTCTGCCCCTCCCCCGCGTAGACGCAGAAGTTCTCCTTCGGGCAGCCGGACGGGTCGGGTTCGGCGGAGGCCGCTGGGGCCAGGACGGTCAGAGTGGCGAAAGTGGCGGACAGGGCGGCGGTGACGAGCGTGGAGGTACGCACGGTGTGCTCCTGGGGTGTTCGGTGCGGAGGGGGAGGGAGGAGCGAACAAGGGAAAGTCGGCAGGCGGGTGGAGGGGCTGGAGGGGCGAAGGGCAGAGGTGGCCGAGGGGCCGAGGGGCCGAGGGGGCAGCGAAGCCGAAGGAACAGGGAGCCGAAGGGGCAGGAGAAGTAGCGGAAGTCGGCGGAGACGGGCGGGGAGAGGCTGAACAGCGGGGTGGGAACGGCCGGGGGAACACGGAGCGGGAGGCGCTGTGGGGACCCGCCGGCCTGCCGACCCGAGGGCCGACCCGGGCTGCCGAGGGGCCCCGGACCGTTCTACCGGCGCCGGGGGAAGGGAAGCGAGACTTCCGGGAGCGTGATCACGCCTAGTTCACGCGAAGCCCGACCGACACGCGCCGCAGCTCACGCTCGCCCGGAAGGTGACGCACCTGCGTCGCCCCTGCTCAGGATTGGCGGCAACCAGCCTGTTTGTTTTCCCTTATCCCGGGCCCGGCGCGACCGATTCTGCGGAGTACATGTCACGTTGAGGGAGCTCAGTGAGCCGATGGGCCACTGGGCCTCACTCACTCCAGGGGGGAACATGCTCTTCTCACGCCCGCCTCGCAGACCCACGCGCCCCGCCGGCCACCGCTCCGTCCGCCTGTTCACGGCGCTGGCGGCCGTCCTCGCCCTCGGCGCCACGGCGTCCCCCGCCACGGCCGCGCCAGGGCAGGAGCCCGCTCCGGCACCGGGAGGATCGCACTGGCGCGACCACGGCCGTGCCCCGGTGCCCCCCGTACGCGAGGGGCGGACGCGGCCACCCCGCGCTCTGCCGTCCGACACCCCCTCGGCCGTCGAACGGGCATGGTGGCAGCGCGAGTCGCAGCGGCTGCGCGACGGCCGGCGCCCCGCCGCCCGGCCTCCCGCAGCCGCGCGCACGGCGGCTTTCGTGCCGCGCGGTCAGGGTGAGGTGCCCTGGCACCGGATATCCGACTTCCGCATCACCGACGCCCTGGCGGGGCGGGTCGACCACTCCACCGGCAATCTGATGCTCGCCGCCACCGACTTCGACATCGCGGGCGTCGGGCAGCCGCTTCGGCTCACCCGGACGTACAACTCCTTCGACGCCCCGGTCGGCCAGGTGAGCCACCCCTGGTGGCTCGGGTACGAGCGCAACCTCGACGTGACCGGAGCGGATTCCGTCGTCCACTACGACGGGACCGGCGCCACCGTGGAGTTCGGCCGCGCCGCCGACGGCGCCCTGACCACCCCGGCCGGGTACTCCCAGGATCTGCGCAGGAACGCCGACGGCACCTACACCCTCACCGACCGCGCGTCCGGGTCCGCCGACACCTATGACACCTCGGGCAGGCTGACGAAGGTCACCGACCGCAACGGCGGTGTGCTCACCGTCACCCCGCACCGGGACGGCGGGAGCGACGCCGGCTTCAAACTCACCGAGACCCGCTCCGGCCGCTGGATCGACCTCACCCGCCCCACCACCACCCGATGGGAGGCGAGGGACAACGCCGGACGGACCGTCACCCTCGACCTCACCACCGCCCACGGCGACGTCCTGCGCACCACCGACAGCGCGGGCAGGGCGACGTCGTACGGGTACGACGCCGACGGCCGGATCGTCAAGGTGACCACGCCGGAGGGGCGCTCCACCGCCTTCACCTACGACGCCGCGGACCGCGTCACCTCCATCCGCCGGTACGCCGAGAGCGGCGGCGGGCAGGGCCCCACGTACACGTACGCCTACAGCGCCGCAACCCCGGCGGAGCAGGGCACCACCAGGGTGACCGACCCGCTCGGCCACACCACCACCTACGAGCACAACGCCGACGGGGAGGTGCTCAAGGCCATCGACGGCCTGGGCCACGAGCGCTCGTCGACGTACCAGAACCACCTCCTGCAGACCGCCACCGACGCCATGGGCACCGGCAACGGCGGCCCCGGCGGGAACGTGACCACCTACGGCTGGGACGCCCGCAACAACCCCACCTCGGCCAGGCTTCCCACCGGGGCCACCTCGTCCGGGAGCTGGCAGTCCGTCGCCGGGGCGGAGCGACTCACCAGTGCCACCGGCACCGACGGGGAGAAGACCGAGTACGCCTACGACGCCGCCGGGAACACCGCCTCGGTCACGACCACCGGCACCGGTGGCGGCACCCGCACGTTCACCTACAACGAGGCGGCGCCCACCTGCGGTGGCTTCCAGGGCCAGCGGTGCTCCGCCACCGACGCCAACGGCAAGCGCACCGAGTTCCGTTACGACTCCTCGGGAAACCTGGAGAGCGCCACGCCGCCCGCTCCGCTGGGCCGCACCACCTACACCTACGACGCCCTCGGCCGCACGGCGACCGTGACCGACGGGCGGGGGGTGCGGATCAGCTACACCTACGACCGGCGCGACCGGGTGGTGAGGGTGGAGAGCACCACCTCCGTCGCGGTGACCTACGGCTACGACGGCGACGGCAACCTGTCCGTGCGCACCGACGCCACCGGCACCCAGCGCTACCAGTTCGACGCCCTGAGCCGGGAGACGGTCCGCACCCTGCAGAACGGATCCCAGACCGTACTGGCGTACACCGCCGACGGCAACGTGGACACCTACACCGATCCGGGTGGCACGACGGCTTACGCCTGGGACGCCGCCGACCGGCTGACCCGGCTCGTCGGGCCCCAGGGCAAGGCGACCACGTACGCCTACGACAACAACGACCGCCGCACCCGCACGACGTACCCCGGCGGCACCGTCGAGGCGCGCACCCTGGACAACTCCGGGCGGCCCCAGAACATCAAGGCGATCGCGCCGTCGGGCGTCATCCTCAACAACCTGTCCTACGAGTACGGTTATGTGGCCAACGGCCAGTCGCTCGACGGGGCGAAGATCCGTGTCCGCACCGACCACCTGGCGAAGACCCGGACCACGTACGACTACGACGGGGCGGGCCGGCTGTCCCTGGCAGCCGAGACCGACCCGGCGGGCCGCCGTACGTCCTGGCAGTACTGCTTCGACGCGGCGGGCAACCTCACCTCACAGGGCACGGCCCCCGGCTGCCCCGGCAGGACCGCTGCGTACACCTACAACGACGCCTCCCAGCTGATCGCCAGGAACGGCGTAACCTCCGGCTGGTCCTACGACGGGGCGGGCAACGAGACCGCCGCCGCGCCGGTACCGGACGCGGCCCGCTCCGGTGAGCAGTACACCGACCACAACCAGCTGAAGTCGCTGGCCACGGGGGGCACCACCTACTCCGCCCAGTACGCGAGCACCGACAGCAGCGAGCGCACCCGGCTGGGCGGAACGGTCTTCCACAACGGGCCGCTCGGACTGTCCGGCCAGACGACCGCCGGGCAGGACACCGAGTTCGTCCGGGAACCGGACGGCACGCTCAACTCCGTCTCCACGGGCGGCCGGAGTCACTACTACCTGACGGACGCCCTCGGATCGGTCGTCGGCCTGGTGGACGAGTCGGGCAAGCGTGTGAACACCTACACCTACACGCCGGGCGGCCTGCACCGCACCGGCACCGTGGAGGCCGTGCCCCAGCCCTACCGGTTCGCCGGCGGCTACCGGGATCCCACCGGTCTGTACCACCTCGGTGCCCGGTACTACGACCCGCACACCGTGCGGTTCACTCAGCTGGACCCGTCGGGCAAGGAGACGAACCCGTACCTCTACGCCGAGGGGGATCCGCTCAACCGCATCGACCCCAGCGGGCTCGGCTTCGTGGACAAGTTCCTGCTCGTGAAGGACCTCACGGAACTGGGCACGGACGCGCTGAACGGGGACGGGAAGGCCCTGGAAGGCGACCTGGTCAGCGCGGTCACCGGTCTCGCGGTCGAATCCGCCTGCATGTTCGCGGCCGGAGCGGCCGGCGCCGCCACCGCCGGTCTGGGCGGCGCGGTGGTCGCGGGTGGCTGCGCGCTCCTCGGCTCGGCCGCCGGCGACGAGGCCAAGGAGGCGTACGTCGGATGAACCCGGAAACCCGTTCTTCCACGACCGGAGCACGAGACGAGGAGGCGTCATGACGTCCCAGGCGGCCATCTGGTTCCCCGACGGCACGGCAGGCACGGTGCTGGTGATCGTGGCGCTGGTGGCGGTCGTGGCCGGCGTCGTGATGGGGCGCCGGTCGGGGAGGAAGTAGTCCCCACGGCCGGGGACCGCCGCGCATCGGCCCGGTCCCCGGCCGCACCGCTGAGCGCGCGCCGTCCGGTTGTGCCGGTCGGTGGTGCGGATGCTTTCGTTGGGCCGCTCCGCGAAGGCGTCCGGCGGGCCACTGGAGCGACCACTGCTCGAGGACACCGAGGCGCACCATCGCTGGGAGGGCGCCGTTGGCCACCCTGTCGTTCGGCTCCAGGTCGGCGAAGCCGTCGCCCGGGTCGGCGTCCGTGTGGTTGCCGGCCGCTCCGGCGATCGGCGCACCGCTGTCGTCGCAGCCCTTGTCGCTGCGGATGGAGTTGACCGTCAGGCCCTCCGGGCGCAGATGGCGCAGGTCCGTGCCCGCTCCGGTGGCCGTACCGAAGTCCCCGTGGAAGCCGCGCTCCCCGCGACGCACACAGGCCGGCCCCCTCAGGCCGATACCCTCAGGCCGGCATCCCTCCCTGCCTCATCCACAGCACGGGGACAGAGGACGCGCCATGTGCGTAAAGGCTGGTCACTCGCTTTGATCGGCGTTGCATGCTCGGATCACGCGAAGCGCCCCGTACGGTACTGCGCGAAGGCAGCTTGTCGCGTCCGCAGGCGACAAGCCACACGTGAGGTGAGGTGCCGTCATGGCTGTCCGGGACAAGAGCGCCACCATCGGATCGAGCGGGATCGTGCAGCTCCACCTCTCCGTGGCGAAACAGTGCACCGTCGAGATCCGCCGACCCCGCGACACCCTGACGCTCAGTCGCCGCAAGAACGGCGTCAACCTCGACCTGATCGAGGACAATCGCAACTTCACTGGCCTCAAGACCGCTCAAACCATCCCCTGGGGCACAATTCGCGCCCTCGGGCCCGAAGGCCTGCAGATCCTCTACCGCGTGCGCACGGGCAGTGACGTCACCCTTGTCCCCGAATTCGAACTCGAGGACTGACCACCCCGCCCCGCTGATACCCGGGCGGTCTTCCGGCACTCCCCGACCATCCGCCCCCCGGCCGCATTCCCCTCCCGGCAGCCGATCGGCCGACAGCCCTACGGAGGTCCCGGGCTTCGCCATACGCTCCCTCCTCCGGCGTACCCCGAACGAAGGACCGATCAAGCGCACCCCCTCGGACGTTGAACGAACGACGAGGTGAACCACGGCGGCGTGGACCGGCCGTGCGGCGACGGACGGAACGACAGAGGTGCGGCGGAGCCCGGCCACGAGCAGCGGCACGGTAACGGGCCGCACCGGGGGACGGAACGGCCGGCACCCGGGTGGGACGCGGCAGACAGCCGGCGAACGCACACGTGGCCGGGGACCCTGCCCCCACCGCGTGCGGCGCACAATCCCACGGCGGCCGGACGGTACAGCTCCTGTCTCCGCGACCTTGGACGTCGAGGACCGGGACCCCTCCGGGTGACCGCTTAGGATCGGCTCGTGATCGCTGACCTGCAGTGTGTGGTGCTGGACTGTTCTGATCCGGCGGAACTCGCCGCGTTCTACCAGTCGCTGCTCGGTGGGGCCGTCAACCAGCGAGATCGGCGATGGGCACTCTCCGACGACTGGGCAACGTTGCACACGCCGTCCGGCCTCGTCCTCGCCTTCCAGGGGACAGCGGACTATCAGCCGCCCCTGTGGCCCGACCCGTCCAAGCCCCAGCAGTTCCATCTCGACTTCGGCGTTACGGACTTGGGCCGGGCCCACGAACATGTGGTGGCTCTGGGGGCGACGGTACTGGACTCCGGTTCCGGCGGGCGGAGCTGGCGCGTCTATGCCGATCCGGCCGGGCATCCTTTCTGTCTGGTCCGGCACTGAGGACGGCCGATCAGCACCACTTCTCGCACACGACCGGGTCGGAGCCAGACGCGTGCAAAGACCGGTACAGGGGCGGGTCAGCCGCCGTGCAGTACCCGCGGACGGGCCCGTTGGCCGCTGCCGTAGGGTCCGGTCGTATGCATATTGTTGCGATTCTGGCCCTTGACTCCGTGTCGGCTTTTGATCTGGCCATTCCTTGCCAGGTGTTCGCTTTCGCGGCGCACTCGGACGGAAGTCCGGCATACGAGGTGCGGGTCTGCGCCGAGAGTACGGTGACGACCATGGCCGGCCCGGCACAGCCGTTCCAGGTCTCGTCTTCGTACCAGTGGGATGACGCCCGCGATGCGGACACCATCGTCGTTCCCGGTGTTCCGGCGGAGCAGGAGCCGCATCCGCGGGCCGTGCGGTTACTCACCCGGGCCGCGGCTCGCGGAGCGCGGGTGGCTTCCATCTGCACGGGAGCCTTCGTGCTCGCTCGGGCGGGATTGCTCGACGGGCGGCGTGCCACGACACACTGGCGGTTCGCCGAGGCGCTGGCCGAGGAGTTTCCGGGGACGCACGTCGACCCGTCCGTGCTGTTCGTCGACGACGGGCAGGTTCTGACCTCCGCGGGAGTGGCGGCGGGGCTCGACCTGTGTTTGCACATGGTGCGCAGGGACCACGGCGCGGCGATGGCGGCGGGTGTCGCCCGCCTGATGGTCATGGCGCCGCAGCGCACCGGCGGGCAGGCGCAGTTCATCGACCACCGGGCCCCGGAGAGCGATTCCGCTGACCTCGGTGACACGTTGCAGTGGATGCGGAGCAGGTTGCACGAGCCGCTGACGATCGCCGACATCGCGGCGCACGCGATGATGAGCAAGCGCAGCTTGGCAAGGCACTTCCAGGCGCAGACAGGCAGTACCCCACTGCGTTGGCTGCTGGCTCACCGTATACAGCGCGCACGGGAACTGCTGGAAACCACCGACGCCCCCATGCGGTCGGTAGCGGAGGCCACCGGGTTCGGATCGGTCGAAACCCTTCGTCACCACTTCGCGCGCCAGGTGGGAACCACGCCCTCCGCATACCGGGCGGCGTTCCGCGTGCGGCCCTGACCGTCGGTTTGACATGGCAGCATCTTGCGCGTCATAGGCACTGGTGCCGCTGTCGCCGGTCATCGCCTGCCGGAAGACTGAACGTGTCCTCGCAGCCCGGGCACCACGACACCCACAGGCCCGGGCAGCGCGCTCACGTGCCTTTCCGGAGGAACCACATGTCCCCTGTGCACAGACGACAGATACTGCGTACCGGCGCCGCCGTAGCGGTCGGTGCCGGCCTCGCAGGAACGGCGTCACCCATGACGGCATCGGTCCCCACAGCGGCGTCCTCCACGCCTGCGCCTGCGTCAACCCGTCGGCAGGGCGGACCGCTGCGCGTTCACACCGTGCTGTACGACGGAGTGGAGGAGCAGGACTTCGCCGGTCATGTCGAGGTCTTCGGGATCGTCGGGGAGGAGCGCGTCACGCAGTCCTTCGTGTGCGTCGACGGCGCACGGGCACTGACGACGGCCGCCGGTATGGAAATCGTCTGCCGTACCCCGTGGTCGCCGCGGTCGGCTGACCTGATCGTGGTGCCCGGTGCCGGGTACGGCGACGGGTCCGGTCTCCAGCGAGAGGTGCAGCGCGGTGTGTTGCCCCGGGCACTGGCCGCTGCGCGTCGACGAGGTCTGGTTCTGGGCGCGGTGTGCAGCGGGACGATGCTTCTGTCCGCCGCCGGGATCACAGCCGGCCGTCCGTGCACCACCCACCACGTCGCCCTGGAAGACCTCAAGGCGCAAGGCGGCCACGTGGTCGGCGGCCGAGTCGTCGATGACGGTGACCTGGTCACGTGCGGCGGAGTCACGTCCGGCATCGACCTGGGGCTGTGGTTGGTCGAGCGCTTCTTCGGACCGGACATGGCTGTGTTCGCCGAGGAAGTGCTCGAGTACGAGCGCCGCGGAACCGTGTGGCGTGCCTGATCACCACCACGCTCGGGCGACTCGTAACCGTCTTCTCCACCTACCCTGCGATGACTGGAGCGACCGGCCATGACGACGTATGGAATCCTGCTCTTCGACACGGCCGAAGAACTCGACTTCACCGGCCCCTGGGAAGTGCTGACCACCTCGTCCGCTCTGCGTGACGGCGCCGACGACACCGTGCTCATCGCCGAGCGATCCGATCCGGTGCGCTGCGCCAAGGGCATGCGGGTCCTGCCGGACCACACTCTCGACAACCATCCCCCGCTGGACGTGCTGCTCGTCCCGGGAGGCCGCGGAGCCCGGGAGACCGAGCCACACAACCAGCGCGTCACCGGCTGGATCGCCAAGACCTCCTCGCAAGCCGCGTGGATCGCCGGAGTCTGCACCGGGGCCTTCCTGTTGCACGCCGCCGGACCGGCACGGGGGCACCGGGTGGCCACGCACTGGCAGTACGAGGAAGCACTTGAGGCACGCGGCGACGTCACCGTCGTACGCGATGCCCGCTATGTCGTGGACGGCAAACTGCTCACCAGCCAGGGAGTCTCGGCCGGTATCGACAGCACGCTATGGCTCGTCGGCCATCTGCATGGCCGGGACCACGCCCGCGCCGTGCGGCGCGCCCTGCAGTATGACCCCGCGCCCCCGTACCTGGCGGATGAGCCACTCGGCTAGTGACCGGCGCCGCTTCTCCGCCGGTTCGTGCCACGCGGTCACAGCGTCATGCGGCCGCGCTCTGGACCGATGCGTGGCGCTGCCCTGCCTGCTGTTCCGACCGCCGGGCGATGGTCACCTCTCGCGACTGCCGATGCCGTCAGGCAGACGCCATCTGCAGGGAGGCGGGCCGAAAGGCACCCGGGTCCGGTACCCCCCTGCTCATCGCTGTCGCGCCCTTTTACGCGAAGGAAGAATGACATGAAGCGACGAACACTGCTGCGCACCACGACGGCACTCGGTGCCGCGACACTGGCGACCGGCGCGGCGGACCGCGCCGCAGCGACACCACCTCGTGCACCACGAAGTGAAGGACCGCTGCGCGCACACGTCGTGCTGTTCGACGGTGTGGAGGAACTCGACTTCATCGCGCCCTACGAGGTGCTCTCCGCATCCGGTCACTTCACCGATCGCACGGTCGAGGTTCACTACGTCAGCGTGACCGACGCCCGCACCGTCACGTGCGCGTATGGAACAAAGGTGCGCGTCGAGCACCGCTGGGCACCCGACCAAGCGGACATCCTCGTGGTCCCCGGCGGCGGGTACGCGCGCCGCGAGGACCCGGGTGTGTGGGCGGAGATCCGACGTGGCGTCCTCCCCCGGGCGCTGGCCGCCGCACGGCGCGAAGGCCTCACCATCAGCGCCCTCTGTACGGGGGTGATGTTGCTGTCAGCCGCTGGACTGACCCGGGGGCGCCCGTGCACCACCCACCACCGGGCGCGCGCCGACCTCGAGCAGCAGGGTGGCGTGCTGAAGAACGCTCGTGTCGTCGACGACGGTGACCTGGTCACCGCCGGCGGCGTCACCTCGGGACTGGACCTTGCCCTATGGCTCGTTCGCCGCGAGTTGAGCGTCGACGCGGCGATCGGCCTGGAGCAGATGCTCGAGTACGAAGCACGCGGCACCGTATGGAGAGGGGAACGGGACCGAGACTGACCGTCATGCGCTGCGCCAACACGCGGGCCAGGATGTGCCGGGTATGTACGCAGCTCTGGCATCGAGCGTCCGAGCGCGGCCGGGGCCGGGGCGTCGACAGCCCCGGCCTGCCCCAGTTTCGGCTTCGTTCGGCGGGCTGCTGCGGGCGATGCCGCCCTGCGCGGCGAGGGCCGGGTGGCGGCGACCGTTGCGGGCACCCACCGGTCATCCGCTCCCACTTGGCCGTCCGACCCTACGACCAACTCCACGCGGAGGCCCGCCGCCGCAACCTCCGCGGCGGCTCGTCGATGAACAGGCGGAACTCAAGCGCAGCTCGGGCGCTGACACCGACGAGCCCCCCGGCCTCACTCGAACGGCCGAGCGGCCTGGCGCAAGGACGCACGCGTTCAGAGGGGCTGGAGCCGGGTGTGCAGGAGGCAGAATTCGTTGCCTTCTGGGTCGGCCAGGACGTGCCAGCTCTCGGTGCCGGTCTGGCCGACGTCGACGGGTTCGGCGCCGAGAGCGAGCAGCCGCTCCAGCTCGGCGTCCTGGTCGCGGTCGGTGGCGTTGACGTCGATGTGCAATCGGAGCTTCCCGGCCCGCCGGTCGCTGCTGGGGCTGAGGACGAGGATGGGCTGCGGGCCGCCGAAACCGGCGTCGGGCGGCCCGATCGCGATGCTTCCGTCGTCCTCCCGGCCGAGTTCCGCGTAGCCGAGGACTTTGCTCCAGAACGCGGCGAGCCGGTCGGGGTCGGCGGCGTCGATGACCAGCTCACTGATGCGGCATGCCATGCCCGTCAGTGTACGGAGACCACCCGAGAGCCGGTCGTCGGCTCAAGCATTGGCGCGGCCCGGCCTCGTGAGACCAGGACGATCCATCTCGCCGCTGACGGCAACTGCCGATCCCTGACCTTCGCCCTCACCGCCGGACAGGCCGGCGACGCGCTCGCCTTCACCGATGCCGCGTTTCGACTACGCGCTCCCCGACGGCGAGGACGGCCCCGAACCAGGCCGGAGATGGTCCCGGCCGGCAAGGCGTGTTCCTCCCGGACGATCGGTGAGCACCTGCGCAACCGCGGCATCCGTGGCGGCGATCCCGGTCCCGGCGGAACAGTAAACGGCTGTGATGGGACAGCCGAGGCGGCAGGTCACCGTCCTTCGATCGGGAGACCTACAGGCGGTGCATCAACCCCCCTGAAGCGGTGGCGCGGCATCGCACCCGCTACGAGATGACCGCACCCTTCTACCTCGCCGGACTGACTGCACGTCGCAGGCGTCTCCTTCCCGTCGGCCCCCTGAACCGAATGGGTTGCCTGGACAACCCCGGGGATGGTGGGCACCGGGATCGGGCGGAAGGCGTCCCTCGTCACGGGTGCGGCCGTCCGATGCTGCCCAGCCCTCGGCTCTGATCCTGACCGCCCCGGTCCGCTCGCCGGGTGCACGGACCGACTCGCTCAGCGCTCCGGTGCCGCGCACGGACACCCAGTTCCAATGGCTGTCGGGCTCGCCCTGGAGAAAGCCGTGCGCCAGTACCGGCGGAGGGATGCGGGTGCAGTACGCCGTGGCGGGATGCGCCCGCGCCAATGGGCGGGGTCGCCCACCAGGCCGTTCACCTCCTCCGGGGACATGCCGTGCAGATGGTCGGCCTCGACCGGGCGGTGCGGCCGCGGCCCGCGCCAGGAGTGCAGGGCCGCGGGCGGGGGTCCGGCGGGCGGTCAGGAGACGAGGGGGGCGGTGTCCATTTCGGTCAGCTTGACCGTGCACAGGCCGCCGCGCTCGGTCTTCACGTCCGTCACCTTGAGCTGGGTGCCGGGAGCGAGGATGTACTCCTCCTCCCCCGTGAAGGCGGAGAAACTCCGGATCCCCACCGCCCGTGCGGGGTGCACCTCGAAGAGCGTCCGCTTGCCGCGGTTGCCCAGGAAGGACCGGGCCACGCTCAGCTCGGAGGTGCACGAGGACACGCCCCACCAGGTCACCGTCCGCCCGACCGGGTACTGCGCCCGCAGGTCCAGCGACACGCCTCGCCACAGCGGCCGGGTGTGGGCCGGCAACCCCGAGACCGCGGAGAACAGCAGCCGCAGATACGGGAAGTAGGGCACGACCCTGGCCCGGTCCGGGGAGCGGAGGACGGCGTTGATCTCGCGGTAGAAGGTGGACTCGCAGGTGTAGAGGTAGAGCGCGGCGATCGCGTCGGCGGACAGGCCTCCGGCCGTCTCGTCGGCCCGTCGCTTGCCGAATTCGTGGGACCGGTCGATGTGCCGGAAGAGTCCGGACAGCACTTCGGCGACCGGGGCGACGGCGTCCTGGAAGTCCATCAGCGGGGTGTCGAACACACCACTGATCGCCGGGAGGACGAGTCCCTCGTCCTTGACGCCGGTAAGCCGCTCCAGGTACAGCTGGTGCAGTTCCATGGTCGACGCGATGAAGGCGCCCATGCGTGCCGCGACGTCGCCGTCCGCACCGCCGGCGCCGGCCGCCTCCTCGTTCCACCCCTTGCTCGGCAGCCAGTCGATCTCCTCCGCGCCCAGCGAAGCGAGGGCCGCGTTCACGGTGGCGAAGTGGTCGCCCTCGCAGAAGATGTCGCCCTGGGCCGCGGGGTTGGCGTGGTCGATGTGCCGCACCGCGACGTCCGGGTACTTCTCCTGGAGCCGCAGGACGACCTTCTTCAGGTTGCGGGCGTGGGCGCCCCACCAGGCGAAGACGACGCCGCGGTCCTCCTCGTCCGCGTCCTGCTTGGCCTTGAGGATTTCCTCGACGATCCGTTCGGCGACGGGCCGCCAGAACGCGGTGTGCCGGTCGGCTCCCATGGCACCGTCACCACTGGCGGTGAGCGAGGCGTTCAGCAGCAGCACGCCCTGCGTGAGCATCGCCTGGAACCACTCCGGTGGCTGGACGGTCTCCCGCTCCCTCAACAGAGCGCGGACGTCGGCGATGGGCGTCTTCTTGGCGATGCCGTACTTCCACATCGCCGCCGCCTTGATGATGCAGCGGATACTGACGACCCTGCCGAACTGGCTGTCCTTCCAGTCGTTGAAGGTGTTGTCGAACATGGCTATGCCGGTGGCGCTCTCCGGGCGCGGGTACGGGTTCTGGCCGAAGACGACGACTTTCCACTTGTGCGGCGGGTTGGGCTTGAGCGCCTGGAAGGTCAGCTCCCGTACCGGGACGACCTCCGGGCTGCGGCCCTGGCCGATGAACTCGGCGGCGTCCGGCTGCGCCTCGATGACGGGCTTCAGGAGCGGAAGCCAGGGTTCACCGCCGCCCTTGAAGAGTGCGGTGAGGCCCAGCGGGTCGTCTGCGTCGGGCTGTGCCGGGGTGGTGGGGGCGGCGTCGCTCATGGGGGAAGGGCTCCCGGTCGTCGTACCTGAGGGATGGAGGTGGCCGGCCGACTCACCGGCCGAGTGGGCGGCTGGGTGGGCGTGATCAGGGGCGAAAGGAATGCCCTTTCGGCGGCACGATGCGCACCCGCTTCGCGACCGGTGCGTTCTCGATGCCGTCGAGCTGCGCGGTGATCGTGTCACGCAGTTCGTCGTCGTCCTCGAACCAGTAGTCGTGGAAGAGGGTGTAGCCGGTCCACATCAGGTTGGCGCAGACCCGGGCCGGCACCCGGCCGGTCTGCGCGCCCATCCCGACCAGCGCCACCGAGCGGATACCGCCCGGCACCTGGCGGTTCTGCCGGTGAATGGCCTGGAACGCGGCGGCGCAGGCCATGGCCACGTTCAGCGTCTCACTCACGTTCTGCGAGGAGTGCACCATGGTCGGCGTCGATATCAGGTACCGCGGGACGGTCGCCCCCGACGGGACGCACACCGCGCTGCCCACCGGGAGGTTCCCGGCGAACCGGTCACGGATCGCCCGCTGCACACGCAGTTGGATACCCGCTCCGAGGTGCCGTTTGATGACGGCGTCGACCCCGCCGTCCATCCGGCCCCGGGAGTTGGTCGGGGTGACCCACGCGTCGACGTCCTGATCGAGGATCGAGCCCCGGTGGATCTCGATCCCGGGGGTGTCGGCGAAGGCTGCTCGCCACGCCTCCACCACACGCTCGTTGACATCGGTCAGCACCACCCTGAGCTCGGGCTCCACACGGTTCTCGGTCATCGTCCACTCCTGTCGGGAAACGGTCCTTCCAACACCCCGAAGCTATCGGCCACCACTGACAACGCCGTCGCGCGAGGCGGGCCATGACCGGCCGTCATGGCGCTGAGCACAACTCGTCGGCGACGTGGCCGGACGGTGGGGGCACAAGGACGCGGACTGCCGGATCAGCTCGGCGCCGCTTCGGAGAGCAGGAGCGGCGGCAGGCGCGCAGCACACCGTCTGCGGAGAGGGCGGAGGCGTCCGAATCCGAGGAGCATGCTCGCGTGTGGACGCGCGGGTGGGAGCCCTGCCCGTGGCCCAACGCCCGCGCCGGGAAAGGGGGCGGGCTCCACCGATGAGGACACCGTCCGTACGGTCGTGGACACCCGCCGGCAGCAGTGGGCAACCTCCGGAATCACACGGTATGGCGTGCGCCGGGTGAAGCGGGGGTCCGGGGGCCGGGTGTACGTGGACGTCCGCCACCACCCCCTCGGGCCCGGAGCGGCAACGGGCCAAACGCTGGTTCAGCGCGACCCTGGGCCGAACGCCCGAAAGGTGGGCCGGACAGCAATCCGGCGCACCCTTTCTCTTCCTGCTCCTGCTCGGCCGCCTAACGGCCGGAAATGTATCCGATGACCGGGTTGGTGGGGTACTGATCCCCACGGTTGGCGCCGCCCTGGCCACGACCGCGAAAGTGATGAAAACGCTCCGCCCCACACGGAAGTCGTAAGCGCAGGTGGCCGTCCTGCCCGCGCCGTTGGCGTTGTCCGCGACGTACCGGACGACGACCGCCCGGAGCCCGTCCGCGTAGTTGTCGAGCACCTCGATCCGGTCGTCGGAGGGGGAGAAGCATGCGAACCCGGCCTTGGCGAACGCCTGGGTACACAACCTCGTCACCGCCGCCGAAGCCGGAGTGGTGGTCGCCAGGACCCTGGCCGCCGTGGCCGCTGCGGTACCCATCGCCGTCAACAGCCGGCGTGTGCGGAAGCAGTAGATGCGGTGCAAGCATGATCGGCGCGTCCCACTCCGCCAGGAGAACCAACGTCGCCTGAGGTGATCTGAACATGACTCCTCCGCGCCCGCACACTCGTTGACCAAAACACCGGAAAGCAGCCGGACAGGCCTGGCGCCACGGCGGCCGCACAGGGCGCGGCCGGACGGCGGCCAGCGCGGTGATCGTGGCGGGTGGGAGGAGGGAGGAGGTTCGAAGCGCCCGACGGTGGCGGGGAAATGGGCGGTGAGGCGCCGGGCTCGTTCGGCTACAGCTGCTCCCCCGACGGCGTGCAGCCGGTCGTCTGTGTCACCCCGTGAGGGGACGAGCAGTTGCCGGCAGCGGCGCCTCTGCTCAGCCTCTCCCCCACCCAAAGCGTCGGCGCGGACGTGGGTGATGGCCCAGGTCCCGTGACGCCGGCCATGTGCTTGCCGTCGGGATGCCGCCGCCGCTGCACCCGCAGCTTCCGTCCATCGACGAGACCGCTGTCGGAATTGCCGGGGGTTGTCTCGCACAGTACGTTTTTGGCCGCCCGTGAAGGAATTTGCAGAACCGATAAAACGCCAGAGGATCCCCCGGATGGAGGCGCGCGGTCACCCGGATGCCTCGCATCCGGGGGATTCGGGTAGGCGTTAGATCGGTTATGACAGCAACGCTTCCTGACCGCTCCACCGCCAGAGGCGCCAGAATGCCTTCGTGGGCGGACAGCTCCGTGGCCATAGGCGACTTTCTGTTCCTTCCGGCTTCCCCGCTTTCCGCAGGTGGCAACGGAAGCCTCAAAGGGATCGGTGGAGTGATTTCCCTGACATGGTCGGCGCCGGCTCTGGAGGAGTTCGTGGCCGTCATGGCTCGTGTTGAGGGGGAGTTCCTCCGTGCCTGGTGGAAAGCCGACCTGCCGACAGATACGGAGGCGGAGGCACCGACACCGACACCGACACCGACACCGACACCGACACCGACACAAGGATGGGCGGAACGGGACTGTCATGCGTGAGCGGCATGCTGAGGAAGCGCTGGGTCCGGGTTCGGGCTACTACCATCAGGCTGGGGACGGGCTGTGGGCTTCTGCTCAGGATCAGACCATCCCTCAAGGGGACTTTCACGGGCTGGGCCCGTCGGACAGCCTGCCGGAGACGGTGTGGGATCCGGCTGAGGAGCTTGCCCTTCTCCTCCAGGAGGCCATGCAGGCCGAGCAGGTCCCCTCCTCGGCCCGGTTGCCCGGCGCCGAGGGCTACGCGCCCGACCGCGACCGTCTGGAAAGCCTCGCCCGGATCACAGCCGACCTGCCACCGGTGCGCTCTGTGGGGAACGGCCACCGCAAAGCTCGCCCTGTCACCGTGAGCTGGGAGCGGGTGGTCAGCTTCTTCACCGCATCGCTCGGGGCGCTTCTCGTGTGTGTAGTCAGCGTGCTCAGCGGTGTGATCGCGTACGGTCCTCTGCTGCGCATTGCCGATCCCAGTGCTCCTGCCGACATGGTCGCGTGGTGGCCACTCCTTGTCTACGGTCCGTGGGTGGTTGCTTCTCTGTCCATCCTGCGCTCCGCTTTCCACCAGCGCCGCGCTGCGCACTCCTGGCTCGTCGTCCTGTTCTTCTCCCTCATGGCGATGCTGCTCTGCGTAGCGCAGGCCGACTGGAGTTACACCGACGTGGCAGCGGCTGCCTTGCCCACCGCTGCGTCACTGGCTTGTTTTCACCAGTTGGTCCGCTTCATCACTCTGACGAGACCGCCTCGCAAGGCAAAACGCCGCCACCGTATTTCGACCCGCCCTCCCCAGCAGACGACCGCCGCCTCTGCACCCCACCCGCATATCGACCCCCGGTGAGTAGGACGTCCCTCCTGCCGGCAGTACCGGCGCTCCGGCCCGCCGTCAGGAGGGGTGCCTCACCGACTCACGCGGCCAGTCTCCCCATTTCAAGATCGACCACGCAAGATTCGTCACCCTGCCGGATGACAGCTACCGGGAAAGTCCTTTTATCCACCGGCGCCGGCCTCCATGCGCCCCGCCGAATGGAGCCTTACGTAATGAGCACAGCTTTGTGGCTTTTCCTGGCATGCGTCTCAGCATGCTCGCCGGCGACCGCATGCTTGGGAGGACCGGCAGCGACTGGACTGGATCGTCGAAAAGGCCGGCATCGCCGAGGCGCCCACGTATCTGCAGATCGCCAGTGAACTCCACGAGGAGGGCCTGCTGGAGCGCGCCCTGACCGCCCGCTCCGAGGACGAGGCGGTGGAGACGCGCGGCGGGGACCGGGCGGCACTGCGCCACCACCTGCTCGACACCTGGATCGCCGCCCTCATCAGCGGACGCTTCCGGCCCGAACTGCCACTCGGCCAGGATGAGCGGCGGGCGGCCGTCCACTACCTGTCCGCGCTCGCGTGCGCCGGCCTGGCCTCGGACTCCTGCGAGGTGCACTTCACCGACGTCGTGGACGAGCAGAACCCCCTGCGGCCCCGCTACCCCGAGATCCTGGAGGAGCTGGTGCGAAGGGTCGAGGACAGCGGGCTGGACATCCGTCTCGCCGCACACTGGGGGGCGCGCATGGGGCTGGTGGAGGTCGGTGGTGACAAGGTCCGCTTCCAGCACAGCGTGATCCAGGCCCACCTCGGCGCCCGGTTCATGAATGCCGTGATCCATCCGGACGTCCCCGCCGACTACACGGAGGGACGCGTCTTCCCCGTGGCGCTGGAGAAGCCGGGCCGGGAATTGCTGATCGCCATGGTGCTCTACTCCCGTACGCCCGAGGGTTCATGCCGCTACGAGGAGGAGGCGCACGGCGAGGGGGAAGCAGTGGAGGCGCACGGCGGCGAGCCGTGGTGTCCCGTGTCCGCCGCGCGTGATCTTCTGGTACGGGCGGCCTGCAAGGCACAGATGGCGGCCAGGGAGGACGCACCCGATTCACCCGGCGGCCCGGAACCACATGGGCGGAGCCCGGAATTCCAAGGGGCTGCCCCGGACGCGCGGCGGCTGTTCGGTCGGACGCTGCACGCCAAGGCACTCGAGCTGTACGCCGCCGCCCTGGAGATCGACAGCGTGGACGCCGAACCGCAGCAGCACCTCATCGCCATGCGGCTGGCCACGGCGTGGCCGGACTTGCGCGCCCGTGATCCGCACACGCTGCGCGTGGCCAAGGGGCTGCTGGTCTCCCGTTTCGGTGACGCCATGCGCGGCGTCGCGCGGAGGCGCACGCTGGTCCCCGCGTACCTGGAACTGTTCGAGATCGCGCGCCTGGAGCCGTCGTACCCCATCCGCGTCGCCATCGCGCAGGAGATCGGCGCGGGTGGTGACAGCGCCTTCGCGGTGTTGCAGGCCCGGTTGCGCGGCCCGGAACTCGACCGGGACGAGCGGATGGAGCGCGACCCGGACTGGATGCTGGAGCTGTGGGGCGCACAGGAGCCGGAGGCGGAGGCGGACGCGCAGGAGGAGCACCGGGGACACCTTCGGGCGGAGGGCGACAGGGGGCACACCCCAGGGGAGTTGCGGGAACGCGAGCAACGGCGGCGCGAGGAGCGCCGACGGGAGGAGTCCGAACGTGAGGGGGAGGAACAGCAGTGGCGGGACAACACCATGTGCGCCTGGCTGGTCCCCCTACTCGTCGGCTCGGTCACGACACAGCGCCACCAGAACACGCCGTACGAGTTCCTGGAAGGCTGGGTACGCCGGGTCGGCGCGCCGGACGGGTCGGGCGCACCCGCACTCGACCTGACCGTGGAGGTCGCGCTCGCCCAGGGCTTCAAGTACGCGGCGAACCGCCGCCACCGGCATCCACATGCCCACGCGGAGGCCCGCGAGTACCTCAGCGGGCAGGCCTGGGACATGCTCAAGCGCACCCGGTTCTGGTTCAGCCGCCTCACCCTCCTGCACGCGCTGACGCTGTGGGATCTGCCCGACGGGGTCACGGTGACGCGCCCCGCACAGGGACAGGGTTCGGACCCCGCGGAACAGGTCCGTCAGTGGCTGGCCCTCCCGGATGGCAAGGAGCAGCACCCGTTCGTCGAGGAGGCCGCCCAGCTCTGCGTGTGGGCCTTGGAGACGGGGCAGCCGGAGCGGTTCCTCTGGATCGACGAATCGGGTGTCGCCGCTCACGTCGGTTCGCAGACGGCACCGCGGGGCGAGGCACGCAAGCACCAGTTGTGGATTCCGCCCTCCACCGGCTGGAGCACCCTGCACCCGCGCGCCCAGCAACTCCTCGCGGACGTGCTGCTGCTCCTCAACCTCGCCGAGCGGGGCGACTGGCCCAAGGACCGCCTCCGGCGCCTTCGGCACACGGCACGACCGGACCTGCCGCCGTGCCTGACCCGGGACCGCAGTCCGCTCGACCCGGGTCGTACGGTCGTCCGTACGGCCGGCTCCCAGGCCGGATCCAACTGTCGTGACGACTGCGCGTTCGAGCTGTGCCCCTACCCGCCCAAGGGGCTCGACGGTCACCGGGTCGAGCTGAGTGAGGCCTTCTGCCGGGCGCAGTCCTCCCTGCTGTCGCGGTCCTTCCTCCACCCTCAGGCCCCCTGGCAGCGACGCACGGACGTCGCCGAGCTGCGCCGGTTCTGGGAACGCATGGGGCAACGGGCGCAGGACAACACCCGCCCCCGCTGACGTCGTGGCGCAACGCCGGCCTCCGGTTGACGCAGGGGCGGATCCCCGCGGGCCCTGGCGGCGGGTGCCGCGGCCGGCGAGCGGCACGGCGCCGGGACGGCGGCCGCTACGCCGCCATCTCCGCCGCCTCGCCGGAGCGCTGCGCGAACTGGGTCCGGTACAGCTCCGCGTACCGTCCGCCGGCGGCCAGGAGCTCGTCGTGTGTTCCTCGTTCGACGATCCGGCCGGCTTCGAGGACCAGGATCTGGTCCGCGGCGCGCACCGTGGACAGCCGGTGGGCGATGACGATCGCCGTGCGGCCATCCAGGGCTTCCGTGAGTGCCTCCTGGACCGCGGCTTCCGAGGTGTTGTCGAGATGGGCTGTCGCCTCGTCGAGGATGACCACGCGCTGGCGGGCGAGGAGGAGGCGGGCGATGGTCATGCGCTGGCGCTCACCGCCGGACAGGCGGTAGCCGCGTTCGCCGACCACCGTGTCGAGGCCGTCAGGCAGGGTGCGCACCAGGTCGTCGAGGCGGGCGCGGCCAAGGGCGTCCCACAGGTCGTCCTCGGTCGCGGTGGGGCGCGCCAGCAGCAGGTTGGCCCGCACGGTGTCGTGGAAGAGGTGGCCGTCCTGGGTGACCATGCCGATGGTGCCGCGCAGCGAGTCCGCGCGCAGGTCGCGGACGTCGACGCCGGCGACGCGGACGGCGCCTCCGTCCACGTCGTACAGGCGGGGCAGCAGCTGAGCGATGGTCGACTTGCCCGCCCCGGAGGAACCCACCAGGGCGACGGTCTGCCCCGGCCGCGCCCGGAAGGAGACGCCGTGCAGGACCGCGGCGCCGTCCCGGGTGTCCAGTGAGGCCACCTCCTCGAGGCTGGCCAGGGAGACCTTGTTCGCGGAGGGGTAGGCGAACCGGACGTCGTCGAACTCGATCGCGACAGGGCCGTCGGGCACCGCGCGGGCGTCCGGATTGTCCTGGATGAGCGGCTTGAGGTCGAGTACCTCGAAGACGCGCTCGAAGCTGACCAGCGCGCTCATGACCTCCACGCGCGCCCCGGCGAGGGCCGTGAGCGGCGCGTAGAGGCGCGTCAGCAGCAGCGCCAGCGACACCACGGCGCCCGCTTCCAGCGTGCCGCGCAGGGCGAACCAGCCGCCCAGGCCGTAGACGAGGGCCAGGGCCAGGGCCGACACCAGGGTCAGCGCCGTGATGAAGGCCGACTGGGCGGTCGCCGTGCGTACCCCGATGTCGGCGACCCGGCGGGCGCGGGCGGCGAACTCGGCCGATTCCTCGTCCGGGCGGCCGAAGAGCTTGACCAGGGTGGCGCCGGGTGCCGAGAAACGCTCGGTCATGCGGGTGGCCATCGCCGCGTTGAGCGTCGCCGCCTCCCGCTGCATGCGTGCCATCCGGCTGCCCATGCGCCGGGCCGGCACCACGAACACCGGCAGGAGCACCAGCGCGAGCAGAGTGACCTGCCAGGACAGGGTGAGCATGACGGCGAGGGTCAGCACCAGTGTGACGATGTTGCTGACCACACCGGACAGGGTGTTGCTGAACGCCCGCTGAGCTCCGATGACGTCGTTGTTGAGACGACTGACGAGCGCGCCGGTGCGCGTACGGGTGAAGAACGCGACGGGCATGCGCTGCACGTGGTCGAAGACGGCTGTCCGCAGGTCGAGGATGAGCCCTTCACCGAGAGTCGCCGACAGCCGTCGACCGAGGATGCCCAGCGCCGCCTCGGCCAGCGCGATCAGGGCGATGATCAGGGCCAGGCGTACGACGGTGCCCGCGTCGCCACCCGAGACGATCGCGTCGACGACGCGCCCGGCCAGCACAGGAGTCGCGACGGCAAGCAGGGCGGTCGCCATCCCGAGCATGACGAACAACGCGATACGGCGGCGGTGGGGCCGGGCATACGCGCCGATGCGGCGGAGCGTTGCGCGGGCGAGGGGACGGCGTTCCTGCTGGGCGTTCATGACGCTGTGGAGCTGCGTCCACGCTGTGGTCTCCATGCTCATGGAGACGAACGTAGGACCTCAATCATCCTTGAGGTCAAGGTGCGGTGGGGCGCGCCGGCGCGTTCGTCGAGGCCGTCGGCGTCCGCCGATCGGGTCGGCGCGGTCGGCGCGGTCGGCGCGGTCGGCGCGGTCGGCGGAAGGGAACGGTCCCCGCCCGACTGAAGGGATCGTTCCAGCGAGCGCTGAGGGGCACTTGCAGGATCGCACGCCGAAATCGAGGTCCGAGGTGGGTCAGGAGGAACGCAGCACCGTGACGGCGTAGCGCAGTTGGGAGCGGCGCGGATGGTTACCGCGTGCCGGCTCGTCCAGTTCCGACCAGTACCGCCTCCGGCGCCGTGCCCGCTCCCGGGTGACCCGTCCGACGCGCAGTTCGACCAGGCGCCGCGAGACGCCGGTCACCCACGACACCCCGCGCGCGGGCGGCCACCGCCTCGCGGGCCAGGTCACGGTCGATGCGGCGGATGATCCCGGGCAGATGCCGGAACGCGACCGCGTGGAAGACGTGGCTCTTCTGGGCATCGGAGTTGGCGAGTTGTGCTTGGGACAAACGTTCCTGACCGCTCCAGGGCGAGGCGTCCGACATGAATTCGAGGTCGTTGGAGGCGCCCGTGCAGTCCCTGAGGAACTGCTTCCGGGCCGCTGCGAAACGGGCCGCAGGTCGAGGCCGGCCGTATCGCGGGCTTCTGCCAGAGCGAGGAAGCGGGCGTCGTGGGAGCCCAGGTCGTAGACCCGGGCGAGGTCGCGTGCCAGGTGTCGGGCGCCCGATCGGTCGAACGGCCGCCCACTCCGCTCCAGGTACCGGATGAACGTCTCAACCAGTTCCCGGGTTCGTGAGCCGTCCTTCACGGCCAGCCCCTTGGCGTACGTACTGTGGTCAGCGCGCGGTGCAGGAGGGGTAGGCGGAACCGCGGTAGCACAGGTGGTGGTCGAGCCTGGAGACGTTGAGCTCCGCCTCCTCACCGTCGGCCGTGCGTACGGTGAGCGTGTGGATGTAGCCGAGGCCGGTGTACGCGGCGTCCTTGTCGATGACACGCCCGGCCGGCCCCTCGTCGTAGCCGCACGCGCTGACGAGGGCGAGGAGGGCCACCGCGACGGCGATGCCGGTGAGACGCTTCATCAGGTGGTCCCCCGTCAGTGCCGCCCGATGGGATCCTGCTCTGTGGTTACCCTTCGCAGGGCCGGCCAAGCCCCGAGCCCTTGCCGGCCAGGTGCCCGCCGCCCGCCGGTTCCGGCAAGGGCCTCCGCCCGGACGGGCCGCCCGCCTGGCGGTGACCGGCCGGATCTCGCGGGAGACGGGGAGCATGTACAGCCGGCGCCTTGCCGGGCGGTTCATGATGGGCACCGGATCGTACGAGTGAGGAGTGCCGCGTGGCCCGGCCGAGGTTGGTGCGAAGGCAGCGCATCGAGCCTGAGATCGACTTCTACGGGCTGTGTCTCCAGGACGCTGACCTGTCCAGGGTGCCGGAGCCGTATCCGGGCGCCCGGGTCAGCGAGGACTTCCTGCACCCGCACGCGGGGAGGGTGGACATCGAGAGCGCGGGCCATACGCACACAGCGGTGATGACCGCGGAGGTATGGGACAACGAACCGCCGGCCGACACCAGCCAGACGTGGGAAGCACAGGACGAGGCCGGGATACGGTGCGAATCCGGCTCGCTTCAGATCTGGGGCGTCTCCTGTGGCCCCATCCCCGACGAGATCGAGCTCGGAGACCCGGGCAGGCAGTGGAAAGTGCGGGTGTACTGCACGGGCCGGGAGGAGGTGGTCCGCGTCATCGATGACAAGGGGACCGCTGCGGGCGTCGAACGGTACCTCGTGCAATTCTGGCCGCGCGAGCCATGACCGGGCCACGGAACCGTCGCCGCCTCACCGTGCGGACAGGCGAGACCGCTCAGTGTGAAGTGGTTCCGACGCTGCTGACCCAGACACGCAGAGGGGCGGCTTCCGGCCCCGGCGCGCTCTGCTCCGAGCAGTTCTCCACCTCATCCAGGTCCGCCCATGCCACGACTCCGGGCCGGTTGTCCGTCAGGAGGCCCGCGACAAGTGGCTCAAGGCCAGCGGCGGGCACATACGCGCCGCGGAACGTCCGCCTGTCCGCCGGGGATGTCGCCTTCCTGCCGAGGGGAAGCATCCACGGAATGAGCGACACACCGGACCGCCCCTTGGAAGGCCTGCCCGCGGCCCTCTTGGGGACGGACGCACTCGTCGGCAGGGTCAGCCGCCACGCGTTCCCGGATGCGGGGCCGGCCGTCGACGACACGTTCCTGCTGTGCGGCGCCTACCGGCTCGAGCGCGACGCCATGCATCCCTTTCTTCGGGGCCTGCCGGATTTCGTACACATATCGGCGCGTCCGGGTCGGCACACCGAACTCAGCGCGGCGGTCGATCTGCTGAGCGCCGACACCATCGAGGACCGTCCCGGGGCGGACGCCGCCTTGCCGGCCCTTCTCGATCTTGTGTTGTTGTACGCCCTGAGGGTCTGGCTGGAGGCGCAGTGCCCGCAGGAGTCCGGCGGGTGGTGTGCCGCGCTCAAGGACCCTGCCGTCGGTGCGGCACTGGACCGTCTGCACCGCGACCCCGCCCACTCCTGAAGCGTCCGCGAACTCGCGGAGAGTGTCGGGCTGTCACGCACGACCTTCGCGGGTCGCTTCACCGCCCATGTCGGCCAGTCTCCCATCGCCTACCTCACGTGGTGGCGCATGACCACGGCCTCACGTCTGCTGCGTGAGACCGACGCGCCGATCGCCTCGGTCGCCCGTCGGGTCGGCTACACCTCCGAATACGCTTTCGCCCACGCCTGAGAACGCGAGTACGGCACGCCGCCGGGATCGTTCCGACGGGCCGCCCGCGAGGCACCCACTCCTCAGGACAGCACTCATCCCGGTCATCGGGCTGGTGAGGAGGCGCGGGCTCTGGGGTGACCGTGTGGGAGCGCCGCGGCCGGAGGGAGCGCACGTCGCGACGGATGGCGGCTCCGCCGGGGCGGCGTGGAGGAAACGCGAGCGGTGGATCGCCGTCACACCGGGGCAGGAGGGCAGAGCCCTGTCCCGACCGCGCGCGCCGGGGATCCCGTCGACCGTGCGTGCCGTCCGGAAGCGTGGGCGCGCAGGACGTTCACGCCAGGTTCTAGGAGGCGTTCGGTGCGTCGGCCCCGGGCCTTGAGGAGACCAGGACGCCGACCTTGTCGATGCGGTGCTCCGGGTTGCCGCGGTCATCGCGCCAGAAGTTGCCGGCGGCGTTGTCCTCGGGAGTCGCGCAGGTGGAGACCGTGATCATCGCCTTGGTGGGCTTCTTCCCGGGCTCGCCCGGGACTGCGGCCCGCTGCTCGGCCAGGGACCGCGCCGAGCGGAAGGAGGTCTTCCTGGTCTCCGTGATCCGGTACTCGTGGACCACGCCGCCTGCCGTGACGAAGACGGAGTCGCCGGTGTCCAGGGACGGAAGATCGCGCAGCGGCCCGCCCGCGGAGAGCCGGTGCGCCGTGACCAGGTAGTTTCCGATCTCGCCGGGGCCTACACCACCCTTGTCGCCGTACGGGCTGGCGGCGAAGCCCTTGTTCTGGATCCGCGTGCCGGGCCAGTCGTCGGTGGTGCCCTCGTACGGGACGACGCGCAGGTCCTCCAGGCCGAGCTCCGGGATGGCGAGCAGGGCGGCCCGGGTGCGCCCGTCGCTCTTCGAGGGCGAGGGTTCGGGCGACGGCGCGACGGCAATGGCGGGCGCGGCGGTCGAAGCCATGGTGGCGCCCGGGGTCGGAGCAGCCGGCGACACGCCGATCGAGGTGGTCGCCGTCGGGGTGGTCGCCGTGTTCGCGGAGGAGACCTCGACGGGGGCGACGGCAGGCCTGCCGTCGTCGCTCGCCGCGTCGGCTCCGGTGGAGCAGCCGACCAGCGCGACGATGACAGCGGCGGCGAGCGCGGCTGGGACGGTTCGGTGACTCAGCATGGCATTCCGGATTGAGGGCCAGGCGGTCGCACCACGGCGGGGGACTGCGCCTATCGGGCAAATGGACGGTAGTCGATCGAATGTATCCATAACAGGGTTCCCGCGCGTGAGGTCCGCCATCCCCAAGAGCAGGGTCGCGCACACAATGCCACCGGGACAGCACACATGGTTAGGACGGTCTCCTGGCGAAAGCGGGCGGACAGGGCCCGACGCGGGCGCGGGCCCAGCCTCTCGGCTGCGGGCACGCGGATGGCGTCCTGACCGGTAACCACCTGACCTGGCAGGTCCGGCAGCGGTCCGCCATCGCGCCCCTCCTGACGGACGCGACTGCCACCCCGCCCGAACCGGCACAGCCCCGTACCACCCGGGTCAGGACACCACGGGTCCCAGGGGCGTACGCGCCCGCTGATCCCCGTCGCCGAACCCACCGGGGGCGGGCTCATCCCGGCTCCGCCGCTACGGCGGAGGCCTCGGCGGCGACGTCGTACAAGCCCGGGCTGGACGTGACAGGTGTGTCTGCTGTCCTCGCGCGCGGCTCGGGTGCGTTCCTGGAGCTCGGTGTCCATGGTGGCGGCCTCGCACGCCTCCCGGCTTTCCCAGTGGGACACGTTGACGAGCTGGAACCGGGTCTCCGCCGACCGGGGCCGGTGGAGCCGGGAGTCGAGAAGGCCGGGCTTGCAGGCTGGCTGCTGCTGGGCGGGCGGCTCCTACTGCTGTCCCCACCATGAACGTCCACCAAGGCGTCGAGGTCGTCCAAACCGTCGTCGGCGCCAAGGCGAAGGCCGAGCAGGAAACGGGAACAGTGCGTGGTGGACGCCCGCGCAGATGAAGTGATTGTCATCGCCGCTAAGGTGTGGCCCCATGAACCGAGCCGCACCCGCGCGGGAGCGCCCGCCCGGCCCGATACCGATGTCCGTCGCCGTCCTCGGGGCCGTATCGCTGCTGCTGATCGCCGCGTTCGCGCTGCCCGTGCTGAACCAGCCGGGTTTCCGGGCATGGCAGACCGTCTGTGTGGCGCTCACCGTGCAGGCGCTGCCCTTCCTTCTGTTCGGCACCATCATCTCCGGGGCCGTCAACGCCTTCGTGCCGGCACGGGTGTTCAGGAGGGCACTCCCCCGCAAACCCGCGCTCGCCGTCCCCGTGGCGAGCGCCGCCGGTGTGGTACTGCCCGGCTGCGAGTGCGCCTCCGTACCGGTCGCGGGGAGCCTGATCCGGCGCGGGGTCACCCCGGCCGCGGCGTTCGCGTTCCTGCTCTCCGCTCCGGCGGTCAACCCCGTCGTGCTGGTCTCGACCGCCGTCGCCTTCCCCGGGCGGCCGGAGATGGTCGCCGCCCGGCTGGTCGCATCGCTTGCCACGGCGGCCACCATGGGCTGGCTGTGGCTGAAGTGGGGCCGGGCCGAGTGGCTGAAGATGCCCGCGCGGCACACCGGGCACCGGGCCGGGCACAGCCGGTGGGAGGAGTTCCGGGTGGGGTTCCAGCACGACTTCCTGCACGCGGGCGGCTTCCTCGTCGTCGGCGCCATGGCCGCGGCCACCTTCAACGTGCTCGTACCGCGCTCGGTCCTGGACGTCTTCGCCGACTCCCCCTGGCTGTCGGTACTGTTCCTCGCCGTGCTCGCCATCGTGCTCGCCGTCTGCTCGGAGGCCGACGCCTTCGTCGCCGCGTCGCTCACCGGCTTCTCCCCCACCGCGCGGCTGACGTTCATGGTGGTGGGCCCGATGGTCGACGTGAAGTTGATCGCCCTGCAGGCCGGAACCTTCGGACGGGCCTTCGCGGTGCGCTTCTCGGCGGCGACCGCGGTGGTCGCCGTGGCCTGCGCGGGCCTGACCGGGTGGTGGCTGCTGTGAGACGGCACATCCAGGCGGTCCTGCTCCTGCTCACCGGCTCCGCCGTCCTGCACATCTCGCTGCTGAGCCAGATCTATCTGCGGTACGTGAAGGAAGGGTTGCGGCCCTTCCTGATCGCGTCCGGCGTCCTGCTGGCCGTCCTGGGCGTCGTCAGCGCCGTACGCGACGGCCTTCCCTTCGCAGCCCGGCGGCCGGAGAGCGAGGACGTGGACGACGGACATGGGCACGGGCACGACGGTGGCCCGCGCGTCGCCTGGGTGCTTTTCCTGCCCGTCCTCGCCCTTCTGCTGTACGCCCCGCCCGCACTCGGCTCGTACACGGCTGCGCGCGAGACGGACAACGCGGTCGCCCAGGTGTCGCAGTTCGCCCCGCTCCCGGACGCCGACCCGGCGCCGCTCGCCCTGTCGGGCTTCATCGCGCGGGTTCAGCAGGACCGCGAGCGGAGCCTGTCCGGGCGTACGGTCCTCATGACCGGGTTCGTCACGCCCGCGCAGGACGGCACCGGCACCTGGTACCTCAGCCGGCTCGTCGTCAGCTGTTGTGCGGCCGACTCCCGGTCGCTGCGCGTCCGCGTGTACGGCAGGCCCGCGCCCCCCGCCGACACCTGGGTGGCCGTGACGGGCACGTGGCACCCTGGCGACGGCGGCGGGCTCGGGACGGCGAGGGCCGCGGTGGCGGTCGACGCCCGGACGGTGGAGCGTGTGCCCGTGCCGGTCAACCCGTACCAGGACACCGCGCCTTCGGTGCCCTGAAGGCTGGGCCCAGTCGGCCGGCGCCGGCGCTCTGTGGCGGCGTGGTCGGCCGGGTCGGCCGGGTCGGCGACCGGTCGACGCGGGGGTCGTCTCGATGGGCGGGGAAGCCGCGTCGGGGGCGTCTTCAGTGCCGGTGGGGAAAGGGGTGCGGCGCGGCTTCCCGGTGGGGAGCCGCGCCGCCAGGGCGTTCGGCGGTTTCGGAGCCCTACGGCGCCCAGCGCGGCCGTATCACGGCCTGCCCGTTGGGCCGATGCGTCTCGTGACCGCCTCACCGGCCCCGCCGTCGGAAAGGCGCCGGCTAGTGCACGCCCGGAACCAGTCCGACCACCGGCGCCACCGGGGCGACGAGCTGCCGGAGTTCGCCCAGACGCTGCACCCCGCTCAGACCGCCGAACTGCTCGGTCACCTTGGGCACGCTGGAGCGGTGTTCCGGAGCGACGGCGATGGCGATGGCGGAGAGGCTGTCCACCTGGCTGAGGAGAGACGGTCCCTGAGCCCCGCGATTGATGGGCACGATGGCTGCTTCCGCGACAGGGGCGGTCACTGCGGAAGCCCCGGCGGCAACGGCGAGTGCGGCAAGAACACGCTGAGTCTTGGTCATACCGGGAGCAACGCCCCACGTCTCCTCAGGACACGGTTGCACGCACGACAGCCGCGAAGCCGTCGCCATCCCGCACCCCGCGTGGTGGTCGTGCGGTGACCAGCGCCGGGTGGCCGTCTGACGCGACGCCCCACCCGACGCGGCTGACCGACTCCACATCCCCGTGGGCGAGAGCGGGGGAACCAGCACAGGGCGTCCGGCAGGCCCCCGTTCTCGTACCCGCGTCTCACCTGTCCAGGAGGTACGTCCTCCAGCGGGCGCGTGCCTCTTCGACAGTCGTGCCCAGACCGGTGGCCATCGTCTCCCACGAGGTCTCATCGTCAACGTCCAGGCCGTACGCCGCCCGGTGACCGACACCATGAGCCAGGCGCTCCAGCCTGGCAGCCGCCTTCATGGCCGCGAGGGGGGCGTCGTCGGCCAGGCGGCCCAGGGTGTCGGTCAGGAGGGCAAGTTGGTCATCGAGCCCCTCGGGCAGGGGCACGGTGCGTGCCTCGACCCGGGCGAGGTGGCTGGTCCACTCCTCGCGCAGTGCGTGCACATCGACGTCATCGCGCAGGTTCTCGGTGCGGTCCCAGTCGAGAGCGAGACGCCCGGTGCCGCGCCAGCCGCAGGCACAGGCGGCACACAGCGTGTCGGCGCGGGGGGCGCCCAGTGTGCCGTCGTAGATCCACCACTCGTCACTACTGGGTACGTGCCCGGAGCTGCCGACGGCGAAGAAGACCGGCTTGGGCTCGCAGCCGTCGGCGAGCAAGGCCCGGACCCGGCCCTGGTGAGCTCGGCCGAAGTCCTCGCTGTGCCAGCGCTGACCGTCCTCGTACCACTCCATGTCCATGGTCGCCCTCCCCGATCCAGGCAGGCAGTGCCCTCCCACGGCCCGTCACCCAAGCCGCGCAGGACGAGGATGCCGGAGCAGGCACGGCCACGCGGGCCGATCGACGAAAAGAACCCGAAGGAGAACAGTTTCACGAAGCAAGAGGCCTCCCAGGAGGCCTGCGAGACCACAACCGCGCTTGCCACCGCCGTCCAGCCGTTCCGCCGTTCTGTCGTTCCGCCACTCCGCCGTCCGAATGTCAGTGCCTCCCGGCCGTCCTCCGCGACCGCAATGAGCGCGCCACCGCATTCCGAACGGTACGGCGAGGGCTATGAGGCCCTCGTCGGGATGCCGCGGTCCTGCCTGGTGCAGAGGCGCTCGTGCGCACCGCTTCGCGCGAGCTCCGCAGGCAAGCCCCAGCGACCCGCTTCACGTCGTGGCCCGTTGGGCGTTCGGGCCGAAGTCCCGCTCGGAGCCGCACCCGGTGTCGCGCGGGAGGACGGTCATTTCCTCTCCGGTCCGCTGCAAGGCGGCCAGTGGTCCGGCCGGCTGCTGCAGTCGCGTGGGCTACTTTCTGAATCCGTGGTCCAGGAGCTTGGTCGCATCCGCGTTGCGATTGGCCTCCGAAGAGGAGGCCAGGACGGTGCCGATCAGTGTTTTGCCGCCCCGGGTGGCGGCGAAGAGCAGGCAGTACTTCGCCTCGGGGCCGGAGCCGGTCTTGACGCCGATGGTCCCCTTGTACGAGCTGAGCAGTCTGTTGGTGTTGGTCCATGACATGTCGCGGTAGCCGCCGCTTTTCGTCGTGACCCTCTGTTTGGTCGACTTCGTCTTCACGATGGCGCGGAATGTCGGGTTCTTCATGGCCCGGCTCGCGAGCTTGCTCAGATCGCGCGGTGTCGAGTAGTTCTTTCCGTTGCCGATGCCGTCGAAGGAGTCGAAGTGGGTGTTCTTCAGCCCCAGGCTGGTGGCTGCGGCGTTCATCTTCCCGACGAAGGACTGCACGCGGGCTGCCCGGGTGGAGCCGGTGCCGTAGGTGTCGGCCAGCGCGTACGCGGCGTCGCACCCGGAGGGAAGCAGCAACCCGTACAGCAGTTGGCGAACGGTCACTTTGTCGCCCACGATCAACCTTGCCGACGATGCCGTCTTGGCCACGATGTAGTCGCTGTACGCCATCTGGATGGTGACCTTCGCATCCAGGTTGAGGTTTTTCTGTGCGAGGACGACCTGAGCTGTCATGATCTTGGCCGTCGACCCGGTGGGAAGACGGCTGTCGGCACCCTTCCCGTACAAGGCCGCCCCTGTGCCGGCGTTCATCAGAAAGCCGCCCTTGGCGGTGATCGAGGGTTCCCGCACCGGGGCTGCCTGGGCCGGGGCGAGGGTCGCCCCGATCGCCGGCATGGCCCAGATGGTGACGCATACCGCCGCCAGGCGGCTGAGGTTCCTACGGTTCAAAGTCAACACTCCCGCACATGCAGCCGCGGCGCCGCTGCCCGAAAAAGACCGCTACCCGCATGACACACCAGTCGGCCGCAAGGATGCGCATCGCCCGCCGGAAGCCTTCGAACGAGTGACAACGGGGGAAGAACGGACAACCGGTTGAAGGCGCGCGCCCCCCGCGCGCCGCAGCGGACCGGCGTCACCGGCCGACGCAGCCCAGCCGGCCGTGAGGACGCGCGGTCTGCGGGCCCGGCCCCGGGCGGGACGAAGCGTCCTGCCACTGGTCGCGCCACGCCTCCCCTTCGCACATCACGGCCCTCCACGCATCTGACAAAAGTCATGTGTTCTTGTGCGGTCAATCGGTCCGTAGGTGGAGGCAGCGGCCCCCGCGGCCCGGTGACGATGGGTCAGCACATACCAGTGCGCCATCGACCACGCAGGAAGGCCCATGGACCTCACCCCCCGCCCCGCCCCCTCCGCGTTCCGCCGCGGCATACGCCTCACCGCGCTCACCTCGAGCGCCGTCCTGCTCTCACTGGCCGCCGGCACACTGCCGGCGCACGCCGCGCCCACGGCTGGCACGGCTGCCACGGCTCCCGCGGCAACCGCGAGGATCGCCGCCGAGAAGCCGGTCGCGGGTCACGGCCTCGACCGCGGGGCGCTGCGCACCTCGCTCGAAGCGATGCGTCAGGCCGGCATGTACGGCACCTACTCGGCCGTCCGTGACGGCTCCGCATCCTGGCGGGGCGCCACGGGAGTGGCGGACATCGACACCAAGCGCAAGGTACGACCCGACTTCGAGCACCGGGTCGGCAGCATCACGAAGACCTTCACCTCCGTGGCCGTGCTGCAGCAGGTCGCCCAGGGCCGCCTCGAACTGGACGCGCCGATCGGCCGTTACCTGCCCGAGCTGATACCGGGCGAGCGCGGCCGCTCCATCACCGTCCGGATGCTGCTCAACCACACCAGTGGTCTCGGTGACCATGTCCTCGGCGCCTTCCCCGGCCTCGTGGAGAACCCGGCCAAGGCCCTCGACGCGCGTCGCTTCCACCGCTTCACCCCCGAGGAGCTCGTACGCCTCGGGCTGGCGGCACCCCCCGCGGCGCCGCGTGGCACGCACGCGTACTCCAACACCAACTACGTCATCGCGGGCCTGCTGCTGCGTGAGGTCACCGGCCAGGAGCCGGAGGAGTACATCACCCGGCACGTCATCCGCAAGGCCGGGCTGCGGCGCACCTACTTCCCGCGCACCCCCTTCCTGACCGGACCGCACGCGAAGATGTACGAGTCGATGTACGGCCTGATAGAGCCGGTCCGCGACTACAGCGTCTACGACATGTCATGGTGCGGCGTCGCCGGTTCCCTGGTGTCGACCGTCGAGGACCTGAACTCCTTCTATCGTCAGCTCCTCAGCGGCCGGCTGCTCGGTCCCGCCGAACTCGGCGCCATGAAGACCACCGTCCCCGGGTACGAGCCGCCGGCGGGTGAGGAGGCCCGTCTGCGCTACGGCCTCGGCCTCTACACGCTGAAGATGCCCGACGGCCGGTGGTACTGGGGCCACGACGGAGCCGTCTTCGGCGCCGGCACCTGGGCGCTGTCCACCGAGGACGGCCGGCGACAGGTCGCGATCGGCTACAACCTCATGAAGTACCAGCGCTTCGACGACCAGGGAGCCCTGAAGCCCCACCCCATAGACGAGGCGATGCTTCGCCACGTGGCCGTGGCCCTCGGCGCCACGGGCGCGGACACCCGTGCCATGGCCCCGGTGCCCAGGACGGTGATGGCGCGCCCGGCCGGGCGGGGGTGAGCCGCCGGAGGCCCATGAGGCTTGTCGCCCGGGCCTCCCAACGCTCGCCGTGGCAACGTCTGCCCGTGATGCTGCTCCCGGCGTTCCGACCGTCGGCTTCGCGGGGGTCGGTTTACGGCGATTCCCGCGGGCCGCTCCCTGCCGGGCCGAGAGGCGCGGTATTCAGAGGCAGTAGGTGCGAGCGCTTCGCGGTGCGGCCGTCTCCTGAGGACTGGTTTCGTAGACGGCGTACGAGCCAGGGGCCGAGGAAGGCGGCCGCCCAGCGCAGTTCGGCTGCCACGGCGTGCCGGCCGGCGGGGAGGGTCCGTGGTGGCAGCGGGAGCGTCCAGGTGTCGTCGCTTCCGGGCAGGCCAATGGCGTGGGCGATGGCTGCGGCGATCCGTTCGTGGCCAAGGGGGCCGGCGTGGAGTCGGTCCGGGCTCCACAGTCGTGGGTCGCCGGTGACGGCGTGACGGGCGGTGTCGGCGACCGTGACGCCGTGACGGGCCGCCGCGGCGCGGATGCGGTCGTTGAGGTCGGCGACGCGCGATGTGAGTGGCCGGGCGAGCGGGGTGATCTTTCCGACGTCGGGGAAGGTGAGCGTCACGACGTGGGCCCCGGCGGTCGTGAGCGCGGCGAACATGTCTTCCAGGTGGCCGGCTACCTCCTCGGCGTTGAACCGGGGCCGGAGCAGGTCATTGACCCCGGCGACGACGGTGGCCAGGTCGGGGCGGAGGGCCAGGGCGGGTGCCAGTTGTTCCCTGCGGACCTGGGCGCTGACGCGTCCTCGTACGGCCAGATTCGCGTACCGGAAGGAAGGGGTGATGGCCGCGAGGTGCTCGGCGAGCCGGTCGGCGAAGCCCCGCAGGCCGATGGTGTCGTCACCGTCGCCGAGTCCTTCGGTCTGGCTGTCACCCAGGGCCACGTAGCGCAGGTACTCACCGCTGGGCATGAGTCGCCCGCCTCTCGCGCAGGACGGCCGCGGTCCGCAGGCACCATGTCCGGTGGTCCCGTTCGAAGGCCAGGCCGCGCAGGCAGGTCAGGTACGGCCCGATCCGCTCGCCTCGGCGCAGGAACTCCTCCTCGTCCACGTCACCGCGCGTCCGTCGCAGCAGGTTGCTGAAGAGCTCGATCCTGGCTTCGGCGGCGGATGCCCGCTCTTCGAGCTGCTCGATCACCGGCGCCGTACCGATGCGGTCGACGGCTTGGACCTTGACGAGCAGGTCATCGCGGATGAATGAGGGCTTCGACACGGCTGCGGCGAAGTTCTCCAGTTCGGCAAGGCCGGCGTCGGTGACCCGGAACAGCCGTTTGTTGGGGCGGGCCTCCTGGACCACCTCCCGGCCCGAGATCAGCCCTTCCTTCTCCAGCTTGGTCAGCTCGGCGTACAGCTGCTGGGGCAGGGCGTGCCAGAAGTTGGCGACGCCGACGTCGAAGGCCTTGGCCAACTGGTATCCGCTGTACTCGCCGTCCAGCAGCGACGCCAGCACCGCATGTCGCAAGGGCATCGACATGGCCCCCTTCCCCTGGTTGGTCGGTAGACGCATCATACTCAAGAAACTGACTAGTCACTTTCTTGAGTATCGGGAGGAACCATGGAGACCGCGGAACGTTTCAGCTCGGCCGTGCTCAAGCGTGATCTCACCGCGCTGGAGGACCTGTTCACCGAGGACATCCGCCTCTACAGCCCGGTGAAGTTCACCCCCTTCGAGGGGAAGCCCATGGTGGTGGGACTCTTCGGCGTCCTGCTGCGCACCTTCGAGGACTTCCGCCATGTCGGACGCTTCAAGGGCGCGGCCGAGACAGGCAGCGACGGCGAGGAGGCTCCGTCGGCGATCCTCCTCTTCCGGGCGACCGTCCGTGGCAAACACATCCACGGCATCGACCTGCTCCAGTTCGACCAGACGAACAGGATCAAGGAGTTCACCGTGATGGTCCGTCCATGGTCGGCAGTGCGGGCCTTGGGCGATGCCGTACTCGCCGGCCTGGTCGCCGACCGCCTCGTCCCTGAGCCAAACGGCCGCTAGACGCCGTGTCCCGCGTACTCCGCCGCCAGGCTGACCCCGTCGGGACGATCCCTGCGCCGCCGGCACGCTCGACGTCTCGCCGCGTCGGCCTCAGTGCCTCCGCGCGCAAACGTGGTGGCCTGGCTGCTCCAGGCCACCGTCCCGTTGTGTCCCCTGGCCCGTTGCCAGCCCCCAGATCCGGACGGCTCCCTTTACACGGGTGCGGCTGCTCAGCCGCGCTTGACCGAGAGGCCACTGGAGGTTGTCAGATTCGGGAACGCAGGTAGGCCAGCCCGGCTGTGCCGCCGGTGCCGGGGGCGTCACCGATCATCCTCTCCACCAGTGCCAGATGCCGCCTCTTCCAGGTGGTGGCCGCGGAGCGCAGGTCTGTCAGCGCGGCGCTCACTTCGGGCCTGTCTGCCTGGGACGAGGGCACGCCGCAGTGCGGTTCACTCATCTGCCCGAACAACTGGGCGAACTGCGACGACTGACCGGCGCTGGCGTCCCCCAGGAGGGGACGGAAGGCGGCGAAACTCTCCGCCGTCAGGGTGTCGAGGAGGCCCAGCAGTCCCTCCAACTGACCGAACAAGGCCGTCACCCGGCGCAGCGACACCACGGGCCAGTCGGCGTCGGCCTCGTCCTCGGCTCGCCGGCCGGCTCTTCTCAGCTCGACCAGCGCATGGCCGAGCAGGACTTCCGCTGCCTGATGCACCGTGATGAACAGGTGCTCATCCACCCACTGGGTGCCCTGCGGCGAAGGGGTGCGCGGATGCTGCAAAGCCAACAGCTCCGACAGGCACAGATAACTCGCGTAGGCACTGCGCTGCGGCGCTCGATCGAAGTCTGTGGGGGGCATGTGCCTCGGGGGGTGAGTCGGGAGTCGGGTGTGAGGGGCTCACTCCCACACCAGCGCCCATCGCGGTACCCCGCAAGTCGTGCGGGTCCCACCGTGTCACCCCGCTCCCCGGAACGTGGCGGTGTCGACGCCGACCTCCGCGACCGGGCGGGGAGGACCAGAGCGGGGCGAGCGTGTCCGGCCATCCGAGCGGTGGTGAACCGGACGCCCGTCCGCCGCTTGGCCGGAGCCGCTCTCGGTGAGACGGTGGGCGCTTTGCCGGGCTGCGTCCGGCCTCAACCGCGTGGCGCCGCCGACCGCGCGCTACCGAGGCGGTTCTTCTCGTGCAGCGCCATGATGTCGTTTCGGCCGGCGCAGGGGCCTTGTTGTCGGAGAGGTCAGATCCTGCGGCTGCGGGGCGTACCCCCGCAAGCGCGGTGGAGATGACCGGGGCCGGGATGCCGGGCCGGCCCGGAGCAGGGGGGGCAGGAGCCCCATGGGGCGACCCTGCCCCCGGCCGCGCCGTCGTCGTACCGCGCAGAGCGCAGGCCACGCGTGTGGACTACGGAAACGATGCCGGGCTCGGTTGTCACCGAGTGGCCGTACCGCGACCCCTTCGCGGTCCGGCCTCGCCGCTGGAGGCCCCCATCGGCTTCGGTGGCACCTCGGTCGCGGCGTCGGCTGCGCTGTCAGCGCTCGTCGCCGTACCCACCGGGCTCGTTGTCGCCCTGCTTGGCATTGTCGCCGTGCTTGCCCTTCTCGCCGTGCTTGCCGTCGTCGCTGTGCTTGCCGTCGTCGGCCTGCTTGGCGTCACCGTTCTTCTTCCAGTCACCGCCGTTGATGCAGGTGTTGCCGAACGCCGGGTTCAGCAGGCCAACGAGGTTGACCGTGTTACCGCAGACGTTGATCGGAATGTGGATCGGCACCTGAACGATGTTGCCGGACAGGACGCCCGGGGAGCCGACCGCCGCGGCGTCGGCCTTGGCGTCCGCGCCGGCCATACCGGCACCGCCCATGAGGACGGAACCGGCGGTGGCGGCAACAACGACCGCCCTGTTCATACGCGACATAGTGATCTCCCTGAAGGCAGGAACGTGCCGCGGGAACCCGCGGCCTGGACTGCACCGACAACACCGCACGCCCGCCCGGGGTCACGCACATACGGCCAACCCGGTGACCGCCGCCCGGGGGATGTCCACCACGTCGGGCCCCGTGGGGGCACCGAGGCAATCGGGCCGGTACCCCGTCGAGCAGGCTCTGTGGCCGGCCGTGCCGCAAGCGACTCTCGGACGCCACCGCCAGGCCGGGGGCCGCCTCGGCGTCCACCCGGACGAACGCGTTGACCAGCTGCTGTACGGCTTCGAACGGGTCGAGCACCGCGCGGGTCACCTCGACAGGCGAGGAGTCACCCCGCGTATGGCCCGCCAGCAGCCGGCGGGCCGCCGTCAGGTCGCTCAGCAGCGTCGGCTCGGTCATGCGACGACTGATGTCACCCTTCGCCCGCGCATACGCGTACCCCGCGGGCCGTCGACCCGCACGACGGCATCCCGGTCGGGTGCGGGGGCGGCCGGGGGACACCGGCCAGGATGGGCGCAGAGCCGCCCGCAGCCGGGCGATCTCACGGTCGACCACCTGGTCGAGGGCGCCTGAGCGGCCGGCCCTCGCTGCCGTGCGCCGCCGGGTGTGGCGGATCTTCGATCGTCGGCCACGAACACGCAGGTCAGAGCGGGGACGCGCCAGGGCCGGAAGTGGCGCCATACTGCCGCAACACCAATGTGCGGACTGTCGTCGACGATCTGCTGGGCGGGCCCCGGCCGCATCCGAAGCGACACGCGATCAGGACCTGTCTCGCCGGTCCCGACGGCCGTGAGCCCCGGCTGACGCGCTGGAAGTGCCCGGACCGGCCGCCTGAACAGCCGGCCGGTGCGGGGCAGCGTGGTCATCCGCCGTACTTCGTGCACTCGCTGTTGTCGCCGCCACTACGGCATCCCGGCGCACCCCCACTCGGTGCGGGGACGGGCCGGTCGCGCTCGTCCTCATGGCTCTGCAGCGCGCCTCCGCCGAAGACGACAGAAGCGACGACCATGGCCATGACGCCTTGGCTCACGACCGTCACCACGGCCCCGGCACGGAAGGCGATCACGGCGGCGGTGACTGTCACCACCCCCACTCCACCGGCCGCGGGCAGGTAGCGCCACAACGACACCGGCTCCATGGTCCGGGCCGGGTCAAGGTCGAAATGGTCCAGGAACGGCCAGACGACCAGGATCGCCACCAATGCGGCCACCTCGACGAACACCAGCGCGCACGAGGCCCCCACATCGGCACCCCGTTCCGCACGGGGCTTGACCGAGGCGTCGAAGGCCGCAGGCGGGCCGGGCACGTTGCTCATGCCCACCACCCTGCGGGTGCGCGCGGCGAGGGGCATGAGTACGGATACTCACCCGCAACCGGGCTCGGCGCCTTGACGGACATGCCCGGGCTGCCACCGGGGCCTCACCCGTCCCACAGCGCATGACCCGCACCAGAGCCGCGCGGCCGTTTATGCCCCGGGTATGGGCGAAATCGCGATTGGGTGTCGAAAGGACGTCACGGCATTGCTTCGGGCCTGATCGTCGAGTTGACCAGGCATGCGGACCACTGACTACGCGGTGCTGGACGGCGCCTGGCTCGAGACCGATGGACCACCGTGCCCACATTGCGCCAGCCTGCGCGCCGGGAGCGGCGCCGGGGAACAGCCGGCGGGAGAAGCGCTCACGGCGCGGCAGCGCGCGTCGGAGGCGTTCACCGGTGGGAGCGCGGGACGGGTCCGGGCGGTCATGCTCTGCGGGTGCGTGGTCACCGTCGTCGTGTCGCTGCTGCTCACCTACGGCCGCTGAGGAGCGGCCCGCTCCGGGAGCGGCCGGTGCGCGGCGCCGCGCGACAGCGTCCGGCCGTGACATCTACGCCGTCACGGCTCCCATCGTCGTGGAGGCCGCCGCGCGGATCCTCGGCGGCCGGGGTCCACGGGGTCGGGGTGGGCGCCGCCGGAGAAGTCTTCGACGCCGCGGACTTCCTGCGGGCGCTCGACCCTGCCACCTGGCCTTCACCGCGCCTGCCGACCGGCCGGCCGGCGGGAAGTGAGCGTGTCCCACCGCTCTGTGAGCCCGCGCAGCGGAGGACGAGCCGGCGAGGGCGTCGGCCGCGCACCGACAGCCCCTTGCCGTTGCGCAGTGACCATCCGAGACGACGAAGGCGGCCACGCGCTGATCGCCACCGCGACAACAGCAGCCATCGTCATCCGACTCCGCACGCGATCGACCCCCACAAGGCCCAACCCAGCGCCCAGCACCCTGCACCCCAACGGTCAACCCTTTAGTGCGCGTTCGGCGTCTCTCCCACCGCAGGGGGCACGACCGGTCCCCTCGATGACCTGGAGGGCACACCTATGAAACAGCGGGCTGCGCGTACCCCCTTACTCGTCCTGGCGCTGGCCGCAGCCGTGGGAGCGGCCACGCTCACCCCCACCGCCCACGCGGCGCAGTCGGAGCGCGGACACGAAGCGACCCGGACCGCGCTGCATGACCTGGTCGAGAAAGGCGGACTTCCCGGGGTGGCCGCCAAGGTCCAGAACGGCAAGGGGAGGTGGTTCGGCGAGACGGGTCACGCGGACACCGCCACGGGCCGCGAGCGTTCGCCCGGCGACCACTTCCGCGGGGCCAGCATCACCAAGACGTTCATCGCGACCGTACTGCTCCAATTGGAGGCCGAGGGGAGGCTGAGCCTGGACGACACCGTCGAGACATGGCTGCCCGGCTTGGTGCAGGGCAACGGATACGACGGCAGCGAGATCACTCTGCGGCAGCTCCTCAACCACACCAGCGGCATCGCCAACTACACCGACGATCGCGCGTTCCGGCACAACGCCGCGGGCCCGGGCTTCCCGGAGCACCGGTACGACACCCATACGCCCGAGGAACTCGTGGCGATCGCGCTCAGGTACCCGCCGCAGCCCGATCCGGAGAGGGTGCCGTTGTACTCGAACACCAACTTCGTGATCGCCGGGATGGTCATCGAGAGGGCGACGGGCCGTTCGTACGAGCAGGAGGTCACCCGTCGCATCATCAAGCCGTTGAGGTTGCGGGGGACGTCGTTTCCCGGCACCGCGCCCCGGATGCCGAAACCGCACCCCGTCGCCTACTCCCGGCTCCACCAGGATGCCCCCGACGCCACCATCCATGACGCCACCGAGCAGAACATGACCTGGCTGGGCGCGGCCGGTGACATCATCTCCACCAGCGGTGACCTCAACCGCTTCCACCGCGCCCTGATGCGGGGCGAGTTGCTGCCCTCCACGCAGATGAAGGCAATGCTCGACGAGGTGCCGGCGGGCGACGGGCTCGGGTACGGGCTCGGGGTCGAGTTCGCGGAGCTGTCCTGCGGCGTGAAGGTGGTGGGCAAGGGCGGCCGTACGAACGGCTCCATGTCCGCGATGGTGGGCACAAAGGACGGCAAGCACCAGCTGACGTTCAACGTCAACGGTGACTGGCTGCAGGATGGATCGCTCTACGCCAACGTGATCGAGGCGGAGTTCTGCGGCAGGATCCCGGCCCCGGCCGGCAAGCCGACGCCGCCGACGGGGCAGCTCCCCGACTCCCTCGCCGCCTTCGCTCACTAGACACCCGACGAGCTCGCGCACCAGGTCACGTGAGGCTTGTTTCCCCCACCCCATCCCAGCCTTCCCACACGGGGGGCGGGGTGGGGGAAACAAGCCGCACGTGACCTGGGCCGGTGCTTCGCGCGGTCTCATCCCGGCCCCCGGGTCCGGCGTAGCGCAGGCGGTGGCGGTGGCGGTGTGCCGAGCACTTGTGATCCGGGCTCGGGGCCGGTGGGGAATGCCAGGGCACTGCGGGGAGTTGATCACGTCATGACTCAAGGACCCGCACCCCGCGCCTTGTCCGACGAAGCCCTCTCCGACCTGCTGGCTCAGCAGCGATTCGGCACCCTTGCCACCAACAAGCGCAGTGGTCACCCTCATCTGACCACCATGCTCTACAACTGGGCTCCCGACACGCGAGTCATCCGGTTCTCCACCACGGCAGACCGCGTCAAGGTCGAGCAACTGCGACGCGACCCGCGTGCGGCCGTGCATGTACCGGGCGGCGCTGTGTGGTCGTTCGCCGTCGCCGAGGGTGAGGCAGAGGTTTCCGAGATCACCGAGGTCCCGGGCGACGCCGTCGGGCGGGAACTGCTCGCGATGGTCCCGGACGCGGCGAAGCCGGAAGACGAGAACGCGTTCCTGGAACAATTGGTCGCCGAGCGTCGGGTGGTCATCCGACTGAAAGTGCGGCGGCTGTACGGAACGGCGCTCGACGTGAAGGGTTAGAGCCTGCCGCGTAGGCCTGACCACGGTCATCGTGTCGGTGTGGCCGTCGTCCTCCGGGACGGCCTGCGCGGGCGCGTCCCGGGGGACGGCTCCGCAGCCGCCGGTGACGTTGGACGACGCCTTGGGCCGCCGCCTCATCACCTCGCCGCAGCCGCGGATCACGCCGCCGCCCCCGAACCCCGGCTCGTGGACCGCCTCGTCGGTGTGCTCCACGAGCTGTCGGCTCTCGCCCACTGGACGAGGGACCGCGGTCCGGGGAGCTTTCAGGTGATCGTTCCGACCGGCCCGTCACGGACTTCGGCGGCCCGCCCGCTACTGCAGGGCGTGCACGGCTGCTGCGAACACCGGTGGCATCCGGGCCGCCGCCGGCACGATCAGGCGGGACGTGTCCCGTCGGCAGCCGACCCGGACCAGCGCCTCCGTCAGCAGCCGGTGCCGGAGCGACAGACGCCGCCAGGCCTTCTCGTACGCCTGCGGGCGGCCCGCACGGAGGCATCTCACCGCCGCCCCGGCCGACGCCACCGCGAGCGAGATGCCCTCCCCGGTGAGCGCGTCGACGTAGCCGGCCGCGTCGCCGACGAGCAGGACGCGGCCCGCCACCCTGCCGCGAACCCGCTGCCGCAGAGGGCCCGCACCGCGTACGCCGCCCACGACCGCCCCGCCGCGAAGGCGGGCCGCAAGCTCGGGAAAGTGGTCCACGTGCGAGTCGTAGGGGCGCCGCGCCGTGCTCAGCACGGCCACCCCCACGAGGTCGTCGGCGACCGGCGTCACATACGCCTCGCCGCTCCGTGACCAGTGCACCTCGACGAAGTCCGACCATGGCGCCAGGGCGTAGTGCCTCCGCAGGCCGTAGCGGCGGGGCCGGCGGTCAGGCAGGTCCAGGCCGAGCACCCGGCGCACGGGCGAGTGCAGACCGTCCGCCGCGACGAGCCACCGGGCCCGCAGCCCCGCGGCCGTCACCGCGTCCGGGAACTGCCGTACCTCGCCGACCTTGCCGGGCAGCACCACGACGCCCAGTTCGGCGGCGCGCCGGGCCAGTGCCGTACTCAGGACGGTTCGACGCACCCCCAGGCCGGTGCCGTCACGGAAATCGGCCTGTGCGCGGTGGGGGCCGTCCAGGTACCGGATGCCGCGCAGGTCATGGCCGGCGGGGTCCACGCCGAGGGCCCGCAGGGCGTGTACTCCGCCCGGCATGACGCCCTCCCCGCACGCCTTGTCCACCGGGCCGGGGCGCGGCTCGATGACGACGGCTTCCATCCCGGCCAGCGCGGCATGGATCGCCGTGGCCAGCCCGGCGGGCCCGCCGCCGGCCACCAGCAGGTCGATCACCGGCGCGCGCGGGCGGGGCCGGTCGCCGCCGCCGGCGGCACGCCGAGCGCCGGATCGTACGCCGGTCCGTGCGCCGATTCGAGCGCCGATTCGAGCGCCGCCTCCTCGCAGCGGATCCGTACCGTGAGCAGCGCGGCGTTGACCAGCGTGAACAGCGCCGCGGTCAGCCACGCCCCGTGGAGCAGCGGCAGCGCGAGGCCCTCCGCCACCACCGCCACGTAGTTCGGGTGGCGCAGCCACCGGTACGGCCCGCCGGACACCAACGGCAGGCCGGGCACCACGAACACGCGGGTGTTCCAGCGCGGCCCCAAGGTCCGTACGCACCACCAGCGCAGGCCCTGCGCCGCGACGACCACCGCCAGCAGGGGCCAGCCGAGCCAAGGGTGGAACGGCCGTCCGAGCGCCCACACTTCCAGTAGGGAACCCGCGAGGAGCCCCGTGTGGAGCACCACCATCACGGGGTAGTGCCCCCGTCCGGACTCCACCGCGCCGCGGGCCCTGCTCCAGCGGGCGTTGCGACGGGCGACGACGAGTTCGGCGACGCGTTCCGCGCCGACGGCCAGGACCAGCAGGGTGTACCAGTTCACGTGTCTCTCCCGTTTCTACCAGCGCAACAGGACGAGTTCGGTGCAGAACCCCGGCCCCATGGCGAGCAGCACCCCGGGAGTGCCGGGTGGCGGCCTGCGACCGGCCTCCAGGGTGTCGCGCAGGATGTGGAGGACGGAGGCCGACGAGAGGTTGCCGACCTGCGCGAGCGAGCGGCGGGAGACGTCGAGGGCGTCGTCCGGCAGGTCGAGCGCCTCCGCCACCGCTTCCAGGATCCGCGGGCCCCCGGCGTGGCTCACCCAGGCGGTCACCTCGTCCCGGCCCAGTCCGTGGTCCGTCAGGAAGCCGTCGACGTCGCAGGCGAGGTTCTTGCGCACGACGTCGGGGACGGCGGGGTCGAGTACGACGCGGAAGCCGGAGCCGGTGATGTCCCAGCCCAGCAGCCGCTCGGTGTCCGGGTACAGGTGGCTGCGGCTCGCCACCACCGTCGGGCCGGTCGCGGTCGCCGCCGTATGCCGCCGGGCTCCGCACGCGACGACGGCGGCGGCACCGTCGCCGAACAGCGCGGTCGCGGCCAGGTTGGCCGGGGACGTGTCGGCCCGCTGGAAGGTCAGCGAGCACAGCTCGACGGAGAGCAGCACGGCGACGTGGTCGGGCCGGCCCAGCAGGTAGTCGTGCAGCCGCGCGATCCCGGTCGCGCCCGCGACGCACCCCAGGCCGAAGATGGGCAGCCGTTTGACGTCCGGCCGCAGCCCGAGCCGCCCGGCGAGCCGGGCGTCCACGGACGGCGCGGCGATGCCGGTCACGGAGGTAAAGATCAGCAGGTCCACGTCCCTCGGGGACAGCTCCGCCGTGCGCAGCGCCTCGGTGACCGCCTCGGCACCCAGCTCCACGGCGCCGGCGATGAACGCGTCGTTGACCGCGCCGAAGTCGCGCAGTTCGCCGTACCGGTCGAGTGGGAGCACCGTATGACGCGAACGCACCTGCGCTCCTTGGTGCAGCCGGTCGAGGACCCTCCGGTCGGCGCCGGCGGGCAGGCAATGCCGGGCGACCATGTCGGTGATCTCGCGCTGGGTGTGCCGGTGCGGGGCCAGAACTCCGTGAACGGCGGCGATCCGGGTCATCAGCGCTCCAGGTCGGGGGCATCGGTCATCCATGTGTGCCCTCGTGCCGTGTCGTCGTACCGCCCGTTCGCCCGTTGAGCACCTACGATCGGCGCGTGGACGCCACCCAGCAGGCCGCCGTCGGTCACCGGGACACCGGTGGTGTCGTACGTGCCCGGGGGATCGTGGCCGGACTGCTGATGGCCTGCCACCCGGGGCCGGCGGTGGCGGTCACCGTGCTGGTGACCGTCCTTGCGGCATCGGTCGGGCACGACGCGCCGCGTTGTCTGCTGGTCGGCGCCGCGGTGCTGGCGGGGCAGTTGTCGGTGGGGTGGAGCAATGACGCCGTCGACGCGCTGCGCGACCGGGCCGTCGGGCGGTCGGGCAAACCGGTCGTGGCCGGCTCGGTCGGGGCGCCGGCCGTATGGGGCGCGGCCTTCGTGGCCCTGGTGTGCAGCGTGCCGCTGTCGCTGGCCTGCGGCGTGCTCGCCGGAGGCGTCCACCTCGCCGGTGTCGGTGCCGCGTGGGCGTACAACCTCGGTGGGAAGGCGACGGTGCTGTCGTGGGTGCCGTACGCGATCGGATTCGCCGCTCTGCCCGCCTTCGTCACGCTGAGCCTGCCGGGGAGCCCATGGCCGGGTTGGTGGGTCCTCGCGGCCGGGGCGCTGCTGGGCGTGGGAGCGCACCTGGGCAATGTGCTGCCGGACATCGCCTCCGACCTGGTTACCGGGGTGCGCGGCTGGCCGCAACGGCTGGGCCCGGCCCCGGTGCGGCTGCTCCTGCCGGTTCCCCTGGTGGCGGCTTCCGCCCTCCTGGCGCTCGGCGGGCCGGGCGGCTCTGGCGCCGCCGGGCCGGCCGCCGTGGCGGTCGCGGTGGTGGCGGCCGTGGGCGGTGCCGTCATCGGGCGCCGCCGGGTCACGGTGCCGTTCATCGCCGCGATCGTCGTGGCGGGCATCGATGTCGCGCTGCTGGTGTGGCGGGGTGCCGCGATCACGTGACGGACGGGTGACTCGCGCGCGGCGAGTCCGCACGGGCGCGGGCCGACCGCCCGTCGGTGGGGCGACGGGCACGACCCGAAAGCGGCGACGCGCGGGCCTGACGTCCCGTCGGTGACACCACCGCCGGGGCCGCCCGGCGCTCGGCCGCCTGGTCGGGTGCTCGGCTCCGCTGCTCCGGGACGACGGCGGACCGTCGGCGCTCGCTGCCGCGGTGGGTCACCCGGGTCCTGGCCTTCGGCAGGATCCACTCGCCGATCGGCGGCGCCGAGGCCGTCGATTTCGCTCGATTTCGCCCAGGACACGCCCTCCGACGAGTCCGGCCAGGGCTTACCCTCAACCCGGGCGAGGGCGAGCCGCCGTGGAACGGCATGCTCGTATGGCGCGGCGTGTCACGCGTCGACGCCCGCCGTCGCCGCCAACTGCTGCCCGCTCAACGAGGGCGCCGCCACGCGTGCGTGCGTGCCGTGGAGCCGATCACGCCGAGTCCGCCGGGCCTGTCGATCAGGCCGCGCCCGCCAGGGCGGCGCGCCACACGGGGCTGTCGACGTAGTGGTTGTCGAAGTGCTCGGAGGACTCGCGGATCTCCTGCGCGTCGGCCTCGCCGCGCATCACCCGGCCGAGCAGCCGGAGGTAGTCGAAGCGCGGCATGCCAGGGGTGAAGACGAACAGTACGTCGGCTTCGGCGCCGGGAGCAGCCGTGAAGGCGTGCGGAGTGTGCGGCGGTACGAGCAGGAAGTCACCCTCGTCCAGGACTTTCACCTCGTCGTCGACGAGCACCCGCAGCGAACCGCCGATGACGAAGAAGAGCTCTGAGGCCCTGGTGTGGAAGTGAGCCGGGGCGCCCGCCGCTCCCTTGACGAACTGCGACCGGTAGCTGGTGAGCGAGCTGCCGTCGGTGCCGCAGTCGGCCAGCAGGGTGATGACGCTGCTCGGGTCGCTGGTGGTCTCGGCGGAGGCGGCGCGGGTGAGGACCGGCGTCATCGCGGCGGTGTTCATGGTCGTACTCCCTGGGCTGCGCTTGGGCCGGGGGTTTCCCGCAGCCCTTGTGACTACGACTCTAGGGAGCCGAAAGACCTGGTGGAGGGTGCATTTCGATGCCGGGATCACGGGTCAATTCCGCTCCGTGGGCGCTGCGCCGCGCTACGGGCGGAGGAGGCCGGTCGGGGGCGGGGGGCGGCGCGGCCACCCCGCCCGGACGGCGCCCCGGCGGTGGCGGCAGGCTGAGGTCGCGGACAAGTCGCTGACGGCCCGTCATCCGGTCCGGGCACGCTCCGGGCTGTGGATCGCTTGGCTGAAATCGCGAAATCGGGCTCACCGGCATCAGCGGCGCCGTCGGTGCGTGCCTGGGAGGCAGCCGGGCGCGGGGCACGCATCACCCTGATGTTCTCCGCCCTCGGCACGAGGCCGGAGACCCTCTCCGCCGCGCTCGACGACGCCGATGAGGCCGGCCGCCGAAGTGCGTCGGAGACTCGCGTGACGGCCGGAGGACTCGGACCGCACAGCACCCGTGCGGGGCCGTCCACGAGATCCGGGTGTCAGCCGGGGATGTCGCGAGGGGGACTGCCTCACCGGTCGCTACGGACCTGCGGAAAGGGTCTGCTCACCAAAGTGGTGGTGACTCGTCGGCGCCCCGCCACCATGACGAACGTGACGCTGATCAGCAGGGACCACGCGCCGACCTTCATGAGCGAGACCGGCTGCCAGCCGTCCAGTTGGTCCGGGTAGCTCCACGCCCCCACATAGGTCGCGGCGTTCTCGGCCACCCACAGGAAGAACCCGACCAGGGTGAAGCCGAGCGCGAGCGGCATCCGGTATCGCCGCTGCCCCACCGCGTACTCGACCCACGTGCCCGCGGTGGCCGGCAGCATGAGGGCGGCGAGGACCCAACGGGCGTCGGGCAGCCAGTGGTGCGTGAAGAAATTGACGTACACGGCTGCTGCCAGCGGCAGCATCGCCCGCGGCCGGTAGCCGATCAGGTCGATCGACATCAGCCGCCAGGCACGGCATACGTAGCTGCCGACGGCGGAGTAGAGGAAACCGCCGTACAGCGGCACTCCCCCGATTTTGGTGACGGCGTCCTCGGGGTAGCTCCACGAGCCGAGCCGTACCTTGACCAGCTCGAACAGCAACCCGATGAGGTGGCAGGCGGCGATCACCGCCGTGTCCCGTGCGGTGTCCCAGCCCAGACGGAGGGCCAGAACCGTCAGCAGGACACCGTAGAGAAGGAGCAGGTCATAGCGTGCCACCGGCAGCTGAGGCAGCAGGCCGGACGCGGCCACGCCCGCCACGAGCGCCACCGCGAACGCGCAGCAGCGCGCCTGCTGCCACCCGAACAGAAGCAGTTGCCGCAGCGCGTGGTGCATGGATGTCACACCGGAAGGACGCCTCACCGGTCCCACTGGTTGCGTCGGCGTCATGCCGGGGGCGTGCCGCGGCCGGTCCGGTGCCGGCCCTCATCCGGATTTTCCGGTGTCTCCGCGGATGCACGAGCGCTGAGGGGGCACGCGTAGTCCGTGCTCGCACACGGGCGGGCTGCGGCCTGCCGTTCGGCGCCGGGCCGATGCCCGGCGGCGATGCGGCCGGGCATCGGCCCGGCACGCACGCACGTGGGCGGGCGGACAGCGGAAGGTGACGGCAGAGCGCAGGGAGCACAGATGAAGGTCCGCCCGTGGTCCATCCGACCGGATCTCCGGCTCACGGCCCATGTGGTCGCCGGCCGCTACCGGCTCGACGACCTGCTCGGGCGGGGCGGCGCGGCTGACGTGTACGAGGGGCTCGACCTGCGTCTGCGGCGACCGGTGGCGGTGAAGGTCTTCCGCCCGGAGGGCGAGGCACAGGCGGAGGAGCGCTTCACTGACGAGGGCCGCTTGCTGGCCCAGTTGCAGCACCCCGGGCTGGTCACCGTGTACGACTCCGGCCAGGAGGACGGACGGCCCTATCTGGTGATGCAGCTCATCAAGGGGACGACGCTGCGCCGGCGCATCGCCGTGGCCCCGATGACGCCCGTCGAGGTCTGCCGGATCGGTTCCGCGCTGGCCTCGGCACTGGCACACGTCCACGCGGCCGGTGTCGTGCACCGCGACGTCAAGCCGTCGAACATCCTCCTGGACGAGACGGGCGCCCCGCACCTGACCGACTTCGGCATCTCCCGGCTGCTCGACACGACCACCCACACCGCCACCGGCACGCTGGTGGGGACGGCCGCCTATATGGCGCCTGAGCAGGTACTGGGCAAAGGAGCGGGACCGGCCGCGGACATCTACAGCCTCGGCCTGGTGCTCCTCGAGGCGCTGAAGGGCGAACTGGAGTACGGGGGCGGCGCGCCTCTGGAAGCCGCCATCGCGCGGTTGCACCGGCCGCCGGTCATCCCGTCGGACCTCCCGGGCGATCTCGTCGAGCTGCTGGAGGCCATGACGGATCCGGACGAGAACAACCGGCCGGACGCCCACGCCTGCTTGCGGGCACTGTCCGTCGTGCCGGGCGGGCACCCCGCGCCGTCCTCCTTCGAGGTCGGCCGCCGGGGAGACGACCGGGACCCGGCCGGCGACACGCTCCGGTCGGAAGTGTCCAGTGCCCGCACGGGTGGCGTCGCCGGTCCGGTGGTCGCGGCGACACGGAGTGATGGGCACGCGGCCCCGAAGCCGCCCTTCCCGGCGCTCGCTTCCTTCCGTGCCGGCCGCGCCCTGCTGACGGCGGGGGCGGCCCTGGCCGTGTTCGGAACCACGCTGACCGGCTCCATCGATGGCCGGCCTGCCGAGGCGGAGGACGCGGCCTCCCGGCCACCGCGCCAGACCGCGACGGAACCGCCGTCGGCCCCGGCGGGTCATCCGGGTCCGTCGTCCTCCTCCCCTGCCGTACCGGCTTCCCACCCTGATCCGCTGAGGAGGTCCCCCACCGCCGCCGCCGAGGAGCCGACCCCCGAGGAGGCGACCGGAAAGACCAGTCCGGCGGTCGGCGAGCGTGCGGCTCCCGGCCCCGCCCCCGCCCCCGCTCCCGCCGCCTCCCGGGGGGAGCACGGCAGTTCGCAGGGCAACGCGGTAGGAGGCGGCCCGGGGCGCAAGAAGACGGACGTGCCGCCGATGAAGGCCAAGCCTCCGAAGAACAACCACAAGAAGTGACGGGGCACGGGCCAACAGGGGTCGGTCGGCTCGTCGGATGACGAGAAGACGCGCGTGAGCGTGGGCGCAAGCCGCGCGTGAGTCTGGGCGCAAGCCGCGGGTGAGTCTGGGCGCGCGACGCCGCCGATAGCCACCCCTCCCGGCGACAGGTCCCGCGCAGGGGCTCAGGTGGCGGGGCGGCGTCCCGGACTCACGTGGGCGCGGTTGCGAACGGGCCGCCGGGGCCGAAGGCCAGGGTGGCGAAACGTTCGCCGATGCGGCGGTGTGCGGCGGCGTCCGGGTGGAGCTGGTCGGGCAGCGGCAGTTCGGCGAAGTCCGCCTCGCCGTAGAGGTCCCGGCCGTCGAGGTGGTGCAGGTTCGGGTCGTCGACGGCCCGCTGCTTGACGATGCGGGCCAGCTCGTCCCGGATGATGTTGAGGGTCAGCTTTCCGCCGGCCCGTTCCGCGGGGTCGCCCGCAGCTCTGAACCGGAGCCTTCCCGCGCTGAGGCTGCTGAAGTCCGGAGCGCTGGGGCCGGGGGTGTCCTCGTGGATGGGGCACAGGAGAGGCGAGACGACCAGAAGCGGAGTGGTGGGGTGGCCCTCGCGGATGGTGTCGAGGAAGCCGTGCACCGCGGGACCGAAGGCGCGCAGGCGCATCAGGTCGGTGTTGACGAGGTTGATGCCGATCTTGACGCTGATCAGGTCCGCGGGGACGTCGCGCAGGGTTCTGGCGGTGAACGGGTCGAGCAGGGCGCTGCCGCCCAGACCCAGGTTGGTCAGGTCGACGCCGCCGAGGGATGCGGCCAGGGCGGGCCAGGTGGTGCTGGGGCTCGCGGCGTCGGAGCCGTGGCTGATCGAACTGCCGTGGTGCACCCACTGCTTGCGGCCCCCGTCCGGTAGGGGCTCGACAGGGGCGTCGGTGCGCAGGGCGACCAGCTCGGTTATCTCGTTGTACGGCAGCCAGATCTCGACGTCCTTGAAGCGGTCGGGGAGGCCGGAGAAACGGACGGTGCCGACCGGTCCCGGCCGGGTTTCCGTGGACCCGGTGCTCATGTCCATCATCAGGACGTTGCCGCCGGTCACACTGGCCTGCGCGGCCGGCCGGCCGTCGACGAGCAGGTCGTACACGCCATCGGGGCGGGGCGGGGCGCCCTGGTAGGCGTTCCTGGTACGGAGTGCGTCCAGCTCGACGGCGGTGGCCCGGGTACGGAAGACCAGCCGTACGCCGGAGGGTTGGGCCTCCGCCATGGCCAGCTGCCCGTCGGCGCACTGCGCACGGGCCTTGGCGGGCAGCCGGTGCGGCAGCACCCCATGCTCGGTGCGCTCCAGATCAAGGGCGCCGCGCAGGAGGCCTGCGGTGATGGGCGTGGTGATGGGCATGGTGATCCGGTCCGTCGTCCGGGCCGTGGTGGGGGCGCCGGGGACGCCGTCCATCGGGTCGTTCATGGGTGCATTCTGCCGGTCGGATGCGTGGCCGCCCCCATGGTTTTCCACCCGCGTCCGCGTGGCCCACCGCCGGGGGCCGGCAGTCAGCGGTCGGCGGCGGGCGCGGGCTGTCGCCGACGGCCCGGATCATCAGGATGATCCACCGGCTCGGCACCGGCGGCCGCCGGTGGGACGGAGACCCAGACGGGGACCAAGACCGAGACGGGGACCGAGACCGAGACGGAGACCGAGACCGCACAGCCCGAGGCCTCAGCGAGAGGCACGCACCCGGTCAACCGGTCGTCAGCGCAGGTAGTTGTAGACGGTGGCGCGGGAGATGCCGAGGAGTTCGGTGAGGGCCTGGACGGAGTGCTTCACCCGCAGGAAACCGCGGTCCTTGAGGGAACGGACCAGTTCCCGTCGGGCGGCCGGGTCCAGTCCGCGTGGCGTACTCCCCCGGGCAGCGGCGAACTCCTCGACGACCGCGCGCAGTTCGCCGACCGTCTGCGCGCGGAGTGTCTCCTCCACCGGTTCGTCGCGGGAGTCGGTGCGTACGAGGTTGGCAAGGCTGCGGGCCGCGGTGCCGAGGAGGGAGACGTCGAGGTTGAGGCAGATGGCCGCCACGTACTCGCCCCGGCTGTTCTTGAGCCCGATCGACGTGCTCTTGGCGGGCCGGCCGTCGGGGAAGCTGTTGGGGTAATTCTGCAGGATGCCGGGGTAGTCCGGGTCCTTGATGCGGGCGAGTCCGAGCTCGGTGGCCCCGTCGCCGACCCGGCGGCCGGAGAGGTTGTTCTCAATGGCGCGCACCGCGTGGCGCGGGTCCCGCAGGTCGTGCAACACCACCTCGCACAGCCCGGGGAACATGGCGCCCAGCGCGGTGACGATCTTCTCCGCCTCACGCAGCAGCAGGTCGTCCTCGCTCATCGGCGCGGCGGGGAGGGAGGAGGCGCGCTCGGGCCCGTATCCGGAGCCGCCCGGCCCGGCCGTCACGCGGCACCATCCCCGGCCGCAGCCCCGGCCCCCGCGCCGGCTCCGGCCCCGGCCCCGGCCCCGGTGCCGGTGCCGGAAAACAGGCGGTCCGTCGCGGCGGGGGCCTTGAGTCCCGAGCCGGTCAGTACGACCACCGTCGTCTCGCCGTCCCGGATCGCCCCCCGCTCACGGAACAGCGCCACCGCGGCCGCGGCGGTCGCGCTGGTGGGCTCCGCGTACAGGCCCGATGCCGCGAGACGCCGGGCGGCCGCCATGATGGCCTCCTCGGGCACCGCGACGGTGTCGCCGCCCGAGCGGCGGATCGCGTCGACCACCTCGGGCTTCCGCACCGGCTCCCGGATGGCCGTGCCCTCGGCGATCGTCGGTCCGAAGGCAGGGGTCGGCGTGCCCTGGAACGCCGCGTGCAGCGGGGCGCAGGCGGCGGGCTGCGCGACCAGCAGACGGGGCAGTCGGGGAATCTGCCCGGCGGTGAGCAGCTCCGAGAAGCCGAGATCGCACCCGAGGACGATGCTGCCCGCCCCCGCGACCGTGACCACGGCGTCGGGGGCCTGGAAGCCGAGGTCCTCCCAGAGCTCGTAGGCGAGGGTTTTGGTGCCCTGCAGGAAGAACGGGTGCCAGTTGTGCCCCGCGTAGCACGTGCCGGCCGACCGGCGCAGGGCCTCTGCGGCGGTCTCGTCACGGCTGCCCGGCACCGTCTCGACGGCCGCGCCGTACGCCCGGGTCTGCAGGACCTTCGCGGGTGACGTTCCCTCGGGTACGAGGATGGTGACGCCGATTCCGGCCGCGGCGCCGTAGGCGGCGACGGACGACCCGCCGTTGCCCGAGCTGTCCTCGATGGCCTCGCGCACCCCGCCGGCGGCCAGCGCGGAGATCATGACACTGCTGCCCCGGTCCTTGAAGCTGCCGGTGGGGCTGAACCACTCCAGCTTGAACAGGACCTGCCCGCCGTCCCACGCCCTCTCGATCAGCGGGGTGCGGCCCTCGCCGAGACTGACGGGCCGTTCTCCGCAGACGGCGGGCAGCGCCGCCCGGTACCGCCACAGCGAGCGGGTCCCGGTGTCCACGCCGGAGGGGGTGAGGCCGGGCAGCGGCGACACCGTCAGGGGTGCGCCGTCCTCGCCGCGCCAGCGCAGGGGATCCAGGTCGTAGGTACGGCCGGAGCGTGCGTCGACGAGGTACGGGCTCGTCCCTCGGGGGTCCTGGCGCTCCACGGCGGGCTCTCCTTCCGCGTCGGCGACTTGCCGACTCACTGGACAGAATATCTACTGATGGACGAAAAATCTAAGCCCTCTCCGCAGAGTTCCAGGCCCGGCGGATATACCGGCCGGCCTCGTTGACACATGCGGTGCTCCGCCACCCCCACAACGGACCCCGCCCCCGGCGATGACGCCGGGGGCGGGGCAGTCGATCACGGCCAAGGGGAGACCGTGGTGTTCCGGCGCGGAGCCCCGGTGCCGGGGCCCGGAGGTCAGAGCGCCGGGTACGCGTTCTTCATGAGCTCCTGGAACTGGGCCGAGAACCAGTGGCCCGACAGCGGGGCGTTCGGGAGGGCGCCGGACATGCTGTTGCCGTTACGGGCGTTGCCCGTGTACGTCGGGTCGCACATGCGGTCGAATCCCTTGCCCTCGTTGTTCGGGATCTCGGTGCTCGCGCCGTCCGACTCGCCCGGGGGCTTCATCCAGACGTAGGCGTCGATGCCCGCGGCCGGAGCCGCCTTCGGCCGTTCACCGAGGCCGGCGCCGGACTGGTTGCACCAGTTGCCGAGGTGGATGCGCCGGTCGTAACGACCTCCGTTGACGTATGTGTCGACGTTGGTCAGCGCGCCGGGACCGGTCGGGCGGGCCGTGCCGCCCCAGCCGTTGCGGGAGGTGTCGATCAGCATGCCGAGGTTCTGGTCGAAGCCGAGCGAGACCAGCTTGGCGCGCATGGCCTGGGCGTACGACAGCTCGTCGGTGTACCGGTTCCAGTCGACCCACTTCGACTGGCGTACGGACACCCCGCCCACGGTGTCGTCGATCTTGAAGTTTTCCTCCTTGAGCGCGCTGTAGTTGGCGGTGTTGACGATGAAGCCGTGCACCTTGGACAGCGTGGAGCCCTCGGCGGTCGCCGCCTGCTTGAAGATGTCGGCGGACGGGCCGAAGTTGTCGTCCCAGCCGAGCCAGCCGTGGTGGCCCGCGTCCACGTAGTTGTAGACGTTGGCGACCGACCCCAGCTTGTTCAGTGCGTATCCGACGCCCTTGACGTAGTTGCCGTTCGCCTTCATCACATCGCAGTTGGGCGTCGCGGTCGGCCGCGGCGTGGTGTTGGTGACGAGGTTGGGCAGGGAGTCGATCTCGACCGTCGTGACGATGCGCAGGCCCGCGTACTTGGGATCGGCGAGTATCGCGGCGATCGGGTCGATGTACTGCGTCTTGTACTTGTCGATCTCGGTCGGGCCCAGTTCACCGTTGGAGGCGAGCGCGGCGCAGTCCCGGCCCGGCAGGTTGTAGATCACCAGCTGGATGACGAGTTCGCCGGTGCCCTTCTGGCGCAGGGCCTCGTCGAGGTGGGCACGCAGGCCCATGCCGCCATTGACCCCCGCGATGGCGGCGGTGCGGTCCAGCCAGACGCCGGTCGGCTGGTTGGAGATCCGGGTGCCGCCGGGCTCGGCGGCGGCCTTCGCGGACCATTCCGGGTTCACGTAGACCTTGGCACCGGCGTACGGGTTGTCGGCCCGCCCGGACGGAGGGTCCGTGGGGTCGGTCGGGTCGGTCGGATCCGTCGGCCCGCCCGGGGTGTTGCAGGTGACGCCGTTCAGCTTGAAGGTGGCGGGGACGGCGTTGGTTCCGCTGTACGAGGCGTTGAAGCCGAAGGACGCGGAGGCTCCGGTCGCCAGAGTGCCGTTGTACGAGACGTTCTTGGCGGTGACGGCCGTGCCCGACTGGGTGAGGGCGGCGTTCCAGCCCTGCGTGATCCGCTGGTTGCCGGCGTAGGTCCACTCCAGGGTCCAGGAGCTCAGCGGGTCACCGGTGTTGGTGACGGTGACGTTGGCGCCGAAACCGGCGCTCCACTGGTTGGTGACCTTGTAGTCGACGGTACAGCCGGGTGCGGCGGCACCGGCCGTGGTGCTCATCGCGGTGGCGCTCGCGCCGGCCGCCGCCATCAGGGTGCAGGCGGCCAACAGGGCGGTGCGGCGGCGGGGCGGTGCTGTGGTGCGGCTCATGGGGGATGGGGTCCTCTCGGTGAAGGGCGCGCGAGCGGTCGCGCGGCCCGGTGCAGGGTGCGTTGGGGGTGCTGTCGCAGGTGGTGATCAGGGCCGGGCCCGAGGAGCAGTCCCAGGTGTTCCGGGTCCGGCCGAGGTACGACGGGCCGATGTGCCGACCGGCCGATATGCCGACAGGTCTGGCGTCGCACCACGTCATGACGCGGGGGGGATGAAGCCGTGGCCGTAGCCGTTCTCGCCGATTTCACCGCCACCAGCGGTACGCGGGCGGCGGGCGGCGCGAGGCTTGAGCCCAGCACGCCTCGTCCGAGCGGCTGTCGCACTTAGGGAGGGGCCGGACCGCGGCCGGGTCGCCGACCGGATCGGACGGCGCGTACGCGAGCCACCGGCTCGGGTCGCCGGAGTACGCGGTCCCGGGGGTGAGGACGAGGTTGCGGGTGCTCGTCGCCCGTACCGCGTCCAGGAGGTCCGGCGTTCCGGCGATGTCGCGCGATGTCGCGCGCAGCGGTGCCGGGCCGGGTGCCGCAACGGCGCCGACCGTTCCGGTGTGCGCTACCGAGGTCCGGGGAGCCGGGGTGTACCGGGCGTCCGGCCTCGGTTGCCGGCAGTCGGCGCGGACGGGCGGAACAGCCGGCCGAGGCGCCGTTGTGCTCGGCGCCGTGAGGACCGTCCGCGGCGAGCGCGGCGAGTAATCGAAAGTGCGGGGGGTGTCGCATGAGCGACTCCTTGCAGCCCGGGCGCGTCCTGACGACGCGCCGACCGACATGGAACCGCTCCCACTGGTGCAGCCGACCGTAGCGCCAAGAGCCGAAAAGGAACAGAGGGCCATCACCTCGTTTCCCCGTCGAATTTCTTCGACTGTTCAACCCCTTGACCCCCGGGAGCCCGCTTCCCCATAGTGGGAGCGCTCCCACTGGTTAAAGCTTTGTGCCCATCCGCTCTCCGAGCCGTAAGGAGAACAAGCACATGTCACCGGGACACAGCGCACCGTCACGCCTCCCCCCGGGTTCTTCCGCCTCACCCGGCACCCTTCCCCCTCGCGCCGGGGCGTGCTGACAGGTCATTCCGGGCCTGGCACTTCACGCCACGAAGCCGCCGCCCACAACCTCCATGACACCCCGCCGGCCGGCACCCGCCGGCGAACCCGCCAGGGACGACTCCGCCCGCCAACACCCGGCAACGAGCGGCCGTCCGCTCCCCCGCCCCGCCCCGCCCGTCAGCCCTCCACGACCTACCACACGATCACGTGCCGCACCCGCCGGCGTCGGCATGGTCAACGATTCCGGCCGGGGCCGGCACCCCCGGACCCGAGCTGCGGGTGGACGGTCTGGACGGTCGTTCAACCGGCGGCGGTGCCATGCTTGTCCGCGTCGCTGCGGGCCTTGTCGTCGATGCGCCTCTTCGCATCCTTCCACGAGATCGGCAACTGTTCGACCGGCACCTCCCAGAAGGTGAAGGTCGAAGCCCGCATCGTGGGCCGCAGGCCCGCCATGATGCCGTTGTGGGGCTCGGTGCTCGCGTACGTGTGGAGCGCCTCGCAGTTCTCCCAGGCCGACAAGGTGAAGAAGACACCCTTGGTCAACTGCGCTTCGAGGGACGCTCCGAGAGCCCCGGGCGCCTTCCGCACCTGAAGCCAGGCGGACAGGGACTTGAGGAAGAAGCGCGGTACGTCCTCCAGGGAGCGCACTTCGAACCGGGATGCCATGACCAAGGCGCTCGTGTGGGGCCGGGCCGGGTTCAGCGTCGCCCAGGGAAGAGTGGGCACGGTAATCTCGCCTCCAAGTTGGTGAGTAACACTATCCAAATTGGACAGTAGCGCTGTCCAGCGGGCGGCGAAAGCGGGAAACACGTTGAAAATCTCGGAACTGAGCCGCCGCAGTGGCGTCCCCACCGCCACGATCAAGTACTACCTGCGCGAGGGTCTGCTGCCACCCGGCCGTGCCACGGCCGCGACCCAGGCCGAGTACGGCGAAGCGCACGTACGGCGGCTCAGGCTGATCCGCGCTCTGATCGGGGTCCGCGGCCTTTCGGTCAGTGCCGCCAAGGACGTCCTGGAAGCCGTGTCGGAAGTCGAGGGTGACACGCACACCCTGCTGGGCGTCGTGTTCGGCGTCTGGCCTTCCGGTGCCGGGCACGAGGTGTCCGTGCCCGACCCGGACCACTCCGAAGCCGGTGAGTTGCTCGCGACGATGGGCTGGCCGGTGACCGGCTACAACCCGGCCCGGCAGGTCATCAACCAGACGCTGGAGACGTTGCGGTCCCTCGGAATGGACTACGACTGGCGGTCCCTCCTCCCGTACGCCCGGCTCGCGGAGAAGACCGCCGCCCTGGATCTCGACCAGCTCCAGGAGTCGGCCGACCCGCTCGAGAAGGCCGAGCGCGCGGTGCTCCTGACGTTCCTTCTGGAACCCGCGCTGCTGGCCCTTCGGCGCCTCGCCCAGGAGGCGGAGTCCAACACCCGCTACGGCGGAGCAGCCGCGGAAGAGGGCGGTGTCGGGTAGACGTCCCCTCCCGGTGCCCCTTGGAGCGAACCGACCTCCGAGGCCATGGCTTCACCGAGTACACCCCTCCACCCCCACCCTCACACCCCACACCGCCCGCCGGGGCCGGCCTGTGAGCGGCGTCGCCTCACGTGCCGCCAAGCGCGAGGGAGGAACGTGGTTCCGCCTCGGACGGGCCGCCGACGACCGACCCGCTTCCGCGCAGGGAGACCACACGGTTTTCGCCAGATGCGCAATGCATAGGGCGTGAACCCCGGGGCACGCGACAAGTGCCCGAAGGTCGGGATTACAGACGGAAGGAGTGGCCGTGTCGTTTCTGTGGGCCATCATCGCGGGACTCATCATCGGTCTGCTGGCCAAGCTCGTCCTGCCCGGACGCCAGCCCATCCCCCTGTGGCTGACGGTCCTCCTCGGTATTGTCGGCGCGGTCGCCGGCAACGCACTCGCCACCGCCTTCGGTGTACGGGACACGGGCGGCATCGACTGGATCCGCCACGTTTTCCAGATCGGCATCGCCGCCGTCCTCATCGCCTTCGTCACCCCTCTGTGGGCTCGACGACGCGCCTGATTGTTCCGCTCGATGCCCCGGCGGCCGCCATCCTCGGCTGCTGGGGCTCGCGCGTGTCCGGCCACCGAAACGCGTGGCCGCCCGCCGCCGGCCGCCCCCTGGGACCGGCGGTCCTGCGAGTCCGGTGGCTGCCTCGGCACCGCGTCCATCGGCGTCCTCGTCCACCACGCCGCACTCTCGCCCCTACACGTGCCCTGCCGGGTCTCGTCCTCGCGCAACCTCCGGGCGGAGCGCCGGCCGAATCCGTACGCGCGCGATCGGCGCGGCCCTGCGCCGACTGGCCGGAATCAGCAGCGGGGTTGGCGGTGTTCGTCTGCATCGAGGGCGGGCATCTCCTCGACCGGCGTGTCGGTGCCGACTACCAGCCATGGGCCCGGCAGGGCGCTTGCAGGCACCGCGCCTGAGGAAGCGCGCCACGGCAACGGGCGGACCGAAGTCAGGCCACCGGCCGCGCGATCCGGCTTCTGCTTCTCCTGCCGGGTTGTCAGTGCCCTGTACGACAATGGGCGCCATGGCGAAGCGTCCCAGAATTCAGTGCCCCGTGTGCGGTGGTGTGTATGCGGGCGTGCCCACCAACACGCTCGGCATGGTGTCCGTCCATGACCACAAGCGCGCTGCCCGCGCCCTGGTTCTGTGCGAGGGCAGTATGCGCCGGGTCCCGGCCGTGGACGCCATGGCGTACCAGCAGGAATTGCCCTACGCGGCAGACGGGGAGGGGCCTGCCGCCACGGACGCCGATGCGCCCACCCTCTTCTGACGCGGGTCGGTCACCGGCCCGGTCCACGCGGCCGGTCAGGCCCAGGCGGCGGGTACGGGTTGTGCCGCGCGCTTGCGCAGGGATGCGGCGAACTCCTCGGCGCGGGCCAGCTCGGCCCGCAGATCGTCGATCTTCTGGGCGGCGAAGAGTTCGTACTCCCGTACGCGTGCCTGAAGTCTCTCCCGCTCGCCCTCGGTGAGGTCCTCGGCGTCGAGACGTTCGGTGACGTCCAGCAGGTCGCGCATCTGCTCCAGGGCGAATCCGAGGGGCTTCATGCGGCGGATGACCATCAGTCGCTCCACGTCCCGCTCGGTGTAGAGGCGGAAGCCGCCTTGTGAGCGGGCCGAGGGGGTGACGAGGCCGGTGTCCTCGTAGTGCCGGATCGTGCGCAGGGACAGCTCGGTCCGCGCGGCGACTTCACCGATCTGCATGTGTGTGCCGTCCACGGCCGTCTCCCTCGCTCATCGCAGCCTTGTCAATGGGCAGGCGACCCGGGGCCACCGCCGATCCCTACCCTAACGTTAGGGTAGGGTTTTGGTGCGTAGGTCGGCCCCGTGTCGGCTTCGTCGTGTCCTGTCGGGGCCGAGGATGCTCCCCGGCGAAGTTTCCGGATGGCCGGGATGTCCCGAGGCCAGGTGGAGAGCAGCGTGTGCATGCCTGTGGTGCCCGGCGCCGCCGTCGGCCCGCCGTGATGCCTCGGACCTGACGCCGGCCCCGCCTCCGGCCGTCCTGCTGAGAGCCCGCACGGATCACCGCTTCCCTCCCCGCCCGGTACGCCGGCGGGGACACCCCCTCCCGCACGCCCCGGCCCGCCCCCACGGGTGCGCCCGATTACGACAGGTGCCTGCTTCCTTGTCTTCTTCCGTTGTCTCTCCCGCCGCTCGGTTGCGCGGCCTGCGTCCGGACTGGCTGAGCGATCCGAAGGTGTGGCGGACCGAGGTGCTGGCCGGCCTGGTGGTCGCCCTCGCGCTGATCCCCGAGGCGATCTCGTTCTCGATCATCGCCGGTGTCGACCCGGCGATCGGCCTGTTCGCCTCGTTCACCATGGCCGTGACCATCGCGGTCGTGGGCGGGCGCCGGGCGATGATCTCGGCCGCGACGGGGGCGGTCGCGCTGGTGATCGCGCCGCTGAACCGCGAGCACGGCCTGGGCTACCTGGTCGCCGCGGTGATCCTCGCGGGCGTCTTCCAGGTGGTGCTCGGTGCTCTGGGCGTGGCGAAGCTGATGCGGTTCATCCCCCGGTCGGTCATGGTCGGGTTCGTCAACTCGCTCGCCATCCTGATCTTCATGGCGCAGGTGCCGGAGATGCGGAACGTGCCGTGGGCGGTCTATCCGCTGATCGCGGCGGGACTGGCCCTGATGGTCCTCTTCCCGAGGATCACCACCGTCATCCCGGCGCCGCTGGTGTCCATCGTCATCCTCACCGTCATCACCGTCGCCGCCGGGATCGCGGTGCCGACGGTGGGTGACAAGGGGGCGCTGCCGTCCTCACTGCCGACGCCGGGCCTGCCCGCCGTCCCGTTCACCACGGAGACCTTGGCGACCATCGCCCCGTACGCGTTCGCGATGGCGCTGGTGGGTCTGATGGAGTCCCTCATGACGGCCAAGCTCGTCGACGACATCACCGACAGCCACTCCGACAAGACCAGGGAGTCGATCGGTCAGGGCATCGCCAACATCGTCACGGGCTTCTTCGGCGGCATGGGCGGTTGCGCCATGATCGGACAGACGATGATCAACGTGAAGGTGTCCGGCGCCCGCACCCGCCTGTCCACCTTCCTTGCCGGCGCGTTCCTGATGGTGCTGTGCGTCGTCTTCGGGCCGGTCGTCTCGGACATCCCCATGGGCGCGCTCGTCGCCGTCATGGTCATGGTGTCGTGCGCGACGTTCGACTGGCATTCCATCGCCCCTAAGACGCTCAAGCGAATGCCCGCCGGGGAGATCGCGGTCATGGTGATCACCGTCGCGGTCGTGGTGGCCACCCACAACCTGGCGATCGGCGTCGTCGTCGGCTCGGTCACGGCCATGGTCGTCTTCGCGAAGCGCGTGGCCCACTTCGCCGAGGTCACCGCGGCCGGGGACCCCGATGGCACCACCGTGGTCTACCGGGTGACCGGCGAGCTGTTCTTCGCCTCGTCCAACGACTTGGTGGGGCGGTTCGACTACTCCCGCGACCCGAACCACGTCGTCATCGATCTGTCGGCGGCACACGTCTGGGACGCCTCGTCGGTCGCTGCCCTGGACGCCATCGAGAGCAAGTACGCGCAGCGCGGCAAGAGCGTGGAGATCGTCGGCCTGAACGAGCCCAGCGCCCGCCTCCACGGCAGCCTCACCGGCGAACTGTCCAGCCACTGACGCCTGCCCCGCCGAACGGCCGCCCGGTGAACACCGGGGCGGCCGTCACCGTCGTCCTGGACGCGCTCTCGCCGCGCCTCCACCCGGGGAGGCCCGACAGGCGGGGCGAGGTCCCCGCCGGCGACGGCCACGGCGCGGGAGCGGCGCGTCCCCGGTCAGCTGAACCGGTCCCACCACGGGGTGATGCCGCGGCGGCGCCGGACATGGCCCCGCCAACCGGCCACCGCGGCCAGGACTGTCCACCCGGCCATGCCCACGATCAGCCCGCCGACCCCGATCTGCCCGATCGCGCCGAACACCACGCACACCCCCAACACCACCGCCAGCACGGCCGACCAGGCCGCCCGGTGCAGCAGCAGGAGGCCGAACGCGAACCCCATCGCCGCCGGGAAGCCGACCGCGAACGCGAGCCAGTCCCGCTGCACCACGTGCATGACCCCGGCCGTTCCCCCGGCTACGGCCCAGCCGTACGCCGCCATCCCCGAGGCCCGCCGAAACGACACCCGCGGGTCCACCCCGAACCCGCCCATCCGCGACAGCGGAGTGGCGCGCGTCCGCCGCCCTCCTCTGTTTCCGTCCCTGTTCGCTGTCCCTGCTCGCATCCCCGCAGCATAGGAACGCCCCGACGCGCGCCGGACGGCGGGTTGCTCGGCCAAGGACCGGGGAGGGCGAGTCGGGCGACATACGGCCCGGGTACGCGGACGATGCCACGCATGACGGAACACGTCCGTCCCGGTGCCGGCAGCAGGGCACACGAGAGACACGGCCGCCCCCATCTGGAACGCCCGCCGGGCACCTGACGACCATACAGACCTCCGCGCGTACGACCTCCGCGCGCAAGCCCGCAACAGCGGGAGCGGCGCGACGAGTCACATGTCCGGCCGGGCGCGCTGCTGGGACGTGTCCGGTCGATCGCGTGACGGTTCGTTGCGGTGAGGGTCCCGACCGGTTCCAGCACCGGCGGGAGGCAGCCGCGCTGCGCACGGCCGAGTCATGGTTCGCGGCAGCCCACGGTGCCTATGAAGCCGTCTGGTTCGGATCGCCTACCGACACCGACTTCGACGCTGCCGCCCCCTTCTTCCACGGCCGTTGGGACGCCGCCGCCGAAGAACGTGCCGCCCGAGAGGTCGAGCAGACCAACGAACCCGCAGCCGACATCCACGCGTCCTCCGGTGCCTTCGACCCAGCCGCTACCCGCGCCGCTCTTGCCGGCTTCGAGGCGCCGGTGTTGGTACTCGCCGGTGAATTGGACAGCAACCCGCGGCCCCGGACCGCCACTGACACCGCAACGTTGTTCCCCCACGCCGAAGTTACCGTCCAGCCGGGCGCCGGCCACTTCCCATGGCTTGACGACCCCGTCCGCTTCGCACAGACCGTCGCGGCCTTTCTCTCCCAAGGGCGTGCCGATTCCATCAGGTAACTGAGCCGGGGTCCGCCACGCTCAGCCAGCCGGGAACGCTTCGTGCAGGAACCCGGTCAGCAGGTCGGTCACCTCGGCCGGGCGTTCCAGAGCGGGGAGGTGGCCCGCCCAGGGCAGCTCCACGTGGCGGGCGTCGGTGAGCAGACCCGGAAGCCGGGCCGCGATGTGCCGGAAGTCCGGCAGGTCACGGCCGCCCGAGACCGCGAGGCAGCGTGCCTTGATTTCGGACAGGTCGACCTCGACCTCGATCCGCCCGGCCCCCTCCGGGGCGGCCAGTTGCACCTCAAACGCATGCCGTTGCATCTCGCGCGCTTTCTCGCGGACCGCTTCCTCCGCGTCCGGCCCCAACCAGGTGTCCACGTTCAGTTCCACGGCGCCCGCGACATCGCCCGCTTCGAGGAGCGCGTCCTCACGTTCGCCGAACGCCCGCAGGACGGCGGTGGGTTCATGCCCCGGCAGACCGGCGCACAGCAACGCCATGGCGGCGATCCGGTCCGGTCGGCGAGCGGCGATCTCCACGGCGACACGTCCGCCGTACGAGGAGGCGACCAGCGCCGCTCGCTCGATACCGAGGGCGTCGAGCAGGTCCAGTACGTCCTCCGCGTCATTGTGGCGGCGGTCGGGCAAGGGGCTCCCGCCGAAGCCACGGAAGTCGCACCGCACCACCCGGTATCCGGCATCTGCCAGGACCGGCCACTGCGGATCCCACACCCTCCGGTCACACACCCCGGCATGCAGAAGCACCAGCGCGGGACCGTCCCCGGTCACGTCATAAGCGAGAGTCATGCGGCAGACACTAGGCAGCGCGCGCTCGAAGCACCCGTGAATATCCACGTCACTCATCGCTCCCGGACCTCACCACCCCCCGAACCGCGCCCTCCCCTCCGGCGTTGGGCATGTCCGGGCAGGCGCGGCTCAGGCGTCCGAACTTCCCGCATTCGCCAACGGAGGCGGTGTGTGGCGGGGCCACCGTGCGCATGCCTGTTCCGGCGCGGATGCGCGGAAGGCCTCCAGGAGGCCCGTAGGGCTGGCGCGGGGCCGAGCCCGGAACAGCGAGCCCGGGAAGCCGGCGGCCGATGGCCTCACGGATTTGCAGGACGTGCTCACCGGTCAGCTGGACCACGAACGGGACGACCCACGGCTCGCGCGAGTCCACGAGTGCTTCCACGTGGCGGGGCGGACAAACCGCGCGGTGGTGCGCACGGCGCCCAGGCCGGGCCGATTACGTCAGGTGGCGGTGGGGTTCCAGTCGCCGAGCCAGTCCGTGGGCTCCCGGTCGGCGGCCTGGGCGGCCGTCAGGTGCGGGCGGTCCTTGCCGGCGGGCGCGGCGCCGGGGCCGGTTCCCGTCTGCGGCGAACGTGGGGGCGCCCCGAACTGGGAGGTAGGGGGCGACAAGCCTCACCGCCGAAGCCGGAAAGGTCGCCGGCGTTCTTGGCGCACCGCTGCCCACGTGGCGCCGCGCCGTCGGATGCCAGGGACGGGTGGGCGGCCAGGACGCGGCGGACGCCTCCCCCGGGGCCTTCGAGCGGCGCGTCCGGCACGGGCCCACGGGTCGGGAGAGTTGATCGCGGTTGAACAATTCAGGTGCGGGCATCTTGACGATCCGTCATTTCGGCCCACATATTACGTGCCAGTACAACTGATCAGTAACTGCGCGCAGTGTCCTCGCACCATCGACGGCAGAGCGGTCACGGCCGCCTTGCCGCCGGTCATGTACGTCCTTCCGGCCGCCCTTCCCCAGTGGCAGAAGACGTCCCTCCTTCTCTTAGCCGAGAGAGGCACCGTCATGCGATCAGTGTCATCGAGCCGCCGTACGCACACCGTCCTCGCGGCCGCCACAGCCGCCCTGGCCACCCTCGCGGGCCTCGGCGCGAGCCCTGCCATGGCCGCGGACACCCCGGTCAACCGCTATGTCGCCTTGGGTGATTCCTACGCCTCGGGTGCCGGTGTTCCGGAGCAGGTCGACTCCGCGTGCACCCGCTCCAGTCGCAACTACCCCGCCTTGGTCAACGCCGCGCTGGCTCCCGGCGCCCACAAGGACGTCACCTGCGGCGGAGCGACCACCGTGCACATGACGACGGCCCAGAACTCCTCCGCGCCACCGCAGTTCGACGCGCTGAACGCCGACACAGACCTGGTCACCCTCACCATCGGTGGCAATGACATCGGCTTCGCCGGCATCATCGTGCGCTGCGTGAGCCTCGGTCTGTTCAACCCCGCCGGCTCCCCCTGCAAGAGCAGCTACACCTCCTGGAGCGGCACCGACCGGCTCGCCGCCACCATCAGCGCCACGGCACCCAAGGTCGCCGCCACCCTCGACGGCATCCGCCGGCGCGCCCCGCACGCCCAGATCCTGGTCACCGGGTACCCCGCGATACTTCCCGACGACGGCACCAACTGCCCCTCGGTCGTCTCGATAGCCAAGGGGGACGCGCCCTGGCTGAGGGACACGCACAAGCGCCTGAACTCCATGATCGCCGCCCAGGCCGCGGCGCACGGTGCCCGGTATGTCGACACCTACTCCAAGTCCGTCGGCCACGACATCTGCAAGCCGGTCGGCACGCGCTGGATGGAGCCCCTCAGCACCAACGCCGCCGCGCCGTTCCACCCCAACGCGGCCGGTGAGCGGGCGATGGCCGACGCCGTCCTCGCCGCGCGCTGACGCGTTGTCAGCCCTGCCCGGTGCGGCGCCCCGGTCAGGGCGCCGCCCCGGGGAGCGGATGGGGTCATCCGGACCAGTCAGGAACACCGGCCCAGGCCGACCCCGGGGCGCGCAAGCCCGGCCGAGCGCGGGCCGGGAGCCGTCGTCGCCGTGGAGCCCGCCATCCGCCGTCGGCGGGCCGTCAGGATGCCTCGTGGCCGTCGCCCACGCGCAGCCCCTCCACGATGTCATTGGGGTTGACCGACAGATGCACCCTGTCGATCAGCTCCTGGTCGAGTTACTCCGCCTGTGCGATCCCAGGGAACCGTCACAGCGACTCCCGTGTGGGCGAGGGTGAGCAGCGCGCGCCTGGTTGCTGATCATGCACGGAGAACGACCACCCCGTGTGTCTCGTCACCGCCGGGCAGGCCGTGGGACGGAGCGGCGCCTCTCGCTCGCACCAGGGCGTGAGGCCGGTCCGCCCGTTCGACGGGACGTACGGGGATCCAGCGCTCGCCCTACCGCCCGCCGGCCGAGGGGTGGGCCTGCGCGTCGAGGGCCGGAAGCTCCCCCGCGGTGTCCACGGCGGCCGACACGGGCTCGGCAAGCCGGTCGGCGGCCGCGCTTCTCGCGGAGAGTCCCAGGCCGTCGGACGTGGCGTGGGCCGGGAAGGCCTGGCCCAGCATGAGGCCGCCTCCCATCGCCAGCACCGCCGTGACGCGGCGCCCCGCCACACGGCTGTTCCGGTCTCCCATGGGTCCTCCAGTCGGTTCGCGCATCGATCACCCCGTGATCTTCGGCCGGGAGGCAGCCTGGCACCCCGATGTCGGGTGTGGGGGCGTTCCCCGTGACTCTCCCCCGTACGGGGGAGCCGATACGACGAACGGCGTGACGCTGCTCCGGCGGGCCGGGCCGAATCTGTCCGGATACGGGCGGTGGACGGACCGCTCCGCTCGGGCGGGGCCGCTCGGTCCGCCGGGGAGGCGACCGGTCGGCCGACGGGATCAAAAAAGGATGGCCACGGCGGCAACCTTCCTCGCGCGGGCGGCGACTGAACCGTGCAAGACCCACCCCCCTCGAAAGGAAAGCGTGAGTTGAGTACGAGTCAAAAGCGGCGTGGCAGGCACGGTCGCGGCCTGACGGGCCGACGTGCGGTGTTCGGCGGTGTGGCCGCTGTCGGCGTGACGGCGGCCGCGATCGTCGGCGGCGGCTTGCTCGCCCCGGCCGGTGCCGCGTCGTCCTGGCCCACGGCCAAGGGCCCGGACAAGCCGGTGCCGAAGACGATCGAGGTCTCGGGCACCTACGACGGCAAGCTGCAGCGCTTCTTCGGCAGCGGTGAGCTGGGCGGTGACGGTCAGGACGAGGGTCAGGACCCGATGTTCAAGCTCAAGGACGGGGCCGTCCTGAAGAACGTCATCCTGGGCTCGCCGGCCGCCGACGGCATCCACTGCTCCGGCAGTTGCACGATCGAGAACGTGTGGTGGGAGGACGTCGGCGAGGACGCCGCCACCTTCAAGGGCACGTCGTCATCGGCGACGTACACCGTGACCGGCGGCGGGGCCCGGAAGGCATCGGACAAGGTCTTCCAGTTCAACGGCGCCGGCAAGCTGACCGTGACCGGCTTCCAGGTGAGCGACTTCGGCAAGCTCGTCCGGACCTGCGGAAACTGCGGCAAGCAGTACAAGCGCACCATCGTCGTCAACGACGTGGACATCACCGCACCCGGCACGTCGGTCGTCGGCATCAACCAGAACTACGGTGACACGGCCACGCTCACCAAGGTGCGCATCCACGGCGACGCCAAGAAGAAGATCAAGATCTGCACCCGCTTCCAGGGCAACAACACGGGCAAGGAGCCCAAGGAGCTGGGCAGCGGCCCCGACGGCACCTACTGCCGCTACAAGGAATCGGACGTCAGCTACAACTGACGGACGCGACGGCGTACCGGGCCGGGCCGTCGGCCGCCCGGCCCGGTACGCCCGGCCGCGCCCCCTTGCGCCACGGCGCCCGGGGTCGGCTCCCCCGGCAGTACAGAGCAATCAGCCTTTCCTGGCCACATCCGCGCGCCCCCGGCGCCGTGGGGCGTGCCGCGCGCTCCGGCGGGGTGCGTGCCCATGCCGAGGACGGTGCGCTCCCCGGCCGTACGGATGCCGGTGATGAGCGACGAAGGTGCGCCGTTCGAGCACCGGACCGCGGACGGCGGTGCCGCGCGGGACGCCGGTGGATGGTTCGGGGATCCGCCGGTGGCTCCGGTGGACGTGAGCGCCGACGGCACGGTGGTGCGCCGGAAGCCTTCGGCGCGGGAGCTGCCGGGTTGCGCGCCCCGGGAGGTCCGCGGGCGGCACATCGTCACGCCACTCCGCCCGGGGGCGGCCCGCAGCCTCGGCCGATGGCTGTGGGAGACCGCGGCCACCGGGCGGGGCGTGAGGGGCACCGTCATCGCCTGGCACCGGGTGGCGGCCCGCTGGAACTGGATTGTCCCGGCCGGTCCCTCCGGGACGGCACAGCCTGCGGTCAGCGTCGTCCTCTACACCGACGATCTCGTCGAGGCCCGCGGAACGGACATCGCCGAACGTCCCGCCGAGCTCGCCCACTGCTCGGCCGGGCGGGGACCTCACGTGCCTGTGCGACACGACAGACTGATCACCCACCTGGTGCCGGGCTCCGCGGACGACGACATCGCGCTCCTCGTCGCCCGCATCGGCACCCGAGACCGAGCCCTGAGGTCGGCCCGTCATCCGGCGAGGCCGTGACCGGGGCGAGGGGCGGGCACTCCCCCGGGGGCGCCTCCCCTTCTCTGCGCGAAGGAGGGGAGGGCCATGGAGGCCCAGACGGTCTTGCCTCGTGGCGGCGTCGGCCCCCACGACCACGTGTCGCTCAGTCCGCTGATCAGCAGGAGTCCCCTGCCGCCCGGCGCCTCGGTGTCGGCGTCGGGCCGGCGCGGCGGGGCGGAGCTCGGGTCGGAGACAGCGCAGGTGAGGTGGGTCGCGTCCCGGAACAGGCCCAGCCACACGGGGTAGTCACCCGCATCGCCCGCGTCCCCTGTGCCTCCGGTACCGCCCGCGTCGGCCGTTTCCGGCCGCGCGGGGTGCCGCACCGCGTGGCAAACCGCGTTGGTGACGAGTTCGCTGACGATCAGCTGGGCGTCCGCGGCCATGGTCGGCAGGGCCCACCGGTCGAGCGTGTGGGCGACGAACCGGCGTGCCTGGCCGACGTTCCGGAGGTGGCCGTCGAGGCCGCACGCCGCGAATCCGCCGGGAGGAAGGTCACCCAGGCCCCCGGGAGGCATGGGCGACGGCGCCTCGTGCAACTCGGCGGTCCGGCCGGGGCCCGGTCGCCGGACATACGTGCTCGACGAGTCCGGCAGGTGAATCGTCACGGTCAAGTCTCCCTGCTGACTTAGGGGTTCGACGCTGCGGCAGCCGGTGCGGGACGAGTATCGTCGAGTTCGGTCGGCGTGTGCAATTGCATGTGGGATTGCACTGTCCGATTCGATGGGAACACGCGAGCGATCCAGGAGGGGGAAGTGAGGATGGAGTTGTTCAACGGCATCCGATCCAGCGCACTGACGTCGGCGATGTGGATCAAGAGCAGTCACAGCAACGCCACGGGAAACTGCGTGGAGATGGCGGTCCTGCCGGATGGACAGGTGGCGGTGCGCAACAGCCGTGACCCGGAGGGGCCGGCTCTGGTCTATACGCGCGAGGAGGTCGCGGCGTTCGTGGCGGGGGCCCGTGACGGCGACTTCGACTCGGTTATCGGCTGAAAGCCGCCGCTGCGCGGGACGATCCCTGGCCCGCCCCCGCGGTGGGTCGCTACTGTCATGTCCCCATAGTCCGCAGGAGCGCGTGATGGTCGCAGCCGAACCGAGCCCGTCCTTGTTCGTCCGGCCGCTGGGGGCGGTCGAGAGCAACCCCACCGCCTTGAAGGTGATCCTGGGCGGGAAGCTGCGCGAACTGCGCACGCGCGCCGGGCTGGAGCCGGTGGACGTCGACACCAAGCTGGGGTTCTCCCGTTCGAAGACCAGCCGTATCGAGCTGGGCCGCCACGGCTGCAAGCCGGCCGACGCCCGGGCCCTGCTCGACCTGTACGGGGTGGAGGACCCGGCACGGACAGCGGAATTCCTGCGCCTGCTGGAGCAGTCACGCCGACCGGACTGGTGGCGTTCCTTCAGCGACGTCCTCTCCGACTTCTTCGCCCCTCTGGTGGCGCTCGAAGGGGCGGCGGCGACCATCCGCACGTATGAACCCTTCTACGTGCCGGGCCTGTTGCAGACGCCCGACTACGCCCGGGCGGTGGTGCGGTCCGGACCCGGGCCCCTGCTCGACCACGAGGTGCGGCGCCGTGTCGAACTGCGGCAGGAGCGGCAGCGGCAGATCGACCAGCCGGACGCGCCGCGCCTGTGGGCGGTGATCGACGAGTCCGTGCTCATGCGTACCGTCGGCGGACGTGAGGTGATGCGGGCGCAGTTGGAGCATCTGATCGCCATGATGGAGCGCCCCCGGGTGACGCTCCAGATCGCCCCGCTGGATGTGACGGCGTCCGTCGGCGTCGGCACCGGCCTGACGCTTCTCCGGTTCGCGCTGGACGACCTCAAGGACGCGGTGTACATCGAGCACCTGACGGACAGTACGTTCACCCAGAAGCCGATGATCGTCGAGCAGTACCGCAACATGCTGGACCGGCTCGGCGCCTGCGCGCTCACCCCGAAGGAGTCGCTGGCCACCCTGAAGGAGCGGGTCTCGCGGCTCTGACAGCCGTGCGGTCCGCGCGTTCCCCCGAGGGGCGCGCGGACCGCGACGTACGAGCCGTGGTGCGTGCGGCTACGGCAGCCGTGCCACCCCGCCCCACTCCAGCCACTCGTCGGAGGGCTGCACCGGCGCGAGCTCGGTGTCCGGGCGCCACGTGGACACCTCCACCAGCCCCGGTTCGAGGATCTCCAGACCGCTGAAGTACTCGGTGACCTCGTGCTCCTCGCGCACTCTTCCCCAGTGGCCACCGGTGGCCTCGGCCATGAAGTCGGTCACGAACGTCCGGATCTCCGGGCGGTCGCTGACGAGCTGGCACATCACGAGGAAGCTGCCCGGTACGAGACGGGAGGCCACGCGCCGTACGAGGCCCGCAGGGTCGTCCTCGTCCGGGATGCAGTGCAGCACGGACACGAAGAGAGCCGCGACAGGACGGCTGAAATCGATCAGCCGCCTCGTCTCCTCGTGTTCGAAAATGCCTTCGGTGTCGCGCATATCGGCCTGGATGACCGCCGTACGGTCGTTCTCCTCCAGGAGCGCGCGGCCGTGCGCCAGGACGATCGGGTCGTTGTCGACGTACACCACCCGGGACTCCGGGTCGACGGCCTGGGCGACCTGGTGGACGTTGTCCTGCGTGGGCAGCCCTGACCCGTGGTCGATGAACTGGCGGATGCCGTAGTCCGTCGCCAGGACCCGTACCACGCGGCGCAGGAACCTGCGGTTGTTGACGGCGAGCACTTTGGTGCTGGGCACCTGCTTCAGCAGTTGTTCACACGCGTCGCGGTCGGACTGGTAGTTGTCCTCACCCCCCAAGAAGTAGTCGTACATGCGTGCCACGCTGGGCACCTTCGTGTCGATGGCGTCGGGACGCCACGACTCCTGTCGCATCCAGGCCTCACCCGCGTCGAGGAACAGCAGCGTTGTTGGACGGACATGGTAGGAAGCGCCGATGGGGTGGGACAGCACATGCCCGAGGTGACCGAAATGGCAGGCTCTTTTTCGGACAACCATCTTGGCTTCCGGGGAAGCCCCCGGCCGCAGGGTCCGCGCCGGGCCGTCGTCACCAGTCGCCGTCGCGGACCGGTGTGCCGAGGGGGTGGACCTGACCCGGTGCCGGGGGCTGCCAGGGCGTGTGGTCGTCGCCGAGCCAGTCGCCCACCGGCTTGACGCCGGTGAGGGTGTCCACCGGTGGCAGGTCCGTGGCGTCGTCGTCGTAGTAGTCGAACCAGGGCAGCCCGGCAGCGGTGTACGCGGCGCGGTCGACGGGCGAGGGCGGGGGTGCCTCGCCGGTGATACGGCGCCAGTCGACCGGCGTCACCAGGTGCACGAAGACCCGGCCCGACGGAGCGTCGGCCCAGTCCGTCGCGGGACGGTCGTCACGGTAGACCTCCTGGCGCATCGAACCGCCCACCCCCAGGCCCATCGCCGCGACGGCGCGAGCACCCGGGGCCCCTGCGGCGGCGCGTGGGGCGGCGCCCGGGGCGGGCGCGGCGGCGTACGCGGCGGCGCCGTAGCCGGCGGCCGGGGCGGCGAGGGGCATCGGCGGCGCCTGCCGGGCCCGGGCGGCGAGCTCCCGGCGTACGCGCTCATGCTCACGCCAGGCGTCCGAAGCGGGCCCCGACAGCGGGAACGCCTGCAGCTGCACACCGCCCCAGGTCTCCTCCCCCGTGACCTGGCCCTCCACCGTGGCACCGAGGCCGAGCGGCACCGCGACGAACTGGCGCACCGTGCCCTTGCCGGAGTTGATGCCGTCCAGCCACGGCTGCCGCGGCAGCACCACATAGTTCTGCGGGTCGCGCGAGAGTGTGGCGCTCCACGGCTTGCCGGAGACGGCGCACACCTTGCCCACGCCGACCTGGAGCGCGGTCGGTCGCGTACTGCCCGAGAAGCTCAGCCACATCGCCTCGCGCAGGTACACAGGGATCATCACCCCACCACGCCGGCGCATCCCGGGCGGGACCGTGTCCGGGAAGTCCTCCACGCGCCGTACGGGAAACTCGCCGAGCCCGGGCGGCAGGGGGTGGGTGCCCGTCTCCGGCAGTCTCAGCGTCCGGATGAAACGCACCCGTGCCCCATCTCCCGGCAACACGCTGTTGCCGTCGATCCGTACGGCACTGTCGACCACGGTCAGCTCCCTCGGCTCGGTGACCCTCGCCCGCTACCACGCCCGAGGAAGCCGTCACGGTTCCGGCCCGACCGGCCCGGAGCGAGCCGTTCCCCGGGCGGCGGCACAGGGCGCCGGCCGGCGGACGGTCAGCCGGATGTGATGGTGGGGGGTGCGGTGACGTTGCGGTGGCGTGGGGCCGCTTGGCGGGGTGGACGCGTCAGGGTGATCTGGCGTACCAACTGCTGGAAGCAGGCCAGTGCGGCGACGGCGGGCAGTGCGGCTGCCGCCGCGTCGGAGAACGTCCTGGGTGCCTGGGCGACACAGAGCGTCATGGCGATGGTCGAGAACAGCAGGATGACGGACCACGAGTGCACCGCGCGGCGTTGGTGGAACGCGGCTCTCAGCACGGAGAGGGACGCGACCATCCACGGGCCGTAGACCAGCAGCGGCCACCACCGGACCACCTCGTCGGAGGTGCGCGGTCCGGCGGCGTGGCGCAGGGGGGCGTAGGTGACCATGCCGCCGTAGACGCTGACCATGGAGACGATGACGGCCGCGAGCGCCGCGGTGCACACGCTGACGGTCTGCAGCACGGTGGTGACGCGCTTTCTCCGCGGTGCGCGGCGGTGATTCCCCGCGGTGGCTCGCACGGGTGGCAGCTCGGCGGTGATCTGTTCCAGGTCCGCCGGTGGGCGGGCCGGGCCGCTTGCGTCGGGAACCCCGTCCGCACCGGCCGGCGCGGCCTCCCATTGTGCGGGGGCGACGGGCTCTCGCAGGAGACGGGCCAACTCCTCCGCCGGGTCCCACAGAGGATCGAGGGCGTCGAGTGGGACATACGGCCGGCTGCCGGTCACGTCATGCGCGTAGTCCTCGGTCGGCTGGAAGAGGGGGGCATCCCGTTGACCGTGGGAATGCCCGTGGGCCCGGCGGCCGGGCTGCTCATACATCACAGCTCCGTCCCGGGTAGGGAGCACCATGGACTCCCGGCGATTCGTACCGCCGGGCCGAACGATGGAAATCGTCCTGAATGCTGTTCATCGTCATGAGAAAGTCCTCGAGCACCGAGGACGTGTACCGCAGGTCGATGCGCTCGGCACCATGGTGCAATGTGGCGCCCTTACCCATGGGCGAGGACGAATGGGCGGGCGTGAATGTCCACTTGCCTGCCCGGGTGGCCGCGGCCCGGTGGTAGCGGCTCCATGCGCCTGCGGCCCCGGACAACGAGAGAGACACCTGTGCTGTCGTCATATTCCCCCTAACGCCACGGATCTTGATCCGGGTGCCCGTCATCCGAGTGACACCGCCGGAGCATATGGGTGCGTTCGCAGGCCTTTTATCGCTCCTGTGGCGTGCCCAGGACACTGCCGTAACCGGGAGCGCCTTTCACCCGTCAACACCTGGTGGAGTCGGCTCCTCCTACGTGTGCGAATACCGCCGGGTGCTCGCGCCTTCGGTCATCACGCGGGAAATCGGTCACGAACCGCGTGGTACGGACGGCTCGGAGTGGGCCGGGAATGCTCGCTCCGCCGCGTGCCCTCCGGGATCTGGCTCCGGCGGCACGGGTCCCACCCTGCGGAGCAGACGCTCCAGGGGGTGCTCCACCCAGCGGTGGGCGCACGCGGACAGCGTCAGGCTGACCACGATCACCGCCAGCCAGACGAGAGCCGTGGACAGGACGGTCTCGGTCCGCCCGAACCGCGCCAGGCAGACCCGGAGCACGATCTCGTGGACGAGGTACCAGGCGAACGACCAGTGGCCCAGCCGGACCGCCCATGTTCCGCCGAGTCCGGTGACACGCCCTTCGGCGTCAGCCTGAGCGGCCGCCGCGACGAGCAGCGCGAAGAGAGGCGCCGACAGCAGTTGCGACGCGGTGTACGGGCTGTACCACAGACCGTCCGGAACCGCTCCGGACCAGGGGATGAGCACCAGGTGCCATCCGATGACCAGGGCGACGGCCGGCCACAGCCCGGTACGCGGTCGCCACCCGCGCTTGAAGGCGAGTCCGGCCACCACGCCGAGCAGAAAGTGCAGGGTGCGGGTCAGCGGCAGGTAGTCGAGGGCCCACCCCCGGACGGTCCCGTCCGTGATCAGCGATCCGCCCAGCCATACGAGTACGGCCGCGGCGCAGACCAGAGCCGCGGTCCATCGCCGCCCGCGGCCGGAGCGAAGTGCGGGCAGGGCGACGAGCAGCGGGAAGACGAGGTAGAACCAGGCCTCGTCGCTGAGCGACCAGGCGGCCGGGTTGCCGCCCTTGAGTATCACCGTGTCGGGGATCCAGGCATGGACGAGCAGCAGTGAGGCCACAACCGCCTTGGCCGACACGGCTCTGCCGAGCGCCGCCCAGACGGCGACCGACAGAGCGATCGTCACCGCGCACAGCGGCCAGACGCGCGCGAAGCGCCTCCACAGGAAGACTTTCGCCGGCACCCGCGCACCGTCGTAGGTCCACGCCAGGACGAAGCCCGAGAGCACGAAGAAGAAGGTCACACCGCTACGGCCGTACCAGACCGTGTCGCTGACCACGGGCAGCGGCCCGACCTGCCGGGACAGGTGGTAGAGGACGACGACCAGAGCCGCCCAGAAGCGCAGGCCGGTGAGCGAGGGGAGCCCGTCCCTGCCCCCCGGGGCAGTGGCCGGCCGGAGGGGAGGGCTCGGAGGGACTCTGCGTCGCATCGAAGGATTATCGGGCATCGATGCGCCTCCCCGGGGGCGGGCCGGACCGCCCGCCCCCCCCGCCCGTCGTCAGTCGCGCTCGCCGGGTACCAGGTTGACGCGTTCCCGGACCACCGGGTAGCCGGCCTTGGCGAAGTTCGCCGCCATCGGGGCATTGCCCTGGTCCGTCGCGCCCGCGATGTACCGGGCGCCCCGCTCCACGAGGAAGTGGGTGCACTCGGCCAGCAGGTCGTACGCGTAGCCGCGTCCGCGGTGTTCCGGTACGACTCCGATGAAACCGACGCACGGCCCGGAAGGATTGTGCGCGGGGATGTGGATGCCGGCCAGGTCACCGCCCGGCGCGTACGCCACCTGCCACCACTCGCGCGGGGACGGGCACCAGTGGAAGAAGTCCAGCTCCTCCTGTGCGGCCTGGTCCAGCCCGCCTTGCCCGATCGCGCGCAGCGCGTGCGCGTCCAGCGTCACCGCGTGGATACGGCGCAGCGCGTCGAAGAACACGCCGTCATCCGGTTCCGGCGCGAAGGTCAGCCTCCCGGGTCGTTCGGGCAGGCCGAGGTCGGGTGTCCAGAGATACATGTACCGCTCGACGAGCACCTCGTAACCGGCCGTGTGCGCGGCGCGCATGCGGGCCTGCCCGGCCGCGCGGGTGACGGGGTCCTCGCGCCAGCCAGCGGGCAGGTTCAGTTCCAGTTCGACCTGGTACGGGGAGGTGCGCAGGAGGTGGGCGCCCGCGTCCTCCTCCCCCTCCGCGACGTCGAACCAGTTGATGGTGAGGGGCGTGGTGTCGTCCGGGCCGCCCCACCAGGCGCCCCGTGCGACGACCTTGCCGTCGCGCAGCGCGACCCGCTTCCACTCGGGCCGGTGCGTGGTGCGGGCGTGTGCGTGGCGCGCGCCGAGGGGGTCGGGCAGCGTGTCGAAGAGATGAGCGTCGCTCGTGCCGAGCGCGCGGATGACCGGATCGGTCATGAGGTGGTCCTCCGGGATGAGGCTGTGGGAAGCGCTCCCGGTCAGGTGAGGGACGCCGGGGAAAGGGAAGGGGAGCGCGGGGAGCGTGAGTTGTACACGGCACTCGCCTCCTTTCCGCCGTCCTGAGCGTCGTGGTCACGGTAGACGCCCGCGGTGGTGGCGTCCAGCGGGTTTCCGCGGCGGCCCCTTCGGCCGGTTCGCCGGCCTCCCCCGTGATCCGCGATGCGGTTCCCGGGCCGGGTGCCCCGTGCGGGTAGGGTCGGCGGATGGCGAAGTACTTCGATGTGCACCCCGACAATCCGCAGCAGCGCACCATCAGCACCGTGGCCGACAGCATCCGGTCCGGCGCGCTCGTCGCGTACCCGACGGACTCCTGTTTCGCGCTGGGGTGCCAACTGGGCAACCACGACGGCATCGGCCGGATCCGGTCGATCCGGAGTCTCGACGATCGTCACCACTTCACGCTGGTGTGCCAGAACTTCGCGCAGCTGGGGCAGTTCGTGCACATCGACAACAACGTGTTCCGCGCGATCAAGGCGGCCACGCCGGGCAGTTACACCTTCATCCTCCCCGCGACGAAGGAGGTGCCCCGTCAGTTGCTGCACCAGAAGAAGAAGACGGTCGGGGTCCGCATTCCCGACCATGTCGTCACCCAGGCGCTGCTCGCGGAACTCGGTGAGCCGCTGGTCTCCAGCACCCTGCTCCTGCCGGGGGAGGACGAGCCGCTGACGCAGGGCTGGGAGATCAAGGAACGGCTCGATCACATGGTGGACGCGGTGGTCGACTCCGGCGACTGCGGCACGGTGCCGACCACGGTGGTCGACTTCTCCGGCGGAGAGGCCGAGATCGTACGGCAAGGAGCGGGCGACCCCACCCGGTTCGAGTAGGCGTCACCGCTGTCACCCCGCCCCGCCCCGCCTGTCCGCTTCGCGCAGCCGGGTCCGGGGCCGGGGGTGCGGGGCGTCGCGCCAGCTGCTCGTGCTCGCCGAGGCACCCGGCCGTGTCGCGATGCCGGTGCCGTCGTGCTGTCGCGCCCGGGAACGCCGGGCAGGAGGGTACCGATGACGCCCTGCTCGGTGTTCTCGTTGTACTTCGGGGTGAGCGGTCCCCCCCGCGGCTCCGAGGCCGGGGTGGATCGTGTCCTCCGCGCCGGTTCAGCGCTCGCCCGGTCAGCCCTCGCCGGTCCGCGATGTCCCGGCGGTTCGCAGGTACGCGGCGAGAGCGGTGATGGCCGCCGGGTTGCGGGGGCTTTCGACCAGGTCCGCGTAGTCGAGCACGAAGATGCGCTTGTGCTTGATCGCCGCGACCTGGGCGAGCGGCGGGTAGGACAGCAGGAACCTCTTCTTCTGCTCGGCGGTGACGTCGCCGTAGTCGTTGATGACGATGACATCGGGGTCGCGTTGGACGACGCTCTCCCAGCCGACCGTCGTCCACGAGTCGGCGAGGTCCCGCATGATGTGGTCGCCTCCGGCCCTGGAGATGATGTCGTGCGGCGCGGCGAAGCGTCCGGAGGTGAAGGGCTTGTCCCGGCCGCTGTCGTAGAGGAAGACGGTCGGCCGGTCCGCGCCCTTGGGGGCCCTCGCCCGGGCGTCGGCGACCTGCTTCCTGAAGCGCGCCGTGAGCTTTTCGGCCCGGTCCTCGACGCCGAACAGCTTCCCGAGGTTGGCCAGGTCGGTGTAGAGCGCGTCGAGGGGCGACATGATGCCGCGCGCCGCCCCGCGGCCGTTGCGGCAGGACTCGGTCAGGACGTAGGAGGCGATGCCGAGCTTGCGCAGGGAGTCGGGGGTGAGTCCCTTGTCCTCGCCGAAGCCGTAGTTCCAGCCCGCGAACACCATGTCGGCGCGGGCGTTCACGACCAGCTCCCTGGTGATTTCCTTCTTGGAGAGCCACCGGGCCGTGTCGTAGCCGTCCTTCCAGGGGATCCCGGACAGGTCGCCCTTGTCGTCGGGCATGACGAATCCTGCCATCCGGTCCTGCAGTCCGAGTGCGAACATCATCTCGGTGATGCCGACGTCGTTGGTGACGACCCGTTCGGGCCGCGTGTCGAAGGTCACCTTCTGGCCGCAGTTGTCGAGGGTGACGGCGCCGGCGCTGTCGTCGCCCGGCGCGGCGGAGGAGGACACTTCGGCGCCGCAGCTCGTCAGCGTGAGGGCGAGCGCGAGCGCGGCGGCCACGGCGGCCGAACGCGAGCGGAGCATGGTGATCTTCCCTATCCCTGGTGGTGGAGCCGGTCGAAGAGGAGCCGCATGGCGCCGGTTTCCGGATGCCGTACGCGGTGGGCGCGGACCCCGAACACCTCGTGCAGCAGGCGCGGGGTGAGGACGTCGTACGGCGCGCCGGAGGCCACGATGCGGCCGTGTGCGATCACGTACAGCGCGTCGCAGTGGGTGGCGGCGAGGTTCAGGTCATGCAACGCGACGAGCACGGTCAGGCCCACGTCCCGTAGGAGTGCGAGCACGTCCAGCTGGTGGGCGATGTCGAGGTGGTTGGTCGGCTCGTCCAGGACGAGTACACGGGGCTGCTGGGCGAGGGCGCGGCCGATCAGCACCCGCTGCCTCTCGCCACCGGAGAGGGTGAGGAAGCCGCGGTCCGCGAGGTGCTCCGCGCCGACCCGGGCGAGGGCGTCCGCACAGATCGCGCTGTCGTCGCGCGACGCGCCGCCCAGGCCCGAGCCGCGCCGGTGCGGCAGCCGGCCCATCGCCACGACCTCCGCGACGGTGAAGTCGAACTCGGCCGCCGATTCCTGGGGCAGAGCGGCGAGGCGGCGGGCGCCGGCCCGCGCGTCCATGGCGTGCAGGTCCTCCCCGCCCAGCCGGACCGTGCCCGCCATCGGGCGCAGCGCCCGGTACACGCACCGCAGCAGGGTCGACTTGCCGCTGCCGTTCGGTCCGATGAGGCCGACGACCTGCCCGTCGTCGGCGGCGAGCGTGATGTCGTGTACCAGTCGGGCGCCCGCGATCTCGACCGACAGTCCGTCGATGTCGACGCGCATCAGCGGCCCCCGAACGCGTCACCGCGCCGCCGCATCAGCAGCAGGAAGCACGGCACTCCCACCACCGCGGTGATGACGCCCACCGGCAGCTCCACGGGCGCGAGCAGGATCCGCGAGACGATGTCCACCCACACCAGGAGCACCGCGCCCGCCAGGGGCGCCACGGTCAGTACCCGCCGGTGGTCCGCTCCCACCAGCATCCGTACGAGATGCGGCACCATCAGGCCGACGAAGCCGATTGCCCCGCTGACCGCCACGACCGTCCCGGTGACCGCCGCCGTGACGACGAACAGCTCCCGGCGCAGCCGTCCGGCGTCGACGCCCAGCGCGGCGGCTGTCTCGTCGCCCATGGCCAGGGCGTTGAGTCTCCCTGCCGACAGGGCGAGATGGACGGTTCCTCCGAGGACGGCCGCGGCCGCGATGGGCACCGAGCCCCACGTCGCGCCGCCGAGGCTCCCCAGCAGCCACATCATCGCCGCCCGGGCCGCCTCTCCGCGGTCCGCGCCGAAGACCATGAGCGTGGTGACCGCGGAGAACCCGTACCCCATCGCCGTCCCGGTCAGGACGAGGCGCAGCGGTGTCAGCCCGTGCGCGGTACGGGCGACCGCGTAGACCAGCACCATGGCGGCGAGTGCCGAGCCGAACGCCGAGAGCGACAGCGCCCATACGCCCAGCGCGGAGAACGCCCCCAGCAGCATGACGGCGTTCGCGCCGACAGCCGCCCCGGAGGAGATGCCCAGTACGAAGGGGTCGGCCAGCGCGTTGCGCACCATGGCCTGCACGGCGACACCGGTCGCGGCGAGCCCGGCGCCGACGACGGCCGCCAGTACGGCGCGCGGCAGCCGGATGTCCCACACGATGGTGTACGCGGCGACCTCGTCGGGGCCGATCGTGCCGCCGGTCAGCCCCGCCCACAGAAGGCGCAGCACCTCCCCCCACGGCAGTCCGGACGCACCGAGTCCCACTCCGCACACCAGCGAGACCAGCAGTGCGGCGGCCAGTACGGCGGTCAGGGGCGCCGGCGGGATCCGGCGCGGCGGAGCGGGACCGGTCTCCACGGCCGCGATCGTCGTCACAGGGCGGGTCCTTCGCCTTCGGGCCGCGTCCGTATGCGCACACGAGGAACGGCCCGCGGCCCGCCGGCGGACGGCGGGACCCACGCGCATCCCCCTCGCAGTCCGCGGCGAGTGGTCGGGAATGGATGCCGTCCCCTGGGTGATCGGGCTCGCGCGACCGCCCGCTGGGCGTTGGCGCTTACCGTTGCGGGTCAGCGCCGGATTCTCACCGGACTTCCCCCACGGGACGCACCCGCAGCGTAGCAAGCGCTCGGCGGAGCCCCGCACCCGGCGAACGGGAACCCCGCCCACCGCCCTGGCGTCGCATATTCGGATGCGGGGCGGTACGGAGGTACGTAGGGTTCCCGACCGTGGAACCGCTCAGTGACAAACACATCCGCTCGTCCTTCGTGAACTGCACCAAGGGCGAGGCGGCACGCCTCCGACTGCCGCTCGGCTTCGCCGAACTCCCCTGGGAGGACCTGGACTTCCTGGGGTGGGTGGATCCGGGCGCGCCGTTGCGGGCCTATCTGGTGCTGCCGCGTCCGAACGGTCCGCTGGGAATCGCCCTGCGGGTGCCGGCCCTGACCCGTACCAGTGCGGTGCAGTCGAGTCTGTGCCAGATCTGTCTGACGGGACACGCTGCCTCCGGGGTGGCCCTGCTCACCGCTCCCCTGGTCGGCGCGCGGGGCCGCGAGGGCAGCACGGTGGGTACCTACATCTGCGCCGACCTCGCCTGCTCCCTGTATCTGCGCGGCAAGCGCCAACCGAAGTTGCGTTTCGGACGCCACGAGGAGGCGCTCGGCCTGGAGGAGCGCGTCGATCGCATGTGGGGCAACCTGGATGCCTTCGTGGCCAAGGTGACGTCGGCGAGCTGATCGTCGCCCCGCCGGTCGCCCTCGCCCCGTGCCCGCCGGGTCAGGCGGGGGCCGGGAACGTGAAGCGTACGCCGGTCGCTCGTTCCGACAGCTCCCACGGGCGGCGGCCGGTCTCGACATCGGCCGCCGCAGGGGGGCAGCCGCACGCGTGTCGGCCCGCCCCGCAGCTCGCCCGGGCCGTCCGGCCCGATGAACCGGCCGCCTGGTGGGCGCGCTCGCCGGTGAGGTCGTCGAAGGTCGACGGAGGTCGTCGGAGGTCGTCCAAGCGGAGACGCCCCTTGCCGTGGCTGAGCGAGCTCACGGTGACCACGCGGGGGCCGCTCCGAGTCGGCGCGCCGCCTGGGCCTCGATCGCGCCCCCGACCTGTACCGCGGCCGGCCGCCGGGATGGCGCCGGCCGCCTTCGACGCGGTGCGGCAGCGGTGGAGCGACGGCGCCGAGGACCCCGCCGACCTGACCGAGCGGGCCTTCGCGCTCATCGCCCCGGCGCTCGACGCCGCCGGACGGGAGCCTCTCCCCCGCCCGGACGTCACGCGGCTGAACGGACGGCCAGTGACTCCGGATGGGCGTTCGGGTCCGGAACGAGGCCGCGAACACCGTCCGCGCCGCGCATGCCGCCGTTACCCAACCGTTCCGTACCGAGCACAACCGTCGGCGCGCCCGGGTGGTCTACCAAGTGGCACCAGCAGACGCGCAGAAGGAACCGACAATCGTGATGAATCAACGCAAAAAGGGCTTTGTCGCGCTCGGGATAACCGCTCTGGTGACCCCGCTCGCGATCGCCACGGGAACCACGAACGCACAGGCGGCAAGCTGTTCCACCACAGCCGGGCCGTACCAGAAGCAGGTCGAGAAGTTCCTCGGCCGGCCGGTCGACGGGCGGCAGTCCACGGCCGACTGCCAGGCGATCCGCGCCTTCCAGACCACGCACTCGATCACGCCGAACATCGGGTACGCGGGTCCGGTCACCTGGGGCGTAATGGACCTGATGAACAAGCAGAAGGCCGTGGGCAAGAACCCGAACCGGGCCGGCACCTGCCCGGTCAACAAGGGCCGTATCGCCTGCGTCGACCTGACCCTCCAGCTCAGCTGGATCCAGGACGGCGGCAAGCTGGTCTACGGGCCGGTCCCCGTCCGTACCGGCCGCGACGGGTACGAGACCCGGACGGGGCTGAAGAAGATCTACTGGCGGAACATCGACCACGTCTCGTCGATCTACAAGGTCCCGATGCCCTACGCCCAGTTCTTCGACGGCGGGCAGGCCTTCCATTCCGTGGGCATCAGCGTGTGGGCGCCGCCCGGCTCGCACGGCTGCGTCAACCTGCGGCGGAGCGACGCCAAGGCGTACTGGAACCTGCTGCGCGACGGTGACGACGTGTTCGTCCAGGGCCGCAAGCCGGGCACCTGACCGGCGAAGCGGCACGGTGCCGAGCGGGAGCGGCCCTCCTGCTCGGCACCGGAAAACGCCTTCGGTCGGCTCGGTCAGCCGCGTACCTTCCGACTGATGAACGGTACGGGGGACGCGCGCATCCAGGAGGGCGCGCGGCCACGGCTGCACGTGGAGCGCGGGGTGAGGGACGTTTCTCCAGCAGGGTGACGGCTTACGTGCTCCCGGCGTTCCCGGCCTTCGACACCTGCTCGCCGACGACCGTGTAACCGGCGGCTTCGTAGTAGGTCCGCAGCTTCGCGTTGCCGGCCAGGCAGTCCAGTCGGCACAGCGCCCGGCCGGCGGAGGCGATGCGGCGTTGCGCTTCGGACGGCATCCGGTGGCCGGTGCCGGGGGTGTGACGCGGTGGTCGCTCATCAGCCGGTGCGCATAGCCGGCGGTCGGGGGCTGGGGGCCCCAGGCCGCCGGGTCGTCCCACCACAGTTCGCAGGCGCCGGCGATCGGACCCTGGGCGCCGAGGGCGGCGATCCAGACCTCGCCGTCCCTCAGGCGCTCGGGAAGTGGTCCTCGCCGAGCTCACCGGGTGCCCATTGGTCGATGCCGCGAGCGATCTGCCATCGTGCCGCGTCGTCGCGGAGCCGGACGAGTTCGGTCAGGGCGGGCGCTGCCGCGCGCCGGAAGGACAGGGGTGGCACCGCGGCCGGGTTCAGCAGCCTTCCGCGCAGGGCGGCGACCAGGTCGCCGCCGACGCCCGGCACACCTGAGGCGTACCCGCGCACGGTCCCGTGGTGTTCGGCGAGGCCGGCCAGGTCGGCCAGGAACAGGCGCATCACGTCGGAGGGCGCTCGACCGTACCCGGGTGAGGTGAGCGCGCGGTCGGCGTGGTCCGCCCCGCCAGTCGGCGATCAGCCGCCCGGTGGCACGCTCGGTGAGGGTGAAGTCGTCGATGATGTCGGCCCCGGCGACGTCCAGCAGTGCCGGAACGAGCGCGGCGAGCAGGCCGGTGCGGTCCTTGCCGGAGGCGCGGTGGAACGGTGTTCGGGCACCCGTCCCTCGGCGTCGTTCTCCCAGGGGGTGGCGCGGGTCGACGATGACCGCCCTGATGCCGGTGCTCAGGAAGCGGTTCCAGTCCTCGCCCCGGAGTCTGCCCGGGAAGTCGGAACGGAACAGCTCTCCCCACCGCACCGTACGACCGTCCCAAAGTGCGATAGCCGCCCAGGTCACGGAAGTTGTGCAGCCGCTGGAATGGCATGTGTCTGCTGACGGAACGGCACCCTGTGGGCCCGTGCGGGGCACGTCAGCGGCTGACTGCCGGTGGAGCCGCCGTTCCGGGGTGGTACGCGGGTCAGTTGCTGTGCCTGGCCAGGCTGTAGACGAGTACCAGCACAGCGGTGGCCATGACGATCACATGGAGCCAGGCGGGAGCGCCCGCGGCGTCCCCGGCAGCCGTTGTCATCCAGTGCACCGTAACAACCTCCTGATCGAGACGTCGTGGACGTCGTCCGTGTCATCACGCCCTGCCGAGCCTGATATCCGCCGCCCCTTGCGGGTGGAGAACATTGAGGGCCACGCCGGCGCACCGCTGTGCGCCGGCGACTGGAGTGATGTGCGTGTCATGTCCCGCGTGTACCCCGGAAGCGAGGTGTGACGCACCATCACCCGACCGTCGGCTCCAGCGGAGCCGTGTGCGTCGGCAGGCGCTGTCCCGCAACCGGCCTTCCAGGCCGTCGATCCGCGTGTCGGTCTGCACGAGCTCGGCGAAGTGATGCGCGACGAGCGGGTCCACGCCCAGGTCCACATGGGCATCGCGTGGGAGGACGACCGGCCCTTCGTGTCCGGGGAGACCGACTTTTCGCTCCCCCGTCACCCGCTTCTCCCTCGGGCAGCCGCATGTCGAAGGCATGGTCGCCCACGCGGTGGGCGGCATCGCGCCGACCGCGAGAGTCGTCCTCGACTTGGGCCGGACGCGAGGGCAGCGGGGCCCTGACGGGGATCGGCCGTGCTCTCGCGCCGCCGATCAGGCGAGAGTCGGCGAGGGGAGCGTTCTCTCCGCCACGGCATCCGGGGGGCGCGGCCCCCGCGCGCCTAGGGTGACGGGCATGACCCGTACGGCCCGCCGAACCGGACACAGCCCCCACCGCAGCCGACGCCTCGGGTACCTGGCGGCGGCCACGGTCTTCGCCATCGGCATGGCGGGCACGACGCTGCCCACACCTCTGTACGGGCTGTATCGCGAGGAGCTCGGCTTCTCGGAACTCATGGTGACGGTCGTCTTCGCCGTCTACGCGGTCGGGGTGATCGCCACCCTCCTGGTGGCCGGTGACCACTCCGACCGGGCGGGGCGCCGCCCCGTGCTGTTGTACGCCCTGGGGCTGGCCGCCGCGAGCGCCGTGTGTTTCCTGGCGCAGGGCGGGCTTCCGCTGCTCTTCGCCGGGCGGCTGCTGTCGGGCTTCTCGGCCGGGCTGCTGAGTGGGGTCGGCACGGTCACCGTCATGGAGCTGGCGGCACCTGAGCACAGGTCACGCGCGGGCCTCGCCGCGACCGCGGCGAACATGGGCGGCCTGGGCTGCGGGCCCCTGCTGGCCGGACTTCTCGCGGAGTACGCGCCACTGCCGTTGCGGACGCCGTTTCTGGTCCACCTCGCCTTGGTGGCGGTGGCCTGCGTGATCGTCCTGCTGCTGCCGGAGACGGTCGGCGGGGCGCGGCGCCGGACTCCCCTCAGGCCGCGGGGGCTCCACGTGCCGCCCGAGGTGCGCGGAGTCTTCGCGCCCTCGGCGCTGGTCGCGTTCGCCGGGTTCTCACTCCTGGGGCTGTTCACCGCGGTGGCTCCGGCCTTCCTCTCCCGGGCGCTGGGCGTGACCGATCTCGCGGTGGCCGGCCTGGTGGTCTTCTCGGTGTTCCTCTCCTCGACCGTGGGACAGTCACTCACGGGCCGGCTGGCCCTGGATGTCGCGGCGCCGCTCGGCTGCCTGATGCTCGTCGTGGGCCTCGTCCTCGTCGGCGCGTCGCTGTGGGCGCGGTCGATGCCTTTGCTGGTGGCCGGCGCCGTCTGCGGAGGGCTCGGCCAGGGCCTGTCGTTCCGGGCGGCGGTGACCGCGCTCGGCGCCGCCGCGCCCGCCGCTCACCGGGCCGGCACCATCTCGTCGTTCTTCGTGGTGGCCTACACCGGAATCTCCCTGCCTGTGGTGGGTGTGGGAGCCATGACGATGTGGCTGGGGCTGGAGGAGGCGGGACTGACGTTCACCACGTGCGTGACGGTGCTCGTCGCCGCCACGGGCGCGCACCTGGTGCGCCACCGTGCCGGGCGACCGGGTCAGGCGGGCTCCGGCCGGTAGCGGATCGCGCGCGACGCCCCGGCCTGGCGGGGGCTTCGCCCGGCTCACCGATCGGGCTTTGGGCCGGTACCCGATACGCCCGGCCGCCGCGCTGCTGTCCGCGCGGTGACCCGCCCCCGTACGGGCGCACGCGCCGGGTGCCCGGCGTCGGCCCGGCGTTCCTCGTCAGCCGTGGGGCTGCGTACCGTGCCCGGCGTTCGCGTCTGCAGCCGTGGTACGGGCGAACGCCTCCCCTGAGCGGGCCGACCTCCCACCCGGACGACGCACCACCACGAGCGGACAACAAGGGACGTTCAACGCTCGAAAGTGATCTGCATCACAGTCAAATTGGTCGGAACGTAACCGACCGTTTGCGCAAATAACGACCACTCGTCACCTGTCCCGAAAAAACCGCAGGTCCGGTGCGAGGTGAACACCACGGACGGAGTGGCGTGCCGCGGGGAACGGGCCACCCGGCCCCGCCCGGCGTTTGCACTAAGTGGAATATTACTTTCCGTTAAAAACCCGTGCCCGGAGCGCTGCACGTTTCGGTACCCCCACCCGGTTTTCTGTCCGCAGAGCAACGAGGCTCCAGGCACCAGCCGCTCCCGCGCGGGGAGGGGTCGGCAGGGTGCTGACCGAAACGTGAAGGAATCCAACCGCTGTGAACTACGACGTAGCCGGCTTCCTGCTGGCCCTCGCAGCCGCGGCGCGAGCGTTCGCGCCCGACGTGTGGTTCTTAGTGCGGCGCGTGCTCAGCGCCGGGGTCCGGGTCGGCGCCGCCACCCTGATGGAGCGGCGGCAACCGCCCATGGCACACCGCAGCGCCGCCCCACTGGACGAGGGAGGGCACCGTTGACCGGCCGACCGCCCCACGACCCCGCAGGACACACCACACGCGAACCCAGCGACGAGATGCCGCCCGCCTTCTGGGCCTTCCACGCCCTTTACCACCGGCCGTACTACGAGTACACCCGCATCCAGCTCGGCGACAACGCGGCGGCCCGCGCGCTCGTCGACGGCACTTTCGTCCACCTCGCCGTCATCTGGCCGTACGTCACCGCCAGGGCGAGCGTCGGCTCGTACGCCTGGGCCCTGCTCAAGGAGCGCGTGGCCACGGAGCTGACCCTCCAGGGCCGTGACCCGGCCGCCACGGAGACCCTCGCCTTCGCCCGCGCCATACGCGCCGCCACCGCCCCGCTCCTCGACAGCTTCCGCACCGGCTTCAAGGCGCAGTACGCCCAGCAGATCGCCGAACTGGAGGAAAGCATGGGCCTGTACGGCGCAATGGCGCGCCTGCCCGAGCGACAGTTCGACGTCATGGTCCTGCACTGCGCGCTCGGTTTCGACACCAGGCGCACCGCCCTCGTCATGGGCATCAGCGAGGCCACCGTCCGTTCCACCCGCCGCACCGCCAAGCGGCGGCTCGCGGCGGATCTGGGATACGGGTTCGACGAGGACGCCCACGATGAGGAGTGATCCACGGATGCCCCGCGCACCGCGCAGCATCGACCGGGCCCTGAGCCGCGCCCGCGTCTTCGAAGGCGACTACACCAGCGCCGACCTGGAGGCCTCCCGGGCCCGCATCGCCCAGGAACTGCACGAGTTCCGCTGGATGCAGCTCCTCGCCGACCCCGCCCCGGCCACCACCCCCGGGACCGGCCGGCTGCCCACCGCCCTGCACGAGCGGGCCGCGCACGACCTGCGCGCCCTGTGCCGGGGCATCATCCACGACGACGACGCCGCCCGCCGTATCGCGCGCTTCGACACCGTCCGCGATCCGGGCGGAGCGCTCGCCTTCGCCTGCCTTCTCGTCCTGGCGGACAGGGAGGAAGGCGCGCAGTTCTGGTGGCAGTTCGCCGCCGGTGCCGGAAACGCCACCAGTGCCCTGTGCCTGTACCTCCTGCACCTGCGGCGCGGCGAACTGCGTGACGCCCACTACTGGGCCACGCAGATCACCGCCCTGGAACACGAGCCGTGCCAGTACGCGCCCGTTCCCACCGAAGTCGGTGCGTCCGCCGCCTCCGCGATCGGGCTCAGCGTGCGCTACGAACTCCCCACGGCCGACGTCACCGTTCCCGAGGCAGCCGTCAAGGGTGCCGTCGAGGAACTCGACGTCACCCAGCTGGACGACTTCGGCCCCATCCCCCAGCCCAGCCCCGACCTCGCCGGCCAGTGGGACGGCCTCGTCACCCGTTGATCCGCAGCAGTTGATCCGCAGCAATCGATCACGCGGCAACCCATCGCGCGGCGGCCGTTACCAGCGGTCGCCGCGCCGTGCGTGCGCCGGGCTCCCGGGGGCCATCGCATACTGCGCATATGAGACAGGAGCTGTTGCGGTTCGACGGGTGGATCGCGGGGATCGGCACGTCCTCCGGCACCCGTCTGGTGCTGGGGCACTGGCCGCGTTCGCCGTTCGGGCCGTTCAGCGACGTGATGGTGCAACGGCCGGACGGTGAGCGGCTGCTGCTGGCGCCCACGGAACGTACAGCCGCGTTCATCGCCGACGTCTACCGCTTCGAGCGTGTGCTGGTCGTGCCCGTCGTGGTCCGCGTGGAGGGCGCCGCCTGGCGGGTCACCGCCGGGCCGCTCACGCTGGACTTCGGCGTCGGCCGGCGGTCCCCGCTGGGGATGGCGCTGCGTGTGGTGCCGCGCGCGGTGGCCGCCCGGCCGGCCTGGGCGGCGGTGACCGGTGTTCCCGCGCGCCTGCTTCCCGGCGTCCGCACCCGCGGACGCACGGGCCCCGGTCACCGCGAGTGGTACGGCGCCCGGGACCTGCGGCCGGTGGTCACGGCGCGCGCCGCGTTCGGCGACGCCGATCTCGGAGTGCTCGCACCGGTCGACCCGCCCGTCGGCTTCGGTTTCGGCTCCGTCCCCCGCCGCCCGGCCCTCGTACGCGTCACCACAACCGTCGCACTCGCCGCGTCCGACGGCCCGGCGCCGGATCGGCCGGGGGGTGCGTGACCCCCGGTCCCGATCCTGTCGTACGGCCACCGCGTGGCCGGACCACACACCACGCGGTGGCATGATCGAGGGATGTCTGTACGGATCATTGCTGCATGTGACGGGGCCGCCAAGGGGAATCCCGGCCCGGCCGGCTGGGCCTGGGTCATCGCCGATGGCGAGGGGAGACCGGAGCGTTGGGAGTCGGGAGGGCTGGGCACTTCCACCAACAACGTCGGCGAGCTGACCGCACTGCTCAGGCTGCTGGAGTCCGTCGCCCCGGCGACGGCACTGGAAGTGCGTATGGACTCGCAGTACGCCATGAAGGCCGTCACGCAGTGGCTTCCCGGCTGGAAGCGCAACGGGTGGAAGACGGCGAGCGGGAAGCCGGTCGCCAACCGGGAGCTGATCGAGCGCATCGACGACCTGCTGGCCGGCAGGGACGTGGAGTTCGTGCACGTACGCGCTCACCAGGCGGACGGTGATCTTCTCAACGCCATCGCGGACCAGGCGGCGAGCGACGCGGCCTCCACCCAGCAGCCCGCCGGGACGGCGCTCGGGCAGCCGACGATGCCCGTGCCGGACCCCGCCCGGGCCACTCCGGCACGCCCGAAGGCCGTCGGGTCACGCGGCCGGGGTGCGACCGCGAAGAAGAGCACCGGTGGATCCGGTGGAGCCGGCGCGTCGATCAAGGCGAAGTTCCCCGGGCGCTGCCCCTGCGGCACGTCGTACGCGGCGGGGACGTCGATCACCAAGCTGGACAAGGGCTGGGGTCACCCCGAATGCCGTACGCCCGGATCACTCACGGCGTCCGTGGACTGACCCGGGAGGGCCGGTCGCACCAGACGGCGCTGAACGGGTTCGTGGAGGGCAGCGCGCTCATGGTGTGTCGCCCTCCCAGTCGAACCGCTCCGGATCTCCGTCCCTCGGCCCGTACAGCGCCCGCCCACCCGGCCCGTAGCGGCCGATCTCGGTGTGCAGAGCGGCGCCTTCCCGTCGACGCGTCTCGGTCCATCCGGTGACGTCCAGGAGCAGGCCGTCGAGCGGGCCGCCGACCAGTTCGACGTAGGCGTGTCCCGGCCGGGGGCCGGGGTCCGGGTCGTCGTGGTCGGCTCCGTAGACCCGCCTGCGCATGATCTGCTCGTCCATACCGGAAGCATGGCACCCACCACTGACATGCCGGGTGGCCCGGCCCGGTCCTCCCCGTGAGCGCCGTGCGCCCGAGGCGCGCAGGGGGGCGGCGCCGCCTTCGGCGCCGTCCACGCTCACGGCGAAGTCCCCGTCCTCGGAGCGCATGATGACGGATGGGACATCCCGTTTCGGTACCGGCGCAGAGCACATCGGGCACCTTTCGCAGTGGGACAGGGGCCTCGAAAGGCCCTGTACGCGAGAGCAGTTGGCGCAGGTGGTGCGTCGGCCGACGCAACAGCCCACGCGGGAGGGGTGCCTCCGCCCGCAACACCGGGGCGCGATCCGGCCGTACCATGCATCACACCACTCCGGCAGTCTCACAGCACACTCACACTGAACAGACCGGGAGAGCAACCTCATGACACCGACGCCCCACCCGACGAACAGCATCGACACCACCACCGCGCTGCTGCAGGCGGAGCTTCCCGAACTGGAGAAGCACCAGCAGAGGTTGCAGGCAGAGTTGTCGGCGGTCTCCGCCCGGCTCGAATCGGTGCGCGGCGCGCTGTCCGCGCTCAGCACGCTGGCCACCACCACGATTCCCCGGCCGCGTGCCGTCGAGAAGGACGCCACTGCGCCCGACGTCACCGCCACTCCCACCGACAGCGGCACCGGCACCGGCACCGGCACCACCGCGGACGAGCCCACCGACGCCGTGGCCGTCGAGCAGCCCGAGCCCGAGGCGGTCGAACAGCCCGAGGCGGTCGACGGCGGCACCGCTACGACGCCCGACACCGACACCACCGACACCGACACCGACACGGCGAGCGCGGCCCCCGCGGCGAAGGGCCGGACCCGGGACAAGGCCGCGGGCAAGAAGGCACCCAAGCGCCGCCGACCGGCCAAGGCCGCCACCCGCACCACGCGGAAGTCCACGGCGGCGTCCTCGGCGCGGAGCAAGGCACCGGTTGAGCCGGTCCAGCCCGAAGGTGGCCTGACCGAGCAGGTCGTCACGGTGCTGGGGCAGAAGCCGGACAGTCCCATGCGCGCCCGCGACGTGGCGCACGCGCTCGGCCGGGACACTTCGCTGAACAGCATCAACACCGTGCGCAGCACGCTGGACCGGCTTGTCGCGACCTCGCGCGCCCACCGTGCCGGCCGGGGCCTCTACCAGGCCGTCTCCGGCTGACCGTACGACGGAGGGGCCGGCCCACCGCGCCGGCCCCTCGGGTCGTGCGTCACCGCCAGGCGCCGTGCGGCGCCCTCGGCGTCGGACGGTGACCTCGGCGTCGGACGGTGACCTCGGCGTCGGACGGTGACCTGAGCGTGGCCGCCCTCGAAGCGGCGTGCCGCTTCCGCCGCTGGGCGTCACATGGGCGCGCCCATGAGCATCCCGGGCGCGACGTCCGTGATGGTGCCGTCGGGTGCGAAGTACACCCGTACCTCGTACACACCCATCACGCCGCTGATGAAGTCCGGCTGCCCGTAGTGCCACACCTGGAGGCCCGTGCGCTCGAAGTACGACTGGGCCAGGGTCCGCATGGTCTCCGGGCGCGCCTTGTGTTCGACGAGCCCGTGGAGCCAGCCGGCGGCGCCCCGGATGTCCGGGCCGGCCGCGTCGAGGTCGATCACCCCTGTGCCGGTGAGGCGTTCGTCCGTGACGGCCCACACGTGCTTGCCGATGGAGGTGAAGGTGTGGCCCGCCACGCCGGCCGCGGTGCGGGCGAGGGTTACCGCGGCCGACTCCCGCGCCGCGTAGGCGGTCAGGTCGAGCCGCTCGCCGGACAGCTCCGGCAGGTCGTCGTCGCCCGCGGCCAGGCCAGCGGCCTCCTTGCACCGCTCCCTGATGTCCTCCGTGCCGGGCGCCCAGACGAACCAGCCCTCGTCCGCGTCGAAGGCGCCGAGGCGGCGCGCCTTCAGACCGCCGCCGGGGAAGCGCAGTTCGCCGGACGCCTCGTCCCACAGGGGCGCTCTTCCCGCGAACTCCAGGTGCTCCCCGGCGTACTCCACCATGGCCCTCGTCCGCAGGATCGAGTACGCCATCTCGCGCACGGCCACCGCGAGCAGTGGCTGCGGGAAGAGGCGGCGCGGCGCGTCCGGGGAGAGCCTCGGCTCGATGAGCTCCTGCTCGGGAGCGGCGTCCGACGTGGGCGCGCCGCCACCGGGGCCGCTGACCTCGATGCGGGAGACGGCCTCCCCGTCCAGCCGCACGACGACGCGGTCGCCGCCCTCAAGGGTGCCCTCCACGTGGCCGGGCCCGTAGGACGGCTCGACGCCGTGCCGGGCGAACCATCCCCGGACCGGCTCGAGGGCGGGGCCGGGAAGGAGCGCGGCGCCGTTGTTCAGCGCTGTGGTGAGGCGGGCCGCACGGGGTTCGGCGCGCGGTACGGCCGGGTCGTCGACGGCCATGAACAGCCGGCCGCGTTCGTTGACGGCGCAGATCACACCGCCGCGGGCGTCGAGCAGCCCCATGCACGCGAGCAGGAGGTGGTCGGCGGCCAGCCGGGGGTCGTGGAAGTGGTTGAGGTCCGGCATCGGCTCGGTCAGCTCCGGCACGCCGGCGCGCTCACCCAGCGCGCGCAGCTCCAGTGAACGGGCCGCCGCGGGGGTGTCCCGGTACGACTCGTTGGCCCAGGCCCACATCCAGGTGCCGTCCAGGGCGTAGGTGCCGAGGACGTGGGCGCGCAGGGTGACCCCCGAGCGCGTCACGGACGGCTCGTCCAGGTCGAAGGAGACCACACCCGCGGGGACGAGCGTGTCGAAGAGGTCGAGCTGCTCGCACACCCAGGCGAGGTGGGGCCGGGCGAGGTTGCGGAACTGTTCACTGAAGGAGGCGGTCATGGTGGGCTTTCGGGTCATCGGTGGCGGCCCTGTCCGATGGGGGCCGCGTATGCGTACGCCCTCATGACTCCCTCCGGACGCCCCGCGGTTCCCATGGCCGCGGACCCGCATCGCTTCCCTCGGTCGGTTCGCCGGCGCGGGCGAAGGCCGCAGCCGGCTCACTCGGTACCGCCCGCCGGGGCCGCTCCCGGGGTCCTGCAATCCCGGGCCCTGCTCGCCGGCGAGCCCTGCGTCGTCGTCCGGGGCGGCCACCTCTCGCCGGACCCGGCGCTCGGACGCGCCGGGCTCCCGGGCGACAGGGCCCGCTGGCCGGCGCCGGGGGTACGGCGCCATCGGGCTCGTGGACCCCGGGGAAGCCCCCCAGGGTCCTCCCGGGGCGCGGTGCGCCCCGACCGCCGGGTCACACGCGGCGCCACCGGGCCATCGCGAAGGAGAACAACCCGTACAGCGCGAGCCCCAGCGCTATCGCCGCGAGCAGCCAGGGGCCGACCGGCGTGCCGGCGAAGGAGCGGAGCGTGTCGTCGACGCCCTTGGCCTCGCTCGGCCGGTAGGTGATCGCGGCGCGCAGCGCGAACGCGCCCGCCACCACGAAGACCGCTCCCCGGGCCACTCCCCCGGCCACGCCCGTCACATCGACGGCCCTGCGGTCGCGGGGCGTCAACTCGCCCAGTTTCAGGTGCTTGTGGTAGGTGCGCCGGGCTGCCTTCACGCCGCCGACCACGCCGGTGACCGCGATGGCGACGCCGACCGCCGCGACGAGCCACTGTCCGGCGGGCAGTTCCAGCGCCCGTGACGTCATGTCGTGGGACTGCCGGTCGCTCTCCCCGCCGTCGCGGCTGTGGTCACCCGCGGCGAAGACGAAGACGGACCAGGCCACCACGGCGTAGAACACGGTCCGGCCGGCCGACGCCAGCCGCCGTGACGTCTTCCGGTCCCACAGTGCCTCGGAGAGCTGCCAGAGCGCCATGCCCGCGAGCCCGATCCCCAAGAGCCACAGCAGGACCGACCCCAGGGGTTTCTCGGCGACTTCTGAGAGGGCGCCTCCCCGGTCGGCCTGTTCGCCCCCGCCGCCGCCGAACGCGATCCGCAGGGCCAGCACGCCGACCAGCAGGTAGATCACTCCCCGTGCGGCGAATCCCCAACGCCCGGCGACCTCCAGGGTGGTTCTGCCGCCCTTGCCCTGCGCCGTGCTCCGTGCCTTGCTCCGCATGCTCACGTCGGACCTCCCGCTCCCCGGATGCCCGGCGAGGGGGGGCGGAAACAGCGCGTCGCCGCCGGGGCCGCTCACGCGCCGGTTCCGGCCGGCTCGCCGTCACCGGCCCCCGCTGTCCGTCCGTCCCCGCCAGTCGGGCACCGGGTCCGGCCGGTCCGGCGGGCGCACGGGCGTACGCCGCCGGCCGAGGGTGCTTCCCAGCCGGCCGAGCAGGAGGGCGGCGGGCAGCGATATGAGGACGACCGTTTGGAGCGGGAACCAGTTGAGGTGCAGGTCGGGGAAGAGCGCCAACGGCGTTCCCGAGAAGGCGGGTCCCGACGGCTGCAGGCCGACGGCGCAGACCAGTCCGCCGTACAGCGTCCACAGCAGCCCTCTTCGGGTGTAGCGGCGCCAGAAGAGGGAGTACCCGAGCGCCGGCAGGAGGCAGGAGGCGGCGACCGCCAGGGAGAGGGCCGACAGGAACAGTACGTTCCCTCCCTGGACCAGGACCGCCAGCGCGATGCTCACCAGGCCCACCCCGCTGGACGCCCGGCGCGCGGCGGCCACTTCCCGGCCCTCGGTCGTACGCCCACGGCGGAGCACGTGCGTGTACACGTCGTGGGCGATCGCTCCCGCCGCCGCCAGTGTGACACTCGCGACGACGGCGAGCGTGGTGAGGAACACGGCGGACGAGACCAGGACCACGAGAAGCGCGCCGCCGGTGTGGGTGGCCGGGCCGCCCGCCAGTTCGCCGGTGAGCATCAGCAGTGTGCCGTTGCCGCCGGGAGGGGTCGTCGCGGGTCTCCAGCAGGGCCGCGAGGACCAGTCGGACGCGTTCGCCGTGCCGGCTGGCGAGGCCTTCGGCGACCTGCCGGTAGGCGTCGGCGACCAGGGCGGCGTCGCGGTCGTTGCTCTTCCACACCAGCTCGGCGACGTGGACGAGTCGGCGCGTGTCGCCGAGTCCGTCGCGCTCCACGACACCGACGATCCCGTTCCACACCTCGGCGCCGGCGACGCGGAAGGCGCGCAGCACCTCGTCGAGGGGGCGGCCCTGTTCGGCGCGGTTCGTTCCCAGCTCCCTGGTCTACCGCTCGACGTCCACGATCCGGTCCGGATCGACCCCGGCTTCGAGCCCATGGCGGACACCGGTGTCCACGGTGGTCCGCACGTCGGGTGGTGCCAGCACCGGGTCGGCGTAGTACGGCACCTCCGCGCGGATCCTGCCCACCACGGTGTCGGTGAGTTCCGCACCGTGGCCGAGGAGACGGCGGCATGCGTTCCCGGAGAGCCGGAGTGAGGCGGAATCCGCGGCGGTGCCGAGGACGGGACTGTTGTGCATGGACCCTCCAGGTGGACGGTGCGTGCCAGAACACCGTGCGACCTGCCTTCGTCGCAGGCCTCCCGGGACCTCACATGCTAAGCAGTCGCTTATGGGTCGCTTGTCCGTGGGTGAGATCTCAGCCGAAGCGTGATGTTTCCGGCCGGTAGGGTTCCGCGCGGCACCCCTGTCCCCTGGTGAGCCCTGAGGAGGACGTCGCGTCGCCGGAGAGCCGTCGGCCGACAGCCGTGAGCCGTCAGCCGTCAGTGCCCCGGGATCGGCGCGGCGGCGGGCTGGCCCGCCGGGTGACGCGTACCCGGCCGGAGCCCCGGGATCGCCCGGCACCCGCCGCTCCGCGCGGCCCGGTCGTCCGCGGCGCCGACCCCGAGGGGCCGGCGCCGGGCGGGGCGCGGGGTGTCAGTCGCCGGGGCCGGCCAGGGCGTCGCAGCTGAGCCCGGGGGCGGCGGTGCTACCGCCCCGGATGTGTCCGTCGCCGGTCAGGACGTACTTGGTCGTCGTCAGCGCGGCCAGGCCCATCGGACCCCGGGCGTGCGTCTTCTGCGTGGAGATGCCCAGTTCGGAGCCGAGCCCCATCTCCGCGCCGTCGATCAGCCGCGTCGAGACGTTGACGGCCACGATCCCGGTGTCGACGGACGCCGCGAAGGCGCGGGCGGTGGACTGGGAGTCGGTGATGATGGCCTCGGTGTGGCCGCTGCCGTGCCGGTGGATGTGGTTGACGGCGGCTTCCATCGAGTCGACCACGGCGGCCGAGATGTCCAGGGACAGGTACTCCCTGCCCCAGTCCTCGTCGGTGGCGGGCACGACCGTGTCGTCGTAGGCACGGACGCGCGCGTCGCCGTGCACGGTCACTCCGGCCTCCCGGAGGGCGGCGAGCGCGGGCGGCAGGAAGGCGGGGGCGATGTCCGCGTGGACCAGGAGGGATTCGGCGGCGTTGCAGACGGAGGGCCGCTGGGCCTTGGCGTTGAGCAGGACCTCCAGCGCCATGGGGATGTCGGCGTCCTTGTCGACGTACAGGTGGCAGTTGCCCTCGCCGGTCTCGATGACCGGGATGACCGATTCCCGCACCGTGGACTCGATCAGCCGCCGGCTGCCGCGCGGGATGAGCAGGTCGACCAGTCCCCTGAGCGACATCAGTTCCCGCGCGGATTCATGGGTGGTGCCGGGGACGAGCTGGACGGCGTCCACGTGCACCGCCGAGCCCATCAGCGCGCCCCGCATCACGTCGATGAGGGCGGAGTCGGTGCGCCGGGCGACGGAGGAGCCGCGCAACAGCACCGCGTTGCCGCTCTTGAGGCAGAGCACGGCCGCGTCCACGGTGACGTTGGGGCGGCCCTCGTAGATCATGGCGATCACTCCGAGGGGCACACGTTCGCACCGTACGTCCATGCCGCTGGGCAGCCGCGAGCCGCTGATCACCTCCCCGATGGGGCTGGGCAGGGAGGCGACGTGGCGCACGGTCGCCGCCAGGGCGGCGATCTGGTCGGCGTCCATCCGCAGCCGGTCCAGGACGCCCTCGGACCCGCCCGCGGCGGTCGCCGCCTGCACGTCCCGGCGGTTGGCGGACAGGATGTATTCCGCGTGGTCCGTCAGGGCGTCGGCGATCGCCGTGAGCGCCCCGTCACGGTCGGCGCCGCGGAGGGCGGCAAGCCGGTCGGCCGCCGACCGCGCGGCGATCGCGGCCTCGCGGACCGTACCGGCCGCCAGGGAACTGCACGCGTTCATCGGCCCGTACCCCCGTACACCACGGCCTCGATCTGGTCGCCGTCCAGACCGAAAGCGCTGTGCGCGGCGCGCGCGGCGGCCTCGAGGTCGTGGATGTGGACAACGACCGAGATGCGGATCTCCGAGGTGGAGATCATCTCGATGTTGACGCCGGCGGCCGCCAGCGCGGAGAACAGGGTGGCCGACACCCCGGGATTGGAGCGCATGCCGGCGCCCACCACCGAGAGCTTGCCGATCCGGTCGTCGTGGCGCAGCCCGCGGAAGCCGATGCGGTCCTTGATGCCTTCGAGGGTGTGCAGGGCGGTCGCGCTGTCGGCGGCGGGGAGGGTGAACGAGATGTCGGTGAGCCCGGTGTCGCCCGCGGACACGTTCTGCACGATCATGTCGATGTTGATGCCGGACTCGGCGAGGGCGGTGAAGACCGCGGCGGCCTCGCCGGTCTTGTCCGGCACCCCCTCGATGGTGATCTTCGCTTCGCTGCGGTCGTGCGTGACGCCGGAGACGATCGCGTCTTCCATGACGTTCCCTTCTGCATCGGCTGTGACGTAGGTGCCCTCGTTCCTGCTGAAGGAGGAGCGCACGTGGAGGGGGATGGAGAACCGTCTGGCGTACTCGACGCAGCGCAGATGCAGGATCTTCGCTCCGTTGGCGGCCAGTTCGAGCATCTCCTCGTAGGAGATGGCGGGGATCCGGCGCGCGGCCGGAACGATCCTCGGATCGGCGGTGAAGACGCCGTCGACATCCGTGTAGATCTCGCACAGGTCGGCGCCCAGGGCCGCGGCCAGGGCCACCGCTGTGGTGTCGGAGCCGCCGCGCCCCAGCGTGGTGACGTCGTCGGTCTCCTGGGAGACCCCCTGGAAGCCGGCCACGATGACGACCGCGCCCTCGTCGAGGGCGGAGCGGATACGGCCCGGCGCCACGTCGATGATCTTGGCTCGGCCGTGGGCGGCGTCCGTGATCACGCCCGCCTGGGAACCGGTGAACGAGCAGGCCAGGTGGCCGAGTTCCTCGACGGCCATGGCGAGCAGGGCCATCGATATCCGTTCGCCCGCGGTGAGCAGCATGTCGAGCTCACGGGGCCCGGGGCGCTCGCTGATGCCTTCGGCGAGCTGGAGGAGTTCGTCCGTGGTGTCGCCCATGGCGGAGACCACCACGACGACGTCGTCACCGCCCTGCCGGGTTTCCGCCACTCGGCGGGCGACACGCTTGATGCAGTCGGCGTCGGCGACCGAGGAACCACCGTACTTCTGCACGATGAGCGCCATGACTTGTCCTTTCGTAAGGGGGTTGCGGGAGCTCTACGAGCTCTGCGCGTCGAGCAGTTCCTCGACCAGTGGGCGGCAACCGCCGCACCCCGTGGTGGCCCGGGTCCGTGCGGCCACGGCCTCCACGCTCTTCGCGCCGGCCTCGCGGCACGCCATGACCGCGTCCTTCGTCACGCCGTTGCACTGGCAGATCACGGTGTCTCCGGGCAGCGCGCCGGCGTCCTTGGCGCCGCTCTCGGCCAGCTCCGGGAACAGGAGCAGGCGCCGGTCCCGCGGCGCGGGTGCGCCCTGGTCGAACAGCCGGGTCACCGTGCCGGCCGTGGAGGTGTCACCGAGGAGGAGGGCGCCGATCACCCGGTTGTCGCGCAGGACGACCTTCTGGTAGGTGCCCCGCCCGCTGTCGAGGTAGCGGATCACCTCGGTACCGCCCCCGGCCCCGTTCATGGTGTCCGCGGTCGTGTCGGCGGTGTCCGCGCCGCCGTCCGCCTCGTCGATCTGCGTCTCGCCCATCGCCGCGAGGTCGACGCCCTTGGCCTTGAGCCGGGCCACCAGCCGCGAGCCCTCGTACGGAGCCGGACGGTTCGCGCCGGTGAGCGTCTCGGCCGCGACGCGGGCCTGCTCCCAGGCCGGGGCGACCAGGCCGTGGACCACCCCGCGGTGCTCCGCGCAGTCACCGACGGCGTGGATGTCCGGGTCGCTGGTGCGCAGCCAGTCGTCGACCAGGACGCCTCTGCCGGTCTCCAGCCCCGCGGCCGCGGCGAGGTCGGTGTCGGGGCGGGTGCCGCAGGCCACCACGAGCAGGTCGCCCGGGACGCGCCGCCCGTCGGCCAACTCGACGCCGGTCAGCCGCGGGGACCGGGTCCCGGTGTCGGCCGACCCGGTGTCGGCCGGCCCGATGGCGTCCGGCTCACTGTCGGTGGACCGCGGGGGCCGGGCCTCCCCCAGCACCTTGGTGACCCCGGCGTCGGTCCAGGTGGTGATGCCCATGCCCGCGAGGGCACGGGCCAGCATCTTCCCGCCCGGCGCGTCGAGTTGGCGTTCCATCAGGTGGGAGGCGGCGTGCAGCACATGGACGTCGAGACCGCGTTCGGCGAGACCTCTGGCGGCCTCCAGGCCCAGCAGTCCGCCCCCCAGGACGAGGGCACGGCGGCCCTTCTCGGCCAGCCCGACGATGGCGGCGCAGTCCTCCAGGGTGCGGAACGCGACGACGCCCGGGTGGGTGCGGCCGTCGTCGGCGACCATGCCCTTGATGGGCGGCATGAAGGGCAGTCCGCCGGTGGCCAGGACCAGCCGGTCGTAACCGAGCGTCAGTCCCGTCCCGAGCGAGACCGTACGCCCGGCCCGGTCGATGGAGTGGACGCGGCGCCCGGTCAGCACGGTGACGCCCGGGCCGTGCTCGGGCAGCACGATGGACCGCTCCGTGGCCCGCCCGGCCAGTAGGTTGGTCAGGAGCACCCGGTTGTACGCGGGATGGGTCTCGGCCCCGATGACGGTGATGCCCCACTCGGGACGGCGGCTGTGCACCTCCGCGGCCACCCGGTGTCCGGCCATGCCATTGCCGATGATCACTACGCGCTTCATGTCATACGCTCCAGACGCACCGCGGACACCTTGAACTCCGGCATGCGGGACACCGGGTCGAGGGCATCGCCCACCACCGAGTTGGCCCGCCCGGCACCGCCCCAGTGGAAGGGCATGAACAGCGTGTCGGGGGTCACGGACGCGGTGAGCCGCGCCTGCGCCTCGGCGCTGCCGCGCCGGCTGACCACCCGCACCCGGTCCCCCGCCCCGATCCCGTGCCGGGCCGCCAGGTCCGGGTGGATCTCCACGAAGGGCTCCGCCGCCCGCGCCATCAGGTCGGTGATCCGGCGGGTCTGGGCGCCGCTCTGGTAGTGCGCCGTGATCCGGCCGGTGGTGAGGTGGAGGGGGTAGTCCTCGTCGGGCTCCTCCGCCGGGGGCGTGTGCCGCACCGGGACGAAGCGGGCCCGGCCGTCCGGGTGCGCGAAGGCGTCGAGGAACATCCGGGGCGTGCCGTCCCGCGTCCGCGTGTCGTGTGCGGCCCCGGCCGGATCGGACCGGCGCGGTGCCGGGGCGCCCGCCGTGTCCGGGCAGGGCCAGAAGACGCCGTCCCGGTCGTCGATCCGGTCGTAGGTGATGCCCGAGTAGTCCGCCGGGCCGCCGCTGCTGGCGCGGCGCAGCTCCGCGAAGACCTCCTGCGGCACGTCGGAGAAGCCGGAGGGGACGCCGAGCCGGCGGCTCAGCTCGGCCAGCACCTGAAGGTCGGTGCGGACGCCGGGCGGCGGGTCCTGCGCCTTGCGGCGGCGCAGCACCCTGCCCTCGAGGTTGGTCATGGTTCCGTCCTCCTCCGCCCATTGGGCGGTCGGCAGCACCACATCGGCGAGCTCGGCCGTCTCGCTGAGGACGAGGTCGCAGACCACGAGCAGGTCCAGGGCGCGCAGGTGGCGTTCCACCAGGCGGGCGTTGGGCGCGGAGACCACCGGGTTGGAGCCGAGGAGCAGCAGGCCCTGCGGGCCGGCGGGGGTCCCGAGTGCGGTCAGCAGTTCGTACGCGCTGCGTCCGGGGCCCGGCAGGGATTCGGCGGGCACCTCCCAGATGCGTGCGATGTGTTCCCGGGCCGCCGGGTCGTCGATACGCCGGTAACCGGGGAGCTGGTCCGCCTTCTGCCCGTGCTCCCGGCCGCCCTGGCCGTTGCCCTGGCCGGTCAGGCAGGCGTAGCCCGAGCCGGGCGTGCCGGGCAGCCCGAGCGCGAGGGCCAGGTTGATGAAGCCGGACACCGTGTCGGTGCCGTTGCTGTGCTGTTCGGCGCCGCGCGCCGTGAACACCATGGAGCGTGGGGCGTCGGCGAGGATCCGCACGGCGCGGTACTGGTCGGCGACGGGCACGCCGGTGAGGCGTTCGGCCCGTTCCGGCCAGTACTCGGCCACGCTGCGGCACACCTCGTCGAAGCCGTGGGTGCGCTTGGCGATGTACGGCCGGTCGACGATCCCCTCCGCGACGGCGATGTGCAGCAGCGCGTTGGCCAGCGCCAGGTCGGTGCCGGGCGCGGGCCGCAGGTGCAGGGTCGCCCGCTGCGCCGTGGGGGTGCTGCGAGGGTCGACGACGATGAGGCTGCCGCCCGCGGCGCGCTGCGCGTCGAGGTACTGGGCGAAGGGCGGCATGGTCTCGGCCGGGTTGGCGCCGACGAGCATCAGCGCCCGGGCGTCGGCGATGTCGGCGAGCGGGAAGGGCATGCCGCGGTCGATGCCGAAGGCGCGCAGACCCGCCGCGGCGGCCGAGGACATGCAGAACCGGCCGTTGTAGTCGATCTGCGAGGTGCCCAGCACCACCCGGGCGAACTTGCCCAGCAGGTACGCCTTCTCGTTGGTCAGGCCACCACCTCCGAAGACCGCCACGGCGTCGCGCCCGGCGCGGTCCTGGAGGGCGGTGACGCCCTGGGCGATCCGCTCCATGGCCTCGTCCCAGGTGGCCGGTTCGAGGCTGCCGCCCTTGTGCCGGCGCACCAGGGGTGTGGTGAGCCGCCGCGGGGAGGTGAGCAGGTCGGCGGCGGTCCACCCCTTCTGGCACAGCCGGCCGCGGTTGGTGGGGAAGTCACGCGGGTGGACGGTGAGGTGTCCTGCCGGTTCGCGCCGCAGCCACATGCCGCACTGCAGCGAGCAGTACGGGCAGTGCGTGGCCACGTCCGCGGGCTCGGCCGGCGGGCCCGGGGTCGCCGGTGACGGCACGGGGAGGGTGGTGCGGGGGTGAGCGGTCTCAGACATCGGCGCCCGCCGGTTCCTGTGCGCGTGCCGGCTCCGTCGCGGATGACGACTCCGTCGCGGATGCCGATTCCCTCGCGGATGCCGATTCCTTCACGTCCGCCGCCCGCCGCGCGCGTGCCACGGCCGAGCCGCTGCGCGCGTAGCACCACCAGGTCACCGCGGCGCACAGCACGTAGAAGCCGGTGAAGGTGAGCATGGCCGCGCCCGCGTCCCCGGTGGCCCCGACGGAGTACCCGAAGGCGCGGTTGATCAGGAAGCCCCCGAGGGCGCCGATGGCGGAGATGATGCCGAGGGCGGCGGCGGCGCTGCGCCGGCCGGCGGCCAGCGCGGACCGGTGGTCGGCGGACGTGCCGTGCCCGGCGGCGCGCAGCGCCCGAATCCGGAAGATCACCGGGACCATGTGGTACGTGGAGCCGTTGCCGATGCCCGCGGTGACGAACAGCAGCAGGAAGCAGAGCAGGAACGCCGGTTGCCGGTGGGCGGCGATCGACGCCCAAGCGCCCACGGCCGCGGCGGCCATGACGGTGAAGTTCAGGTGGGTCACCCGGGCCCCGCCCCAGCGGTCCGCCAGCATGCCTCCCAGCGGTCGTGCGCAGGAGCCGGCGAGGGCGCCGAGGAAGGTGTGGTGCAGGGCCGCGGACTGGGGGAACTCCAGCGTGAGCAGCAGCGGGAGGGCGGTGGCGTAACCGACGAAGGAACCGAAGGTGCCGACGTACAGCAGGGCGACGATCCACGTCTGGGGGACCTTCACCACGCGCAGCTGCTCGGCGGGGTGGGACGCGGCGCCGCGGAGGTTGTCCATGCGCAGGAGCGCGCCGGTGGCGCACAGCAGGATCAGCGGGACCCAGAAAAGTCCGGCTGCCGCGACGCCCAGCGTCGCGATGACCAGCGGGACGACGAGCTGGACGGAGCTGACGCCGATGTTGCCTCCGGCGGCGTTCAGGCCGAGGGCGACGCCCTGCTTGGAGTCGGGGTAGAAGTGGGTGATGTTGGCCATGCTGGAGGCGAAGTTGCCGCCGCCGAGACCGGCGGTCGCCGCGCACAGCAGGAAGAACCAGTACGGGGCGTCCGGGTCGTCGACCGCGAGGGCGAGCAGGACGGCCGGCACGAGCAGCAGCAGGGTGCTGACCACCGTCCAGTTGCGGCCGCCGAAGCGCGCGGGCGCGAAGGTGTAGGGGACGCGGAGCGCGGCACCGACGAGGCTGGGCAGCGCGACCAGCCAGAACAGCTGGTCAGCGGTGAAGTGGCGGTCGCCGAGCTCGACCGCGACGACGCTCCACAGGGTCCAGATGGTGAAGCCCAGGTGTTCCGAGGCGATGGACCACACGAGGTTGCGGCGGGCGACCCGCCGACCGGTCCCGTGCCAGAAGGCGGGGTCGCCCGGCTCCCAGTGTTCGATCCAGCGGCCCCGCGCCGGGCCGGTCACCGGCCCGGCGGCCCGTGAGGTCAGCCCGGCCGGGGGACTGTTCTTGGTGTCGGTGGTCATCGGCCGGCGTCCTTGTCCGGTGTGGTGCCGCTCAGCATGCGGATGCTGCGGGTGATCTCGCGTACGGCGTCGACGGACCGGAGCTCGGACAGGACGGCGGCGAGCGCGGCGTCGGTGGCGAGGTGGGTGGAGACCGACAGCTGCGCTTCCGCGCCCAGCCCCTCCTGGCGCACGGTGGCGAGGGAGATGCCGTGCCGGCCGAAGACCGCGGTGATCTCCGAGAGCACGCCCGGCCGGTCGGTGACCAGCATGCTGAGGTGGTGGCGGTTGCTGACGTGCTCCATCGTCCTGACGGGCAGGTAGGCGGCGGGCGGCTGGTGTGCCCCGGTCAGCCCGGCGACCCGGTTGCGGCCCACTTCGACGAGGTCGCCGAGGACGGCGCTGGAGGTGGCCGGTCCGCCCGCTCCCCGGCCGTGGAAGAGCAGTTCGCCGGCGGCCTCGGCCTCGACGAGGATGCCGTTGTACGAGCCGCGCACCGACGCCAGTGTGTGGCCCGCGGGCAGCAGCATGGGGTGGACGCGGGCGCTCACCCCGTCGGGCGTGCGGTCACAGATGCCGATCAGCTTGATCACGGAGCCGTTGGAGGCGGCGTGGGCGATGTCGGCGGCCGTGATGTGTTCGATGCCCTCGTAGTGGACCTCGTCGGCCGCCAGCTCGGTGTCGAAGGCGAGCCGCGCCAGAATCGCCATCTTGGCGGCGGCGTCCGCCCCGGAGACGTCCGCGTGGGGATCGGCCTCCGCGTACCCCAGCTGCTGCGCCTCGCTCAGGGCGGCCTGGAAGGTGCCGCCGAAGGCGGTCATCCGGTCGAGGATGAAGTTCGTCGTGCCGTTGACGATGCCCATCAGCCGCAGCACACGATCCCCGGCGAGCGACTGCCGCAGCGGACGCAGCAGGGGTACGGCTCCGGCGACGGCGGCCTCGTACGCGAGGTCGACGCCCTGCTTCTCGGCCATGCGGTGCAGGTCGACGCCGTCCTCGGCGATGAGCGCCTTGTTGGCGCTCACCACCGAGGCGCCGGACTCCATGGCGGCCACGATGAGCGACCGGGCGGGTTCGATGCCGCCCATCAGCTCCACGACCACATCGACGTCCCCACGGGTCACCAGGGCTTCGGCGTCCTGGGTGAACAGCCGGTCGTCGACGCCGGGGACACCGGAGCGCGGGCTGCGCACGGCGATACCGGCGATGTCCACGGGGGCACCGATCTTCGCCGCGAGTGCGGCGTTGTGGTCGGTCAGTGCCCGGACCGTCTGGGAGCCGACGGCTCCGTGTCCCAGGACCGCGACCCGCAGCGGGCGGCCCTGGAGGCGTTTGGGACGGGCGTCGGCATTCGTGGGCTCGTGGTGGCTCATGTGGGTTCCCCCTTGTGGCGCGGTCAGTGGTGGCGGTGGCGCGGGTCAGTCGGCGACGGTGTGGGCGGGTTCAGTTGGCGACGGTGTGGGCGGCGGCGGTGGCCGGAGCGGGCTCCTCGGTCATGGCCGCGGGTGCCGCCGGGTCGGCAGGGGCCGTGGTGGACGTCTCGTCGGGCAGGGCGGTCGGGCCCCCGGGGCGGCTGTTGGCCGTGCACCGCTGGAAGATCTTCGCGCCGATGAACAGGCCCGCGGGGAGCAGCAGGTACCAGCCGAAGAAGCCCAGGACGACGAGGACGGCGATGAGCGAGACGATCGCGCCGAGCCAGCCGGCGGTGCTGCCGCGCAGCAGCTTCACGGCCGCCGACAGGCCCGCAACGTACACCGCGACGAAGCACGCGGAAGCGGCGGTCATGATCGGGTCGAGCCGGATGTCCAGGATGAAGGCGGCGGTGAGCAGCAAGGTGGTCAGGATGGCGAGGACGACCAGGCTGCGCTTGGGGATCTCGCCGGCCTTGTTGCCCTTGGCCAGCCAGCCGGGCAGGTCGCCGTCGCGTCCGAGCGCGGCGCCCAGGCGGGAGCCGCCGGCGATGTAGGCGTTGACGGTGGCGAAGGTGAGCAGGGCCGCCGCGACCGCGGTGACCGCCCGTGCCGAGTCGCCGATGCCCCGTTCGAGCAGCAGGGTCAGGGGCACGGCGCCGCGCTCCGGGTCGGAGCCGAGGACGGCGACCGAGGTGCCGGCCACGCCCAGGTACAGCACGGCGACGGTGATGACCGTCAGGCCCGTCACGATGGGCAGCTGGCGGCGCGGGTTGGAGAACTCACCGGACAGGTGGGAGACGGCCTCCCAGCCGGAGAAGGCGAAGAACAGCAGGGTGGCGGCGTGTCCCACGGCGAGCCAGCCGTGCGGGGCGAACGGGGTGAAGTTCTCGGCCCGGGAGTCGGGGGCGGCGATCACGATGGCCACGAGCATGAGGGCGGCCAGCAGGCCGACGAGGAGCAGTTGCAGCCCTCCGGACAGCTTCAGGCCGAGCCAGTTGCTGATGTACGCGCCCAGCAGCAGCACCGCCGCGATCGCCAGCGACATCCGGTAGCCGCCGCCGAGCGCGTCGGCGACGTAGGCGCCGCCGACGATGGCGGCGCTGGCGGTGCCGACCGGGACGGCGAAGTAGAACAGCCAGCCCACGGGGGCCGACGCCTTGGAGCCGAACGCCTTGGCGGCGTAGGTGGCGACGCCGCCGCCGTCGGGGTAGCGCATGCCGAGCGAGGCGAAGGCGCCGGCGATCGGGACGCACAGGGCCACCATCAGACCCCAGGCGACCAGGGAGGCCGGGCCCGCCTCACGCGCGGTCATGGCGGGCAGCGCGAGCACGCCGCCGCCCAGGACCGCGCCCACGTACAGTGCGGTCCCCTGGGCCACACCGATCCGGTGCGTGCTACTCATGTGTGTTCTTCCTTTGCTGTGGTGTTTCGGTGCTCACCGGGAGAGGAGTGCGCCGGCGTCCGCGCGCCGGCCGGTGTCGCCCAGTCGGTCCAGAAAGTCCCGTGCCGTGTCGAGGAACGGGGGTACGTCGAGCAGGAACGCGTCATGCCCGACATCACAGGAGTGGTCCACTTCGTGCCGGGCCGCCAGGCCGCGTACCGCCAGCTCGGCCTGGATGCGGTCGCTGTGCGCCGGGCCGAAGAGCCGGTCGTGTTCGAAGCTGTGGAGCAGGACCTCGGGCGGTGGTTCGGCCAGGGCGAGCCGGTCGGCCACGGCGAAGGCGTCGAACCTGTCCATGGCGTCGATGAGGCGGAGGTAGCTGTGGGCGTCGAAGCGGCGCAGGAACTTCTCCGCCTGGTGTTCGAGGTAGCTCTCCACGGAGAAGTCGCCCTGGACCAGGGGCGAGGGGTGCAGGCGTGTTCCCTCCCGGCGTGGCTGCCGCCCGAACTTGCGCTCCAGGGACCGCTCGGAGAGATACGTCAGGTGCGCGACCATCCGCGCGGTGCCCAGTCCGGCCCCGGGGCCGTCGCCCGGGTCGTAGCCGCCGTCGCGGAACTCCGCGTCGTTGCGGATCGCGAACCGGGCGATCGCGTTCCACGCGAGGTTGTCCGCGCTCTGCCGGCTGGTGGCGGCCACGATCAGGAAGCCGTCGGCGTCGCGCGGGTGGCGCAGCAGCCACTCCAGTGCCTGCATGCCGCCGAGCGATCCGCCGACCACGGCGCGCAGCCGGTCGACGCCGAGCCGGGCCAGCAGCGCGCGGTGCGCGCTCACCATGTCGGCGACGGCGATCCGGGGGAAGTCGGGCCCGTAGGGCCGGCCGTCGGGGCCCGCGGAGCGGGGGCCTTCGCTCCCCGCGCAGCCGCCCAGCACATTCGCGCAGATCACCAGGTGGTGGTCGGTGTCGACCGGTCTGCCGGGCCCCACCATGTGTTCCCACCAGCCGGGCGTGTCGTCGGCGTGGTGCCGGGTGACGTGCGAGTCCCCGGTCAGCGCGTGGCAGACGAAGACGGCGTTGTCCCGCGCCTCGTTGAGCTCCCCGTAGACCTCGTACGCGACATGGACGGGGCCGATCTGCTGTCCGGACGCCAGCCGCATCGGCCGGTCGGACGGGTACAGCTCGGCGACGTGCGGATGCCGCTCGTGCGGTGCGTGCTGGTCGGCAGGCACAACTCCCCCTCGTTGTCGGTCCGTCGTTACGCGTGCGCCAGGGCCTGGTCCAGGTCGTGGATGAGGTCGTCCGCGTGCTCCAGACCGACCGCGAGGCGGATCGAGCCCTGGGTGATGCCCGCGCCGAGCAGGTCCTTCTCGGGGAGGTGGGCGTGCGTGGTGGACGCCGGGTGGGTGGCCAGCGAGCGGACGTCACCGACGTTGGTGACGTGCGAGAACAGCTTGAGCGCCTCGATGAAGCGGGCGCCGGCCGTCCGGCCGCCCTTCAGTTCCACCATGACCATCGGTCCGTACTGGCCCTCGCCGAGGTACCGCTTGACCTGGTCGGCCTCGGTGCCCTGGGTGAGGCTCGGGTGGCGCACGAGGTCGACCTTCGGGTGGGCCGCGAGGAACTGCGCCACCTTGAGGGCGTTGGCGGAGTGCGCCGGCATCCGCAGCGGCAGCGTCTCCATGCCCTGCAGGATGAGGAAGGCGTTGAACGGGCTCATGCACAGGCCCAGGTCGCGCAGCAGGGTCTCGCGCGCCTTGAACAGGTAGCTGCTGCGGCCTCGCGTGTCGGGCAGCTTGCGGCACTCCTCGCCCCACACGACGTTGCCGTACGCGGGGTCGGGCTGGGTCATCTGCGGGTGGCGCGGGGAGTTGTCCCAGTCGAACGTGCCGCCGTCGACGATGATGCCGCCCAGCGCCGATCCGTGGCCGCCGAGGTATTTGGTGCCCGAGTAGACGGTGACGGCGGCGCCGTGCTCGAACGGGCGGCAGGTGAACGGCTGCAGCGTGTTGTCCATGATCAGCGGGATGCCGTGGCGCCGGCCGATCTCGGCGACCTCGCCGATGGGGAAGATCCGCAGCCGGGGGTTGGGGAGGGTCTCGCCGAAGTACAGGCGGGTGCGCTCGTCGGTGGCCTCGTCGAAGTTGTTGGGGTCGGCGGGGCTGACGAACCGCGTCTCCACACCCAGGCGCTTCAGCGTGGCGCCGAGCAGGCTCCAGATCCCACCGAAGAGTTCGTTCGACGAGACGATGTTGTCGCCCGCCTCGACGAGGTTGAGGATCGCCAGGGTGACGGCCGCGTGGCCGGAGGCCGTGGCGAGGCCGGCCACACCGCCGTCGATCTGCGCCATCCGCTCCTCGACGACGTTGAGCGTCGGGTTGCCGAGCCGGGAGTACGCGTGGCCGTTGCCCTCCAGGCCGAACAGCCCGGCCGCCATGTCGGCGTTGGGGAACTCGTAGGCGGCCGTCATGTAAATCGGTGTGATCAGGGGCGGGTTGACGCCCATGCGCACCTCGCGCCCGCCCTGGATGGTGGCCGACTCACGCCGGGCGTAACCACGTCGCTCGAACAGCTCGGTCTCTTCATTGGACAGCATGCGGGACTCCGATCAGGTGATGACGATCTTGAAAGCAACCCGACGCACACTAGAGATCGTTCAACGATCCTTCAATCCTCTTCCTGAAACCCCGGATGAACGGATCAGCAACGCGGGCCTTGCGCCGTCGCCGGATCCCCTGTTGGAGCGCCACATTCCACCGACCCGCGGCCACCGCGCCCCAGCCGCCGTACCGACAACCGGAACCATCGGTCCGGTGGCGCCCCCGCGCTCGGCGGACCGGGCGCCCCATGCGGTCCACCGCCCTGTCCGCCGTCGAAGCGACAGGAAAGCGGAGCCGACGGGGAGTTGGCGGACGAGCACGCGATCCCGGGACCGCTGCGGGCGCCGCCCATTGATTCCCGCTCAGCAGAATCGATATTGAGACATGCGTCACACGAGGGACCGGAAGGGGACACGGACCGGCGCAGAGCGGGCGGAGCGGACATACGGCGGCTCGGCGCGGTCGCCGTCACACGGAAGTGGCGCCGGGCACCCGAAGAACGCTCTCGCGGGCCGGCGGCAACCCGCCGACGGGGAGGGAGTGAGGAGCGTTCGTCGAGCGGGTCGACCGGATTCGTCAGAGGCCGAAGCAGCCGTGGAAGCCGCCGCGAGCGCGGCGGCCCTGGGCGGTCAGCGGCATACGGTCACGCGGGCACGCGGGAGGTCGCGCGGGCACAAGCGGCGTGTCGGGAAGCGCGTGCGGGAAGAGCGGCGTGCGGGAAGAGCGGGGTGCGGCCAGGGCCGACGGTCACCGGGGCGGTGACGCGGGCGAGTGCCACTGTTCGAGCCGGCGCTGGAGGAGCTGGAGCGCTCCGCGCTGGCGACCGGGCACGCGGCGCCGCAGCGCGATCAGGGCGGGCGCCAGCGCACGGGCGGCCCGTGCGTCGCGCAGTTGGTCCCACTGGTGGTGGGCGCGGTCGACGGCGCCTTCGACGTCCGGGTCGTCCGGGGCCTGCTGCCGTTCGAGCCGGCTGTGGGCGGCCGCCACCCACAACTCGCAGCTGCGGGCGGGGTCGCCTCCGAGGCGGGCGAGGTCCGCTCGCACCTCGAGCCAGTGGATCGCCTGCGGCGACCCCGGGCCGTACGTGCGCAACGCCTGCTGCTCCCAGGCCTCGGCCGCCGCCGCGGCGTCACGGTGGCGACCGGCCGCGGCGGCATCGAGGATTCCTTGCAGCGGGTCCGGCGCGGGGACGGCCTCGGCCGCCGACCGGCCCGGGGCGCCGACCGGCCGGTCCGCCGTCGCCTGCGGAGGGACGGCGGGGACGGTCGGTGACGGGGGCCCGACGGCGAACAGCAGGCTTCCGTCGGTGGCGACCTGCGCCGCCGCCCGGGCGTGCAGATCGGCGAGCGTCGGGCGGGCTCCACTGCGCCAGATCGCGGTACAGGCGCTCAGGTAGTCGGGGGTCACGACCGTGCGCCGCCCGGGCGGCGGGGCGACGCGTCCGTAGAGGCTGACGCCGGGGCCCAGCGCGAGCGGGTACCGGTCGGCGGTCATCTGCTGCCAGACCTCCGTGTCGGCGACCAGGTCCACGACCACCGTGGTGGTGCCCGGCCGGCGCAGCTTGAGCTCGCCGGTGATCCAGTGCCAGGGCAGGGCGGCGTAGCGCAGCGTGGCCGGTGTCGTCCGGGCCAGGGCCAGGTGCGGCCGGCGCTGCTTGTGGTCCAGGTGGAGTTGCCCGGTGATGTACAGGGCCAGCGGGCCGGGCGACGCGACGACGGCGCGCAGGCGCGTCAGCACGGCCTGCGGGTCGAGCGGGTCGGCCAGTTCGACCAGGGTGGCCGCGGCCGTGCCGGTCAGCGCGGGCGGCGGGACGGCGGCGAGCGCGGGCAGCACGGACACCGCGTCGATCAGCCGCCCCTTGCCGACTGGCGCGGCCGCCAGTACGAGCGCCGTTCCGGCAAGCTCCTGCTCATTGATCACCACAGCACCGTATCCGCTGTCCGTGGTGGGTCACCGCCCGGTCGCGCAGAAAACCGGAACGCGGGAGCGCCGAGTCACCGACCATGTGCTGCGGCCCCGGCTCGTCGACCGGTGCGCCGAGTTCGCCGGGCGCACCGGCGCGGGCGTCCCCGGGCGCAGGTCAGGGGCCGGACTCCGGGTCACCTGACCCCGGGTCGGGGTGGACGGGGGCGGTGATGCCCGCCCTGGCCGCTTCCAGCTGGGCGGAGAACGCGATGCCCAGGAAGAGCGCGACCCCGGCCACGTTCGACCACAGCAGGAGGGCGACAAAGGCGGTCAGCGGGCCGTAGAGCGCCCCGAAGGACCCGGTGAGATCGACGTACAGGCCGAGGAGCAAGGTCGCGGCCACCCAGAGCAGCAGGTGGACGCCGGAGCCGAAGGCCAGCCAGGTGTAGCCGGGCTGGTCCCGCCGCGGCGCCCACCGGAAGATCACCGCCGATGCCACCGCCGCCAGCAGCACTCCCAGCGGGACGTGCAGCGGTTGCCACCACTGGAGCAGGGAGGGCGGCCAGTGCAACGCCTGGACGACAGCCCTTCCCATGCCCCGGCCCGCGACGATGACGAGGAAGCCGGCGCCCAGCGGCAGTCCGGCCGCCATCGTCAGCAGGATGCTCCTTCCGTACTTGGCGGTGAAGGGGCGGTCCCGCTCGATGCCGTAGATGCGGTTGCAGCCCCGCTCGATCTGGCCCATGGCGGAGGCGAGGTTGAGCAGCGCGAAGCCGAGGCCGAGCCAGATCGCGACGGCGCCGGCGTCGTCGGCCCCGGCGCTGCGCCGGGTGTTCGCCAGGGCCTGCCGTACCAGGTCCGCGCTGGGGCCGGGCACGACGCCGTCGAGTGTCAGCTCGACGGCGCGGCCGACGCTCTCCGTGTGGAGGGTGGTGGCCACGCCGACGAGCGCGATGACGAACGGGACCATGCCGAGCACCATCTGGTACCCGAGGGAGCGGGCGGAGCTGAAGCCGTCGGCGTACCGGAAACGGGCGAAGGAATCCACGAGGAGCTTGCGCCCGCCGTAGTGACGCAGGGCGGTGAACGCCTCGTCCCCGGAGAGCTCCTCACCGAGCATGTCCCGGGTCTGCGGTACCCGCACCACCGTTCCCACAGCGCACTCCCCGCTCCCGCCACGTGCTCATGCACCGGTCCGCTGATGTCCCGGGCGGCGCGTGGCCTGCTTCCGGCGAACCGGTGCCGGTCCACCTGCCCCGGGACGGGGGCCGGCATGCCTACCGGGCCGTCGGCACGCGAACCGGGCCCCGTCAGGGGATCAGCTCGCCGATCACGTTACCGGCCGTCTCCCACCACGGCGCGGCGCCCGTTGCGAAGGCGGCGGCGAGAGTGGTTCCGACGGCGACGTCCTGCGCCAGGACCGTGGCGTTCCCGTCCCAGTCGGCCCTGACCTCGCCGTCACCGGTGGAACCGAGCTCGCCGAGCGGCTTGCCGTCCTTGAGTAACCTGCTCTCGCCGTACGCGCACGGGACGAGGCGGTAGCGGGTGTTCCCGACCTTCGCGTCGACGCGGTAGGACCGCCGGGAGAGGCGCCCCTTGGCAGGGGTGATCGGGGTCGGCTCACCGTCGACGGTGAGCGTGAGGCGGGCGCGGTCACGGGTGCCGATGGGGATGTGCTCGTCGGGTGCGCCGGTGGAGGTGCGGACGAGCCGGACCCTTGGGAGGCCGGGTCCGGACACGTGGAGGACACCGGCGCGGTGGTCCAGCTGGATGCGGGACGGACCGGGGAGACGCTCGTTCATGATCGGCGATTCTGCTGCAGCGCGAAGGGTGCGGACCAAGGGGCCGGGCTCCAGAGCCGGATGCATGGCCGTGTCGGGGAACTCCTCCTGGATCACCTGCGTCTGCTCCAGCGGGTGATGCTCGTCGCCGAAAGGGTCCTCGAAGGTCACGTCGGGGGCGTGGCGGAGTGGCGCCTTCAACTCCCGGTGGTCCGTGGGCAGATGGCGGGGCAGCCGTTCCGCTCCGTACCGCCTGCCGTCCAGGAGCACGTTGAGCCGGCCGGCTCGATGTCCCGGCCGTGGAACGCCTTCAGGGCGCCCGGGACGGGGAGGGCCGATGGCGGGGCCTGTTCCGTGCCGCATCGTCCGCACTCCGGTGCCGTGGGGTGCGTGGCCGTGCCCGTGATGCCCGTACGCCGGGGTGGTGGGTGGGGTCACCTCGGAAAGCGACGTGCATGGATGCGCGCGGCCGGGTACCCGCACCACCGACGATGGGCGCGGCGGGAGCACTGCTGCGCCGACGCCCACCAGGCACAAGGAGGCACTGATGAGCACCGTGAAGGAAGCCGTAGAGGTCGAGGTCCCCGTTCACACCGCCTACAACCAGTGGACCATGTTCGAGGAGTTCCCCCAGTTCATGGACGGGGTCGAGGAGGTCAGGCAGGTCGACGACCGCCACAACCACTGGACCACCAAGATCGCTGGGGTGCGGCGCGAATTCGACACCGAGATCATCGACCAGCTGCCCGACGAGCGGATCGCCTGGAGGACCATCAGCGGCGACACGCACCAGAAGGGTGTGGTCAGCTTCCAGCGCCTGGACGACACGCACACGCGCGTGGAGCTGGTGATGGACGTCGACCCGAGCGGCCCCGCGGAGAAGGCCGCCGACATGGCGGGCATGATCGACCGCCGCGTCAAGGCCGACATGCAGCGGTTCAAGGAGTACATCGAGCGCCAGGGCGGCGAGTCCGGAGGCTGGCGCGGGCGCATCAAGCCGGGCGACCACTGACGGCACGCCCGAGGGGCCGCGGTTGCGCGTCGGCGCGGAACCGCGGCCCCTCGGCCGCCCGCCTCGGCGCGGACCGCCGCGGGCGCGTACGTGACCGCACAGTCACCGTGCGCCATGAGGCGGGCGTTGTGTCGGCGTATCGGGCCTCAGGGCCCGGAAGGCCTCGGGCGGCTTCAAGCCGCCTTCGCGACGTCTCCGGGGTGCGCCCGCGCCCAGGCCACCACCAGGGCCTGGTAGATGCGCTGCTCGTCCGCCGACAGCTGCCCGCCGGAGCGCGCCCACAGCTCACGGATCGCATCGTTCAGCGCTTCGGCGTTCAGCTCGTCGGTATGCGGCAGATCGGGGTCGAAGGGGGTCTCGGACATGGCTCCAGCCTAGGGGGCCGAGCCCGCGGAAACCCCTACGCCGGGCCCGTAGCATCCGTCACACCGTGCCGCACGTGACGTACGTGACACTGCGGCGAGGCCACCTGCGCGAGCCGCGTCACCGCGCCTGACCTGCTGCTTTGCGGGTTCCGCGGCCACCGTGCCGTGCGGGGTCTCACAGCGCGCGAGGCCGCTCGCGGAGGACGGACGCGACACGGATCACTTGGCCGCGTCCCACCGAAGGCCACGGGCGTCCGGATACCCGGCCCGGCCCCGGGTCGGGTCCGGCCCGGGTATCCGTGCCCGATACGCACACCGCCCACCCCATCGCCACGGCTGGAGGCGGCGTCGGGGTGGGCGGTGGGTGTGCCGGGTCAGTTCATCACGCGGGAGGCGTTGATGACCTCGCACTTCTTGTACTCGGAACCGTCGCCGTCTCCGAGGTAGGACGTGCTTGCCTCGCCGGTCCGGGACGCGGAGGCGGGGACCAGGAGGTCGTCCACCTTCGCCACGGCCCTGGTGACGGGCGCGCCGCCCAGCTCGCCCTTGAACTGAAGGGTGACGTCGTACTTGTAGTCCAGCGAGCTGTCGTTGGTGACGGTGATCTTCGCGGTCAGGTTCTTGTCGGCGTCCATCCGGCAGTCGTCGATGCGTACGTCGCGGGCGGCCTGGCTCGTGCTGGGGTTCCCGCCGGGGTAGGAGCTGCCGCTCGTGGACGAGCCGCTGCCGCTGGTACCGCTGCTGCCGCTGCTGCCGTCGTACGAGCCACCGGAGCTGGAGCTGGAGCTGTCGTACGAGCCACCGGAGGAGGAGCTGGAGCTGTCGTAGCTGCCGCCCGAGCTGGAGCTGCTGGAATCGGATCCGGATCCGTGACTGCTGCTGCCGCCGCCGCAACTGCCACCCCCGGACCCACGGGCACCGGTCAGAGCGACGAGTACGACACCGAAGACGGCGACAGCGCGGACATGGCGAAACTGCACGTTCAACCCCCGTTGAGCGCTTGGTTGCATAGATGAGAAGGGCGCCCGCTTGACGAGCGCACGTCACCCTAACAGCGGTGAGCGGGGCCCATCACCAGGGTGCGGCGGGGCGCGGGCGCACCGTTCCCCCTCTCCCCCGGCGATGGCCCCGCATGCCTCGGGCGGGGCCATCACCGGCCTTCCCGCCTGCCGGGCCGGCACCTTCTGGGCCGGCACCGGGGCGTAGCCGGCCGGCCGAATCGTGCAGGTCCCCCGGCCCGAGGTCTTTCGTGTGTGCGAGAACAGGGCGCCGCGATGTCCGGACGGAGCGGTCTGGAGCGAGTGGGCACACCACAGCGGCGCGGAACAGCGGCACTCGACAGGGGTGCACAACGGAGTGCGGTAGGACGGCCGAATGCGGTGGAGTCGTACCACCGCGTGCCGGGGGTGAGGTGTCAGACGCTCGTCACGGGCATCCGGTGACGGCCGCGCAGCCGGCGCCGGCGGCACGAGGACACCGGGATCACGTCGTACCGGGATCGGGGAACGACGGCAGTGGTGCGGTCACGCACAACCGGGCTCCCCTCATTCGTCTCGTTCGTCGGTGTACGCGCCGCGACGCCATGGACGGCTATGTCGTGAACGGCGCGCACCGCGAGTGCAGGGAGCGCGCCCGTCCGGGGCACCGGATTTATTTCCCGTCCGGTGCACCGGATCCACTCCCCGGACGCCGGAAGCGCGCGATCCGGCCATGCACCACACGGGAGCGAATACGAGTGATCAGCGCATATCGGAGTGGCGTGCGGGACGGCAGCGTCTGAGCCCGGCCGCGTCGCGTCACTCGCCGCGGACCATGCGGATCACGCCATGGACCCGCGCCGGAGCGTTCGGCCGGCCGACCGGCAGGGGTGACGGTTGCTGGCGCCACCGTGGCGCGGCACGGCATTGACCGCCCCTCCGTCCGCGTCCGCGGCACCGTTCCCTCCGTTCGTTCAACACTGAACCGCCCTCATGGCGCACGCTCTTTCACCGGCTGCGGCACGGCGAGGGCACGGCGGACCAGGTGTCGACGCGGCGACCGGGTCGTTGCCATGAGCAAACGACCCACCGCATCGGTTTTCGGCCACCGGAACAGCGAGGTCGACAAGCACCCAAAAGTGGAATCCCGTCGTCGTCGGAGCCCGGTGGAAGCCGCGTGCGCGGACGGACCGATGAACGCGCGTAGCCCGGCCGAAAGCCGCTCTGTTGCCGGTACGAAGCGGAGTAGCAGGATCCCTAGCAACCGCTTGTCAGGCACATGTCGGTGAGCCGCCGCCGTGTGTCCACCTGCCGGTCACTGTCGCGCCCGTACACCCAACGGGCCTTCGGACATCCATGGAGGATGAGTGAACATCAAGCGCTTCACCCCCCACGGCGGCTTCGCCAGAGGCGCGCGGCTGACCGCCGTTGCCTCCGCCCTGCTCACCGCGGTCGCGCTGGCAGCGCCCACCGCCGCAGCGGATTCCGCCCCCGCGCCGCGCGTCACCTCCGCACAGCTCGCCGAGGCGAGCGACGCGGTCCTCGGGGCCGATGTCCCCGGTACCGCCTGGTACACCGACGCCAAGACCGGCAAGCTGGTCGTCACCGCCGACTCCACCGTCTCGGCCGCCGAGCTGTCCGAGATCAAGGAGGCCGTGGGCAGCCGGAGCTCGGCGCTGGAGATCAAGCGCACGCCGGGCACGTTCAACAAGCTCATCGCGGGCGGACAGGCCATCTACGCCGGCGGCGGCCGCTGCTCGCTCGGCTTCAACGTCCGCAGCGGCTCGACGTACTACGCCCTGACCGCCGGCCACTGCACCAACATCGGAAGCACCTGGTACACCAACTCCGCCAACACCACGGTGCTCGGCACCCGTACCGGCTCCAGCTTCCCGGGCAACGACTACGGCATCATCCGCCACTCCAACGCCTCGGCGGCGGACGGCCGCGTCTACCTCTACAACGGCTCCTACCGGGACATCACCGCGGCGGGCAACGCCTCCGTCGGCCAGTCGGTCCAGCGCAGCGGCAGCACCACCGGCCTGCGCGGCGGTACCGTCACGGGCCTCAACGCCACCGTCAACTACGGCAACGGTGACGTCGTCTACGGCCTCATCCAGACCAACGTGTGCGCCGAGCCCGGTGACAGCGGCGGCGCCCTGTTCTCCGGCACCACCGCGCTCGGCCTGACCTCCGGCGGCAGCGGCAACTGCTCCTCCGGCGGCACCACGTTCTTCCAGCCGGTCACCGAGGCGCTGAGCGCGTACGGCGTGAGCGTCTTCTAACCCGTCTTCTCACCCCGGTACGGGGCGGCGCCCCACAGCCCCGCCCCTCCCCGGTCGCCACCTGCCGGCGGTCCGCCTCGTGCGGACCGCCGGTTCGTCGTACGCGCCCACCGGCGGTGGCCGCCCGACGCGCCATCGCACGCGTCGGGCCGACGCGGGCATTCGGGTGGCGGCGGTGAGCTGTTCGGGCGCCGCGGCCCGCCGTGCGCCGTGACAGCCGCGGGGGCCTCCTGTTACGCACGGGGCCGATACGCCGACGGCACACAGCAGAAGGGTGAGCAGCGATGGCCCTGCACCATTCCCGCCACGACGAGCGGGTGAGCCGTGACCTGGAGCTCAACCCGCTCTTCAGCCGGGAGCCCGTCACGGTCCCGCGTTACGCCATGCCGGACACGGCGATGGATCCGGACCTCGCCTACCAGCTGGTGCGTGACGAGCTGATGCTCGACGGCAACGCGCGGCTGAACCTGGCGACGTTCGTCGGCACCTGGGCCGAGCCGCAGGCCCTGCGGTTGATGAGCGAGTGCGCCGACAAGAACATGATCGACAAGGACGAGTACCCGCAGACCGCGGAGTTGGAGATGCGCTGCGTGCACATGCTCGCGCGGCTCTGGCACGCCGAGGATCCCGACCGGGTGGCCGGCTGCTCGACCACCGGGTCGAGCGAGGCGGCCATGCTGGCCGGGCTGGCCCTCAAGCGCCGGTGGCAGCAGCGCCGGCGGGCGGCGGGGCTCTCCGTGGCGCGGCCCAATCTGGTCATGGGCGTCAACGTGCAGGTCTGCTGGGAGAAGTTCGCCAACTACTTCGAGGTCGAGCCCCGTTGCGTACCGATGGAGGGCGACCGCTACCACCTCACCCCGGACGCGGCGGCCGCGCGGTGCGACGAGAACACGATCGGGGTCGTGGCCGTCCTCGGGTCCACGTTCGACGGCAGTTACGAACCGGTCGCGGACATCGCGGCCGCGCTGGACGCGTTGCAGGCGCGTACGGGAGTGGACGTGCCGGTGCACGTGGACGGGGCGTCGGGCGCGATGATCGCGCCGTTCGTCGACCCGGACCTGGAGTGGGACTTCCGCCTACGGCGGGTGGCGTCGATCAACACGTCCGGGCACAAGTACGGCCTGGTGATGCCCGGCGTCGGGTGGGCGCTGTGGCGGGACGTCGACGCGCTGCCCGACGACCTCGTCTTCCACGTCAACTATCTGGGCGGGGACATGCCGACGTTCGCGCTGAACTTCTCCCGCCCCGGTGCCCAGGTCGTCGCGCAGTACTACACCTTCCTGCGGCTGGGTTTCGACGGCTACCGCCGGGTCCAGCAGACCTGCCGGGACGTCGCCACACGGCTGGCGCGGCGGATCGGTGAGCTCGGCCCCTTCGAGCTGGTCACCGACGGCAGCCAGACGCCCGTGTTCACGTTCCGGGTGCGCGAGGGCGTGGACGCGTACACCGTCTTCGACGTGTCCGCCGCGCTGCGCGAGCGGGGCTGGCTGGTGCCCGCGTACACCTTTCCGAAGAACCGCGAGGACCTCGCCGTGCTGCGGATCGTCGTCCGCAACGGCTTCGGGCACGACCTGGCCGATCTGCTGCTGGCGGACCTGGAGCGGGCGGTGGCACGGCTGGAGCGCCAGGCGGGGCCGCGGCGCGACGCGGACGACGCCGGCGGGTTCGCGCACGGCGCCGAGACCAGGAACCCCACGCGCCCCGGGAGGATGTGAGATGTGCCGACTCTTCGGGCTGAGCAGCGCGCCGACCCCCACGCGCGCGACGTTCTGGCTGCTGGACGCCCCGGACAGTCTCCGCGACCAGAGCCACCGGGACCCCGACGGGACGGGCATCGGGTACTTCGACGGAGACGGCACACCGCGGATCGACAAGGCGCCCCTCGCCGCCTACCGGGACCGTGCCTTCGCCACCGAGGCGAAGCGGGTGCGGTCGGCCACCTTCGTCGCCCATGTGCGCTACGCCTCCACGGGCAGCCTCGACGACCGCAACACCCATCCCTTCCGCCAGGAGGGGCGGCTGTTCGCGCACAACGGCGTCATCGAGGGTCTGGACGAGCTCGACGCCGAACTCGGGGAGGACCGGGCATCGGTCGCCGGCGACACCGACTCGGAGCGCTTCTTCGCGCTCATCACCCGGCAGATCCGGGCCCACGGCGGTGATGTGGGCGCGGGCATCGAGCACGCGGCCCGCTGGATCGCCCGGACGCTGCCGCTGTACGCCCTGAACCTGGTTCTCGTCACCCGTGACGAGCTGTGGGCCCTGCGCTACCCGGACACGCACGGGCTGTACGTGCTGCGGCGGCCGGCCGGCGGCCACCACGGTGACCGGCATCTCGATCACAGCGGGACCGCGGGCCGGATGCGGGTGCACTCCGAGGAGCTCGCGTCCGCCCCCGCGGTCGTGGTCGCCAGTGAGCGCATGGACGACAGCCCGGGCTGGCGGCTCCTGGAGCCGGGTGAGCTGCTCCACGTCGACCCCGGCCTCGGTGTGCACAGCCGCGTGGCGCTGCCGGACTCCCCCGTGCGTCCGCTGCGCACCGCCGACCTGCGGCCCGAGGCGGCGGCCTCGCAGGCGGCGCGGTGAACGGGCGAGAGGGCCGGCGCCCTCCGGGGACCGGCCGGGCCCTCAGGAGTCCGGCCGGCCCTTGTCCTTCCGTACCGACTCCTGGGCCGTGGGACTCGGAGTGAGGGTGTCCGCGGCCTCGCCGTCCCTCTGGTCGTCCTCGTCCTCGTCGAGGCGCAGTTCCGCGTCCTCGAACTCCTTGAGGACCTCTTCGGCGGCGGTCTTGGGCTGGTGATCCGGCTGGTTCATGTGATGCGGGTTCCTCGGGGAGGGCCGCCCTAATCCAGCCGGTGCACGCGGAGGTCGGCCAGCCGCCCGTCGACCACGCGGACGGTCATGTACGTGCGGTGCGGCTGACGGCGCCGGTCGGTGGGTGAGCCCGGGTTGAGCAGCCGCAGCCCTCCGGGGGCCGTCGTGTCCCACGGGATGTGACTGTGACCGAACACCAGTACGTCGAGGTCCGGGAAGCGTGCCGCGCAGCGGCGCTCCCGGCCCTGCGCGGGTCCCGTCTCGTGGACGACGCCGAACCGCAGCCCGCCGAGTTCCGCGCGGGCCACCTCGGGCAGGCGGGCGCGCAGCTCGGGGCCGTCGTTGTTGCCGTGGACGGCGAGGAGCCGACGGGCGCGGGTCTCCAGCAGGTCGAGGGTCGCGGCGTCCACCCAGTCCCCCGCGTGCACCACCACATCGGCCCGCTCGACGGCGTCGAGGAGCGCGGCGGGCAGGTGCCGGGCGCGTTTGGGGACGTGGGTGTCGGAGGTGAGGAGGAGCCGGACGTCGTCACTCATCACCGACGGAGCATATCGCCGCCGGGTTCATCGCCGGTGGTGCAGGGCCGCGATGCCGTGGCCCGCCCGCCAGGAGCCGGGCAGCGGATGCGCCCTCCAGCCGCGGTCCCATTCGGCCCTGCGGGGGGACGCGTCCGCCGCGGGGCGCTCGGTCGCGCTCCGGCAGGCGAGTGCGGTCAGTACGGCGGTGAGCGCCGCCAGCTCGGTGGCGGTGGGACGGCCGTGGACGATTCGAAGGTGATGCCGCATGTGTTCATGGTCGGCCGCCCCCTCCGCCAGGGCATGCGCTGCTCGGCCGCACGGGTGAGGTGCGCGTGCGCCACGCCGTCGCTGTTGTTGCGTACGGCTCGGGCGCCGCTCCGCGCGCGGCTCCCGTGGACGTCCACCCGGCACCGCGCGGACGCGCGCCGTGGCGGTGTTCATGGGCGGTGCGCCGGGGCACGGGCGCGTTCGCCGACCGCTCCCGCGGGCGGGCACCGATGCCGTTCCGGGGTGTTTCCTCACCGATTCGGCTCAAGCAGGGCGGGAAATCCTCGACGCGCGGAGCGGCCATGGGTCCGTGATTCTTTGAGCAAACGCGACGAAAGGGCTTACGTCATGGCCACGTTGTGCAGACCCGCGGTGGCGGTCCCCGAGCATGTGATCACCATGCAGCAGACCTTGGACCTGGCGCGGACCATCCACGCAGACCACCCGCAGCTGCCCCTCGCTCTGCGACTGATGGAGAACACCGGAGTCCAGAAACGGCATCTCCTCCGGCCGATCGAGGAAACTCTCAAGCACCCCGGCTTCGAGGCCCGCAACGCGGTCTACGAAGCCGAGTCCAAGGCGCGCGTGCCCGCCGTCATCCGCCAGGCGCTCGACGACGCCGAGCTTCGGGCGCAGGACATCGACGTGATCATTTACGTCTCCTGCACCGGCTTCATGATGCCGTCACTCACCGCCTGGCTGATCAACACGATGGGCTTTCGCACCGACACACGGCAGATCCCCATCGCCCAGCTCGGCTGTGCGGCGGGCGGCGCCGCCATCAACCGCGCCCACGATTTCTGCACCGCCTACCCCGATGCCAACGCACTGATCGTGGCCTGCGAGTTCTGCTCGCTGTGCTACCAGCCGACCGACCTGGAAGTGGGCAACCTCCTCTCCAACGGTCTGTTCGGCGACGGCTTGGCCGCCGCCGTCATGCGCGGACGGGGCGGAACGGGCATCTCGCTGGAGCGCAACGGGTCCTACCTGGTACCCGAGACCGAGGAGTGGATCGCGTACGACATCCGGGACACCGGGTTCCACTTCAAGCTCGACAAGCGGGTTCCCGGCACCATGGAGCCGCTCGCGCCGGCGCTGAAGCAGCTGGCGGGGCAGCACGGGTGGGACGCCTCCGACCTGGACTTCTACATCATCCACGCCGGTGGCCCGAGGATCCTGGACGACCTGAGCAAGTTCCTCGGAGTGCCTCCTGAGGCGTTCCGCTTCAGCCGGGCGACGCTGACGGAGTACGGCAACATCGCCAGCGCCGTCGTCCTGGACGCGCTGCGCCGGATGTTCGACGAGGGCAGCGCGGAACACGCCGCCCGCGGGCTGCTCGCCGGCTTCGGGCCCGGCATCACCGCCGAGATGTCCCTCGGCCGCTGGACCACCTCCGACCGCGTCTTCACAGAGGAATCGCACCGTGCTGGATGAGACGACCACGGCTCCGCCACCACCCGTACGCCAGTGGCCCGCGCTGGACCTGTTCGGGGTGGACTTCGACCCGGTCCTGGCCGAGCTGATGCGGGAGGGGCCCATCACACGGATCAAACTGCCGAACGGCGAGGGCTGGGCCTGGCTCGTGACGCGCTACGACGACGTGCGGATGGTGACGAACGATCCGCGCTTCAGCCGCAAGCTGGTCGCCCAGCACGACGTCACCCGGCTGGCCCCGCACTTCATCCCCGTCGACGGGGCGGTCGGGTTCGAGGATCCGCCGGACCACACCCGACTGCGGCGCGCGGTGGCACCGGCGTTCACCACGCGGGGTGTGGAGCGGGTGCGCAAGCGGGCGCGGGAGAGCCTCAACGAGCTCGTCGAGGAGCTGCTGCGGGACGGGCCGCCGGCCGACTTCACCGAACGGCTGCTGGGGCCCTTCCCGCTCGCCGTGGTCTGCGAACTGATGGGCGTGCCCCGGGCCGACCGGCCGCAGATGCACGAGTGGACGGGGCTGATCCTCTCCTCCGCGCAGGGTGCGGAGCGCAGCCAGCGGGCCAAGGAGGAGATGTGCGCGTACTTCGCCGACGTGCTGCGCGAGCGGCGCTCCGGTGGCGAGGACGTCATCGGCCTGCTGGCGGCGGCCGTGGAGAGCGGCGAGCTGAGCGCGTCGGAGGCGGTGGGGCTGGCGCTGCTGATCCAGATCGGTGGTGAGGCGGTCACCAACAACGTCGGCAACATGCTCTTCATCCTGCTCACCCACCCGGAACACCTGGACCGGCTGCGTGCAGAGCCGGAGATCCGGCCACGGGCCATCGACGAGCTGCTGCGCTACATCCCGCACCGCAGCGCCGTCGGCCTGTCGCGCATCGCGCTGGAGGACGTGACCGTCGCCGGTGTGCGCATCCGGGCGGGCGACCCGGTGTACGTGTCGTATCTGGCGGCGAACCGGGACCCCGAGGTGTTCGCGGACCCGGAGACGCTGGACTTCGACCGGAACCCCAACCCCCATGTGGCGTTCGGGTACGGGCCGCACTACTGCGTGGGCGCCATGCTCGCCCGGCTGGAGTCCGAACTGCTCGTCGACGCCATGGTGGACCGGTTCCCCGGGCTGCGGTTCGCCGTGCCCGTCGAGGACCTCCGGTTCCGGCGCGGCGCGCTCATCCGTGGCCCCGAGTCCCTCCCGGTGACCTGGTGACGGCGCACCACGGGGCGCCGGCGTCCCTGCTCGCCGGTGCGCCCGACGGGCTGCTGGTGCCCACGGGGCACGGCCGTACGCTGCGCACGCCGGCGCAGCAGGTCACGTTCAAGGTGACGGGCGAGCACTCCCGGGCGGCGTCGAGTTTCGAGGTCGTGGTGCCGCCGGGCTTCGACGTGGGGGCCCATGTGCACACCCGGAGCGAGGAGCTCTTCTACGTACTCGAAGGAGAGCTGGACGTCCTCGCGTTCGAGCCGCGGGTACGGACCCGGGACGACTGGCGGCACTGGGAGTCGTCGTCGGGGAAGCGTACGGTGCGGGCGACGCCGGGCACGGTCATCGTGGTGCCGCCCGGCTGTCCGCACGCGTTCGCGAACCGTACGGACACCCCGGCCAAGATGTTCTTCCAGGCGTCCCCGCCGCCGGACCACGAACGCTACTTCGAGGAGCTGCTGGAGATCCTGGACGGAGGTGGCGCCCCGGACCACGACGCCATCGCCGCGCTCCGGGCCCGGTACGACATCGAGCAGCTGACGCCGCTGCGTCACGACGCGCACGCGCATACGGAGGCATGAGCCCTGGTGCCGCGCCACGGCGCGGCACCAGGAGTCATGGTGGTCCTTCGTCAGGAGTTCAGCGTTCCAGTTCCTTGTGGGCGCTTTCCGGCAGGCGCAGATACACCACCGATGACACCAGGCACAGGGCGGAGACGTACCAGGGGAAGAGTCCGGGGTGGCCCATGTCCTTGAACAGGGTGCCCACATAGGGGGCCGTTCCGCCGAAGAGGGCGACGGTGAGGGAGTACGGGAAACCGATACCGGCCGCCCTTACCCGCGCGGGGAACATCTCGGCGTTGACCGCCGCCGAGATCGACGTGAACCCGGTCAGGAGCACCATGCCCGCGCACTGGGCGAGCAGCAGCGTGCCGAAGCCTCCGATGGAGCGCAGGAGCGGCACGCTCAGCACGGCGAAGCCGAGACCGAAGAAGAGCAGCAGCGGTTTGCGGCCGTAGCGGTCGGAGAGCACCCCGCCGAGCGGCTGGAGCAGTGCGAAGAAGGCCAGGGAGAGGGTGGAGGCGAGCAGCGCGTCGGCCTTGGTGAGACCGGCGTTGAGCTCGGCGTAGGTGGGGAGGTAGGAGGTCCAGGTGTAGTACGCGAGGGTGCCGCCGGCCGTGATGCCGCAGATCAGCAGCGACTCGCGGGGGTGGCGGCGCAGCGCGTCGAAGAGGCCGGGGCGCGGCTGCCCCGTGCCTGACCCGATGTCCGGGAGGGTCTCCTGCGCTCCGCGCCGGATCCAGAACCCGACGAGGCTGAGTACGGCGCCCAGGACGAAGGGCACGCGCCAGCCCCAGCCTTCCATCTGTCCCGTACCGAGCGACGCGACGAGGGCGGCGGCGATACCGGAGGCGGCGAGCTGGCCGGCGGTGGTGGAGACGTACTGGAAGCTGGAGAACAGTCCGCGGCGGCCGGGGCCGGCCGACTCGACGAGGAAGGTGGTGGAGGCCGCGAACTCGCCGCCGACGGACAGACCTTGGAGGAGCCGCGCGGCGACGAGGATGACGGGCGCGAGGACGCCGGCCGTCGCGTACGTCGGTGTGAGGCCGACCAGCAGGCTGCTGCCACCCATGAGGAGGATGGTCACCGTCAACGCGGCGCGTCTGCCGTGCCGGTCGGCGATGGCTCCCATCAGGAGCCCGCCGACGGGCCGCATGAAGAAGCCGACGGCGAAGACGGCGAAGGTGGAGAGGAGCGGGACGAGGGAGTTTCCGGACCCCTTGGGGAATATCTGTCCGGCGATGTACGTGGCCAGGAAGGTGTAGGCGTACCAGTCGTACCATTCGACGGCGTTGCCCACGGAGGCCGCGAGGAGCTGCCGGGCGGGGCGGCGGACCGGGGTGCGAGTCGGTGTCATGATCACGGCCCTCCCCGCACCGACCACGCCGCACACCTGTGCGGTGTTACGTCTTTGTGTGCCGCGCGGGATGGAGCCGTGCGGGCCGCGCGTTCAAGGGGGCACCCGGTCAGGGTCGTTGGGTGTCTCGCGCCGGTGACGTCGTGACGGCAGGGAAAAGCCCCGGCGCCGGGGCGTCGGGGCTCTCCGGGGCGAGCGTGTCGGCTCGTCGGTCCATGGCCCTGCGGGGGCCCTCAGGCGCGGGCACGCCCCGCACGGCGACCGCTCATCGCGGCCGCGGCCATGGCCACGCCGAGCAGCAGCGCCACGAGACCGACGATGACGTTGTTGACCACACTGCGGGTCGTGTCGACGTTACCGGCCACGACCCAGGGAGAGACGATGGTCCAGGCGCCGATGGCACATGCCGCCCAGGCCATGGCGTGGGTCCGCTCGTACGCCGAGCCGAACCCGCCCATGCAGAGGGCGTAGGCAACGCCGGTGATCAGGTTGCACACGGCGAGGGTGGTGAGACCGCTGAAGCCGGCTATCCACGGCGAGGCGGCCAGGTACACACCCGTCAGCAGGCCCAGCGTCTCGATCGCCTGGCCTCGAGGGGTGCTGGTCGCCCGCTCGAACCGGTAACGCATCTCGGTCAGGTCGGGGTGTTGCTCGATGCTCGGATGAGTGGTCATTGCGGGCCTGCCTCCTAGGGAAGACTTATATGCCCTTTATCCCCCATATAACCCCTGTCACACCATATGGGTCAACACGGGATCACCCTTACTCGTCACCCCGACGAGAACTCTGCGTCGACACCTCCGGCAGCCCCACTCGTTGACCGGCCGTACGACCCACGTAGCCGAGAGGGGAACCATGAATCTCCGCGCCGTCGCCGTCGCCGTGTCCGCTGCCACCGGCGTCCTGCTCACCGCCGGTGTCGCGACCGCCCAGACCGCCGCCCGGCCCGGCGGGCTGCCCACCGGGCAGCCCGCGGGGGCCGAGCGGGACCAGGGCGTCGCCCTGATCCACAAGGACCGGCTGACGCCCTCGTCCGTCGTCGACTACGCCTTGGAGGTCACCGAGGGCTGAGCGGTGGACCCGGCCGTGGTGTCGATCGCGGCGCAATCCGGGGCCGCGTCCGGGCCGAGCAGACGGACCGGTTCGACGCCGGCGTCGTTGTGGCGGAGCGCCCAGTTCTCGAGGGAGACGCGGCACGCGTGGTCCAGGTGCCGCAGCCCGCAGAGGTCCAGTTCGATGGGCCGGTCCTTGGGGAGCGCCTCCAACTCCCCCAGGATGCGCGGCAGTCGGAGGAACGTGGCGTTGCCGGTGATCGACACCACGAGCCGTCCGCCGGTCAGCTCCCGCGTGCCGACGTGGATGTGGGAGGTCTCCCAGGCGGTCTTGCACACGGCGAGCAGCAGCCCGAGCAGCACACCCTCGAAGAGGTTGGTGGTCACGATGGCCACGGCGGTGACGCAGAGGATCACCGCCTCACCACGGTGCTCGCGCCACAGCGGACCGAGCTCCTTGACGGGTACCAGCTTGCAGCCCGCGTGCACCAGGACGCCGGCGAGCGCGGCGAGCGGGATGACGCCGATCGCCGCGGGGAGCAGCGCCGCGAACAGCAGCAGCCACAGGCCGTGCAGGACACGGGAGAGCCGGGTGCGCGCACCCGCCTGGACGTTGGCCGCGCTGCGTACGATGACCGCGGTCATCGGAAGGGCGCCGAGGGCTCCGCAGATCGTGTTCCCGACGCCCTGCGCCATGAGCTCCTTGTCGTACTCGGTGCGCGGCCCGTCGTGCATGCGGTCCACCGCGGCCGCGCTGAACAGGCTTTCGGCCGAGGCGATCAGGGTGAAGGCGAGGACCGTGCCGATCGCGGCCACCCCGGCGAGGCCGGCGAAGTCGTCGGCGCCGGGGGGCTGGATGGACTCCAGCAGACCCTGGACCTCGACCTTGGCGACGGGCAACTCGAAGACGGCCGCCACCGCGGTGGTCAGGCCCACCGCGACCAGCGGCCCGGGGACCACCCGGACGCGGGCGGGAAGCCGCGGCCACAGGACGAGGACGGCGACGGTTCCCGCGCCGAGCAGGAAGGCGATGAGGGCCGTACCGCCGGAGAAGACGGTGGCCGCCAGAGAGGGCAGGCCGGCCATCTTGCCGAGTGCGCCGGAGGGTTGGGCGGTGTCGGCCATCGCGTACACCTGGCCCAGGATGAGGACCAGGCCGATGCCGGTGAGCATGCCCTGAACCACGGCGACCGATATGGCCCGGAACCAGCGTCCGAACTTCAGGGCGCCGAGGGCGAGTTGCAGCAGGCCCGATACGAGCACGATGACGCCGAGGGCGCCGAGGCCGAACTCCTCCACGGCCTGGTACACGAGAACGGTCAGACCCGCGGCGGGTCCACTGACCTGGATGGAGCTGCCGGGCAGGAGTCCGACGACGATCCCGCCGACGATGCCGGTGACGAGGCCGAGTTCGGCCGGCACACCGGAGGCGACCGCCACACCCACGCACAGGGGCAGGGCGACGAGGAAGACGACGAGCGACGCGAGGAAGTCGCGTCGCCATACGGATGGGCTTTTCAACTGGGTGAACATGAGCATGGGTTCCTAGCGGTGGGGTCCGAGCGGACGGCGGACGATCCGAGCGGGGTACGGGTGGGGGGACCGCCTCACAGCGGTCCGGACTCCCCGCGCGGGTCCGGACGGTGGGTGCTCACCAGGCCAGGAGCGTGGTCTGTCGGGTGGTACATGGCGGCCTGCCTCCTGCGCTCCCGCCGTGGCCGGCGCGCGGTGTGGTCGGGTCATGGACATGATCGTGATCGGCGGGCCGCGATGACTCCGCGGCACCGTCGGGGAACGGCACCGCGGCGCGACACACAAGACATCGTGCGGGCCTGCGACCTCGCCTACTTTGCTTGAACATTACCTTCCGATGAAAGGTCGATCCAGCGCCGGGTTGAGCCATGTTGCCGTCATGTTTCAGCCGTGTTGAATCGGGCCGAACCGCACTGTTCCGCCCATTGGTGAAGTTTTGAACCTCCTGACTCCGACCCGTAAAGGCTGGTGGCGAACGGATACTGATGGACGATCACCAGCGACGGGGGCGGTTTCGCGTCACTGCTTGAATAACAGACCAAACTGAAAAGCATCGCTGAATGTGCGTCAACAGAGGCAGCGCGGCAAGGTGTGCACCGCACCAACCGGAAAACCAAATCGAGAGGTTCATGCAATGCGGAAACTGGTAAAGCGCGCCGTCGTTTGCGGTCTGGCCGCCGCCGGAGCCCTGGCCCCGTTGACCGCGGCCGAGGCCGCCGGGTCCGACGCGCGGCTCTACGCTCCGAGCGCGCTGGTCCTCACCGTGTCGCAGGGGGAGGACGCCGCGACCGCGACGCCCCTGCGGGCAGTGACGCTGACCTGTACTCCGACGGCAGGCGGCACCCACCCGGTGCCGCGGGAGGCGTGCAGGCAACTGCGGGCCGTGGAAGGCAAGTTCGAGCTTCTCAAGAGTGACGACCAGCGGCCGTGCATCAAGATATACGACCCGGTGGTCGTCACCGCGCAGGGCGTCTGGGAGGGCAGGCGCGTCGACTACGCGCGGACGTACCCCAATTCCTGCGTGATGCAGTCCGAGGGCGAGAGCGTCTTCACCTTCTGAGCCCCGGCGCGACAACAGGAAACGAGCCGACCCCACGGCTCCCGAACCCGCGAGGCCCGCACGGCCGGCACGACACGGCCGCGCGGGCCGCTTCGCGTGCCCAACAGCGGTATTCACAACGGGCATTCACCACGGTAGTTCCACGGCTCTTTCCCGGGCCTTCCTTTACTCTTCGCGCCCATGTCGCCGTGGCACGTCCGTATACGAATGAACGCCACAGCAGTGGCCCCACTCACAGCGCGCGCGGGGGCGGGGCGACCCTCCGTGGTGGCCGTGGAGGCGCCGTCCTCCTCCGTCGACAGGTGACCGGGTCACCTCGCTTCGGCGAGAAAAACCTCTCGGCGTGGTCCAAAGTGGCATGGCAGGGGTCGGTGGCTCACCCCGCCGTCGACCGTGCCGTGCCCTACCGTGCCGCCGGGAGCGAGCCGTGGATCTGGAGAGCGTCGCCGACGAGCTCTACGGGCTGAGGCCCGACCGCTTCACCGCGGCCCGGAACGAGCGGGTCGCCGAGGCCCGCAGAGTGGGCGACCAGTCGCTGGCGGACCGGCTCCGGGCGCTTCGCCGCCCCACCCTGGCGGCGTGGGCGAGCAATCTGCTCGTACGTCGGCGTCCCGAGGAGACACGGTCCCTGGTGGCCCTCGGGGAGAGCCTGCGCCAAGCCCACCACGGACTGGACGGCGACCGGCTGCGGGAGCTCGGCCACCGCCGGAACGTCGTCGTCACCGCGCTGGCCCGGGAGGCGCGGCTGCTGGCCGCCGAGGCGGGGCAGCCGGTCGGCGACGACGTACAGCACGAGGTCGAGGCGACACTGCACGCGGCGCTCGCCGACCCGGAGGCGGCCGAGGAGTGGGCGGCCGGGCGGCTGACGCGGCCGTTGAGCCCACCGGTCGGCTTCACCGCCGCCGCCCTGGACCAAGTGGCGCGGCGGCCTCCCCGCCGTGAGCCCTCCTCGACGGGCGGCAGGACGCCGGCGCGCGAGAAGGCCGCGCTCGTCACCACCGAGCGCGATCAGGACCGCGAGCAGGCGGAGGAACGGCGCCGGCGTCGCGCGGAACACGAAGAGCAGCAGCGGGCGCGGCGGGAGCGTGCCCGGGAGGATGCCGCGGACGCCGAGCGGGAGGCGCGGGCGCGGGAGAAGGAGCACGAGCGCGCCGTGTCGGAGCAGCGGAAAGCGGAGGCCGAGCTCCGGGCGGCCGAGCTCCGGGCGGCTGCCCTGGCTGAGCAGGTGAGGGAGGCCGAGGAACGGCGGCACGCGGCGGCCACGGACGCCAGCGAAGCGCGGGAGCGGGCCCGGGAGACCGAGCGCGCGGCGCGCCGGGCACGCCGCCGCGCCGAGGAGGCTGCCGCCGAGTGGGAGGGGCTGCGGCGGGGGCCCGGGGCGACCGGCGGCACGGGGTGAGGCGGGGTCGCTGCGTGAGCCGTCCGCGCGGGGTGAATCTTCCCGTAGGGGGCGCACGCGCCGTGGCGGGCGCCTGACGTGAAGCCGCTGCCGGCCCGCCGCCTCGAGGGATCACGGGCACGCTCCGGTCCGGCTGCGCGTTCGCCGGCGCTGACTCGCATCGGTCGACCGGGGGAAGGTGGCGCACCTTGACGGGTGGCGCCCATGGGTCGATCGCTCCACCGTGAGAGCCGCGGCGCCGGGCCGCGACGCGTCGCGCGAAGGCGGTGGGTCCCTCTCAGGGCGCCGTTCGTGGCAGGCCGTCGGCGGACGCGGAGTCGAACACGGGGTCTTTGGGGCGGCGGCCCCGGCTCGCCAGGGCGCTCTGGGCGCGTGCCAGGCCCCGCCGGACCGGGCGGGCGCTGCGCAGGGCGGCGCGCGCGGCGTTCGCTCCGGGCGCGCCGTGCACGCCGCCGCCGGGGTGGGCGCTCGCGGATGCCAGGTAGAGGCCCTCGACGGGGGTCTCCGGGCGGCCGGTGCCCGGGACGGGGCGGAAGAGGAGCTGCTGGTGCACGGCGGTGGTGCCGCCGTTGATCGCGCCGCCGTGGAGGTTGGCGTCCATGGCCTGGAGGGTCGGTGGGGCGAGGATGCGCCGGGCGCGGACGCGGGCGCGGAACCCGGGGGCGAAGCGTTCGATCTGGGCCTCGACCCGGTCGGCCATGGCTTCCCGCTCGCGCGCGTCCCAGGTGCCGGTGATGCCGCCGTCGCCCGCGTCGCCACGGATGCGGTGCGGTACGTGGGTGTAGGCCCAGACCGACTCGGTGCCGGCCGGTGAGCGGGACGGGTCGGTGGTGGTCATCTGCCCCAGGAGGAGGAACGGCCGGTCGGGCACCCGGGCCGTGGCGAGCTGTGCGGCGAAGCGGGTGAGCTCGTCCACGCCGTCGGCGAGGTGCACGGTGCCCGCGGCCGCGGCCTGCTCGGCGTTCCACGGGATGGGGCCGGACAGGGCCCAGTCCACTTTGAAGGTGGCCCAGTCCCACTGGAAGCGCCGCAGGTCGTCCAGGAGCCGGGAGGGCAGGTGTTCGGGGCCGACGAGGTCGCCGTACAGCGCCGGGACGGCCACGTCGGCGAGGACCGCGCGGCGCGCCGCCACGGTCTCGCCGTGGGCGGTGCGGACCGCCACGGCCCGTCCGGCGCGCACGACGACCTCGTCCACGCGCTCCCCGCACCGGAGCACCCCGCCGCGTCGTCGCAGGCGCCGTACGAGGGCGTCGGTGAACGCCCCGGCGCCGCCGACCGGAGCGGGGAAGCCGACCGTCTGGGCCAGCATGGCCATCAGCCACCCGTAGCCGCCGCTGCCCGCCGCCTCGGGGGCGAGGTCCGCGTGGAGGGCGTTGCCCGCCAGGAGCAGCCGTCCGCCCTCGCCTTGGAACTCCTCCTCCCCCAGGCGGCGCACCGGGAGCAGCAGCGTGCGGGCGAGGCGCAGGCCGCCCGCGCCGCGCAGCCGGGCGAGCAGCCGGGCCGACGCGCGCAGGGGCGGGAAGGGAGTGAACAGGGCGGTGAGGATGTCGTCACCGAGCCGGTCCCAGATGTCGCACAGGTTGTCCCAGGCCAGCCCGTCGCCGGGGGCGAACCGCTCCAGCCCGGCGGCCGTGGCCGCCCGGTCGCGCGACAGCACCGCGCACCGGCCGTCGGTCAGGGGGTGGGCCAGGACGCGGGGGGCGTGGCTCCAGCGCAGCCCTTCCTCGTGGAGGTTGAGGCGCGCCAGGACGGGCGAGGCCGCCGCCAGCGGGTAGAAGGCGCTGAACGTGTCGCTGACGTAGTCCGTGTGGACGCCCCGGTCGCTGCGGACGGCGCCGCCCGGGTCGTCGTTGGCCTCCAGCACCTCCACACTCCATCCCGCGTCGACGAGGAGGTTCGCCGCGACGAGCCCGTTGGGCCCGGCGCCGATCACGACCGCGTCCGGCGCGGTGGTTTCCAGGGCCGGCGTTGTCGGGGCCATCGCTCCCTCCCGCGGGTCTCCCCGGGTTGTGTGGCGGGGTGGGGTTTCGGCGGGGGTTGTCAGGGTGCGGCGCTCTCGGCGTTCCCGGGTGCGGCGGTGGTCTGCTCGACCAGGTCGGCGAGACGGCGGAGCATCGCGCGGTGGCGCAGTTGGATCATGGCGTCGAGCGCCGCGTTGTGGAGGAAGCCACCGGGCCCGCGCAGGGGGTGCTCGTCGACGATGACGAGGGTCTCCTCGCCCCAGGGGCGCAGTTCGATCGCGATCCTGGCGGTGCCGAGGGGGCCGCTGCGCGCCTCCAGTTCCAGGGTCCGGGGCGGCTCGCAGAGGCGTACGACGGTGTCGTCCTCGGCCGTGTACGGGCCGACACGGACGGTGTACGCGATGCGGGCGCCCGGCTCGGGCCAGTGGTCGTCCTTCTCGCGGGTCGAGTCGGTGCCGACCACCCAGTCGGCATACCGTGACCCGTCGGCGAGGACGGCCCACACCGCCTCGGGGGGCCTTCTGATCAGCCGGTGCCTCACTGCCATGGTGCCTCCGGATGTCGTCGCCGGATCGCTCGCCGGGATGTCGTCGCCGGGATGTCGTCGCCGGACGGGAACGAGCGGCGGGTACCCGCGTTTCCGCCGGGCGAACGCCTCGCTTCGTCCGGCGGTGAAGCGTTCAGGGGGTGAGGGTGTCCCAGAACATCAATTCGTACGACTGCAGCAGCCGCCCGTAGCGGTACGCGGTCGGCAGCGCGATGCGGCCACCGCCCTCCTGCACGGCGGCGACGGCCTGGTCCCGCAGCGCCGGGGCCGGCAGGGCGAAGAAGTCGAAGAAGCCGCAGGCCTCGTCGCGGAAGCCGTAGCGGGTGCGCAGCGCCTCGGCGATCGTGGCGCAGTAGCCGCCCCAGGCGGCGAAGTTCGCGGACAGCGCGAGGACGACGTCGGCCGGATCGCCGTTGAGGGCCAGCCAGGCCACGTACGCGGGATACGCGTGGCAGCCGGCCCGCGGTTCGTACGCCTCGGCCGCGACCTCGTCGAGTCCGCAGGCGGTCATCAGCGCGCCGAGGCGGTCCAGGGCGAGCGTCTCCCCCTCGGCGAGGGTGGTGAAGAACGCGGCGCACCGGGGCAGCCCGCCGGCGCGCTGGGCGAGGTGCAGGAAGGAGTGGCGGTCCGAGGCGACGATGTGCCGCTGCTCCAGAGCGAGAGCACTGATCACGGCGCGGTTCGCGGTGCCGTCGGCGATCGACGCGACCAGCCGGTTGGCGCCCTGATGGGGGGCGAGTGCCCTGGCGGTGGTGTCCAGGAGTTCCTGGGCCTGCTGCGGTGTCGTCGTCACGCTCGCTCCCTATGGCTCGGCTCCCCTCCCGTCAGTGTCGCGCGACGGGTGCCGATCGTCCCTGGCGTGCGTCAGGTGGACATGCGACGGCGCCCCGGCTGGACGGGGGGTTCCAGCCGGGGCCGCTCGCCGTGGTCACGTGGGGCGCTCGCCTTACGGGGTGCCACTCTTCGCAACCACACATGGATGAACGGGCAACGATCCGGGCTTGTTCCCGGCTGTTCCCGTTCCTGGTGTGACCCGCCTCACCGGTTGCCACCTGCGGCTGGTGCCGCGATCAAGGGCGGTAGATCTTGCCCGGTTCCGCCGTGGCGGGGGTCGGCAACTGCGGAACGGTGACGAATGCGAAGCCTCGCTCCTTCAATTCGTCGATGATGCCTTGGACGGCTGGGAGGGCGCCGTCGTAGATGTCGTGGAGCGGGATGATGCCGTCCTTCCCGGCGCCGTCGAGCGTCCGCTGCCGTATGAGGGCGGAGTCGGTCGTCGCATGGCCCTTGGCGGTGACGCTCCGCAGAACCTGCGGGAGGCCGAGTTCGCGGCTGACAGCGGAGACCGTGTCGTCGGTACGTCCCTGCGGCGGTCGCATCAAGTGGTTTGCGGCCGGTCAGCCTCTCCATGGCGTCCTGGGTCCGCGAGAGCTCCTGGCGTACGACGTCGGGCTGGCGCTCGATGTGCTTCTTGCCGAGCAGGAAGAACGTGGCCCGGACCTGCTCCTCCTTGAGGACGTCCGGGAGCCGGGGGGTGTCCTTCCCCGGACCGGCATCGCAGGGCAGGGCTATGCAGGTGGCCTCGCGGCAGTCGACCGGCTCCGCCGCCTCGCCCTTCGCGGCGTCCCGCACGCGCTGCCGGCGCCATGGCCAGGGAGGCCACCGCGAGGAGGGAGACCGTGGCGGTCCGTCGTTTGCGGGGCGTGGCGGACTTCTTCCCGAGCGGCATGACGCGATCCTTCTTTCGCGGTACGTGGAGCGGGGTCGATCGGCCGACGCGGGTCGACGCGCGGACTCGGCTGACGGCCGACGCGGGTCGACGCGCGGGCACAACGGACCGGGCAGCCGGCCGCACGCGGCCCCGCGGCGGGCGCGGCGGTCACCAGCGCGACCCCCTCTGCACAGGGTGTACAGCGGGGCGGGGTCCCCGGCGGGCGACTGGGGGGAGGGGGCCGGCGCATGTTTCCCACCGCTGCTCCGCGGAAACCCGCCGGCACATGGTGCGAATCGGATACACGATGATGACCGAACAGGCCGGGCCCAGGGAGCTCGTCGACCATGTCGTACGGGCCGAGGAGGCGGGCTTCGACTTCTCCGTCACCTCCGACCACTATTTCCCGTGGCTGCGCTCCCAGGGGCACTCGCCCTACGCGTGGGCCGTCCTCGGGGCGGCCGCCCAGGCCACGTCGCGCATCCCGCTGATGACGTACGTGACCTGCCCGACGTTCCGGTACCACCCCGCCGTGATCGCCCAGAAGGCGGCCACGCTGCAACTGTTGTCCGAGGGCCGCTTCCGGCTGGGGCTGGGGTCGGGAGAGAATCTCAACGAGCATGTGGTCGGCGGCGGCTGGCCCGGCGTCGACGTACGGCACGAGATGCTCGAGGAAGCCGTCGAGATCATCCGTGCCCTCTTCGAGGGCGGCCACGTCAACCACCGCGGTACGCACTTCGACGTGGAGTCCGCCCGGCTCTGGGACCTGCCGGACGAGCCGCCGCCCATCGGGATCGCCGTCTCCGGCGAGCGGTCCTGCCGGTTGGCCGGGCGGCTCGCCGACCTGGTCATCGCGACGGAGCCCAAGGAGGACCTGCTCGCCTCGTTCGACCGGCACGGCGGCCGCGGCAAGCCGCGCGTGGGGCAGCTGCCCGTCTGCTACGACCCGGACAAGGACGCCGCGGTCGCCCGGGCGCATGACCAGTTCCGCTGGTTCGGGTCCGGCTGGAAGGTCAACGCCGAGTTGCCGCACCCGGATTCCTTCGACTCGGCCACGCGGTTCGTCCGGCCGGAGGACGTGGCGGAGTCGATCCCGTGCGGCGACGACCCCGATGACTTCGTGGCGGCGGTGAAGCCGTACGCCGACGCGGGCTTCGACGAGATCGCCCTCGTCCAGATCGGTGGCGAGTCACAGCCCGCCTATCTGGACTGGGCGGCCAGGACGCTGCTGCCGGCGCTGCGGGACGCACTGGGCTGAGTCGCGCGCGCCGAGGCGCACCGGCATGCGTCCACGGCGTGCGCCCATGACGAGGCCGGGCCCGATTCGGGCCCGGCCTCGCGGCGCGCGCTTCCGGCTCAGCGCGGGGCGAGCAGCAGGCGCAACTCCTTCTCGTGCTCTCCCGACACCGACTCGGACGTACGGACCTCGAAGAGCCCGGCCAGTGCCTTCTCGATCTCGGCCACGGCGTGGTGGTCGCCCGTCAGCGTGGCCGCCACGGGGGATGTGAGCCGCGGCGAGCCCGGCAGCTGCTCGCTCGACCGCGCGGAGCTGTCGAACGTCGCCATCCATACGGTCGGCTCGTGACCGTGGGCCTGCTCCGGGCCGGACGCCGGCACGTCGCAGCCCGCGAAGACGTGATCGAGCGTGTCGAAGACGGCCTGCGCGTCCTCGCGTCCGCAGTCACTGAGCTGGACGGTGACATCACAATCCGCGGGGTGGTTGTTCGTTGCCTTGTTCTCCACGTCGTTCCGCTCCTTGATGCGTGGGGTACCCGTTCAGCGTCGTACAGGCACGACTACCTCGCCTCCGGAGCTCCAATCAGGTCCGGGGCGGCCCGTTTGCGGAGGTGGACACCTGGTACGAGGGTGAGGGCAAGCAAAGGGGGGACCGTGAGGAGGACCCATGCCCGCAGGATCCAGCCCGAAGCGTGAACGCCAGTACGAACACATCAAGGAGGGCGCCAAGAAGCGCGGCGAGAGCGAGAAGCGGTCCGAGGAGATCGCCGCCCGTACGGTGAACAAGGAGCGGGCGCGGTCCGGTGAGTCCAAGACCGCGAGCAGGAGCTCCAAGCAGGACATGTCGCCCTCGAAGCGGGGCGGCCGGCGCTCGGGCGGCGGCTCCGAGGGCCCCACGTACGAGCAGCTGTACGAGGAGGCCAAGCGCAAGGGCGTCCAGGGTCGCTCGTCCATGAACAAGCAGGAGCTCCAGCGCGAGCTCGGGAAGTGACGCGCTCGGCGCCCGCCTGTGGTGTCAGGGGGTGCCGGCGAGCGGGCCGCCGTCCAGGTGCGCCAGCAGGTCGGCGGGGTCGTCGTGGATCACGGCGGCCCCCGCCTTCATCAGATCGTCGCGCGGAATGCCGCCGCACAGCAGCCCCACGCAGGTGACGCCGGCACTACTCCCCGCCTTCATGTCCCAGACCGTGTCGCCCACGAAGACCGACTGCTCGGCTGACGCCCCCGCCAGTTCCAGCGCGTGGCGCACCGGCTCCGGCGCCGGCTTGCCCTCCTTGACGTCGTCGGCGCTCGCGGTGGCGGTGATGGCGTCGTCCGCGTCGATCGCGCGGCGCAGCGCGGACAGTTCCGCTCCCCCGGCGGAGGTGGCCAGCACGACCGTCCAGCCGTTCGCCGCGAGCGTCCTCAGCAGCCGGCCGGCGTCCGCGAAAGCGGGGAGCCGGTCGAAGTACGTGCCGTAGAGGGTCTTGTGGGCGGCGCTGAGCGCCTCGTCCTGATCCCGGTCGCGGTCGTCGCCGAGGAGATGGGCGATCAGATCCTGCGAGCCGAGCCCGACGGCCCGGTGAATGGCGTGCATCGGGACGTCGTGCCCCGCCTGCCGGAACGCCTCCCACCACGTGGCGACGTGCAGGTGGTTGGTGTCGGCGAGGGTGCCGTCCACGTCGAACACCGCTGCGCGTGTCATGTCCTTCTCCATTCCCGTTGGATCATTCGTTCCCCCCGGCTCGTTCCCCGGAGAGTCCGTACGAGCATGGGTGCCCGGAGACGGGCCGGTCACGCTCCTGGGGAGCGACACCCGGGGAGTCGCTTCCGCTGCCGTACCCCTTGGTCGAGCGCGCCCGCGGGGTTACAAGAGAGCTGCCCTGCCGTGACGGCGACCGTGGGAGGGACCATGGCTGAGCAGGGCGAGTACGGCAGGTCCGGAGACGGTGCGGGCAGACGCACCGGAAGCGGGGCGACACGCAGGGCGCGGGGGCGCGACGAGACCGAGGAGGAGCGGCGGACCGGCGCTGGGGCGAACTGGTACAGGCGATACGCGTCGCGCAGACGGGTGTGCAGATCCTCTTCGGCTTCCTCCTGACGGTCGTCTTCACGCCCCGGCACGCGGAGCTGACGAGCGCCGACAAGGGGATCCACATCACCACCGTGGCGCTCGGCGCCTCGGCGACGGGGCGCTGATCGGGCCCGTCCCGTTCCACCGGATCGTCTCCGGGCGGTGGATCAAGCCGCAGACGGTGGTGTGGGCGTCCCGGCTCACCTTCACCGGGCTCGTCCTGCTGCCGGCGACGCTTGTGCCGGCTTCTGTTCCTGGTGCTGCGGGTCGCCACGGACGACGGGTTCGTGCCGTGGCCGGTCGGGGGCGTGGTGGGGTGGTACCTGCTGTGCTGGTTCGTCCTGCCCCTGTGGGCCGGGCACCGGTACACCACGACGGATACGTAGGGAGGGCGGGCCCGGCCTGCGGGCGCGTGGGGCGTTCAGGCGGCGGGGCCGGGACCGGGCCCGGGGTCGTCCGTCACGGGGCCGGGGCCGGGGTCGTCCGTCACGGGGCTGCCCGCGAGGACCCGGTCGACCGTGTCGGCCTCCTCGGGCCGCTTGTCGGGGCGGTGGCGCACCACCCGGGCGAAGCGCAGGGTGACCCCGGCCGGGTAGCGAGGCGAGCGTTGCAGACCGTCGTAGGCGATTTCGAGAACGAGCTCCGGGCGGACCCGGACGGTGAAGCCGTCGTCCTCCACCGCCAGTTCGCGGAGTTTTTCCGTCTGCCAGCGGAGCATGGCGTCGGTCAGCCCCTTGAACGTCTTGCCCAGCATGACGAACGAGCCGTCGGTGGCCCGGGCCCCGAGGTGCAGGTTCGAGAGCAGGCCGGTACGGCGGCCGTGCCCCCACTCGGCGGCCAGCACCACCAGGTCGAGGGTGTGGACCGGCTTCACCTTCAGCCACGAGCGGCCCCTGCGACCGGCGCTGTACGGGGCGTCGAGCGCCTTGACCATCACGCCCTCGTGACCGCGGCGCAGGGTGTCGGCGAAGAACGCCTCCGCCGCGTCCGTCTGGTCCCCCTGTGAAGGGTCCTCGACGAGCGTACGGCGCACCCGCATCGGTTCCGGGACGAGGCGGGCGAGCGCCGCGTGCCGTTCACGGCCGGGCAGGTCCAGGAGTACGGCACCGTCCGCCGCCAGAACGTCGAAGAACACGGGTGACACGGGCAACGTGGCCGCCGCGGTGGCCACGTCCACGCGGGAGCCCACACGGGAGGCGATGTCCTGGAACGCGACGGGGCGCCCGCCGGCGTCCAGCGCGATGACCTCGCCGTCCAGGACGAAATCGTCACCCGGCAGGTCACGGGCCGTCGACGAGACCTCCGGGAGGCGGTCGGTGATGTCGTCCAGCGAACGGGTGTAGACGCGGATGTCGTCACCGGAACGGTGAACCTGGACGCGGATGCCGTCGAGTTTCTCCTCGACGACGCAGGGGCCCAGCGCGGCGATCGCCTCCGCGACGCTCTTCGCCGTGTGCGCCAGCATGGGCTGAATCGGAGCGCCGACGCGGAGACGGAACCGTTCCAGGGCCGCCGGGCCCTCCGCGAGCAGCGCCTGTGCGACGCGGGACAGTGACCCGTCGAGCATCACGGCGCGCCGTACGTCCCCGGCCGGTGCCGCGGCGGCCAGGGCGACGGCTTCGAGAGCCACGGCGTCCAGCGCGCCCTGCCGGACCTCGCCGGTGAGCAGCCGCAGCAGGAACTGCTGCTCGGGTGCGGTCGCGGCGGCCATCAGGGCGCGCACCAGTCGCTGTCGCTCGGCCTGGGAACCGGCGCCGGCGACCTGCGCGAGGGAGGTCAGCGCGGCGTCGGTGTCCGCGACGGTCAGGGTGGGGTCGGTGGCGGGCGGGACGGACTGCTTGAGCGTGCTCCAGCCGATGCCGATCCGTCCTTGGGGGAGGCGGCCCGCGAGGTAGGCGATCACCAGGGGTGCCTCGTCGGGCGGGGTCGCCGCGAAGAGGTCCGCCAGGACGGCGATCTTGCGCGAGCGCGCGGAGGTGGCGGCGACCTGTTGGGAGACCTCCGCGAGGCGGGCCAGCAGCATGCGGCCATGGTGCACGGCCGACGCCGTCGGCGCCAGGCGGGCCGGGCGCCGACGGGGGCGTCCCCTGCCCCCGCCCCTTCCCGGAACCGGGGCTGCGTCCCGGACACCCTGGCTGGGCGGGTGCCCGTTCGGGCCGACGCCTGCGCATCGACACGGCGGCCCCGCGCGCCCAGCCCTTCGCCTGCGTGCCCGGCCCCGCCCCGCGAGGGCCCGGAGCCCGCGACGGCCCGGAGCCGCGACGCCACTGACGGCACCGTGCCCTGGTCCGGGCGGCGGCCGGAAGACGCGGGCGACCGTCGGACCGGGGCGCCCCGGGTCGGCGGACCGCCGTCGGGCCACAGGCTCGGGCAACACGGCGCGGCACCGGCACCGGCACCGGCACCCGGGCTCGGCGCCCACCCCTGGCACACCCAGGGGCGCCCCGCGCCCTCGCGCCACGCCACCGGGCCGCGCGGGGGTCCGTCCGGCACCTTCGTGCCGCGAGCGCTTGGCCCCCACCGGGAGCCATCCCGTGCCCGTCGTCTCCACGGCGCGCGTGACCGCGACCGCGACCGACAAGCCGCGAACAACGTGCGTCACCTCCCCCTCCATCGGGCGTTGTTCGGAGAACAGTCCGTCACAGGTCTCCCCTCCTTCACTCAACCCCCTTACTGTTCCGTCGACTTGGTGGACTACGTGAGGTAGGTCGACGATGAGGTTCGCACGCATCGTGGTGGCGGCCGTGGCGGTCGCCGCGGGGTTGGCGCCCGTGGAGGCGGGGGCCGTCGAGCCCGGGCAGTTGGCGTATTCGGGGTCGACAGGGGTGGGGGTTCACAACGCGTACGAGAAGAGCAAGTATCCGTACTTCGCCGACGCGTTGGACTCGGGTGCGGGGATGCTCGAAATCGACGTATGGACGAATGTGTTCGGCAGATCGTGGCGGGTGTCGCACAGCAACCCGGTGGGCAACGACAACAACTGCGAGAACGCGGCGAACGCCGGGGAGCTGCGGACCAAGCCCAGGAACCAGGATCTCGGCGGGTGTCTCGCCGACATCAGGGCGTGGCACGACGCCCACCCGGGCCATCGGCCGATCCTGCTGAAGATCGAGTTGAAGGATGGTTTCCAGAGCAGGAACGGCCGGGGCCCGGCCGCACTGGACGCGTTGCTCACCGCGCGGCTGGGTGACGCGCTGTTCCGGCCGGCGGATCTGGTCGGGACGCGGCCGGACCTGGACACCGCCGTGCGGGCGAACGGCTGGCCGACGCGGTCGGCGATGGCGGGGAAGTTCGTCGTCGAGCTCATACCGGGCACCGTCGAGGAGGACAATCCCGCGGACTCGCTGTGGACCGACCGCGAGTACGCCACGCATCTGCGGGACCTCGCGGCGGCCGGACGGCTGCGAGAAGCGTCCGCCTTCCCCGCCGTGCACGGCGCGCAGACCGGTGACCCGCGGGGCCGGTACGCGGATGCGGGCATCCGGCCCTGGTTCGTCGTCTTCGACGGTGACGCCTCCGCGTACGCGGGTGGCTCCATCGACACCTCCTGGTACGACCAGCGGCACTACCTGGTCGTCATGACGGACGCGCACAACGTCGCGCCCGCCATCGATGGAACCCGCCCGACCGAGGCGCAGGCCCGGGAGCGGGTCGGCCTGCTGGCGGGCCGGCATGCCAGCATCGTGTCGGCCGACTGGTACCCGCTGCCCGCGGTGCTGGCGTCGGTGGTGCCGCGAGGCGCCTAAGTCCCGCCCGGTCCACCTGGTCGGCCCGACAGCAGGGGCCCGGACCGGCCCCGGTCGGCGCGCACCGCCCTGCGGCGCCGCAGCCGGAGGCGGGTCAGCAGACCGGTGCGGCCGGGGGCCGGGCGCGCCGGTGGCAGTGCGGGACCGGCGGCACCGTCGGGGCGGGGGGCAGGCCGGACGGCGCGGGCTTCGTCGAGGGCGAGGGCCAGACTGAGGCGATGCCAGAGAATCTCGTCCGGTTCGTCCGCCAGCAGCAACCGGTCCGTGATCTCCCGGGCGGAAGCGGACTCCGGCCGGCCGGAGGGCGGTTCGGGCCGGAGCCGGTCGAGGTGGGCGCGTTCGTAGGGGTCGTCGACCACCTCGGCCAGTTGGACCGGGTCGAGCAGTGAGGCGATGGCGGCGGCGCCCGCCCAGGGGTCCTCGGCGCGCCGCAGCAGGAGGCCGAGCCGTCGGGCCCGCCAGTTACGGGGGCGGGCGTCGTCTCCCGCTTCCAGCTTGGCGCGCAGGGTGGCGGGGAGCCGACCGGTGAGGAGCTGGGGATGGCGCGCGGCGAAGTCGCGTACGTCTCCCGCGAGGTAGAGCCACACGATCGCGCGGTACCGGTTGAGGTAGAACTTGACCGGGATGACGTGCCCGGTCCTGGCGAGCTTGGTGAAACGGTCGGCGGTGATCGAGGCCAGTTCGGCGGCCTCGGTCGTGCCGACGGTGCGCACGCGCTCGCGCAACCCGTCCGGGAAGTCGGGTGCTGCGCGCAGCCGGTCGATCTCCTCCCGTGCGACGCGGTGTCGTCCGCCGTTGACGCCGGGTACGGTGCGCACGAGACCGAGCTGGACGGCGAGGTCGAACTCGGCCCGCTTCAGCCGCAGTTCCTGTGTGGCACGTGTGGATGCGACGGTGCGCGCGATGGTTTCGGTAGCCGTCATGCCGGCCCTCCCCCGTGAGGCGTGAATCACTGTGTGTCACGAAGGTAGTACGGGGGAGGTCCGCCGCGTCAGGCCTGTGGATAACTCAGGCGATGGGCCGCCGGGCGGCGACCGCGAGGTGTTCCCCGACGCGGTTGACGAGCAGTGTCATCTCGTAGGCGACCTGGCCGACGTCCGCCTCGGCGGCGCTGAGCACGCAGAGGCAGCTGCCTTCGCCGGCCGCCGTGACGAAGAGCATCGCGTCGTCGAACTCGACCATCGTCTGCCGGGCGTTGCCCACCCGGAAGTGCCGCCCCGATCCGCGGGCGAGACTGTGCAGCCCCGAGGAAACCGCCGCGAGGTGCTCGGCGTCCTCGCGGGCGAGGCCGCTGCTCGCGCCGGTCACCAGGCCGTCGTTGGACAGCACCAGGGCGTGCCGTATGTAGGCGACGCGCTTGGTCAGGTCGTCCAGAAGCCAGTCGAGTCCCTTGTCCAGAGCCATGTACCGGTCCTCCCCGTTTTCCCGTTCCCCGTTACCCCGTTGTGCTTGTAAGCCTTTCGCACTGTCGTGAGCGGGGCAAGAGCGCTCCGGGGGGCGGACTGGTTCACGCCGGGCGTGGCGGCACGACCCTGATGGTGAAGGCGTGCTCCCTCAGGTCGTCGGCAATGCCCTTCCGGCCCGGTGGGGCAGCCATGATCGCGTTCTCGGCAACCAGAAGCCGCCGGTAGGGACGTTGGGCGGCAAGGCGGCTCCAGCCATCGCATGGCTCCGGGGAAGACGGTGGCGGAGGCGGCCGTCAGGGTGCGGCGGGCTTCGCCGGTGCCGGTGAAGGTGCGGTGCCGGGCGGGGGTGAGGCTCTCGAACAGTTGGGCGAAGGTGACGACGGCGTCTTCCCGGGCGAGCATTTCGCCGGCCCGGGCGAACTCCGGCAGCACGCGCGCGTGGGCAAACCGCGGGGGCGTACCACACGGTGGTGAGAGCGCCGTGGACGTCGAGGGCTCCGGAGATGGCGACGGTGTGCTCCCCGTCCAGGCGCAGGGCGGCGACGGCCGCGTCCATGCGCCGAGCGTGCTGCCGAAGTTCGCCGGCGTGCCCGCCGGTGGGCGCGGCGACCTGGCATACGGCTGCGCGGCGTTCGGCCCGGAGGGCTGCGGTGGCGGCGGCCACCGGCTCACCTATCAGGTCGTCGAGGTGGCGCGCGTCGCGTAGCCGGGCGATGTGCTGCGCGGTCGTCACGGTGGCGCATCCCCACAGGGCGAGCAGGGAGACGACGGGCACCATCAGCCGCGAGATGATCCCGGCGCGCGCCAGTCGCGGCGGGAGGAGCCCGTCGCGTCGAGCGCCCGCACGGTGCGGCGCAGGCCGGGGGCGGCGCCCATGCAGGCCCTCGCGTACGACAGCACGGGGGTCAGCCGGCCGAAGGTGGCGTGGTCCAGGTGTCCCGTGGCCCAGGGACGCTGGACCTCATGAGGGCGCACCGGGGGGCGCATGCCGAAGCTGACGGATCACGACAGCGAGACGTTGCTGAACGATCGTGCCGCGCACGAACCTGTGCACCGTGTGGTCGGGTGACCGCGTGCGGAATCATGTCCCCATGGCCGATGACCGCACGGATGTGCAGCAGTTCTTCACCGCCCGGGCGGCGGACTGGGATTCCCGCTTTCCGGACGACGCTCCCGCGCACGCCGCGGCCGTCGCCGAGCTGGGACTGCGGCCCGGGGACGCCGTGCTGGACGCGGGGTGCGGGACGGGGCGTGCCCTGCCGCCCCTGCGGGCCGCCGTGGGCCCTTCCGGGACCGTCGTCGGCGTGGACGTGACGCCCGCGATGCTGGCGGCGGCGGTACGGGCCGGGCGCGACGGCAGCGGTGCGCTGCTGCTCGCCGACGTGGCCCGGCTGCCGCTCCGCGACGGGGTGCTGGACGCCGTCTTCGGCGCCGGGCTCATCTCGCATCTGCCGCGGCCGGCCGAGGACCTGCGGGAGCTGGCGCGCGTCGTACGGCCCGGCGGGCAGCTGGCGTTGTTCCATCCGATCGGCCGCGCCGCCCTCGCCGCGCGGCAGGGACGGCGCATCACGGACGACGATCTGCGCGCCGAGCCGAACCTGCGGGCGCTGCTGGCGGGTTCGGGGTGGCGCATGGTGTCGTACGCGGACGAGGACGACCGTTTCCTTGCCCTCGCCGTGCGGGAGGCGCGTCAGGACTGAGCGGGACGGGCCGCCACCGTCCCGTACGAACACCGCGGGGCTGTGGCGCGTGGCTGAGGGGCGCGCCCCGGGCGCCGGAAGCGCGTCGCCGAGCCGGCTGTCTCGCGCTCGGGCCCTCTTCTGCCGCGGCGGGCCGGGCTCTACGTTGGAGGGGCAGACCTGGTCGAGGGGAAGGTGGGTCCGGTGTTCAGCAGACTCCGCACATTCGTCGACAGGTTCCCGAGTGCCGTGAAGCTCCCGGCGGCGAGCCCGGAGAACGGGGCCGGCGGCCGGCACCACAACATCTTCGAGGCCGCGGCGGTGTACGTGTCCGCGTCCGCGGACGACGATGAGGAGCTGATGGACGAGGCGGCGGGCTGGGTGTCGCCCGAAGCACTCTCCTTCGGGGTCAGCGAACTGGCCTGCCGGGCCGTCATCGCCCTCGCCCGGGAGCGGGACGAGTCCCCTCAGACCGTGGCGCGCAGCCTCCTCGGCCTGCCCGCCGCCTGACGTCGTCGGCGTAGGGGCCGGTTCGGGCCGGCGCGCGGGGCGGCGGGGTGCCGGTGCGGGCGCGGTGGCCGGCGGCTCCGGCACGACCGGCGGGGTCGAAGCCGGTCGCGACGATTTCGAGCGGCCGGACCCTCGACGTCGGGGTTACTCGCTGGTTAAGGTGCGCCGACGAACCATCGGAGGGAGGGCGCCGTGGCCGGGACGGATGACGTGAGCCAGGCCGGCGGCGTGGCGAGCACCCCCGCGGGGGACGACCCCGCCGGGGACGACGCGCTGTTCGTGCTGACCGCCGTGCTGCTGACACCGGCCCAGTTCCCGAGCGTGCTCGGCGACGACTACCCCGAGGCGTGCGCGGCACTGGGCCTGGAGCCGTACCCCGGCGGGTACGGCATGCTGCTCGGACAGGACGGGAACGGCTCCCGGTGGACGGTCGTCGTCGACGACGTGTCGCTGGTGGCCGTCGCGATCGCGTCCTGGGACTGCGGGATGGAGTACGACCTGTCCCCCGACGAGCGCAGTGTGATCACCGCGCTGCCGGGGTGGCCGCTTGCTCTCGTGGTCGCGGCCCCGCGGCTGCCGGCGCCGCACGACCCTCCGACGGCTCCCGGCGAACCCCCGCCGTTGACGCCGCCGGACACCGGCACGTGGGGGCCCGCCCAGCGCCGGTTGGGGGCGGACGAGATCGCCCTCCAGTGGGAGTCCTGGCGCAAGCACCTGGACGCCACCCCGTCGGACGCGGTGGGCACCGGCGGTGCCGGTGGCGCGGCGGGCGCCGGGCATCCGGGGGTGCGGCGGGTGCTCGCGGAACTGCGGGGCTATCTGGAGGAGCCTCCGCCGCTCGGGCGGGTGCGGTCCCGGTTCGCGCCGGACGGGGCGCGCATGCTCCGAGCGGACGGGCCCGGCTGGTCGCTGGTGGCCCGCACGGACGACGTCGCCTTCGTGTTGCTGGACGACGAGCCGCGCGGCGTGCTGCCGGTGGGGCGCGGGCCCCGGTTGCCGGGTCTGCTGGCGGGGCTCGACGCGATAGCGGTGCGTCCGGCCTGACCGCTCAGCTGGTGGGTTCGTCGGGTGCCGGGTCCTCTTCGGGTCCGGCGGTCTCCGCGCTGTCGGCGGGGGCGGGCTCGCCGGCGGGAGTGGTGTCCCCGCCCTCGTCCTGTTCCTCGCCCGCCTGCGCCTGGGCGAGGTCGGCGTCCCAGTGGTCCGACCCGGCGCCGGCTTGCTCGTCGGGCAGGTCCCGCGGGACGGCCCCGCTCGACTCGCCGGGGCCTTCCAGCCGCTTGTCGTCCATGCTTCCTCCCTCTGGCCGACCGTGCGGGTACCCCGGAGCGCGCTGCTCAGACGCGCCCGGCACGCATGTGTGACAGCCCGCACACCCCCGGCACGGCGGCGCTGCGACGGATGTGCCCGGCCGGACCGGTCACGGCTCGGACCCGGCTAACGCCCGAGCTCCTTGCGCGTGACGCGGCGCAGCCTGCGCCGCTGGCCGGGGTCCAGCGCCAGATAGGCCACGGCGGGGACGCCGAGCAGCACCAGCAGGGACAGCCAGAATCCGATGAGCGGGATCAGGAGGAGGCCGACGGCCACTCCCCCGATGACGATCTTCGTCCTTGTCGACATCTTCAGACGCCTCCTTCGCAAGCCGCGACCGCGACCGCTTCCTGTCCCGACCAACGGGTGATCGGGCTGCTGGGTTCCCCCGGCGTCAGGCGGTACGGAGCGGCTCGCCGACCTCGTGCAGGTGCCCCAGGGCCTGGCGGTAGGAGTCGACGAGTCCGGTTTCCGTGTACGGGATACCCAGCGCGCGGCAGTGGGCCCGTACGGCCGGCTGCGCGAACCGCAGATGGGGGCGCGGCATGCTGGGGAAGAGGTGATGCTCGATCTGGTAGTTCAGGCCGCCCAGGAACCAGTCGGTGAGGGCGCCGCCGCGGATGTTGCGGGAAGTGAGGACCTGTCGGCGCAGATGGCCCCAGGGCTCGCCGTCCGGGTCGGGGACCGCCATCCCCTTGTGATTGGGGGCGAAGCTCATGCCGAGGTGGAGGCCGAGCAGCATCTGGTGGATCAGTGCGAAGACCACGGCCTGCGCCACCGGCATCGTGATCAGCAGGAGGCTGAGGTAGCCGGCGACGTGGGCCAGCAGCAGGCCGCCCTCGATCGCCCGCTCACGCGGCGTCTGGCGCGGTCCGTCCTTGGAGAACAGCGCCTGGAAGCCGTACACCTTCAGGGCGAGCCCTTCGAGGGTGGTCAGCGGAAAGAACAGCCACGCCTGGTGGCGGGTGAGCCAGCCCTGGAATCCGGTGCGCCCGGCGGTCTGCCGATGGTCGAAGACCAGGACGTCGGGGGCGACGTCCGGGTCCTTGTCGAGGTGGTTGGGGTTGGCGTGGTGGCGGTTGTGCTTGTCGTTCCACCACTCCTGGCTCATCCCGAGCAGCAGGTTGGCGTGGAGGAGCTGGATGAGGCGGTTGGTGCCCTTGTCGGCGCTGATCTGGGAGTGCCCGGCGTCGTGGCCGGTGAACGCGGCGCGCGCGGACAGCACGGCCAGGGGCACGGCGAGCAGGACCGACCACCAGGAGTGCCCGAACAGTACGAGCCCGCCGGCGACCGCTGCCAGGGCGAGCAGGTTGAGCGTGACGCCGCGTGCGTACCAGCCGGTGCGGCGTTCCAGCAGGCCTTGTTCCTTGATCGTGCGCAGCAGGGGCGTGAATTCGCTGCCGCTGCCGCGCCGGGGCCGTCCGGCCCCCGTGCGGGGAACCGGAATGGGCGCTTCGAGGATAGGGGTGACCTGTGGCATCGCATCTCCGGTGGGTGAGGTCCAGGCGCGGACTGCGCCGACCTGTCGAACGTACGGATGAGCGATCGCCCAGAGCCATGGCACCACCACCCGGAAACGGGCGGGGGCTGTCCAGCGTACTGGGGTGGTGCTGCCCGCAGCGTGGTCACCGCGTGGGCTATCTCACGGCCTTCTCCCTCGCGCTACGGGGGTCCCCGTCAGGTACCCTCGTCCGCTCCAGCCCGCTAGTCAAATTTGAGGAGTGCGTCAGCGCTGTGCACCGGCTTTCCGAAGCAACGCCACCCCTTGACCCCGGCGTCTCCCAACTCGCCCGCTGTTCCACCGTATTCCTGCCCGCCGATCCCGCCCGTGCGGGTCGCGTCGCGTTCTGGCTGCCCGACTGTGGTGAGCTTCCCGCGTCCCTCCACGGCCGTCGCGAGGACCTGACCGTCCTCGCGGATGACGCGCGGACCCGCACGGTACGGGCTCTGCTGACGCCCGTGCGCGACGCACTGCCGCTCCTCACCCGGGCCCGCCTTTGCGCGCACGCCTCCCCCGCCACGGCGTTCTGGGGCGTGGCTGCCCTGATGGCCCTTCACCTCGTGGCGGAGGGACGGCTGTTGCCGGGCCTGAGCCCGGGAGACCACGACGTCTGGCGGGCGGGGCCCCTCGCCCCGGAGGACCTGGAGCGGCTGCGTACGCTCGCCGCGTCGATGCCGCCCGACGCCCACGCGGTGCCCGTCGGCACGACGGAGGACGGGATGCCGCTGTTGCCCGCGCCCGAGCGGCTGCTGCGGTCCTTCCTGGACGCGGTGGCCGACGTGCTGCCGCGCACGCCGGCGGCGCCGCTCGCGGCGGGCGGCGAGGCGTTCGCGGCGGAGGCTCCGCAGTACGTCCCGGAGCAGCGCGCCTGGGCCGCGGATGTCGCGGCCGGCCACGACGCGGGCGTACGGCTCTCGCTGCGCGTCGAGATCACCGGCCTGGACCGGGAGGTCGCCGCCCCGGGCCGGGAGCGCGGCCTCGCACCCGGAGCGGCGCAGGAGCCGACGGTGGCGCACGAGCCGGAGACCGGGGAATTCGGCGGCCCGGCCTTCCGTGCCGTCCTGCAGATGCACAGCGTCAGTGACCCGGCCCTGGTCGCCGACGCCGCCGAGGTGTGGTCGGGCACCGCTGGGGGCAAGGGCGACGCGTTCGGGCCCCGCGCCCGGATGGACGCGCTGCTCGCGCTGCGCCGCGCCGCCCGCGCCTGGCCGCCGCTCGCCCCGCTCCTGTCGGCCGCCGTACCGGACGCCGTCGACCTGGCCGACGAGGAGGTCACCGAGCTGCTGGGCGAGGCGGCGCGCGCTCTGGCGTCCACCGGCGTGCAGGTGCACTGGCCCCGGCAACTGGCGCGCTCGCTGACCGCGCGGGCGGTGATCGGGTATCCGGACGACGAGGAGCGGCATGTCCCCGACGGGGAGGTCTCGGGGCTGCCGTCGTTCCTGTCCGCCGACGCCCTGCTCACCTTCGACTGGCGCTTCGCGCTGGGCGACCGGGAACTGGACCGGGCCGAGCTGGATCGGTTGGCCGAGGCGGGGCGCCCCCTGGTGCGGCTGCACGACCAGTGGGTGCTGGTCGACCCCGGTGAGGCCCGGCGGGCCCGCGCCACGCAGGACCGCAACGTCACACCGATCGACGCCCTCGGCGCCGTACTGACCGGGCACACCGAGGTGGACGGCCGCCGCGTCGGCGTAGCGGCCACCGGCCGGCTGCGCGCGCTGCGCGACCGGCTCGCGGACCCCGAGGGCGGCCGGCAGGAGATCGGGCAGCCGCCGGCGCTCGCCGCGACCCTGCGCGACTACCAGCTGCGCGGCCTGAACTGGCTGCACCGCATGACCTCGCTCGGCCTCGGCGGCTGCCTCGCCGACGACATGGGCCTGGGCAAGACGATCACCCTCATCGCCCTGCATCTGCACCGGCAGACCGACCCGTCGGCCGCCGGTCCCACCCTCGTCGTCTGCCCGACGTCCCTGATGGGCAACTGGCAGCGGGAGATCGAGAGGTTCGCGCCGGGCACGCCGGTGCGCCGCTTCCACGGCCCCGCCCGCGACCTGGAGGGCCTCGTGGACGGGGAGTTCGTGCTCACCACCTACGGCACGATGCGGCTCGACGCCGCGCGGCTCGCCCGGGTGACCTGGGGCCTCGTCGTCACCGACGAGGCCCAGCACATCAAGAACCCGTACTCGGCGACCGCCCGGCAGCTGCGCACGATCGGCGCCCCCGCGCGCGTGGCGCTGACCGGCACCCCGGTGGAGAACAACCTCTCCGAGCTGTGGGCCATCCTCGACTGGACCACCCCCGGGCTGCTGGGGCGGCTCACCGCGTTCCGCAGCCGGTACGCCCAGGCGGTGGAGGGCGGCGCCGACCCGGCCGCGGCCCAGCGGCTGGCGGCGCTGGTGCGGCCGTTCCTGCTGCGCCGCCGAAAATCGGACCCCGGCATCGCGCCGGAGCTGCCCCTGAAGACGGAGACCGACCGGGCCGTGTCGCTCACCCTGGAGCAGGCCGGTCTGTACGAGGCGGTGGTGCGCGAGACGCTGGCGGCCATCGCCCAGGCGGACGGCATGGAGCGGCGCGGCCTGGTCGTGAAGCTGCTCACCGCGCTCAAGCAGATCTGCAACCACCCCGCGCAGTACCTCAAGGAGGAGCGGCCCCGCATCGCGGACCGGTCCGGAAAACTGGAGCTGCTGGACGAACTGCTCGACACGATCCTCGCCGAAGGGGCGAGCGTGCTGGTGTTCACGCAGTACGTGCGGATGGCGCGGCTGCTGGAGCGGCACCTGGCGGCGCGGGGCGTACGGACGCAGTTCCTGCACGGAGGCACCCCGGTCGCCGAGCGGGAGGCGATGGTGACCCGATTCCAGGACGGCGAAGTCCCGGTGTTCCTGCTGTCGCTGAAGGCTGCGGGCACCGGACTCAACCTGACCCGCGCGGGCCACGTCGTGCACTACGACCGCTGGTGGAACCCCGCCGTCGAGGCGCAGGCCACGGACCGGGCGTACCGGATCGGGCAGACGCAGCCGGTTCAGGTGCACCGGCTGATCGCGGAGGGCACCATCGAGGACCGGATCGCCCACATGCTGGCGCGCAAGCAGAAGCTGGCGGACGCCGTGCTCGGCTCCGGCGAGGGCGCGCTGACCGAACTGACCGACGCCGAACTGGCGGAGCTGGTCGAGCTGCGAGGGAGCGGGCGATGAACCGTGACACCGACAACGAGCGTACGTTCGCGGCGCTGCCGCCCGCGCGGGGGCGTGGTTTCGCACAGACCTGGTGGGGCCGGGCGTGGCTGCAGGCGCTGGAGGACACCGCGCTCGACGGCGCGCAGCTGAAGAGGGGGCGCAAGCAGGCTCAGGACGGCGCGGTGGGCGCGGTGTCCGTCAGGCCCGGCCGGATCACGGCGGTCGTCAGGGACCGAGACGGCAGCGCTCACCGGAGCGATGTGCTGTTGCAGGAACTCACCGAGGCCCAGTGGGAGCGGTTCGTGGACATGGCGGTCGACCGGGCCGGCCACATCGCGGCGCTGCTGGACCGGGACATGCCGCCGCATCTGGTCGAGGACGCGGCGGCGGCCGGGATCGAGCTCCTGCCGGGCATCGGTGACGTCGAGCCGGAGTGCACGTGCGGCGCCTGGGACCACTGTCCGCACACGGCGGCGCTCTGCTATCAGGTGGCGCGGCTGCTGGATCAGGATCCGTTCGTCCTGCTGTTGACGCGTGGCCGTGGGGAGCGGCGGCTGCTGGACGAGCTGCACGTACGGAGTGCGGCGCGGGCGGCTCGGATCGCTCGGGACGGGCCGGACGAGTCGGACGAGCCGGTGCCCGCCCCGGCCGCGGCGGAGGGCGTGCGGGCCGACGAGGCGTTCGCGGCGCGGGACATCCTGCCGGCGCTACCCGCCCCTCCCCCGCTGCCGGAGCGGCCCGGTGAGCCCCCGGCGCTCGACACGGAGACGGAGCCCGCGCCGGGTGTCGACCCGGCGGCGCTGCGACTGCTCGCCGCGGACGCGGCGGCGCGGGCGCATCGGATGCTCGCGGACGCCCTCGCGCCCGGCCATCGGAACCGGCCGCTCGAAGAGGAGCTGACCCGGGAACAGGACGCGGTACGGCTGGCCGCCGGCCTGGAGGAGGAGCCGGGGATCGCCGGTCGGCTGGCGGCCGGGACCGGCCGTCGCCGCGCGGACCTGGACCTCGCCACGCGCGCGTGGCGACTGGGAGGGCCCGCGGGCCTCGCCGCACTGGAGGAGGTGTGGACTCCCGGACCTGAGCTCCTGGCGCGGGCGAAGTCGCAGCTCGCCGAGGCGGCTGAGGACGGTGAGCAGCCTCCCCCGCGCGCGTCCGGCCCGGGCCGCTGGACGGTGCCGGGCACGGACACCCAGCTCCGGCTGGGCCGGGACGGCCGCTGGTGGCCGTACCGGAAGGAGGGCGCCCGCTGGGCCCCGGCCGGTCCACCAACCCCTGATCCGGCGTCGGCCCTCGCGGGGCTGCTGAACGGGGAGGCGTGAGGAGGACGCCCGGGTTACGGGGAGTCAGGGGCGGGTTTCGCCGGTCCGGGATTCCGCATGGCTCGGCACGGCCCCGCTCCGGGTCGGGTCGAACGGGAAACGGGCGGTGATGCGGCGCGCGGTGCCGTGCTCCACGTGCACTGCGGGGTCAGGCACCGGACGAGGACCGGGATCGCGGCGCGAGAGGGCCGGGGCCTTCCCCTGCTCCACGCCCCTGCCACTCCGTCCCGGCCGCTCCGCCCCGGCCGCCGCGACACGTTGCGGAGGCCGGGTCGGGGCGTGCCGGATCCCAGGGGCGTGCCGGATCCCAGGGCTCCACCTGATGCGGCGGCGGGTCGACGGCCCGACGGTTCACCGCCGGTGAAGGCCGGAGCGGCTGTCGCCGGCCGAGCGTGGGTGGGTGAACGCCGGCTCACGGCCGGATGTGGTTGGCCGCCTCGCGCCCGTGCCCACACGCGCGTGGCCGGTGACGCGGACACGCTCCGCTGCCGGCCTCGGCCCGCCGGCCGTACCGGGGCATACACCACCACCCAGGCCGGTGCCGGCGGGGCCGCGACCGTCACGCGCGCGTGCCGAGCCTTACGCGTACGCGAGCTGCCGCTCGGCCGCGTCGACGGTCTGCGCGAGCAGCACCGCGATGGTCATCGGCCCGACGCCGCCCGGTACCGGGGTGATCAGGCCCGCCCGCGCGGCGGCGCTCCCGAAGTCGACGTCGCCGACGTTTCCCTCGTTGTAACCGGCGTCGATCACGACGGCGCCGGGCTTGATGTCCTCACCCTTGATGAACCGGGGCCGGCCGACGGCGGCGATCAGGATGTCGGCCTCGCGCACGGCCGCCGCGAGGTCGGTGGTGCGGGAGTGGCAGTACGTCACGGTGGCGTCGCGGGCGAGCAGCAGCATGCCGGCGGGCTTGCCGAGGATGGCGCTGCGGCCGACGACGACGGCCCGCTTGCCGGAGGGGTCGACGTCGTACGCGTCGAGCAGCCGCATGATGCCGCCGGGGGTGCAGGAGGCGAACCCGGGCAGGCCGAAGCTCATGCCCGCGAAGGAGCTCGTGGTCACACCGTCGACGTCCTTCTCGGGAGCGATGGCCTCGAACGCGGCCCGCTCGTCGATGTGCGGGCCCACGGGGTGCTGGAGGAGGATGCCGTGCACCTCGGGGTCGTCCGACAGGGTTCGGAGGGTCGCGACGAGTTCCGCGGTGGTGGTCGTGGCGGGCAGTTCGATGTGGCGGGAGCGGATTCCGGCCTTCTCGCACCGGGCCCGCTTCATCCGCACGTACGTCACGGAGGCCGGGTCCTCGCCGACCAGGACGGTGGCGAGACAGGGCTGTGCGCCGGTGCGGCGCGTGAGGTCGGCGGCGCGGGCGGCGGTCTCCTCGACGAGACGGCGGGCGAGACCGCTGCCGTCCATGAGGCGGGCGGTCGACGCGGAGGTGGGGGACATGGGCGGCTCCTGAGCATCGTGTGGCTCGTGGTGGCTCGCCCAGGCGCGCGGCATCGACGTCGGTCCGCCAGGCCGCTCCCCGGTGGTTCTCCACCCAAGCGCCAGTCACGGCCCGCGGCCCACTCTACGGGAGGGCACACACCGGCGGTACGGGAGGGGCCGCACCGGCCCCGTCAAGCCGGCCCGGGGAGTGGCGACAGCATCGGTGGCCTCTGCCGGTGGCGGCGTCCGGTCGGCACGCGAGGGTGCCCGAATGTCCGGAACACCGGAGGGGTTCGTACGCAACACGTCGTGTTCCCGCCGACGGGGCCTGGACCGGTGCGCTCATCGGCCGGTGACGTGCGCGGTACGTCACAGCGGACTGTCATCCCACGCGTCGAGGAAGATGTCGGTGAAGGACTCGCCGGTCGTCGAGGACCCGTCGGTCGCCGGGGGCCCGCCGTCGTGCGGCGGTTGCTCGGTCCAGATGACCTTTCCCCGGGGGGTGTAGCGGGTGCCCCAGCGGTGGCAGAGGTGGGCGACGAGGAACAGTCCGCGCCCGCCCTCGTCGGTCGTCGCCGCACGGCGGAGATGGGGTGAGGTGCTGCTGGCGTCGGACACCTCGCAGATCAGACTGCGGTCGAGCAGGAGCCGTACGTGGATGGGGGGCGACCCGTAGCGGATGGCGTTGGTGATCAGCTCGCTGAGGATCAGCTCGGTGCTGTAGCCGATCTCCTCCAGGCCCCACTCCCGGAGCCGTTCCCCGCACTGGGCGCGCACCGGGGCGACGGCGGCGGGGTCGGGGGGAACGTCCCAGTCGGCGACCTTCCCGGGGTCGAGCAGGTGGGTGCGGGCGACCAGCAGGGCGATGTCGTCGCCGGCCCGGTCGGGCAGCATGGTGTCGATCACCGCCTGGCAGATGCCGTCCGGCGTGCGGTCCGCAGCGGCGGCCAGGGAGGTGCGGAGCTGTTCCAGCCCTGTGTCGATGTCGCGGGCGCGGTCCTCCACGAGGCCGTCGGTGTGGAGCACCAGTCGGCTCCCTTCGGGCAGGTGCAGCTCCGCGCACTCGAACGGCAGACTGCCGCTCAGCCCCAGCGGCGGAGAAACCGGCACCTCAGGGAAGTCGACCGTGCCGTCCGGGCGCATCACCACCGGGCCGAAATGCCCGGCGCGGGCCACGGTGCACGAGCCGGTCACCGGGTCGTACACGGCGTACAGGCAGGTGGCCCCCGTGATGCCGCCGGCGTCGTCTCCCTCGTCCTGGTCGATGCGGGCCACGAGCTCGTCCAGGCGTCCGAGGAGTTCGTCGGGCGGGAGGTCGAGTGCGGAGAAGTTGTGCACGGCCGTGCGCAGTCGGCCCATGGTGGCCGCGGCGTGCAGTCCATGGCCGACGACGTCGCCCACCACCAGGGCGACGCGGGCGCCGGGCAGCGGGATGACGTCGAACCAGTCGCCTCCCACTCCGGCCTGGGCGGGCAGATAGCGCCACGCGACGTCCAGGGCGTTCTGCTCGGGCACGCCACGGGGCAGCAGGCTTCGCTGCAGGGTGACGGCCATGGCGTGTTCGCGGGTGAAGCGGCGGGCGTTGTCGATGGCCACCGCCGCGCGTGCGGCCAGCTCCTCGGTGACGGACACGTCTTCGTCGTCGAACGCCGGTGAATCGGCCGCCCGCCAGAAGGTGGCCAGGCCCAGCACCGCGCCCCGGGCCCGCAGGGGGACCGCGATCAGTGAGTGCACCCCGGCCGCCAGGACCCGCTCCGCCCGCCGCGCGTCCTGGGTCCGGAAGCCCTCGTCCCGGTCCAGCCCCCGCCGCAGCACCGGGCGGCCGGACTCCAGGGCGCGTACCTGCGGCGTGGCGGGCATGAAGGTGATCAGCTCGCCGACCGGATACAGCGGCAGGTCCTCCCGCAGCCCGCCGACCGCGGCACGCCGCACCTGCCCTCCCGCCCTGCCGGGCTCCTCCCCGTGGATCACCGCGTCCAGCAGATCGACGGTGACGGCGTCTGCCAGACCCGGGACGGCCACGTCCGCCAGTTCCTGAGCCGTGCGCACGACGTCCAGCGTGGTGCCGATCCGTACGCCGGCCTCGTACAGCAGCGCCAGCCGGTCCCGCGCCGCCTGGGCCCGCCCCGTCAGCGCCCTCAGCTCGGTGGAGTCCCGCAGCGTCACCACGCTGCCCGCCGGCTCCCCGTAGAGTGCCGCCGACCGCTTGTTCACCGCCAGCAGCCGGCCCGCGGCGGGGTGCACCGCGTCGGTCACCGGGCCGTCCGACGTCAGCAACTCCGTCGTCTCCGCGTCCAGACCCAGTTCGGTCACCCGTCGGCGGTCCGCGTCCGGCGGCAGGTGGAGCAGCCGGCGTGCCTCGTCGTTGGCCAGCAGCAGCCGCCCGTCGCTGCCGATGATCAGCACGCCCTCCCGCACCGCGTGCAGCACCGCGTCGTGGTGCTCGTACATGCGCGTCATCTCGGCCGGATCCAGGCCGTGCGTCTGCTTCCTCAGCCGCCGTGACACCAAAGCCGTGCCGGCCGCGGCCAGTGCCAGCGCCCCCACTGCCGAGCCGATCAGCACCGGCAGTTGCCGGTTCAGCGCGCCCTGGAGGGATTCGACGGTGATGCCCACCGAAACGATGCCGGCGATCGTTCCGTCCGGCCGCACGATCGGGGCGGTGGTGTCGACCGCGGGACCCAGGCTGCCCGTGAAGGTCGTGGTAATCGTCCGGCCTTCCAGCGCCTCGTCATAGCTGCCGATGACGTGCTCGCCGATCCGGTCGGGGTCGGGGTGGGTGTAGCGAATGCCCTGTGTGCTGAACACGACGATGTAGTCGACGCCGGAGCTCCGGCGAATCGCTTCGGCGCGCGGCTGGAGCGCTCCTACCGGGTCGGGTGTGTCCAGCGCCCGCACCGCCCCGGGCGCCTGGGCGAATGTCACCGCGATGTCGAACGACCGCTGCTCAGCTTCTTGAGTGCCGTCCCGGCGCGCGTGCAGCACGAGGAACGTCACCGCCGCGACGACCACGAGCAGCACGACGACGACCTGAAGCAGGAGGACCTGGCCGGCCACGCTGCGCATCGACAGGAGCGTGCGCACGCGCGGCCACGGGGAGCGACGTGGCGCCTCCCGGCCGCTGGACGGCCGATCCACCCGGCGCCGGGATCGCCCGAAATGTCCAGTCACGCGTCATTTCTAACACTGCCCGGCCCCAGGGGGCCTCCGTGACGCCACCACACCGGACGGGGCGGTGGTCCGGCCCGGCACCGTCGCCCCGGACTGCCGGGGCGACGGTGGGACGGATCGGGCCGTCCGCCGGGATCAGACCGCCGGGGCCGGGTAGGTCGGGTACTCCACCCCGGAGACGTGCTGGACGACGCGGATGACCTGGCAGGAGTAACCGAACTCGTTGTCGTACCACAGGTAGAGGATCGCGTTGTCGCCGTCGACCTTGGTGGCGCCGGCGTCGACGATCGAGGCGTGGCGCGAGCCGATGAAGTCGCTGGAGACTGCGTCGGGGGCGCTGATGAAGTCGATCTGGCGCTTGAGCGGCGAGGTCAGCGACACGTTGCGGAGGTAGTCGAGGACCTCGTCACGCGTGGTCTCACGGCCGAGCCGCAGGCTGAGGATCGCGATCGAGACGTCCGGCACCGGCACACGGATCGAGCTGCCGGTGATCGGCGCCTTCAGGTCGGGCAGCGCCTTGGCGACGGCGGAGGCCGCACCGGTCTCGGTGATGACCATGTTGAGCGGCGCCGAGCGGCCGCGACGGTCGGCCTTGTGGTAGTTGTCCAGCAGGTTCTGGTCATTGGTGAACGAGTGGACGGTCTCCACGTGGCCCCGCAGGACGCCGTACTCGTCCGCCATCGCCTTCAGCGGCGGCACGATCGCGTTGGTGGTGCAGGACGCGCAGGACAGGATCCGCTCGTCCGGCTTGATCGTGTCGTGGTTGACGCCGTGCACGATGTTGGGGACGTCGCCCTTGCCCGGCGCGGTCAGGACGACCTTGGCGATGCCGGGGCGCAGGTGGTTCGACAGGCCCTCGCGGTCGCGCCACTTGCCGGTGTTGTCGATGAGGATGGCGTCCTTGATGCCGTACGCCGTGTAGTCGACCTCCGACGGGTCACCGGCGTAGATCACCTTGATCTCGTTGCCGTTGGCGACGATCGTGCTGTTCGCCTCGTCGACGGTGATCGTGCCCTGGAACTGGCCGTGGATGGAGTCACGGCGCAGCAGCGAGGCCCGCTTGACGATGTCCTGCTCGCCGCCCCGGCGGACCACGATGGCCCGCAGCCGCAGGCCGTTGCCGGAGCCGGTCTTCTCGATCAGCAGGCGGGCGACGAGGCGGCCGATGCGGCCGAAGCCGTAGAGGACGACGTCGCGCGGCTCACGGCGCTCGATCTTGTTGGCACCCGTGGCGCCGGAGACGGCCTCGGCGGTGAACTCCTCCACCGACAGACCGCGGTCGTCGCTCCTGTACGTCGCGGCGAGCATGCCGATGTCGATCTGGGAAGGGCCGAGGTCGAGCGCGGTGAGGGCCTGCAGGAACGGCAGCGTCTCGGTGACCGTGAGTTCCTCACCGGCGATCTGCCGGGCGAATCGGTGGGTCTTGAGGATGCTGACCACCGACTTGTTCACCAAGGAGCGGCTGTGGAGCAGGACCGTGACGTCCCGCTCCCGGTGCAGCTTCCCGATTATCGGGATCATCGACTCCGCGATCTCCTCGCGGTTCTTCCAGTTGGTGAACGAGTCTTCGTTGACAGTCACAGGTTTATCTTTCGAGCTAGGCGGCGCTCATATGCTAACCCCCCGCCACTTTGATCATTCAAACGGGCCACCCGAGCGGGCTGCACCGGCCGCCGGCACGACCGGGCGCGGCCGTGTCAGGTGCCGGGCGACGCCCAGCCGGCGGGCTGCGCGGGGTCGAGCGCGCGCCACTGGGCCAGCACCTCGGGGTCCTGGGCGTCGAGCCAGTCGGTGAGTTCGCTGAACGAGACGCAGCGGGTCTCCTCGCGCCGGCAGATGTCGCGCATCACGTCCTCCACGGCGTCCATGTAGATGCCGCCGTTCCAGTCCTCGAAGTGGTTGCCGATGAACATCGGCGCCCGGCTGCCGTGGAACACGCGTTCGTAGCCCGCGAGGTACGAGTCCCGGGTCTGCTTGCGCCATTCGGCGTACCGCGCCGGATCGCCCTGGGTGAGGCCCTGCGACTGGTTGTACAGGTAGTTGAAGTCCATGGACAGGACCTGGAAGTCCTTGCCGGGGAAGGGAAGCATCTGCAGGGGCAGGTCCCAGACCCCGCCCTTCTTCGACGGCCAGAGCTGGAAGTCGCCCGAGGAGCTCGCGTCGTAGCGCCACCCGAAGGCCTTGGACGCCGGTATGAGCGTCTTCTGGCCCTCCAGACAGGGCGCGCGCCCGCCGACGACCTCACGGGTGGGGTCGAACGGCAGCGGGTCGAGGTCGTGGAACCCGGTGTTCGTCTTCCAGTTCTGCACGAAGGAGTAGAACTGGTCGATCTCGCTGGTCCACTCCTCCTGGCTCCAGTCGGCGCCCCCCTTGGCTCCGCAGAAGTGGCCGTTGAAGTGCGATCCGATCTCGTGCCCCTCCTTCCACGCCTTGCCGAGCTGCTCCAGCGTCATGCGGATGTGCTCGCGGGTGGGGTAGGAGATCGCCGCCTCCCCCACGCCGTGCTGGGGGGGCTGGTACAGGTTCTTCTGCTCCTTGGGCAGCAGGTAGATGCCCGTGAGGAAGAACGTCATATGGGCGCCGCTCTCCTCGGCCACCCTCCGGAAGCGGGAGAACAGCCGGTCGTCGCCCTCCAGGGCGCCGTCCCAGGAGAAGACGACGAACTGCGGGGGCTTCTCGCCCGGCTTGAGACGTTCGGGCTTCAACTGGCCGGGTTGGGGGCCGGTGTACGAGGTGGACCCGTCGCCCAGGATCCGGACCTTGCCGTCCCACTTCTCCTCGTCGGCGCCCTTGGCGGCGCCGAGGCCCTTCTGCCCGGCCGTGGAGCGCGGCGCGGGGGCCGTCGTGGGCGTGGTCGAAGGCGCCGCGTCGTCCTGCGCGTCGCCGCCCGTCGCCAGGGGCAGCAGCGTGACCGAGCCGGTCACGACGAGTACCGCCGCGACGCCGAGGCCCACGGAGCGCGTGCTCATCCGGGCCCAAGCGCGCCGCACGGCCGGTTTGTTCCACATCATCCTGACATCCCCCCTTGGGTCTCGGTTCGGTTCGTGGTCCGCGATACCGCTTCCGTGTACTGGTCGAAGATCTCGGCAGGCCGGTGGGCGCCGTCCGGGGAGTCGCCGCCGAGTCCTTCGAGCGGCAGTGGCGCGAGGCTCTTGGTGAGGTCCATCCGGTAGACGACGACGGCCGTCGACTCGCCGCGGGTGTATCCGACGTACCACCGGGCCGTGTCGTCGAGGGTCCCCCCGGTCTTGCCGGCGTGCTCGTCACGGCCGCCGGGGTCGCCGGGACCTCCGGAGCCGAGCGCCTCGGTGACCTGGGCGGCGACGGTGGCGCTCATGGCCCGTTGCGAGCGCGGTGCGGTCAGGGGCACCGGGGCGCCGTTGCGGGTGACGCGCCGGACGGAGTACGGCTCCGTGTGGGTGCCCTTGGCGGCGAAGGTGCTGTAGGCGGCGGCCACGCGGATGGCGCTCGGGGTGGAGTTGCCGAAGGAGAAGTCCGGCACGGGCGGCCCGAAGCTGGAGGCGAGCAGCCCGGCCGACTGGGCCGTGCGGCGCACCCGGTCCAGGCCCACGTCCATGCCGAGCTGCAGGAAGGGCGCGTCGGCGGAGTCCGCCATGGCCTGGCGCAGGGAGATACGGCCATGGGAGCGGCCGTCGAGGTTGTGGGCCTTGGCCTTTCTGCCGCCCCGGTCCCAGTAGGGCCCTTCGGGCGTCCGGAGAACGACACCGTCGTTCCCGTCGTAGACGGTCGAGGGGGTGACGGGGATCCGGGGGCCGTTGCGCGTGCGCTGGACGCCGTGTTCCAGGGCGGCGGCGTAGACGAAGGGGGTGAAGGCCGTTCCGGCCGGGACGGTGGAGGCGTTGGACTCGTTGAAGGCCTGCTTCTTGTAGTCCGGTCCGCCGTGGACGGCCAGGATACGGCCGTCGGGGGCGACCGACGCGGCGCCGAAGCGGGCGTACCGGTCGGCCTCGCGGTCCTTCGGATCGAGGCCGGCCCGGGCCTCCCCGACCGCCTTGGTGAGGGCGGCCATACGGCGCTTGTCGAAGGTCGTGTAGATCTGGTAGCCCCCGAGGGCGAACTGCTCCTCGGTGATGTGCCCCGCGCGCTTGGCGTACGTCTCGGCGAGCTCGACGAGGTAACCGTCCTGTCCTCCGGCGCTGTGCGGCTTGGCCAGTGCCTTCGGTTCGGGGAACGTCGTGTACCGGGCGCGCTCCTCCGGTGTGAGCTTGCCGATCTCGACCATTCGGTCCAGCGTCCACGACCAGCGCTGGACGGCGCGCTCGCGGTTGCCCGGCCGGAGGGCCGGGTCGTAGAGCGAGGCGCCCTTCAGCATCGCGGCGAGGAAGGCGCCCTCACTGGCGTTGAGCTGGGTGACCTCTTTGCCGTAGTACGCCTGGGAGGCCCGCTGAAGGCCGTAGGTGCCCCGGCCGAACCAGCTGGTGTTGAGGTACTCCTCCAGGATCTGGTCCTTGCTGAGGTGGCGGTCCAGCTTGATGGCCAGCAGCATCTCGGTGAACTTGCGGGAGAACGACTGTTCCTGTGTGAGGTAGACGTTCTTCACGTACTGCTGGGTGATGGTGGAGCCGCCCTGCGTGTCACCGTCGCCGACCGTTCGCCACAGGGCGCGGGTGACGCCGCCCACCGAAACGCCGGGGTCGGAGTAGAAGCCGGCGTTCTCGGCGGCGAGCACGGCCCAGCGGACGTGCTCGGGGATCTTCTCCAGAGGCATCTCCTGCCGGCTCACCCAGCCCGTACGGGCCATCGGCGAACCGTCCGACCAGTAGTAGACGTTGTCCTGCTGGGTGGCGAAGGCGTTGAGGTCCTCGGGTATCTCCGTGCGCGCGTAGGCGATGCCGACCAGGATGACGAGCGCCGACACGGCCGTGCCGAACGACGCCAGCAGCTGCCGCCAGGAGGGTATCCACCGGCGCCAGCCACTGCGGCCCGAACGCGGATAGTCCGGTCGCCTCAGGCGCGACTGGCGGGGCTTCGCCCGCTTACCCCGGGGTCTGCCCCTGGTCAGGGGTATCGCCGCGTCCCGCAGGTTCCGCGCGGCTCTTCTGTTCGTGCTCTGCTCGGTCATCCCCGTCCAGCCATGACTAGCGGCTGGGCCCCCCGCAACCGCGAGCGCCCTTCCGACATCTGTGTAAGCGGCGCGACGAATCCACCACACAATCACCCCCAGCAACCTGACCGAGAGTGATCCCCGCGACGTCGCGTAAAGATAACAGGCTCTTCCGGCGCTCCCACGGAAACGGTTCAGATCGGGAGCTACGGCGCGACAGCGAGGGCGAGGGCGTGTACCACGGCGGCGGAAATGCCGGTGATGGGAACAGTGCGTGTCGGACGACCGGGTCCGGGCCAACGGTCGGGATGAGGCGTTGGACGCGCGGATCCCGCCCGGCGCGGAAGGCGGGCAGGCGCGGCGCCGCGCTGAGCTGGAGGGAGGGCGACGGCCACGGCGTCGGCGTCGGCGTCGGCGTCGGCGTCGGCGTCGGCGTCGGCGTCGGTCATGTGCCGCAGTCGCACCCGGGGCGGCAGCCACACGAGTCGGCTCCGGCGGCCGGTGTCGTCGCCGCGGCGGCGGGTGGCGCGCAGCAGCCCCTGCCCCGCCAGGCGTCCCGGCCCTCCTTCACCGCGAGGGCGGCGATGACCAGGGCGGCGAGGGGATCGGCCCAGGACCAGCCGAGAGCGGCGTTGAGGACCAGGCCGACCAGGAGGACGGCGGAGAGGTAGGTGCACAGCAGGGTCTGCCGGGAGTCCGCGACCGCCGAGGCGGAGCCGAGCTCCCGGCCGGCGCGGCGCTGAGCGGCGGACAGGAAGGGCATCACCGCCAGCGACAGCGCGGCGATGACGATGCCGGGGACCGATCGCTCCACGTCCGCGGCTCCCGTCAACGCGCGGGCGGCGTCGAGGGTCACGTAGGCGGCGAGCGCGAAGAAGGAGACGGCGATGACGCGCAGCGCCGTCTTCTCCCGGGCCTCGCGTACGGCGTGGTCGCGGGCGGAGAACTGCCAGGCGAGCGCCGCGGCGGATGACACCTCGATGACGGAGTCCAGGCCGAACCCGACCAGCGCCGTCGAAGAGGCGATCACCCCGGCGGTGACGGCGACGATCGCCTCGATGGCGTTGTAGGTGATGGTCGCCGCGACCAGGAGCCGTATCCGGCGGGCGAGGGCGTCACGGCGGGCCGGGGTCGGCCCGAGGGATATCGCGGTCATCAGCAGCAGCCCCGGGCGTCCGCGTCCGGGCACGAACGGTCCGCCTCGACGGCCACGACCGCGTCGCGCAGGTCGTCCAGCGCGCGCCCCAGCCGTTCGTCCGCCAGTTCGTAACGGACGCGACGGCCCACCGGCGCGGTGACCACCAGGCCGCAGTCGCGCAGGCAGGCCAGATGGTTCGACAACCGGGTCCGGGAGACCTCCAGGGCGGCGGCGAGGTCGGAGGGATAGGCCGGGCCTTCGCGCAAGGCCAGCAGCAGACGGCACCTGATCGGATCGGCGAGCGCGCGGCCGAACCGCGCCAGCACCTCGATGTCACGAGCGAGAGTCAGCACACCACGACAGTACACAAATTCCTGAATCCATCAAACCCTGAACTGTCGGCGTCCGGGAAGCTGCCGGGAGCCGGCACCACCCACCGTCGGTCATGCCGGGGCGCGTTGGCCCAAAACGGCCACCGTGATCGCTACATCCCGCGCCGCAAGATCACCTACTGTCATCCGCCAAGAGGTCATGTGATCAAGGGAGTGGGACCATGCGTAAGACCGGCAGATTCCTCACCGCCGCGGCCGCCCTCATGGGCAGCACGCTTCTCACGGCGGCGCCGGCCGAGGCCGCGCCGTACTGGCAGACGGTGTCCACCAACCTCAGCTGGAAGTGTGCCCCCACCGCGGCCCACCCCGCCAAGGCGGGTGTGGGGTACCAGGCCTGTCTGGTGAGGAACGCCTACGACGACGCGCAGGTCGTGCTCGTGGTCGTGAACAACTCCTCCTCCGCCGTCACCATTTCGGGCACCGTCACATCCAGCTTCGGGCCCGACGCGTCCTGTTCGGCATACAACCTCGCGGTCGGCGAACGCCGCGGTTGCTTCGGCACGACCGGGCCCATCGCGGAATGCCTGTACGGAGCCGGGTTCCCCGACCCCGGCGAGCAGAACTACGGCGGCACCGTACGGCTCACGGTCAACGGCGTCGGCAAGTCCATGGACTCCCCCACCACGGAGTGTGTCGAGCCCCCGGCGTGAGCATCAGTGGCGTGTGCTGGGCGCGGTGGTGGCGGGCGACAGGAGTTCCCCGACACGCTTGACCCGGTAGGTGACGGTGTGCCCATGTCATCGGCTTCCTGATCGTCGGCCGGATCCGGCTCACCCGGCACCATGTGGCGCCGCGCGGAACGCGCGGACCGGGCGCTGCTCGCACTCGGCCTCGCCCTGCCGCTGTTCGTGGCGCCCATCCCATGGACGGCGAGCCTGCCGGCGGAACATCTCAGGGGCAGTCACGGCGATCAGGTGCTCACCTGCGGCGAGCCACGTCGGCGTCACCCCGGGAGAAGCCGTCTTCCTCCATCGCAGCCGGTGGTGGGCCCCCGGGCCGGACCGCTCGATCCCGGGACCACTCCCGCACGTGGACATCCGTCGCCCACCGAGAGGCCCCCGCGAGCCGGAGCCCGGCTCCGCCGGGTACGGAGGGCCCGGAGGAGCCCGAAGACCTGCCGGGCACGGACGTCTGCCGCGACTCGGCGGCCACCGGGGAACACCCCGGTCGCCCTGCCGCGTGGCACGGTGTGTCGGGCTCCCTCCCATGGCCGGATCGGGCCCGCAGGGATTGACGCTCACCCCTGCCGCCCCGATAGTTCCTGGGAGCGCTCCCACCGAGCGCGCCCGGTCGTACCGCACCCCTGCCGCCGGCTCCGTTCCCGGCCCCCCGTCCCTGCTTTCCGAGGAGCGTCCATGACCACCTCGCGACGACATCGGCTCCTTGCGCTCCTGGCGCTGCTGGTGACCCTGCTGGCCACCCAGGTGGCAGCGGTCGGCACGGCCGGCGCGGCGCAGCCCGCCGGGGCCGCCGCCCCCACCCGCGTCATGCTGCTGGGGGACTCCATCACCGGGAACAACGGCTGCTGGCGGGCGCTGCTGTGGCAGCACCTCCAGAGCACGGGGCACACCGGCGTCGACTTCGTGGGGACCCGGCACAACCCCTACTGCCAGGGATCCTTCGACGCCGACAACGAGGGGCACGGCGGCTATCTGGCCACCGGCATCGCCGCCGACAACCACCTCCCCGGCTGGCTGTCCGCCGCCCGGCCGGACATCGTGATGATGATGCTCGGCACCAACGACGTGTGGAGCCACCTGCCCACGTCCGCCATCCTGAACTCCTACACCACGCTGCTGAACCAGATGCGTGCCGACAATCCGGACGTGCAGCTTCTCATCGCACAGATCCCGCCGATGAGTCCGAGCGGCTGCGCCGACTGCGCCGACGGCGTGGTGGGTCTCAACAACGCCATCCCCGCCTGGGCCTCCGCGCACCGTACCGACCGGTCACCGATCACCGTGGTCGATCAGTGGACGGGCTTCGACACGGCCGCGGACACCACCGACGGCGTGCACCCCAATGAGACCACCGGCATCCGGAAGCTGGAAAGCCGCTGGTACCCGGCGCTGACCGCGGCCCTCCGCAGCGGCGGCGGCCCCGGTCCCGGTCCCGGTCCGGGCACGGGTGGTTGCCGCGTCGCCGTCACGACCCACAGCTGGAACTCGGGCCTGACCGCCTCCGTCACCGTCACCAACACCGGCACGGCCTCCATCGACGGCTGGTCCCTCGGCTTCACGCTCCCCGCCGGCCAGACCATCACCACCGGCTGGAACGCCGCCTTCAGTCCCCGTACCGGCTCGGTCACCGCCGCGAACGCGCCGTACAACGCCACCATCGGCCCGGGCAGCGGCATCACCATCGGCTTCCAGGCGACCCACACCGGAAACGCCGCCGCCCCCGCCGCCTTCACCCTCAACGGCGCCGCCTGCACGATGGTGTGACCGACCCCGGGGCGCGGCCCGGCCGCAGGGGCGGGCCGCGGCGTCCGGCGCGAGGCCGGGCGGGACGGGGCGAGACCCCAGGGGTGAGGGGCGGGGGCAGGGGCGGGGCGTCAGGGGCGGGGGCCGATGGTGCGGTGGCCGTCGCGGACGACGATGGCCAGCGCCGGGCAGGAGTCGGCGGCGTCCACGGCGCGTTCATCGGCCGGGATCTCCTGGCGTACCGGCTCGGCGCGGTCCCCGTCCAGCCGGAACAGGTCGGGGGCGAGGGCCGCGCAGATGCCCGAGCCCATGCACAGCTCCTGATCGATCCGGGTGGTCCAGGACATGGCGGTCACCATCCCACCGGCATCTCGCGGGGGCCTCGGACCAGCATCTGGTTCTTCCACACGACGTCGCCCGCCAGGTGGAGACGGGGGAAGCGGGTGATCAGCGCCCGGAGTGCCTCCTGGAGTTCGAGGCGGGCCAGCGGCGCACCGAGGCAGTGATGGACGCCGTGACCGAAGCCGAGGTGCTGCACCCCGGCGCGGGTGACGTCGAGCCGGCCCGGCGCGTCGAACTTCAGCGCGTCCCGGTTCGCGGCGCCGACCGCGACGAGCACCGGCTCCCCCGCCCGTACGAGGGTGCCGCCCACCTCGATGTCCTCGGTGGCGTAACGGGGGAACGCGGCGCCGCTGCCGAGCGGGACGAACCGCAGGAGTTCCTCGACCGCGCCCGCGATGAGGTCCGGCCGTTCCCGCAGGAGCGCGAGCTGATCGGGGTGGTCCAGGAGGGCGTGGACGAAGTTGGGGATCTGGCTGGCCGTGGTCTCGTGGCCGGCGATCAGGATGCCGACGCACAGGTCGACCAGTTCGAGCTCGCTCAGCCGGTCACCGGTGTCGCGCGCCTCGATCAGCGCCGACATCAGATCCGGGCGGGGATGGTCGCGGTGATCCCGGATCAGCTCGGCCATGTAGGCGCGCAGTTCCTCGCGGTTGCGGTGGAATTCCTCGGCGGTCAGGGAGCTGGTCGACAGCGCCGCGTCGCTCCACACCCGGAATTTCGGCCGGTCCTCCTCGGGTACGCCGAGCATTCGGCAGATCACGGCGACCGGGATGGGCAGGGCGTAGTGCTCGACGAGGTCGGCAGGGGGGCCGGCGGCCTCCATCTCGTCGAGGAAGCCGTGCGCCAGTTCCCGCACTTGCGGGCGCAGCTTCTCCACGCGGTGCACGGTGAAGGCCCTCGCCACCAGGGTGCGCAGCCGGGTGTGCTCGGGCGGGTCCATGCCGAGGATGCCACTGTCCTGCTGGGCCTCGGACTGCCGTGGCTCGTCGTGTCGCTGCCCCTCCGCCCGGCTGAAGCGCCGGTCGCCGAGGACGAGGCGGGCGTCGGCGTAGCGGGTGGCCAGCCACGCGGGCTCGCCGTAGGCCATCCGTACGCGTAACAGTCCAGGTCGTTCGAGCGCCTGCGCGTACGCGTCGGCCAGCCCGATCCCCTCGGGTTCGTTGAACGGATAGGTGAGGATCTCCTGCTCGTCCGTGCTCGTCATCCCGCGACCTCCATGGTGTAAGCAGCCGCTTACGAACCTAGAGTTGGCCGGGTGACGCAGTCAACGGCGCGTACGGGGGGCGCCTTTGAGGTGCGGCGGGCGGCGAGCGAGGGGTGGCGGGAAATGGTGGTGGGAAAGCCGGGTGGAGAGGCTGCGCCGGGGGGTGGTGGGTCGACGCGGGAGCGGCTGCTCTCGGCCGCGTCGGCCCTGTTCGCCGAGCGGGGTTACGAACGGGCGACCGTGCGGGACATCGCCGCCCGCGCCGGGGTCAACCAGGCGCTTCTCTTCCGCCATTTCGGCTCGAAGCAGGCCCTGTTCGGGGAGGTGATCGCGCAGAGCGGGCACGAGCAGCTGCGGAGCACTCCGGCGCGGGAACTGGTCGAAGCGGTGTTGCGGTCCCTGATGCAGCCCGCCGCGAGCGCCGGTGAGCGCTCCGGGGCCGACCGGTCCCTGGAGACCCTGCTGCGGTCGGTCGGCGGAAGCAACGAGGTGTCGGCGGCGGTGAGCGCGCTGGGCGACGACTACGCCCGCGCTCTGGCCACGCTCAGTACCGCCGATGACAGGGACCTGCGCGCCGACCTCGCCCTGTCATGGCTTCTGGGGATCGGTCTGACGCGCGTGGTCGTGGGGAAACGGCCCCTGGTGGAGGCGGACCCGGACGAGGTGTGCCGCCTGGTCGGGGGCGCGCTGAACCACCTGCTCGAAGACCTCCCCCGTCCGGGATGTGACGGCTCGTCACCTCCGTGACGCGGGGGCCGCTGCCGGGCCCGCGTCCGGCTGAACCGCCTTCGGGCGCCCCCGGCAAACGTGGTTGGATGTCCACCGCTACAGATCCCTTGCACACAAGGGAACACGGTCATGCGAGTACGAGGAACGGGGACCATGCGCAGGACGGTTACCGCAGTGGCTCTCGCCGTCACGGCGGCACTGCTGACAGGTTGCGGAAGCGACAACGGGAACGCGAAGGGCAAGACGGGCGGCGACAGCGGCAAGGCGCCGGAGACCACCCGCAGCGCGCCGCCCACTCCCGCGGCGGGTGAGGCGACCCACGAGGTGACGCTGGAGGTCCGGGGCACCGGCAGCACGCAGATCATGTGGCACGCCGCCGGGAGCGGCTTCGAGCAGCAGACGCTGCCGTGGTCGAAGACGGAGACCGTCGAACTCACCGCCGCGGAGCAGAAGGTGGGCTACCTGCTGTCGGTGGTCCCCGGTTCGGTCAAGGGCGCCGACGGGATGCTGAAGCAGGCCCCGTGCACCATCAAGGTCGACGGCAAGCAGGTCGCGGACAACGACGGTGGGAAGAACCCGAAGGGCTGCACCTACAAGCTCACGTAGCCGGCCCGGCCCGGGAGTCATGGCCGGTGGCACCCCGGAGGGTCAACCGTCCCTCGACGGGCGCCGCCGCCGACGGTCACCGGCGTGGTGCCGCACGGCCCGGGCGGGGGCGGTGTGCGCGGCGTGAAGGCCTACCGCCCGTAGGACCGCCGGCGCGTCAGCGGACCGACGTCGGCGTGGCGGCCGGGGCGGAGGGCGGCGTGACGCTGTCCGGGGCCGCGTCCGTCGCGCGCGGCGAGGGCGTCGGCGACCGCACCTGTGGCGAAGGCGTAGACGGCCTTGTGCAGCACGTCCACGAACAGCTCCTTCCGGGGCCAGGTCGACGGCGGCGCGCCGACGCCGGTGGCGTTCTCCAGGATCTGGTCGTTGGTCAGCCGCACCACGGCGAACTGCGCCGACGCGAGCGGCCCCCGCAGACCGGATTGAGCCATGACCGACCGCAGTACGCCCAGGAGCGCGGCCTGGCCGAAGTGCATCGCCCAGTTCACCGGCAACGGCTGCTTGCCGGGCCTCTCCCGCAGGCCCGTCAACCGCTCCAGCACGCGAGCCGGTACGTGAGAGTCCGGGCGGCCGGTCACCCGCTGTTCCGCCTTCTCGCCCAGTGTCATCACGAGACCGCCGACGGTCCCGGCGGCCAGCCCTTGCCACACAGCGCGCTTCATCATGCCGCCCCGGGTACCCATACCGGCAGATCTCACCCCACGGCGCCCTGGACCCCGGCAGGGACACCGTTTTCACCCGCTGGTCAGGGGCAGGCGCTTCAACAGCGTCTACGAAAGGACCGACATGAGCGCCGGAGAGAAGGCCAAGGCCAGGACCGAGCAGGTTGTCGGGAAGGCCGTGAGGAAGGCGGCCCACGCGATGGGCCAGGAGACGACCGCCGCCAAGGGGGCGGCCTTGGAGGCACGGGGCAAGGCCCGGGCCACCAAGGAGGGAGCGAAGGACGGCTTCCGTCACTGACCGCGTTCCGGCGGGACGGGGAGGAGGGGCCCGGTGCGTGGCAATCACGCACCGGGCCCCTCCTCACATCGCCGGGAGCATGGCCGGGAGCGGTACGGGCAGCACTTTCAGGACGTCGTGTCCACGTCGATGTCGGTGCTGCCGCAGCTGTTCTTGCTGTACGCGACCGGGGCCTGGTTGACGTTTCCTCCCAACAGGCCCGGTTGCCTCGGCTGCCGGACGTCTGCCTCGGGTCCGGCGCCGGTCCGCACACAGGTGTTGTCGAACGCCGCGTCGCCGACCGTGCCGATACCTCCCGCCCACGCCGGTGCCGCGCTTGCGGCCGTCACCACCGTCCAGAGCACCGCCGACACCGCTGTCGACCTCACACGCCTGCTCACAATCGCTTCCTCCCGATTCCATAGGGACCCTTCCGCCCGAACAGCCCCCTTGCCCTGCCAAGGTCACGCCCCGCCGAGGTCCCCGCCGGCCGCTACGCCATCGCCCGCCGCGTCCGCCGCGTCGCCACCCGGCGCTCCGCGAGGTCAGCGCCCGCCCAATCGCCGTACGTCCACGCCTAGGACCCCGAGTCGTGGCGCCGCCCGGTCGACGCGAGGGGCGTGGAGTTCTACCGATGGGAGGCGTCCCGCGTGAGGGCGTCCGTGGGCCGGCAGGCGTGGTGATGCGGCGGGCGGCGGGCAGCCCGCCCGTGACCATAACTTCTCGAAGACAAGGGCCAGAGACCACGGGTACGGGTTCCGGTCGGATTCCCACGTCGCATGACCGGACACCGTCTGTCGGCGGGGACACGCGCACGACCTGCCGCAGGGACGCTCTCGGGGCGCCGCGCCTTCATGCGTGGCGGCCGACAGCCATGGGGAGAGAGTCCCTTGGCCACGCGAGCCTGAGCTGCGCCTTTCGTAAGAGAAAGGCGGCGCCCCCCTGGCGACCGGCAACTCATGGAAGCCTTGCGCAAGTTGGCGAAAATATTTTCAGCCATGCCCAGAAGCGTTGATACTGGCAGCGTCTCATTCGACCTATGAAGGCTGGAGCTGTCATGCCTCAAGCTGTGCGTTCAGTCATATGCGGAGTTGTCGGCCTGGTGCTGTCCGTCGCAGGCTCGACGCAGGCCGCAGCGGCGGAGGCGGCGAGCGTCGACGGAGCGGCACCCGCGTGTGTGCGGTACTCGACGAGCTGGCGCTACACGTTCGTCAGCAATGGCTGCGACACCCCGCAGCAGGTGACGGTCGAGTACCGCGACGGCACCTCCGTGCCCTGCCGCACGGCGGCCCCCGGCGACACGGTGACCTTCCCCGGCTACGGCACCACCGGCAACGAGGTCCTGGGCGTGGCGGTCTGCGGCACCACCCCCGCCTGACGCCCGCACCGTGGTGCCGGATCGGTGTCCGGCACCACGACCGCCGCCATGGGCGCGCCTTTCACGGTCGAGTCCGACGGGGAAGCCGGGGGCGCCCACGCCTGGTCGAGTCAGCGGGGTGGCGGTTCGCGGCGTCCGGGCGGCGCGCCTCACCGCCCGGACGCGGGGGCGAGCCGACCGGACGTCCTCGACCGGGCCGCGGTGAACTGGGCCGCACGTGCCTCCCGGCGGGAAATCATCCGCCGCACACCTCTTGCCATCCCCCGCGTACCCGGCAGTAGCCTTGCGCCACCCCGCCTCCGGCACTCGTGCCGTACCCCCGCGACGGCCACGGGCCCCGATCCGCCGGCCGCCTCTCAGTCTTTCCGTGACCCGGGAACGACGCGCTCCGTCATCGCCACCCCCTCACCCCAAGCGCCGTCCCCTTCCCCGTTTCCGTGAGGTCACCGTGAGAAAGCCCGTGATCGCCGCCCTCGTGGCCGCCGTCGTCCTGGCTCTGCAAGCCCTGTCCCCCGCCGGCGCGGCCGGCACCTCGACGTACCGTTCCACCAGCCACCCGGTCCTCTTCGTCCACGGCTACAACGGCAGTGCGCAGAACTGGGACACCATGGTGAGCCGGTTCAAGAACGACGGCTGGCCCGTCTCGCACCTGGATCAGTGGCAGTACGATTCGCGGCAGTCGAACGCCACCACCGCCCGGCAGCTCGCCGCGGAGGTCGGCCGGCTGCTCGTCTCCACCGGCGCCTCGAAGGTCGACGTCGTCACCCACTCCATGGGCGGGCTGTCTTCGCGCCACTACGCCAAGAACCTCGGCGGCGGCGCCGAGATCGACGCCTGGGTCTCGCTCGGCGGCCCGAACCACGGCACCGACACGGCCAACGGCTGCCTCGACGCCTCCTGCTACGAGATGCGCATCGGATCGGACTTCCTCACCGCTCTCAACTCCGGTGACGAAACGCCGGGAAGCCCCCGGTACGCGACCTGGTGGTCGCCCTGCGACGCGGTCATCAACCCCGACAGCAGCGTCTCCCTCGCGGGTGCCGACAACCGGCAGACCACCTGCCTCGGCCACAACGGACTCCTGACGGACGCCACCGTGTACACCCAGGTCCGGGACCTGATCAACAGCTGACGGCCGTGCCCCCTCGGCCCGCCGGTCCGCCGCCCCGCGCCCGTGGGCAGGGGCAGTCAACGGCGGGCCGAAAGGCCCCGCATGACCCGCCGTCACCGGCGGCTCGAAAGCGTTTCCCGGCATGGCCGGGTGACCAACCGGTCGGTATGTTGTGGGCCCCATGACGTCGAGGGAGAACGAATGGATACGGTCGTCACCGTCAAACAGGGCCGCCTGCGTGGGCGTCTCATCCACGGAGTCGCCTCGTTTCTCGGCATTCCGTACGCCGCCGCCCCCACGGGTGAAGGGCTGTACCGGACGCCCGCGCCTCCGGAGGGCTGGGACGGGGTCCGCGAGGCGGACGCGTTCGGGCCGACGGCGCCCAAGTCGGCGTACCCACGTCCGCTGGACCGGCTGCTGCCCGAGCCGTCGGTCCCGGGTGAGGACTTCCTCAACCTCAATGTGTGGACACCCGATCCCGGGGGCTCCGGCCTGCCGGTGTTCGTCTGGATCCACGGGGGTGCTTTTCAGAACGGCTCCTCCGCCGTCCCCACGTACGACGGGCACTCCTTCGCCCGCGACGGTGTCGTCTTCGTCTCCCTCAACTACCGCCTCGGTGTGCCGGGCTTCGGGCTCTTCCCCGACGCCCCGGCCAACCTGGGCCTGCGCGACCAACTGGCGGCGCTCGCCTGGATCCAGGACAACATCGCGGCCTTCGGGGGCGATCCGGCGCGGGTCACCGTGGCGGGCGAGTCCGCGGGGGCGATGAGCGTCACCTCACTGCTGTCCAGCCGCCACGGCGCCGGCCTGTTCCACCGCGCCATCGCGCAGAGCGGCGCGGGACAGGGGTTCGTGACCGCCGAGGACGCGCGGCGGGTGACCGCGGAGACCGCACGGCTCCTGGGAGTGGAACCGACCGCCCGCGCGTTCGCCTCCGTCGCACTGCCGGACGTGCTCGCGGCCCATCGGCGCATCGGGGCCGCTCTCGGCGCCCGGCCCGATCCCGGCCGCTTCGGGCCCAGTGTCGTGGCGGCCGCGATGCCGTATCCGCCGGTCGTGGACGGCGACATCCTCGAGCGGCCACCGCTCGAAGCGATCGCCGCCGGCGCGGGTCACACCATCCCGCTGCTCACGGGCACCACCACCGAGGAGCACCGGCTGCTCCTCGTTCCGACCGGCGTCGCCGGGGCCATCGACGCCGAGGCGCTGCGGTCCCTCGTCACCCCGGCCGTCGCCGACGCCTACGCCGGCGCCCGTCCCGGTGCGACGCCCGGAGATGTGCTGGCCGCCGTGCTCACCGACCGGTACTTCCGGATGCCGGCGATCCGGGTGGCCGAGGCCCGTGCCGAGGCCGCCGCCACCACCCACATGTACGAATTCGCCTGGCGTACCCCCGTCGAGGACCTCGGCGCCTGCCACGCCCTGGAGATCGCCTTCGCCCTCGGCACACTGGGCAGGCCCGGCGCCGAGGGGCTCGTCGGGGAGGACGCGCCGCGGGACCTCGCCCGCCGGACGCACGCCGCGTGGGTGGCGTTCACGTCGCACGGCGACCCGGGCTGGGAGCCGTACGACCTGCGGCGCCGCCCCGTCATGGTGTTCGACCATCCCGCGCGGGGTGTCGTCATGGACCCGCGCGGGGAGGAGCGGCGGCTCTGGAACTGACCGCTCGCCGCGCCGTGTCCCCCGGCCTGCCCCGGCGATGCCGTGGCAGCGTCGCTCCACGGCAGGCCGGGGCCGGCATCGGGGTGGCGGTACTCCGCGCGCCCGGTCCCTCGAGGCGCGCGCCGCCGGGTCGCGCTCGCGGCGGGTCGGGCCCGCCGGGAGATCAGCGCACCCAGACGTCGATGACGGGTGAGACGGGGCGCTTGCGGGCGTCGACCATGCGCAGCTTGTTGTGCCCCTTGAAGCCGAGCATGACGCGCAGGCTGTAGGTGGAGCGGGAGGTCGTCTGCATCGAGGCCGGGAGCGAGACCCAGCGCTTCCCCTGCTTCTGCTGCAGGGTGACCGTGCTGCCCGGACGCAGGTTCTTGGCGACGCCGCGGATGCGGAACTGCTCCCACGCCCGCACGCTCTTCGCGGTGGTGGTGGCGGAGGCGTCGGTGACCGCGGTCCTGGCGACCGCCGGCGTGTGCGGTGTCGGGGAGGCGACCGCAGCGGCGGCCCCGACCGAGCCGATGACCACGGCCGCGGTGATACCGGCGCCCCATGTACGAACGAACTGACCCATGGCTCTGTCTCCAGGTAGGGGAAGTGCTTCAGCGGCTCACACCCTAAGCACATGGAGCGATAACAGGATTATTCGACACGAAAGGGATACGCCGTACAGGCGCGGAGAAAGTCGGGGCGCCGCCGTCGTCCTGAGGCGCAGTCAGGTCCAGGTGTGGGAGTACTCGGCGCGGTACTGCTCGCGTTTGGCCCGTTCGGACAGCAACCACCGGGCGGCGATCAGGCCGAGCACGCTGACCCCGATCAACGCAGAACCGAGCGCCAGTTGCCGGAATTCGACGATCCCGGGGACCGTTCGCCCATCGGTTCCGACCGGTGCTCCCACCGCTCGGGCGGTCGGGGCGGCGTCGGCGGGGGGAGGCGGGCTGACGACCGTGCCGCGGGCCTCACCGGGGAGGCGGCCGTCGATGACGCGCACCCCGAGCGCCTTCAGCGCCGTCGTGACGGGTTGGAAGAACGTCATGCCGCCCTCGGCGCAGTCCCCACTGCCGCCCGAGGTCACTCCGAGCGCCAGCCCCTGCGCGAGCAGCGGGCCGCCGCTGTCGCCGGGCTCGGCGCAGACCGTGGTCTGGATGAGACCGGTGACCGTGCCCTCGCGGTAGTTCACCGTGGCGTTCAGGGCGGTGACCCGGCCCGACCGCAGCCCCGTGGTGCTGCCGCTGCGGAACACCTGCTGGCCGACCACGGGATCGGCCGCGCCGACGATCTCCACGCGCCGGCCCCCGCCGATGTCCACGGCGTTGGTCCCGTCGAAGTCGACGCCGTCGTCCCTGTCGTACCGGACGAGGGAGAAGTCGTTGCCGGGGAAGCTGCCGGCGACCGTGGTGCCGAGTCGCCCGCCGCCTTGGGTGGTGCGGAACCAGGGGGTGCCGACCGGGCCGCAGTGCCCGGCGGTGAGCAGATAGTTGTCCCGGCCGTCCGTGACGTTGAAACCGACGGAGCAGCGTCCGGTGCCGTTGAAGATGGGCGTGGCGCCGTTGAGCCGCGTGGTGAAGGGGCCTTCGGTCCGGCGCATGCGGACAGGTCCGCCCGCCCGCTCCGCGACCTCCGAGAGCCGTGACCAGTCGGCGGCGGAGACGGTGCTGTCGGCGTACACCCTCACCTGGTTGGACGCGTAGTCCACCGCCCAGGCCGTGCCCGCCACCCTGGGTGCCCGCTTCAGGGTCTCGGTCGCCGAGCGGAGGTCCTCCATGCTGTACCGCTTGATCTCGGCCCGCGCGCCCGCCCGCCGGACCTCGGCGGCCGTGTCGGCGTCGGTCACGGCGACGACCGGGCGACCGTCCCGCCCTATCCAGCTTCCCGCGGTACGGGCGGTGCCCAGCCGCGCGACCAGGCTCTCGGCCGCATCGGGCGACGGTGGGACGCCGGCCGTGGTCCCGGTGCCGCCGGGCGCCTCCCCCGCCATCGCGTTCGACACCATCAGCGCGCCGCAGAGCAGCCCTCCGACGGCCGCCAGACGGATGCCCCGCCGCAGGGTGCGCCGTCCGTGCTTCATCCATGGCCCCCAATGCCGTACCGGTGGTGAGAAAGGAAGACTGCACCTCCATACGTGCCGATCCGCCGTCGGGTTCATCGCGCGCGGATGCGGGCCGGTGGCAGGGGCGGACCCATGGCCGGCGCCCCCGCCCGTGCGGCAACCTTCCCCGCCCCGGCGGCCACTGACCGGTGACAGGCATGGACAGCGAACAGCGGGAGGGCACGTGCCCGGAGCAGGCAGAGCATGGAGCGCGGTGCTGGGAACCGTCCTCACAGCGGCGGCCGTGGCGACCGTACCCGCCGAGGCGGCAGCCGCCACACCGACGATCGTGGTGGCGGTGACCGGGGACGACTCGGCGCCCGGGACGCTCAGCCGTCCCCTGCGCACGATTCAGGCGGCCGTGGACCGGGCGAAGCCCGGTGACGTCATCGCCGTACGCGGTGGCACGTACGCCGTTGACGACAACATCACCATCAGCACGTCCGGCACCGCGTCCCAGCCGATCTCGCTCGGCGCGTACCCCGGCGAACGGGTCGTCGTCGACGGTGAGCGGCTGCCCGCCGGCCACACGCCCGTCGGCGGCAGCATCCCGCGTGCCGAGCGCGGAGTGATCCACCAGGAGGCCTCCCACTGGCGGGTGTCCGACCTGGAACTCGTCAACGGCCCGTACGGGTACTACTGCGACAACTGCAACGACAACGTGTTCGCGCGGCTCGTCACCCGTGACAACTACGAGTCGGGCTTCCAGCTCCAGGGGGCCTCCGGCCGCAACCTCGTCCTCGACCTCGACAGCCACGGCAACCGCGACCCGCGCAAGAACGGTGAGAGCGCGGACGGCCTGGCCATCAAGGAAGGGAGCGGGACGGGCAACGTGGTCCGCGGCGCCCGGCTGTGGAACAACGTCGATGACGGCTTCGACGCCTGGAAGTTCGCCTCCCCGGTCCTGATCGAGAACACCGTCGCGTACGGCAACGGTTTCAACCGCTGGAACTTCCCCGACTTCGCGGGCGACGGCAACGGCTTCAAACTGGGTGGCGGCACTCCCGCGCCCGCGGTGGCGCACGCCGTACGCGACGCGATCGCGTTCCGGAACGCGGCCAAGGGCATGACGGACAACGGCAACCCCGGCGCGCTCGCCCTCACGCGGAACACGACGTACGGCAACGGCGGCACGGGCTTCGACTTCGATGTGCCCGGTTCGCGGGCCGTGCTCGACGGCAACCTGTCCGTCGCGGAGCGGACGCCCGTCGCGGTCGCCGGCTCCACCGTCTCCCGTGGCAACTCCTGGAACCTGGGCGGCACATGGGACGCGGCATCCGTCCTGAGCACGGACCCGGCCCCCCTCACGGGTCCCCGCCGGTCCGACGGGTCCCTCCCCTCGGCTCCCGTCTTCCTCGTTCCCCGGGCCGGGACGCCCGTGGGGGCCCGCGTGTGACGCGACGGGCACCGGGGCGACGGGGCCGGTGGGTCACCGGTCGTCGTCCGGCCGGGCACCGTGCTCCTACGATGGCCCCAGGCGAGGGAGGACGCATGGGGATCGGGCCGGACGCGGGCGGACGCGCACACCGCGCGCAGCGGTGGGCGGCCAGGGCGTCCCTGTCCGCCCTGGCGCTGGCGGTGCTGCTGCCCCTGGTGTACGGAGGCGTGGGCAGCGTAGTGCTGCTCCTGGTGGGCGTCATGGGCATGGCCGTCTCGGCGGCGGCACTGTGGTGGGCGCTGACGCGGCGCGGCGCCGCCCGCGTGGCGGCCGCCGTGCTGGCCGCGGCGGCACCCGCCGCCGTCGTCGGGCTGTTCGCGGCGGCCGGTGTGCTGTGGACCGTCGTGCTGTCCCTGGCGCTGTGGGGCGTGGCCGTGTGGACCGGGCGGTACGCGCTGCGGAGCACCGGCCTGCGCCCCGTACGGGCGCGGGAGCACCGGACACCGCCGCCACGGCGGCCCTTTCTCCTCATGAACCCCCTCTCGGGCGAAGCCAAGGTGGAGCGGTTCGGCCTGCGGGAGAAGGCCGAACGGCTGGGCGCGCACGTGGTGCTGCTCGACCCGGAGCGGCACCAGGACGTCACGGCTCTGGCCCGGCAGGCCGTCGCGGACGGCTTCGACCTGCTGGGCGTCGCGGGCGGCGACGGCACGCAGGCGCTCGTGGCGGCGGTCGCCGCCGAGCACGGCCTGCCGTTCATGGTCGTCTCCGCCGGAACCCGCAACCACTTCGCCATGGATCTCGGGCTCGACCGCGACGACCCGGCGACCGGCCTGGACGCGCTGTCCGACGGCGTGGAGCTCCGGGTGGACCTCGGCTTCGCCGGTGGGCGCCCCTTCGTCAACAACGTGTCCTTCGGCGTGTACGGGGCCGTCGTGCAGGCCCCCGGGTACCGCGACGACAAGGTGGGCACCGCGCTCGATCTGCTGCCCGACCTGCTCACCGGGCAGAGCGGGCCGCGGTTGACCGTCCGTGCCGCGGGGACCGCCCTCACCGGGCCGCAGGCCGTGCTGGTGAGCAACAACCCCTACCGCAGGGACGATCCGCTCGGCCTCGGCCGCCGCGAACGGCTGGACTCCGGTCTGCTCGGAGTGCTCGGCGTGCGGATCGAGAGCGCGGTCGACGCCGCCGGGCTGCTGCTGGCTCCCGAGGCCAACGGCTTCACGGTGCTGACCGCGCGCGAGGTGGTCGTCGACGCCGACGGTCCGCGGGTCGAGGTCGGTATCGACGGCGAGCCCTTCGTCCTGCCCACCCCCGTCCGCTGCCGGATCGCCCCCGGCGTGCTGCGCGTCCGCGTGCCCCGGCACCGGCCCGGCGTCCCCGAGGCTCCCCCTCCCCTCGACTGGCGCCGGCTGCGCAAGCTGGCCGCCGCGGTGGGCCGCACGGCCGTCACGGGGCGCCCGGGAGCCGGTCGGCCACCGGGGTGACGACCCGTCGCGCTTCCGGGATCGAGGGACGCGATCGGACCGGTCGTACGTTCGTGACGCGGCTCTCGTCGCCCGGCCCACGCGTGCGCGCCGGTGGTCTTGGGGTCAGGCGTGGGAGAGGGCGAAGGAGACCAGGAACCCGCTGACGGTGATCAGGCCGATGGCCAGATGCGCGTTCTCGAACGCCTCCGGGATCATCGTGTCGGCGATCATGGCGAGGATCGCTCCGGCCGCGACCGCCGTCACCGCGGCGATCACGGCCGGGGAGAAGCTCCCGATCACGGTGTAGCCGAGGACCGCCGAGACCGTACTGGCCGCGGCGATCGCCCCCCAGACGCCGAAGACGTACCCCTTGCCGCGCCCGGCCTGCTTCATCCCGGCGGAGCTGGACAGCCCTTCGGGCACGTTGCTGATGAACACCGCCGTGACGGTCACCAGGCTGACCGCGCCGCCGTCCAGCAGACTGACGCCGATGACGGCCGACTCCGGTACGCCGTCGAGCAGCGCGCCCAGGGCCAGGGCCAGGCCGGAGCCGCCCTGGTGGGTCTCCGAGGGCTGGGCCTGCCCGTGGCCGGAGCGTTTGCGGTGCCGGGCCCCGCGTCGTGCCAGCCACACGTTGCCCGCGGTGTAGGCGCCCGCCCCGGCGAGGGTGCCCACGGCAGCGGGCCCCAGCCCGGCCTGGTCGTACGCCTCGCCGACCAGTTCGAAGGAGACCGCCGACAGCAGGACCCCGGCGCCGAAGGCCATCACCGTGGCGATCACCTTCTGCGGCACCTTCAGCCCGTATCCGAGCGCGGCGCCGAGCAACAGCGCCGAACCGGCCACCAGTCCCCACAGCCCCGCCTGCACCACTTCAGCCATGCTGCGCCGCCTACCCGGCGATGGGCCGTTCCTCACCCGCGTACCGCCGGCCGGGCTCCCCGCCGCGCGGCACGTCCCTCCCACGGCCGGGCGTCATGGGCCGGCGGGCAGGATCTCCACCCCGTTGAGGTGGGCGGTCCCACCGGAGACGGCGAGGTCGAGGCGGCCGTCGGTGACCGTGACCCCCGTGAAGGTGCGGGCCGCGGCCGTGCCGGCGGCCGGTGCCGGCCGGCCGGCCGGATACGGAGTCCTCCAGGGTGACGTCGGTGCGGGCGGAGCCCAGGGTGTCGCCGACATGGACCCGTACGTCGTACGCGCCGTTGGGGACCTGTGCCCGGAACGCGTACCGGCCGTTGAACAGCGCGACGAAGTCCCGCTGGATCGCGTGCGCGGCCGGGGCCCCGGTCCCGCTCGATGACGCCGGTGCCGGACAGCCCGTATCCGCGTTGCGCGGTGTACGCGGTGGTGGCGGTGACCGGGGTGGAGGAGGCTGCCACCGGAGCGCCGGCCGGTCCGAGGTCGTAGACGTCGAAGACGGTGTCGCGGACCTCGGCGGACAGGGGCAGACGCAGCGCGGTGACCTCGCGGGCGACGAGGCGGGCCATCTGCAGAGCGCCGTACCGCTGGAAGTGGGTGTCGTCCGCGGTGCCCTCGGGGCGGTTGGGGTACTCACCGGGATCGGTGTGCAGGAAGACGTCTTCGGCGGCCTCGGGGCCGATGGAGTCGAGGTAGGCCCGGCTGGACGCGGACAGGTCGACGAGCGGGACGTTCTCCTCGGTGGCGACCTCGATCGCCTTCTGCGCGTACGGGGCGAAGGATACGCGGAACCCGCCGGTCGCCGGGTCGTGGGAGCGCCGCGAGACGGGGGTGACGACGACCGGTACGGCGCCGCGCGCCCGCGCGCCGCCGATGTGGTCCTCGCGCAGGTACTCCTTGTAGTCCTCGGGCGAGGTGCAGCGCTCGGGACGGCTGGCGGTGGTGTCGTTGTGGCCGAACTGTACGAAGAGGTAGTCCCCCGGCCGGACGCGGTCCACGATCGTGCGGAGTCTGCCCTCCTCGATGAACGACCATGAAGGAACCGGCCCCCTGTCAAGAGACGGGACAAGCCCGGTCGACATGCCCGGCTTGACAATGGTCATCCGCCAACGTCGTTTCCGGATCGACCCGTTGACGCCACGGCCGTTCTCCGTCTAGCTTTCCGGCGTCCTTGGTTGAAACCTTTCATGATCGTCGGCGCGTACGCCGGTGTTCACCCCTCATCACCCGGGAGCCCTCATGCATCAGCCCGGGACGAGCCCGGCCCCTCCGGTCCCGCGGCGCGTCTGCTTCCTGCTGAAGGTCCGCGAGGACCGTCTGGAGGAGTACCGCGAGCGCCACCGGGCCGTGTGGCCCGAGATGCTCCGGGCGCTCTCGGACAGCGGCTGGCGCAACTACTCCCTCTTCCTGCGGGACGACGGCCTGCTCGTCGGCTACCTGGAGACCGAGGACTTCACGGCCGCCCGGGACGCCATGGAGCGCACCGAGGTCAACGCCCGCTGGCAGGCCGAGATGGCCGGTTTCTTCGAGTCGCTGGACGGCGGCCGGCCGGATGAGGCGATGACGCCGCTCACCGAGGTGTTCCACCTCGCCTAGGCGGCACCCCGGCCGGTCAGCGGCCCGCCCTGCTCAGGGGCGACAGCCGCGTCCCGAGCCGGAGCGCGGCCTGCACGGCGCCGGCGATCGGGAAGAGGACCGTGGGAGACCACGTCCGCGAAGCGGTCGGCGAGCCGGTTCAGCGCCCGGGTCCTGGGGCGCGGACCACGCCGCGGACCACGCCGCCGCCTACGCCGAGCACCCGGTCTCCCTCCGGGCCTTCGACCGCGAGCTGTTCGGCGGCTCACCCGAGGAGCGTCGCGAGGTGTACGCACCGCCTCTTCCCCGCTGGCATACACCGACCGGGTCCGCGCCCCGGTCCTGCTGCCCGCCGGGGAGAACGACCCGCGCTGCCCGGCCGGCCGGATCGCGCCGTCCCTGCGGCGGTTGCGGGAGCGGGGTGTACGCCATGAGACGTACCGGTACGGCGCGGGTCGGACACCCTGGTCGACGGTGAGCCCATCCGGCGGATGGCGACCCGGATCGCGTTCGCGGACCGGGCGACAACGGCCGGCTGACGCGCTGCCGGCCCCTACGATGGCCCGCACGGAGCAGTGGCGGCGCCCGGGGCCGGGCGCCGGGGGAATGGGTGAGCTTTGACCGGGTCCGGATCGCACACCGAGGAGCAACTTCGCGCGCAGCTGGCCGCGTTGGGGGTCGAGCCGGGCGGTGTCCTGCTGGTGCACGCGTCCCTCCGGGCCGTGGGGCCCGTGTCCGGCGGGAGCGAGGCGGTGCTGCGGGCGCTGCGCGCGGCGCTGGGCCCGGACGGCACGGTCGTGGTGCCGACGTTCACCGCGCACAACTCGGACAGCTCGCCCGCCTACCGGGAGCGGGTGCGTGGGCTCGGCCAGGCGGAGCGGGCGGCGGTACGGGCGGCGATGCCGCCGTACGACGCCGCCACCATGGCGTCGGACGGGATGGGCGTGCTCGCGGAGACCGTGCGGACGGCGGCGGGCGCGGTGCGCAGCGCGCATCCCCAGACGTCGTTCGCGGCGCTCGGCGCCCGTGCCGGGCAGGTGGTGTCCGGCCACCGCCCCGACTGCCACCTGGGTGAGCATTCGCCGCTGGCCCGGCTGTACGACCTGGACGGGCGGATCCTGCTGCTGGGGACGGGGTTCGAGCGGTGCACGGCCTTCCACCTGGGTGAGTACCGGTTGGCGCGCCCGCCCCGCCGCACGTACCGCTGTGTGGTGCGCGAGGGCGGGGCGCGGCGGTGGTGGGCGTACGAGGACGTGGCCCTGGACGACGGCGACTTCGGGACGCTCGGGGCGGACCTGGAGCGTGACCGTCCCGGTGTGGTCCGGCACGGGAGGGTCGGTGCGGCGCGGTGCCGGCTCCTCGGGGTGGTCGAGGCGGTGGACTACGCGCGGGGCTGGCTGGCGCGGAACCGGGCGGCCCCGCGGAGTTGACGCGGCCTCGGGTGCGCCCGTGTCCCATCGAGCGGTGCGTTCCGAACGGGTGATTCCGACGTGCCGCCGGAGGCGGAGGGGCGGGGCACGGGCTGTCGACGCAGGGCCCCGAACGGCGTACCTTTCCTGGATCGTTCCCGGATGGCCGGTTCGTCGGCGGTCCGGGCGGGGCAACTCTTCCCCGACCCGTGTGAGTTGCCCGGACACCTTGGGGGGACCGTGAGCGTGATGCGGCGCCGCACCGCGACGCGTGGTGCGCGGACGCGTACCGTCCTGCTGCTCGTCATGGCGTCGCTGGTGGGCGCCACCGGGCTGGCCGGTGCGCCGTCCGCCGCCCCCGCGCCGGCCTGGTCCGAGGTGGCGTCGGGCGTCACGTACCGGACCATGGACATTCCGTCGGGCCGGGGCACGGCGCGGGCGCATCTGCTGTCGGCGGACCTGGCCGACGCGCGGGTGTCGGTGGGACTGCTGTACCCGGGGGTGGTCGCCGCCCGTTCGGCGCTGTCGGCGCTCGCCGACGGCGCGGGCGCGACCGGCGGGATCAACGGTGACTTCTTCAACCTGACGGAGGCCCAGCATCCCGGCGTGGAGGCGACCGGGGCGCCGGTCGGGCCCGCGGTCGCGGACGGGCGCCCGCTGAAGGCCGCCGTGCCGGACGGTCAGCGGTTCGGCCCCGCGCTGCCGCCGGGTACGAACGCCCGGCAGGTGCTGGGCGTGGGCGACGACGGCAAGGCGCGCGTCGGTGAACTGGTCCTGGAGGGGGCCGTGTCGACGCCGTACGGGAAGTTCCCGCTCGGCGGGCTCAACCAGTACGCGCTGCCGGTGGGTTCGGTCGGGGTGTTCACCGAGGACTGGGGCGGTGCGTCACGCGTGCGTGCCACCTGCGGTACGGACACCCAGCGGAGCGCCCCGTGCAGTGCGGAGACGTACGAGGTGACGGTGCGCGGCGGCAAGGTGGTCGCGGTCGCCGAGGCGCCCGGCCGGGGGGTGATCGAGCCGGGGACCCAGGTCGTGGTGGGGCGTGAGGCGGGCGCGCGGGAGCTGCGGAAGCTGGCGGTCGGGGACCTCGTGGGCGTGCGGTACGCGCTGGTGGCCGCGGGCGCGGAGCCGGGGGTGTCGTACCGCTTCGCCGTGGGCGGGTTCCCGGTGCTGCGGGGCGGGGAGCCGCTGGGCGGGCTGGACGGGGTGACGGCCGCGGTGCGCACGGCGGCCGGGGTCGGGGCCGACGGCAAAAGGCTGGTGTTGCTCGCCCTGGACGGTGGCGCGGAGTTCCGGTCCGGGCTGACCGTCGCCGAACTGGCCGCCGTCATGCGGGATCTGGGCGCGTCGGAGGCCGTCAACCTGGACGGCGGTGGCTCCTCCACGCTGGTGGCCCGGGTCGGCGAGGCGACGAAGGTGAGCGTGCTCAACCATCCCAGCGGTGGCGTCCAGCGCGCCGTACCGAACGGCATCGGGCTGTTCGTACGGCCGGACGCCGCCTGACCGTCACGGCTTGAGGCTGCTGACGACGTCGGCCGTGGCGGAGACGCCGTTGTAGATGGTCGGCGCCAGGCTCGTGCCGGCCAGGAAGAACCCGAGCAGGGCGCAGACCAGCGCGTGGGAGACCTTCAGGCCGCCGTTACGCAGGAAGATCACCGCCAGAACCAGCAAAAGCAGCACCACGGAGACGGATACGGCCATCTGACGCCCTCCTCGGCCAGTCGCCGCATCGGTTGTGCGGCATTCGGCGGCCAGTCTGGCGGAGCGGCGGCGCCGTCCGGCCGTACGGCGTGTCGGCCGAACGGGTATTACCCGCGGCCGGCCCGTTACGCCCCGGTGCGGACGCCGTGGGCGCGGAGGAAGGCGGCGAGTCCGGCGAGGTCGTCGGTGTTGAGGTGGTCGACGCGGGCGGCGAGCAGTTCGGCCCACAGGGCGTCGCGGGCGGCCCCGGGGCGGTCGGGTGTGCCCCAGAACCGTACGCGCTGCCCGGCGCGGTGAGCGGCGGTGACGATCGCGTGGAGGCGGGCCCGTTCGGCGTCCGTGAAGGGGCCGGTGCCGAGCCAGGTGAAGCTCCGGGTCCAGTTGGAGCTGATCAGCGGCGCGAAGGAGGCGGGGGCGGGGGTGGGCGCGGTGAGGTCGTCGAGGCGGCCGTCGTAGAAGGCGTACCGCACGGTCTGCGCCTCCATGGGGGCGCGGGCGGCGCGGTCGCCGGAGATCACGGCCGTGACGGCCCCGGGCCGTACGGCGCCGTGCGCGCACCTGCTCAACATGGCTCGGTAGGCCGTCAGTCGGCGGTGGAGTACGCGGTACGCGGTGTCACCGTCCGCCTTGATGTCGATGAGCAGTTGTACGGGCCTGTGGTGGCCGCGGTACACCGTCCCGCCGTTGGCCCGTACGCGTGCCAGGAGTGGGTCGAGGTAGAGCGCGCGGAGCGTACGCGTGGGGTCGAGCCGGGACGGCTCGTGGGCGACGAGGAGTTCGCCGTCGACGAGGAAGATGTCCGCTTCGACGCTGGTGAAGCCGTGCGCGAGGGCGTCGTGGAGGGGTCGCTCGTGCAGGTAGTCGTTGTGGGCGTGGGCACGGCGCAGGGGTTTGACGGGGGTGGCCGGGGCGGGGTGCGCGGCGGCCCGCCGCGTGGGCAGGGCGAGGGCGGTGGCGGTGGTGGCGAGGCCGACCACGGCGGATCGGCGGGACAGCGGCGCCATGGAGGGCCTCCCGGGACGGGGATGGAGGGACGGAACCGAGTATGCGGTCCCGTCACCTCCAACCGGACCGGGCACGCGTGGAGTTGGCCGGTGCGCCGCCGGCGCGCCGCGCCTCGTTCGCGCCTCGTTGGGTCTCAGTCGCTGTCCGGGCGCACCTGGGTGTCGAGGAACCGCAGCACCGCGGCGTTGAACCGCTGCGGCTGTTCGACGTTCGGCAGGTGGCCGGCCTGTTCGACGACGGTGAGGGTGGCGTGCGGGATCAGCCGGTGCATGCCCTCGGCGTCGGCCACGGGGGTGTACGGGTCGTCCGCGCCGACGACGATGAGGGTCGGCACCGACACGGCGGCGAGCACCGGCCGGTAGTCGGGGCGCTCGGCGCGGCCCCGGAGCGCGGCGGCGGCGCCCCGCGGGTCGGTGGAGCGCATCATGCCGAGGACATGGGCGGCGACGTCCGGTTTCCCCGTGACGTTGTACGGGGCGAGCATCCTGTCGATGACCTCGTCCGCGTACCCGTCCATGCCCTCGGCGAGCAGCCGGTCGGCCAGGCGGTTGCGGAACGCCCTGCCCTCGTCGGTCTCGGCGGCGGGAGAGGTGTCGGCGAGCACGAGCGCGTGGACGCGGCCGGGGTACCGGCGCTGGAACTCCATCGTGATCTGTCCGCCCATGGACACTCCGCCGATCACCGCCTCGTCGATCCCGAGGTGGTCGAGGAGGGCGGCGATGTCGTCGGCGAAGTCGGAGAGCGGGGTCGTGCCCGGGGTGACGTCGCTGTCGCCGTAGCCCCGCAGATCGGGTGTGATGACGCGGTGTCCGGCCGCCGTCAGCGCCTCGGCCTGCGGCGCCCAGAGCGTGCGGTTGAAGGGGTGTCCGTGGACCAGGACCACCGGCAGGCCGTCGCCGGGGCCCCGGTCGTCGTAGTGGAGCGCGGCGCCCTTGACATGTATTCGACTCATGTCCGAAGCCTATGTCTTCATGATCGGCTCTCAGCGGCGCCGGGCGCGGGTCATGGCCGGGTGGCGGGCGGCGGCGTGGAGGTATTCGAGGGCGTCGAGGACGACGGTGCGGTCGTACCAGGCCAGCCAGCGCCCCACCTCGCGGCCGGTGTGGTCGAGGGCGTTGAGCTGGGCGGTGTGGAGCTCCGGGATCGGACGGTCGAAGTGGGCGTTGACCATGCCGACGACCCGGCCGCCGCCGAGCAGCGGCACGCTGTGGGCGGAGCGGCTCCCCGCCTCCAGGATCGTCCGGCGGGCGTCCTCCGTGAACACCGGGGCGGTGGCGACATCCCGGACGGTGACCTGGGTCATGTCGTTCGCCGCCTGGGCGCAGGAAGTACCGGAGCCACCGACGTAGTCGAAGAAGCTCACGAAGTCCTCGCTCAGCCCCTCGTGCTTCTCCAGCCACAGCCCGCCCGACGCGTGGTCCATGATCTGCACGTTGCCCATGTGGGTGGAGGTGATGGTCATGGTCCGCGACAGGACCGCGCGCAGCACGGCGCCCCGGTTGACGCGGGCGGTGTCATCGATGGCCAGCGAGTCCAGGCGGGGCGCCGGGTGCCGGGCCCGCCCGGGGAACCACTGTTCCGCCCCCTCGTCGGGGCGGTCCAGTGCGACCACGGCGTCGGCGAGGGTGCGCAGCTTGATGTTGAACCGCTGGGAGGCGTACTGCAGCAGTGCGAACGCGGCCTCCGCGTCCGCGAGCCGGTAGCGCTCCCGCAGGATGCCCTGAGCCTGCGCGATCAGTGGGCGGTTCCTGGCCTGGGCCCGGAGGTGCCGCACCTCCCCGCGCAGCCGGGCCACCTCGTCGCGCGTACCTTCGGTGCCCCACGCACCGTGGGTGAAGGTGTCGGTCATAGGGTCGTGCCTGCCCGGTCGTGTGCGGCTCACACCCGCCGGGCGGCCGTTGGCGGATCGGTCACCCCTGGGCTCGGCTCCTCGCCGTTCGGGCGGTACGGCGGCAGGCACGCGGACCACTGCGTCGTGCGGGTGCACCAGCGTTCCAGCAGGACGCGGTCGTGGCCGACGGCGAGCAGCCCGGCGCCGTGCGTCTCGCGGTACGCCTCGACCGCGGCGACCAGGGCGGCGGTCGTCGAGGCGTCGAGCATCGCGGTCATCTCGTCGCAGATCAGCCAGCGGGGGCGCAGCACGAGCGCGCGGGCGAGGCAGGCCCGCTGGAGCTGGCCGTCGCTGACCTCGTGGGGGCGGCGGGCGAGGAGGTCGTCGGTGAGGCCGACCGTACGGGCCAGTTCGGCGACGCGGCCGGCTGCCTCGTCGCGGCGGCCGGTCGCGCGCAGCGGCTCGGCGATCAGGTCGCGCAGCCGCAGCCGCGGGTCGGCGGACATGCGGGGCTGCTGGAAGACGACGCCGATCGCGGTGCGCAGGTGGCGCGGGGCGCGGTGGCGCCAGCCGCGTACCTCCTCGCCGTCCAGGGTCACCCGGCCGGCGTCGGGGCGGTGCAGCAGGGCGGCGACCCGGGCGAGGGTGGACTTGCCGCAGCCGCTGGGGCCGAGGAGGCCGACGGCCTCACCCGGCGCGACGGTCAGCGAGGCTCCGCGGAAGACGGGGGCGCGGCGGTCGTACCCGGCGGTGACGGCGTGGAGTTCAAGCACGGGCGGGCTCCTCACTGTGGTGGCAGGCGACGCCGTCCGCGAAGCGCGGCACGGCGCCGCAGGCCTCGGTGGCGCGGTCGCAGCGGGCGGCGAAGGCGCAGCCGTCCGGCAGGGCGCCCAGCTCCGGCGGCAGGCCGGGGATGGGGGCGAAGTCGCGCTCGGGGAGGGCGGCGAGCAGGCCGCGCGCGTACGGGTGGCGGGGGCCCGGGGTGCCGAAGAAGCGGCCGGCGGTGGCGAGTTCGACGATGCGGCCCGCGTACATGACGGCGACCCGGTCGGCGATCCGCTCGGCGGCGGCCAGGTCGTGGGTGATCAGCAGCAGGGCGCGGCCGTCGTCGGCGTGGCGACGCAGTTCGTCGGCCGTGCGGTCGACGAGGTCGCGGTCGAGTCCGGTGGTCGGCTCGTCGGCGAGCAGCAGGGGCGCGTCGCCGATGAGGGCGAGGGCGGTGGCGGCGCGCTGGGCCTGGCCGCCGGAGAGCTCGTGCGGGTGGTGGTCGAGGAGCCCGAGGGGGAAGGAGGCGCGTTCGGCGGCGGCCTGCGCCGCCCGGCGCAGGTCCGCCTTGCGAGTGCCGGCCAGCTCGCGCAGCGTCTCCTCCAGTTGGGCCCGGACGGTGCGGACGGGGGTGAGGTGCGCGGCCGGGGACTGCGGGACCAGTCCGATGCGCCGCCCTCGTACCGTACGGGCGAGGGTGCGCTCGTCGGCGGTGAGCAGGTCGATGGCGCCCTCGGGGCCGTCGATCGTCGCCGTACCGGCGGTCTGGGCGTTGCCGGGGAGGAGGCCGAGCAGCGCGGAGGCGAGGACGGACTTGCCGCAGCCGCTCTCGCCGACGAGCGCCAGGCACTCCCCCGCCGCGAGGTCGAAGCCCGCCCCGGTGACGGCGGCGATGTGGCGTCCGCCGCGCATCCGGAAGCGTACGGAGAGGTCCCGTACGGAGAGGACGGGGTTCCCCGAGGTCGCGGGGGTCACAGCATCAGCTCCGATCGGCGGCGCGGATTGAGCCGTTCCCGCCAGGCGCCGGCGAGGCCCGCGATGGCCAGGGTGGGGATGATCAGGAAGAGGCCGGGGAAGAGGGTTGGCCACCAGTCACCGGCCAGGAGCGAACCGCGCGCGCTCTGCACCAGGTTGCCGAGGCTCGCCTGGTGCGCGGGCAGGCCCAGGCCCAGGAAGGACAGGGCGGACTCGTGCCACATCGCGTGCGGCACCATGAGGACCGCCGCGAGCGCGGCCTGCGGGAGGACGGCCGGCAGGAGATGCCGGGTCGTCACCCGCCATCGCGACGCGCCGCCGGAGATCGCCGCGTCGATGTACGGGCGGGAGCGCAGCGACAGCACTTCCGAGCGCACGATGCGTGCGGTGGACAGCCAGTGCGTGAGCGCCACGGAGACGATGACCGGCCACACACCGGGGCGGAACATCGCCACGATGAAGATGCCGAGCAGCAGGTGCGGGACGGACGAGAAGGTGTCGACGAGCCGCATGACGAGCCGGTCGGTCCAGCCGCCGAAGGCCGCGGCCAGGGCGCCCACCGCCGTGCCGATGACGGTGGCGACGAGCGCCGCGACCAGGCCGACGAGGAGGGAGACGCGCAGTCCGTAGACGCAGCGCAGGAGCAGGTCGCGGCCGACGTCGTCGGTGCCGAAGGGGTGGGCCGCGGAGGGCGGCTGGAGCTTCAGCGACAGGTCGACGGCCTGCTGGTCGAGCTGGACCAGCGGCGGTACGAGGAGCACGGCGGCCACGACCGCCGCGACGATCACGGCGGAGACGGACACCCGGACGGTACGGGTGGAGCGGCGCGTGCGCCCGTGGGACGTCCACACGAGGTCAGCCATCGAATCCCACCCTCGGGTCGGCGAGTCCGTACAGGAGGTCGGACAGCAGGTTGCCGAGCAGGACCGCCGCCGTGGCGAGCACGGTGAGCGCGGCGAGCAGCGGGAAGTCCACGGAGGTGGCGGCCTGGACGGTCGCCGCCGCGATGCCGGGCCAGCTGAACACGGTCTCGACGAGGAGGGCGCCCGTGATGAGTTCGGGCACGCGGGAGCCGATGAGGGTGAGCATCGGCAGCATGCCGGACCTGAGCGCGTGCCCGAGGAGCACGGTGCGTTCGCCGAGGCCACGCGCGCGTGCGCCCCGCACGGGGTCCTCCTCCAAAGCGTCGGCGACGCCCTGGCGGACGTACAGGAAGAACCACGGCAGCTGGGACACGCCCAGGACGAGCGCGGGCAGCACCAGGTGCGAGGCGACCTGCCCGAAGGTGACGGTGTCGCTGCCCGTGTCGGTGAGTCCGCCGGCCGGCAGGATCCCCAGCTCGAGCGCGAAGAACCAGATGGCGAGCAGCCCGAGCCAGAACGCGGGGGCGGCTTCGAGGGTGTACGCGGCGGAGCTGACGCACCGGTCGAGCCAGCCGCCCCGCCTCCGTGCCGCGAGCACGCCGAGCGCCGTGCCGAGCAGGATGGCGACGGTGAACGCGGTGGCGGCGAGCAGGGCCGACCAGCCGATCCGCTCGGCGATGACGTCGGCGACGGGCTGGCGCATGACGCCGGAGGTTCCGAGGTCACCGGTGAGGGCCGATCCCAGCCAGTGCCACCAGCGTGAGACGAGCGGCTGGTCGACGCCGAGGTTGGCGCGCAGCTGGTCGAGGTTCTCCTGCGAGGCGGTGAGGCCGGCGGTGCCGGCGTACGCCTTGACGGGGTCGAAGGGGGAGGCCGCGGCGACGGCGAAGACGCCGAACGTCACCAGGAGGAGGACGGGGACGGCGAACAGGGCCCGCCGTCCCGCCATCCGGGCCATCGCCCCCCAGGGGAGGCGGCGGCCCGCTTTGTCGGCGGTCACTTCTCGGCGCCCTTGGGCGTCCAGTCCTCGACGTTCCACCAGGGGCCGGCGGCGAGGCCGTGGTCGTGCGGCTCGACCTGGGTGGAGAGCCCGTCCCACGCGTCGTCGACGACGTACAGGTGGTCGATGTGGGTGAGGAAGGTGTAGCCGGGGTTCTTCACGAGTTCGCGCTGGACGGTGTCGTACGCGGCCTTGCGCTTGGCCTTGTCGTTGGTGGTGCGGCCGGCGTCCAGGGCCTTGTCGACGGCCGGGTTGTCGTACCAGGCCATGTTGTTGAAGCCGTCGCCGCCGAGGGAGGACTTGAGCAGCAGGTACTGGTCGAAGTCCGGGTCGCCGGGCGAGCCGCCGCCGGCGAGGACCGCGTCCTGCTTCATGCGCGGCTCGATGACCTCCCACGTACCGGCCTGCGTCCTGATGTCGATGCCGGCCTTCTTGGCGTCGGAGGCGTACGCGAGGGCGTGCTCCTGGCGGAGCTTGTCACCGGAGAGGTACCAGAGGGGGAACTCGGCGCGGACGCCGTCCTTGACGCGGATGCCGTCGGGGCCGGGCTTCCAGCCGGCGTCGTCGAGGATCTTCTTCGCAGCGGCGAGGTCGTGGGAGCGCTCGGTGCCCTTGGTGAACCAGGGGCTGTCGGTCGGGACCGGGCCGTAGGCGGGCTTTCCGGCGCCTTCGAGGATCTTGTCGACCATGGTCGCGCGGTCGACGGCGACGTCGAGGGCGCGGCGGACCGCGGTGTCGCCGGTGACCTTGTTGTGGGTCGGCAGGGTCACGAGGCGGTAGTCGTACGTCGTGGCCTCGTACGTCTTCTTCGCCTTGTCGTTCGTGAACCCCTTGGCGAGGTTGGGGGGCAGGATCGCGCCGTCCAGGTCGCCGGAGCGCAGCCGGGTGGCGCGGACGTCGTCGTCCTTGATGATCGCCATGGTGAACTTCTTCACCTTGGGCGCGCCGCCCCAGTAGCGGGGGTTGGCCCTGAAGCTGATCTTCTCGCCCTTGGACCAGCCGGTGAGGACGTAGGGGCCGGTGCCGATGGGCTTGGTGGTGAAGGGGCCGGCGTTGACGTCCTGCTTCGCCGCTATGTGCTCGGGGGCGATGGCGAGGACGGTGCGCTCGGCGAACGGCGCGTAGGGGTACTTCAGGGTGAACACGACGGTGTCGTCGCCGACCGCCTTGACGTCCTGGAGGGCGTCGAGCTCGCTCTTGGAGGGGTTGTTGGTCTTCTTGTCGAGGATGGTGCGGTAGGTGAAGACCACGTCCTTGGCTCCGAACGGCTTGCCGTCGCTGAACGTCACACCCTTGCGGAGCTTGTACGTGTACGTGAGACCGTCCGCGCTCACCTCGGGCAGCGCGGCGGCGAGGGCGGGCCTGAGCCTCATGCCGGCGTCGAAGGCGAGCAGTCCGTCGAAGATCTTGGAGTTGCCGTCCTTGCCGTAGCCGAGGAGGGGGCTGAGCGTCTCGGGCTCGTAGGCGATGCCGACGACGGCGCTGTCCTGGGCCGCGGCGCCCGCTCCGGTGGCACCCGGGTTCGAGCAGGCCGCCGCGGTGAGGGCCAGGGCTGCGGCCATCGTCGCGGCGGCCATGCCGCGCAGGGATCGGGCGGTCATGTTCCACACCCCTCGTGAAGATCAACTGTTGTTGCGAACTGTTCGCAATTAAACAGCACGTAGGAGGGTGCGGTCAGCCCACGGTCCTTACCCGGTGCTCGGGGTGCTGTGTCCGGTCATGTCCGGGAAGGGGGGCGGCCCCGGCCGGGGCCCTCAGGCCGGGGCGGGCAGGTCGACCAGGCCGGCGAGGGTCTCCTTGTGCCGGGCGACCGAGCCGAGCGCGATCTGGTCGGCCTTGGCGCGCTTGAGGTAGAGGTGCGCGGGGTGTTCCCAGGTCATGCCGATACCGCCGTGCAACTGCACGCACTCCTCGGCCGCGTGCACGGCGACCCGCGAGCAGTGGACCTGGGCGACCGCCACGGCGAGCGGTGCCTCGGGGCTGCCGGTGGCGAGCGCGTCGGCGGCGTTACGGGCGGCGGCGCGGGCGCTGACGACCTCCAGCCACAGCTGCGCCATGCGGTGCTTGAGCGCCTGGAAGGAGCCGATGGGCCGGTTGAACTGGTGGCGATCGCGGGTGTGGCGGACCGTCTCCTCCAGGCACCACTCGGCCACGCCCAGTTGTTCGGAGGCGAGCAGCCCGGCGCCCGCGAGCAGCCCGCGGCGCACCGCCGTCCGGGCGGTGTCCGCGTCGGCGAGCCGGGTGCCCACGCCGTCGGGCACGGTGACCGCGGCGAGCGGGCGGGTCAGGTCGAGGGGGGTCCGCGGCGCGATGGTGGCGTCGGCGGCGTCGACGGCGTACAGCCCGTCGGGGCGGAGCACGAGCAGGACGTCCGCGCGGGCGGCGTCGGCGACGCCGGTGACCGTGCCCGTGGTGGGCTCGTGGCCGGGGCCGGCGGAGAGCGGGACGGCGAGCGCGGCGACCGTGCGGCCGGCGGCGAGGCCGGTGAGCAGGTCCACGGCCGGGTCGCTCGCTTCGAGGGCCAGCAGCGTCTCGGTCGCGATGACGGAGCTGGTGAGGTACGGCACCGGGGTGACGGCGCGGCCCAGTTCCTCCAGGACGACGGCGGCCTCGCGGTGGGTCGCGCCCTGGCCCCCCAGCTTCTCGGGGACGAGGAGCCCGGCCGTACCCATGTCGGCGGCGAGGGCCCTCCAGAGGGCGGGGTCGTGGGCGCTCCCGGATTCGACGCGACCCGGCAGGCCGGCCGGGTCGGCGCGGTCGGCGAGGAGGGACCGTACGGCGGCGCGCAGGTCGCCCTCGGCCTCGGAGTACAGCAGGTCGGTCATCGCGCCAGGTCCTTCCATGCGACGTCCTTGTCGTTGCGCGGCTCGGAGGGCAGCCCGAGGACGCGCTCGGCGACGATGTTGAGGAGCACCTCGCTCGTACCGCCCTCGATGGAGTTGCCCTTGGAGCGGAGGTAGCGGTAGCCGGCGTCGCGCCCGGTGAAGTCGACGTGCTCGGGGCGGCGCATGGTCCAGTCGTCGTACAGCAGCCCCTCGTCGCCGAGGAGTTCGACCTCCAGGCCGCTGATCTCCTGGTTGAGGCGGGCGAAGGCCAGTTTCATGCCGCTGCCCTCGGGTCCAGGCTGGCCCGCGACGAGTTGCTGGCGCAGCCGTTCGCCGGTCAGCCGGGCGACCTCGGCGTCCACCCACAGGTCGAGCAGGCGCTGGTGGAGGTGGTGGGTGCGCAGCTCGGGGCGGTCGCGCCAGGTCCGCGAGACGGACCCGATCATGCCGCCCTCGCGCGGGATGCGGGCGCCGCCGATGGAGACGCGCTCGTTCATCAGGGTCGTCCGGGCGACCCGCCAGCCGTCGCCGACCTCGCCGAGGCGGTGGGCGTCCGGGATGCGTACGTCGGTGAGGAAGACCTCGTTGAACTCCGCCTCGCCGGTGATCTGGCGCAGCGGCCGGACCTCGACGCCGGGGTCGGTCATGTCGCACAGGAAGTACGTGATGCCGCGGTGCTTGGGCACGTCGGGGTCGGTGCGGGCGATGAGGATGGCCCAGCGGGCGACATGGGCGCTGGACGTCCACACCTTCTGTCCGTTGACCACCCAGTCGTCCCCGTCCCGTACCGCGCGGGTGGACAGCGCGGCGAGGTCGGAACCGGCGCCGGGCTCGCTGAACAGCTGGCACCACACCTCCTCCCCCACCCACAGCGGGCGCAGGAAGCGCTGCTTCTGCTCCTCGGTGCCGTACGCGAGGATCGTGGGGGCCGCCATGCCGAGGCCGATGCCGATGCGGCGCGGGTCGTTGTCGGGCGCCCCGGCGGCTTCCAGTTCTGCGTCGACGACGGCCTGGAGGGAGCGGGGGGCGTCCAGGCCGCCGAGCCCGACGGGGTAGTGCACCCAGGCGAGGCCGGCGTCGAAGCGGGCCTTGAGGAAGTCGGTCCGTCCGGTCGCGGCGCGTGGGGTGTCCCCGCCGGAGGCGGGGACAGGGTGCGCGGCCAGCAACTCCCGGGTGCGGCGGCGCAGCTCGGTGGCGTCGATCACTTGGTGGCTCCTTCCGGTACGACGACCAGGCGGCCGGTGGTCGTGCCGTCGGCGACGCGCTGCACGGCGGCCGGGGCGTCCTCGAAGGCGACGCGGTCGCTGATCAGCGGCTTGATCAGGCCCTTGGCCGCGTACTCGGTGAGGGTGTCGTGGCAGCGGCGGACGGCCTCGGGGTCCCGCTGGTTGTACAGGCCCCAGTGGAGGCCCACGATGGAGTAGTTCTTGACCAGGGCGTGGTTGAGGCCGGGTGCCGGGATGTCGCCGCTCGCGAAGCCGACGATCACGATCCGGCCCTCGAAGGCCACGCACTTGGCGGACTTGGCGTACGCGTCTCCGCCGACCGGGTCGTAGACCACGTCGGCGCCCCGGCCACCGGTGGCCTCCTTGACGGCCGCGACGATGTCGTCGGCGCTCCGGTCGATGACGGTGTCACAGCCGAACTCACGGGCGACGGCGGCCTTCGCGGCGCCGCCGACGACCCCGATGACCCGCGCGCCGGCCGCCCTGCCGAGCTGTACGGCGGCGCTGCCGACGCCGCCCGCGGCGGCGTGGACGAGGAGCGTCTCGCCCTCCCTGAGGGCCGCCCTGCGGTGCAGTCCGAACCAGCCGGTCTGGTAGCCGATGTGCAGGGCGGCGGCCTCGGCGTCGTCGAGCGCGTCGGGCGCGGGCAGGATCGCGGCCTCGTCGGCGACGACGTACTCGGCGAAGCCGCCGTACGGCAGGGCGGGCGTGGCGATGACGCGGCGGCCGTGCTCGGTCTCGCCGCAGATCTCCACGCCGGGCGTGAAGGGCAGCGGGGGGCGTACCTGGTAGTGCCCGCGGCAGAGCAGCGCGTCGGGGAAGTTGATGTTGGCGGCCCGGACCTTCAGCAGGAGCTGCCCGGCGCCGGGCGTGGGCCGGTCCACCTCTTCGAGCCGCATCACCTCGCTCGGCTCGCCGTTCCGGTGCACTCGCCATGCCTGCATGGGGGGCCTCCACAAGAGTCGGGACGTACCAGTACCGCGATGGCTCGCATACTAAGCGGTCGCTTGCCTCGGACGGAAGAGGCAGCGCGAGGTGGTGAGCCTCCGGTGGTCACCGGGCGATGGCTCTGGTCACGCGGGTGAGGCGCGCACCGGTGCCTCGCCGGCGACCGGGTGACGGGCTGCGCGGCGGACGGGGCGACGACGGCCACCCGGCTCCCCGTGGCCTCCCCGTATCCCCGCGGCCTCCCGCGACCGCGCACCGGTGTTGAACGCGGCCCGGCCCGCCATCCGTATGGATCGGTGGTCCGCGCCCCCGCGCGGGCCTTCCACGGGCAGGGAGGGCAGTTCCATGGCCGGCGATGTCACCACGCTTTTCCGGGCGTCCACCGCGCACACCCCGTCGATCGCCATGCTCGACCGGGCGGCCGACGGGGGCCCGGGGCGGATCACGGACTTCTGCATCCCGTGCAACGCCTATTTCCCCACCCCCGCGATGTTCGACCGGCTCGGCGCGCGGCTGCGGGAGATCCTCACCTACTACCCGAGCGACGCCGACACCATCACCGTCGAGCTGTGCCGGGTCCTCGGCCTCGATCCGCGGACCGTCGCCATGGGCAACGGCTCCACCGAGCTCATCACCTGGATCGACCATCTGCTGGTCCGGGGGTCGCTGGCCGTTCCCGTGCCCACCTTCGGCCGGTGGACGGACCAGCCCATGGAGACCGGCAAGCGCGTCGACATGTTCATGCTGCCCGAGGCGTACGGCTTCCGGCTCGACCCGGATGCCTTCGTACGGTTCGTCCGCGCCAGAGGCACGCGTACGGCGGTCGTCTGCAACCCCAACAACCCCGACGGCGGCCTGCTGTCGAAGCATCAGGTGCTGTCCCTGTGCGACAGCCTCCAGGACCTGGACCTGGTCGTCGTGGACGAGTCGTTCCTGGAGTTCGCGGACGCGCCGGCGGAGTCCACCATCGTCGAGGAGGCCGTCCTGCGGCCCAACGTCATCGTGCTGCGCAGCCTGGGGAAGAACTTCGGCCTGCACGGCATACGCTTCGGCTACCTCGTCGCCAACCCGTCGCTGGCCGGCCGCATCCGCTCCGCGCTCCCGAAGTGGAACCTCAACTCCGTCGCGGAGGCGGTGGTGTTCATGTTGGGGGAGCACCGCGAGGAGTACGCCGAGAGCCTGCGCCTGGCCCGGCGGGACCGCCAGGAGATGATCGCCCGGCTGTCACCGCTGCCCGGTCTGACCGTCTACCCCTCCCAGGGCAACTTCGTCTACGTGCGGCTGCCGGTGGGGGCGGACGGGGCGCTGCTGCGCGACCGCCTGCTGACCGAGCACGGCGTGCTGGTGCGCGAGTGCGGCAACAAGGTGGGCAGCTCCAGCCGCTTCCTGCGCCTGGTCGTACGGCGGCCGGACGAGGTGCAGCGGCTGGTGTCGGCGATGGAGCAGGTGCTGTACGGCGCGCCGGCCCGGCCCGCCCCTGTCCGGACCGGCGTCACCCCGCAGCACCTGGAGCTCGTCCCGGCCTCCCCCGTGCCCGCGCCCGGGCCGGTGGCCGCCCCCCTGCCGATGCCGGTTCCCGTGCCGGCGGCGGTGGCGACGGCTGCCGCCGTCGCGCCGGTCCGGCCCATGGACATGGCGCGCGGCTACACGTCCTCCGGGACGGCGGCCGTCGACCGTCTCGTCTCCGGCGCGTAGTGACCCCGGCGGTCAGCGGCTGAACAGTTCGAAGGTCACCGCCGGGCGCCCGCCGAACCGAGGGGCCGCCGACCGGGCGTTCCGGGTGAGGAACTCCCGGCAGTACCGCTCCGGGTCCTGATCGGTCAGGGCGTCGATGTAGGCGCGGTGTTCCAGCAGCGAGCGTACGGCGCGGTCCATGCCGGGCGTCGCATCGACGGCGTGGGTGGGGGCGGAGGAGCCCGCGACCGCCACCCAGTGAACGCCGTCCCAGGGTTCGAGGCCCTGCTCGGTGAGCTCGGGGAAGATCCACCGGTTGCCGGCGTCCCCCGCCGCGTCGAGGGTGGCGCGGCCGACGACCACATGGTCGGGGGTGTTCCACGCGACACCGTCCCAGGTGTCGCGGTGGTTGAGCGTGAGGACCAGCTCGGGCCGGTGGCGGCGGATCGCGGCGGCGATGTCCCGGCGCAGCGCCGTTCCGTACTCGATCACCCCGTCCTTGTGGTCGAGGAACTCGACCTCGGACACGCCGACGACCGCCGCGCTCGCCCGCTGCTCGCGCTCGCGCAGCGGGCCGCAGGTCGCGGGGTCGAGGGTGTCGATGCCCGCCTCGCCGCGGGTGACGAGGACGTACGCCACCTCCCGGCCGGCGTCGGTCCAGGCGGCGACGGCGGCGGAGCAGCCGTATTCGAGGTCGTCGGGGTGGGCGACGACGGCGAGGGCACGCTGCCAGTCCTCCGGCATGGGCTGGAGCCGGTCGTCCGGTTGGGCGGTCACGTGATCGGTCATGCGCGCAGGATACGGGCGCAACCGTGCCCGCCTGCCCGACTTCGACTCCGTGGCCGACCGGACTGATGATCCGTCAGGCCTTGACTGGGCTGATAGGCCGTCAGGCCTCGCCGCGGGCGAGTGCGAGGAGGCGGTCCAGGACGCGGTGGCCGCTCGCGCGGACGCCGTCGTGCTCGTACTCGTCGGTGACCCAGGTCCGCAGCGAGCCGACGGCGCGGGCGGTGGCGAGCGAGTGGGCGGTGTCGACGTACATGTCGTCGTGGTAGACGGCGGCGGCGACCGGCACGGTGTTGGCGGCGAGCCGCCCCGCGTCGTACAGCGCCGGCCAGTCGGTGCGCGCGGCGAGCAGCTCGGCGGTCTCGCGCAGCGGGCGCAGGGCGGGGTCGACGTCGAAGTGCCAGGGGTGGATCGTCTCGCCGGTGAAGAGCAGCGGCCCGTCACCGGCGAGGGCCTTGCCCGCGTCGAACTGCGGGAACTCGGCGCGCACGCGCTCGGCCGCCCAGGCCGTGGGCCCCCGGCCCTGCGCGTAGATGGGCTCGTGCAGCAGGGCGTACAGCGGGTGTCCCGCGAAGGAGAGGGCGGCGTGGACCTCCTCCTGGAAGCCGTCGGAGAGGGCGGGGCCGGTGGGGGTGCGGACGAAGGCGTTCTCCAGGAGGTAGTGGAGGCGGTGGCTGCCGTCCCCGCTGCCGAGCAGGATGCCCAGCGACTGGAACGCCTCGGGGGTGAGGACGTAGCCGCCCGGCAGCACGGTGCGGTGCTCGGTGAGGTGCGCGGCGATGCGGCGGGCGCGTTCGACGTCCTGCGGGTAGCGGGCGTAGTGCGCCTCGACCTTCCGCTGGACGCGCGGGTAGGCGGCGCGGTAGACGTCGTCGGCGGGGGCGTCGAGGGAGGGCAGGCCGCCGGTGATGAGCACGGTGCGCAGGCCCCCGGGGGCGGTGGAGAGGTAGTGGGTGGCGCAGAAGCCGCCGAAGCTCTGGCCGAGTACGGTCCAGGGCGCGCCGCCCGTGAGCCGGCGCCGGATCAGCTCGCAGTCGCGCACGATGGAGTCGGCGCGGAAGTGGGCGAGGTGGTCGGCCTGGGCACGGGGGCCGCCGCGCAGCGGCAGCGTCTGGCGGTTGGCGGGGGTGGAGCGGCCGGTGCCCCGCTGGTCCAGGAGCAGCACCCGGAACTCCCGGACGGCGCGCCCGAGCCAGGCCTGGGTGCCGACGAAGCGTCGGGCCCCGAAGCCCGGTCCGCCCTCCAGGTACACCAGCCACGGCAGGTCCGCGCCCACCTGTCCGGCGGCCACGACCTCACGGCCGTAGAGTTCGATCCGCTCGCCCGACGGGTCGGTGTGGTCGAGCGGGACGGTGAAGCGGTGGTCGGTGAGGACGACGCCCGGCTGGCGGTAGCTGGTCAATGCGGCTCCTGTCCCTGCGTGTCGGTGCTCCCCCGCCCGCACAGTGCACCACATGCGGGCGGGGGGCACGATCAGCCGGTGCCGAGGGCTCGCGCGGACCTGATCCGCTCCCGTACCCAGACACCGGCGGGCTTGAGGGCGGTGGTGCCGGTCCAGGGGCCGTCGGCCGAGCACGTGCCGGGCCGGAAGACGGCGCCGGAGCGGTCGTCGTCGGAGAAGTTCCAGTTGACCCAGCTGATCTTCCTGCTCGCCATGAGGTCGAGATAGCGCTGCGCCATGGTGAAGTCGTTCGCACCCTCGCCCGCGTAGTCCTGGGTGCCGAACTCGGTGACGAAGACGGGCAGTTCACCGGCCGCCCTGGAGAGGGTGTCCAGGTACGCGTCGCGGTGCGAGGCGGCGTAGAAGTGGAAGGTGTACATGATGTTGGCGGCCCGCACCGGGTCGGCCACCACCTCGCTCTCGTCCGCCCCCTCGGAGACGCCGAACGACGACCACGCGCGCGTGCCGACGAGGACCGGGGTGTCGGGGTCCTTGGCGCGGATGACGGGGATGAGCTGCTCGGCGTAGCTGCGGATCCGGGACCAGCTGACCCCGCTGGGCTCGTTGGCGATCTCGTAGAGCAGGTTGTTCTTGTCGCCGTGGCGCTGGGCGATCTCGGTGAAGAAGGTCTTCGCCCGGCTCAGGTTGTGGTGCGGGTCCCCCGGGTTGAGCATGTGCCAGTCGACGATCGCGTACATGCCGCGTGCGGTGGCCCGGTCGATGAGGGAGTGCACGAGGTCGGTGTACTTGCGCGGGTCGGTTTCGTAGCCGCCCTCCTGGATGTACATGGAGACGCGCAGTACGTCGGCCTTCCAGTCGGTGGCCAGGGCGTTCAGGGAGCCGCTGGTGAGGCACTGGCTGTACCACTGCAGGCCGTGCGTGGACATGCCGCGCAACTGGACGGGCGTGCCGTGCTGGTTGCACAGCTTGGTGCCGCAGACCTTCAGCTGTCCGTTGACGGCGACCGGCGTCCCGGGCGCGGGGGCGGACGCGGTGGTGACCGCCGGGGCGGTCGGGGCCGCGGCCAGGGTGAGGAGGAGGGCGGCGGCGAGGCTTGCCGCGAGGGTGGCGGCGCCGCCGAGGGAGCGCCTGAGGATCCGTGCCGGTCTCATGTGGGGGTCTCCATTTCCGGGTGGACGGAGTCGAGACTGGAAGGAAAGTTTCCTAACCGTCCCGGAGGATGGATAGCAGGGACGGGAACCGTTCCACAAGGTCCATGACAAAAATGGGGGCGCGCGGAACCGTTCCGGCGAACTCGGCTCCCCCTGGGCCGTCTTCTGCGGAGCGGGCCCCCACACGTACGGTGATGTCCCCTGTATCCGACCCAGGTGGAGCCACCATGTCCCGATTCGATCTGCCCCTCGACGAACTCCGCGCCTACCGCAGCGCGTCGGCGGAGCCCGAGGACTTCGACGCCTTCTGGGCCAAGACCCTCGACGAGGCCCGGTCCCACGCGCTCGACGCGCGTTTCGAGCGGGTCGACACGCGCCTGGCGACGGTCGAGACGTACGACGTGACCTTCGCCGGCTTCGGCGGCCAGCCCGTCAAGGGCTGGTTCGTGATACCGGCCGGAACCCGCGAACCGCTGCCGGTGGTCGTCGAGTTCGTCGGGTACGGCGGCGGACGCGGCCTGCCGCACACGCACCTGCTGTGGGCGTCGGCCGGTTTCGCCCACTTCGTGATGGACACCCGCGGCCAGGGCAGCGGCTGGGCGCCCGGTGACACACCCGACCCGGTGGGCAGCGGGCCCGCCTACCCGGGGTTCCTCACCCGGGGCATCGAGGACCCGTACGAGTTCTACTACCGGCGCGTGTTCGCCGACGCGGTACGGGCCGTGGAGGCCGCGCGGTCGCACCCGCTGACCGACGCCTCGCGGACGGCGGCCATCGGCGCGAGCCAGGGCGGCGGGATCGCTCTCGCCGTCGCGGGCCTGGTCCCCGACCTGGCCGCGGTCGCGCCGGACGTGCCGTTCCTGTGCGACTTCCCGCGCGCGACGACGATCACCGACCGACACCCGTACCGGGAGGTGGCCTCCTACCTCAAGACGCACCGCGGCCGGACGGAGCGGGTGGCGCGGACGCTGGCGTACGTCGACGGGGTGCACTTCGCGGCGCGGGCGACGGCGCCGGCGCTGTTCTCCACCGCCCTGGAGGACCTCACGTGCCCGCCGTCGACGGTGTTCGCCGCGTTCAACGCCTACGCGCACGAGGACAAGGCGATCGAGGTGTACGACTTCAACGACCACGAGGGCGGCGACTTCTTCCAGCAGGCGGCGCAACTGCGGTGGCTGCCGGAGAAGCTGACGGCATGACGTTCCCGCGCTGACGCGGACCGTGCGGCGGCGCGGGCGCCATTGACCCGGTGACGGCGCGGGATCAGCCGCGGGCGGTTCGGCAGGTGCGGCAGGCTGTGGGGCTCGGCCCGGTCGGGTTCGGCGGCAGAGGCGACCTCGGTGGTACGCCTACTTCACGCCAGGTTCCGCGGTACGGCCGACCCGCACTGATCAGCAATTTTTGCCTTACGACAATAGTTGACCGCGCAATGCGGCTGTCGTGGATCGGCTGGATCTGGTTGACATGAAGGGGTGTTCTGCGGGCAGCGCATCGAACACGTGACCCCCCGCGTGGCAGCGTGTCTCACCCGGCGACCACTGAGGTTGCCGTGACGGAACATTTCCTGTGGGGGGAAGTTGATGCACTCACGTGCTTCGGGCACGCCTCTTCGGCGTGCCCGCAGATCGTCCACGTATGGCCTGGTCGCGGCTGTGGCCGCGCTGTCGCTGGCCGTCCCGGCGACACCGGCGCTGGCCGCTCCGGCCGATCCGGGACCGTCCTCGGTATGGGGCAAGAGCGGTCCCCGCTTCGAGGTTCCACCGGTTCGGGTCGGCTCGACCAAGCCCGTTGCCAACAAGGCGCAGGCGCCCGCGTCGCCGGAGGTGGCGGCGTGGCGTGCGGCGCAGAAGAAGCGGGCCGGCTCGGCGACGCCGGCCGCCCGCAAGTCCGTGATGAGCGCGCTGAGCACCCCGTACCGGCCCGAAGGCCAGGGCGCGGTTCCGTGGCACCAGATCTCCGACTTCCGGATCACCGATTCGCTGGTCGCGCGGATCAACCTGTCCAACGGCAATCTGATGCTGGCGGCCACGGACTTCGAGGTGGCCGGGGTGGGGCAGAAGTTGCGTCTGGCCCGCACCTACAACTCCTTCGACGCCCCGTGGGGCAAGGTGTCCCAGCGGTGGTGGCAGGAGTACGAGCGCTACCTCGTGATCGACACCTCCGAGGTCGTGCTCTACGACGCGACCGGGAACGCGGTGCGCTTCGCCAAGAACACCGACGGCACCTTCACCACGCCCAAGGGCTATTCGAAGGACCTGAAGAAGAACGCGGACGGCACCTACACGCTGACGGCGCGCAAGTCGGGGCTGAAGGACACCTACGACGCGTCGGGCACGCTGACGAAGGTCACGGACAAGAACAGCGGCACCATCACCGTCGACCAGCACGACGAGACCGGTGAGCACAAGGGCTTCAAGCTCACCGAGACCCGCTCCGGGCGCTGGGTCGACCTGGTCAAGACCTACCCGAGCCAGTGGCAGGCCAAGGACCACACCGGACGCACGGCCGTCTTCGACCTCGACAGCGGCGGCAACCTTTCCCGCACCACCGACACCGAGGGCAAGACCACCGCCTACGGCTTCGACGCCGACGGGCGCCTCGTGAAGATCACCACCCCCGAGGGGCGGGTGACGACCTTCACCTACGACGAGCACAACCGGGTGCGCTCCATGCTGCGCGCCACCGAGACCAACTCCACCGGCCACACCGGCCCCACTTACACCTACGCGTACTCCAACGTCGATCCCTCGGAGGCCGGGACGACCACGGTCACCGACCCGGAGCAGCACGCCACGAAGTACGAGCACAACGCGGACGGTGGGGTCACCAAGGTCATTGACGCGCTCGGCCGCTCCCGCTCCCGCACGTTCGACGCCAACCACAACATCGACACCGCCACCGACGCGATGGGCGTGGACGGCACCGGCGGCAACGTCACCGATTACGGGTGGGACGCCCGCAACAATCCCACCTCCGCCAAGCTGCCCACGGGTGCGACGGGAACGGCCGCCTGGCAGACCGTCGCCGGCGCCGACCTGCCGGGCACGATGACCAGCGCGGACGACGAGAAGACCGAATTCACGTACGACACGGCCGGCAACACCAAGTCCGTCGCCGTGATCGGTACGGGCGGCGGCAGCCAGTCCTTCGACTACAACCCCGCCACGCCCACCTGCGGCGGCTTCCAGGGCCAGCGGTGCAAGGTGACGGTGAAGATGTCCGGCACCAAGTCGGTCTCCACCTCCTTCACCTACGACGCCAAGGGCAACCTGACCAAGGTCACCCCGCCCGCACCACTCGGCGTCACGACCTACACCTATGACGCCCTCGGCCGGACCGCGACGGCGAAGGACGGCCGCGGCGTCACCACGCTGTACGAGTACGACGAGCGAGACCGCATCACCAAGGTCGACACCTCCGGCTACGCGACCGTCACCTACTCCTACGACGGTGACGGCAACCTCAAGCAGCGGTCCGACGGCTCAGGTGTCATCACGTACGACTTCGACCCGCTGTCCCGGGAGACGGTCCGCACCCTGCAGAACGGCTCGCAGACCAAGCTGACCTACACCCCGGCCGGCAACGTCGACACCTACACCGACCCGGCCGGCACCACCGACTACACCTGGAACGCGGCCAACAAGCTCACGCAGCTGAAGGACCCGACGGGCAAGGTCACCACCTACGCGCACAACAACAACGACTTCCGCACCAAGACCACCTATCCGGGCGGTACGGTCCAGGAAGTCACCCCGGACAAGTCCGGCCGCCCCGAGAAGATCAAGGCGACCTCGCCCAAGGGGACGCTGACGGATCTGTCCTACTCCTACCTCAACGGCACCAAGGACGGGGCGAAGATCCGCACCCGCACCGACGCCGTCGCCGGCATGAAGACCACGTACACCTACGACGGCGCCGGCCGCTTCTCCTACGCCAAGGAGGAGAAGGGCGCCACGCTGAACGACTCCTGGCAGTACTGCTACGACCTGGCCGGCAACCTCACCTCCCAGGGCACGGAGCCGGGTTGCCCGCGCGGCACCACGTACACCATCAACGACGCCCAGCAGATCACCGCCAAGAGCACTTCCACGGGGGTCTGGTCCTACGACAAGCTCGGCAACGAGACCGCTGGTGCCTCGACCCCCGAAGGCACCCGTACCGGTGAAACGTGGTCGGACCACTCGCAGCTGACGTCGATCACGGTCGGCGGCAAGACGTATGCGGGCCAGTACGGCTCCACCGACCAGTCCGAGCGCATCAAGCTGGGGGACACCTTCTTCCACAACGGCCCCCTCGGCCTGTCGGCCAGGACCACGGCCGGGGTGGACATGGGATTCAACCGGGAGCCCGGGGGCACCCTGAACTCCATGACGACCGGGGGCAAGTCGTACTACTACCTCACCGACGCGATCGGCTCCGTGATCGGCGTCGCGGATGAGGCCGGCGCCAAGGTCAACACCTACTCCTACAGCCCCCGCGGGGTCCAGCGTGCCGGCACCGGTGAGCAGGTGCCCCAGCCCTACCGGTTCGCCGGCGGCTACCAGGACCCCACCGGCCTCTTCCACTTCGGCGCCCGCTACTACGACGCCAACATCGGCCGCTTCAACTCCCCCGACCCCTCCGGCCAGGAGAAGAACCCCTACCTCTACGCCGAGGGCGACCCCGTCAACCGCATCGACCCGCGGGGAACCCTCAGCCTCAACGGAGTGATGGACACCGTCGGTAAGGCCGGGGACGCCATCGCTGCCGGTGAATTCGCCGGGCAGCTGATAACGGGAGACTACGAGGCAGCCGCTGGAACGGCGATCAGCTTCGCCGCCGACAAGGCATTCACTGCCGGGTGCACGTACCTGACCGGCGGAGCGGGAGCAATCCCCTGCGCCGTCGGTGGCATGGCGGTCGGAGAGGCCACGGAGGCGGCCTACGAAGACGCCACGAGCTAGAGCCGAACTTCTGGTTCCGCATCCAACGAAGGAGTTCTCGTGCAATCACCCGCTGATCCGAATGTACTGGCCTACAAGGGACTTGATGGTGTCCCTCTCTGGGTGTTGTTCGGAATCGCCGTCCTGGCCTTCGTCATCTTCGGAGTCGTACAGGCCCGGAAGAGGAAGTAGAACCTGAGAGCCAGGCAGTGGGCGGCGCCTGTCCAGGGTTCCGCCCACTGCCGATGGCAGCCGGCCCACCGGCCGGAGCGAGCGTGTCAGGCCGGGCGACACCTTCTTCCACATCGGTCCCCCTCGGCCTGTCGGCCTGGACCACGGCCGGGGGTGGACCTGCCGGCGGGGGGCATTCCCTCATCCTGGGCGGGGGTGGCACGTTCTCCCAGCGAGGAGAAGGATGAGCCAGCCGATGCCGGAACAGGGGTCCGATGCTAGAAATGGGACATGAACGGACGTCTCGGACGACCCAGGCGTGCGTCGGGCCGGACACGCGCCGAACTTCCCGGTCGGAGCGATCGGGACGGGCGTCCGGCCTCGGGGTATGCCGGTGGCGCGCCGCGCCCGCGGGGTGCCGAGAAGGCGCCGCGCCCGCCGCACCGGGGGCTCCGTGTCCTGCTGGGCCCCCGTACGGTCGCCGGTCAGGTACTCGTGCTCCAGGTCGTGGTGGCGGTGCTGCTGATCACCGCCGCCGTGGTCGCACTGGCGTTCCAGGCCCGGTACGACAGTGAGCGGGACGCCCAGAACAGGTCGCTGGCCGCCGCCGAGTCCTTCGCCGACGCCCCGGGCACTCTCCAGGCGCTGACGTCCCCCGATCCGGCGGCCGTGCTGCAACGCCCCGCCGAGCAGGCCCGGCGCGGCTCGGGCGTGGACTTCATCGCGGTGATGGCGCCCGACGGGACGCGCTACGCGGACACGGACCGCTCCCTCATCGGCACGCGCGCCGAGGGCGTCGAGCGGGCATCGGCCGGGTCCCCCTTCACGGAGATTTTCGAGGGCGCCCCGAACGACGCGGCGCGGGCGATCGTCCCCGTCACCGACGCCACCGGCTCGGTCGTCGGGCTCGTGGGCGCCGGCGTCACCATCGACAGCGTCGGCAACGCGGTCGACCGCCACCTGCCCATGCTGCTCGGGTCCGCCGCCGCCGCGCTGGCGTTCGCCACGGCCAGCTCCGCGCTGGTCAGCCGACGGCTGCGGCGGCAGACGCACGACCTCGGCCCCACCGAGATGACCAGGATGTACGAGCACCACAACGCCGTCCTGCACGCCGTGCGCGAAGGGGTGATCCTGATCGGGGGCGACGGCCGGCTGACGCTCGCCAACGACGAGGCGCGCAGGCTCCTCGAACTGCCTCCGGACGCGGAGGGGCGCCACGTCGCCGGCCTGGGCCTGGACCAGGACACCGCCGAACTGCTCGCCTCCGGCCGTACCGTGACCGACGAGGTGCGACTGGCGGGCGACCGGCTGCTGGCGGTCAACACCCGGCCCACGGCCCCGTACGGCGGGGCGTCCGGCACGGTCGCGACGCTCCGCGACACCACCGAGCTGCGGGCGCTGTCCGGCACGGCGGAGGTGGCCCGGGAGCGGCTGAAGCTGCTGTACGAGGCGGGGGTGCGGATCGGCACCACGCTGGATGTGACGCGGACCGCCGAGGAACTGTCGGAGGTGGCGGTCCCCCGGTTCGCCGACTTCGCCACGGTGGAGCTGCTGGACCCGGTCCTGCGGGGCGAGGAGCCGACGGAGGAGCACACCGAGATGCGGCGCGCCGCCACCAGCGGCATCCGCGAGGACCCCCCGCTCCAGCGGGTGGGCGACCTGATCAGGTTCGACGTCCCGACCACGCCGATGGCGGCGGCGCTGCGCGGCGGGCACGCGGTGCGGGAGGCCGACCTGACGGTGGCGCACGGCTGGCGGGCCCAGGACCCCCAGGGTGCGGACGAGGCGCTGGCGTACGGCATCCACTCGCTGATCGTGGTGCCGTTGCAGGCGCGTGGCGTGGTGATGGGCATGGCCAACTTCTGGCGCTCGGAGCGGGCCGAGCGCTTCGAGGAGGAGGACCTGGCCTTCGCGGAGGAGCTGGCGGCCCGCGCCGCCGTCGCCATCGACAACGCGCGCCGCTTCACCCGCGAACACACCATGGCCGTCACCCTCCAGCGCAGCCTGTTGCCCCGCGTACTGCCGGAGCAGGACGCCCTGGAGGTCGCGTACCGCTACCTGCCCGCGCAGGCCGGGGTGGGCGGCGACTGGTTCGACGTCATCCCGCTGCCCGGCGCGCGGGTCGCCCTGGTCGTGGGCGACGTGGTGGGCCACGGGCTGCACGCCGCCGCCACCATGGGGCGGCTGCGCACGGCGGTGCACAACTTCTCGGCCCTCGATCTGCCGCCGGACGAGCTGCTGGGCCACCTCGACGAGCTGGTCGCCCGCATCGATCTGGAGGAGGCCGGTGACGGCAGCGGCGACGGCATCACGGGGGCGACCTGTCTGTACGCGATCTACGACCCGGTGTCCGGCCGGTGCAGCGTGGCGACGGCGGGACACTTCGCGCCGGCGCTGGTCTTCCCCGACGGGACGGCAAAGTTCCCCGAGGTGCCCGTCTTCCCCCCGCTGGGCCTGGGCGGCGGGCCCTTCGAGACCGCCGAGCTGCGACTGCCGGAGGGGAGCCGGATCGTCCTGTACACCGACGGCCTGATCGAGCACCGGGACCGCGACGTCGACGCCGGGCTGCGTCTGCTGCGCGACACGCTCGCGGACCGCGCGCACCGTACGGCGGAGGAGACCTGCCAGGCCGTCTTCAGCGCCATGCTGCCCCCGCACCGCAGGGACGACATCGCGCTGCTGGTGGCGCGCACGTGCCTGCTGGACCGCGAGCGGGTCGCCGACTGGGACGTGCCCGCCGACCCGTCTGCCGTGGCCCCCGTCCGCGCGGCGTGCGGCCGGCAGCTGGAGGCGTGGGGGCTGGGGGACATCGGCTTCACCACGGAGCTGATGCTGAGCGAGCTGATCACCAACGCGATCCGCTACGGCTCCGAGCCGATCCACGTACGGCTGCTGCGTGAGCGCACCCTGATCTGCGAGGTGTCCGACGGCAGCAGCACCTCACCGCACCTGCGGCGCGCGGCCACCACGGACGAGGGCGGACGCGGGCTGTTCCTGGTCTCCCAGTTCGCCGGGCGGTGGGGCACCCGGTACACCCCCACGGGCAAGGTGATGTGGACCGAGCAACCCCTCACCGGCGGGGCGCAGCCGGTGGCGGGGTTGCTGCTGGACGACCTGGCCCGGTGAGCGCCGCCGTCGGCACCGGTCCGGTACCGACGGCGGGCGGTGACCGGGTGCGCCGGCCGCGGACGACGGCGCCCAGCGGTCCGCGACCGCGCGCCGCTTAGGGAGTGTCTTCACAGTAGCGTCGTCCGCCCGTGAGGCGGGCCTGGCGGTGTCCGGTGCGTGCGATCGCAAGGCGGAGGAAGGAGCCACTGCGGTGGGGGCACCTCCCGTGTCCGAAGGGCTACGGGGGACATCGGCGACTGACGACAACGCGGCTGGGGGTACCCCCGGGCGAAGCTCTGGGGAGTGCGTGCCGGGCGCCCGCCAGGCAGACGGGACTGTGAAGACACGACCTAGCGGCGGCGGGCGCAGGACCAGGCGCCCATGCCCTGGATGGCGGCGAGCTTCTTGGCGGTCGCGATCTGCTCGCTCTTCGTGGCCAGGTCGGCCCGGGGCGCGTAGGCGCGGCCCCCGGCGGCCTCCCAGCTCGACTGGGTGAACTGCAGGCCGCCGTAGTGGCCGTTGCCCGTGTTGGCCTTCCAGTTGCCGCTGGACTCGCACCGGGCGATGGCGTCCCAGTCGACGCGTGGAGCCGCGTACCCGCTCGCGGCGTGGGCGCCGGGGGCGGCGAGCAGCAGCGCGGCGTGAGCGGCGATCACGGTTCGGATCAGCGTTCTGACGGAGCAGGTGTGCGTACGTCGGGACATCGGCATCCTTCGCTCGGCGAACCCGTCCGCGGGGGCGGACAGGGCAAAGTCGACCGTAGAGCCGTGTATCCGGTCCGGCACGCCGGGTTGGGCCCATCGAGCTGTCGTGATCGATGAATCGGCACAACGCGCCTCGGTCGGCTCACACCCGTCCGTGCGCCTTCTGCGCGCGCCGCGACAGCGCGTCGATGACCACGGCGACGAGGAGCACCCCGCCCGTGATCATGAACTGTACGGCCGCCTGGATGCCCAGCAGCGCCACCCCCGAGGCGATGGACTGGATGACGAGGACGCCCAGCAGCGCGGACCACACCCTGCCGCGTCCGCCGAACAGGCTGGTGCCGCCGATGACCGCCGCCGCGATGGCGTTCATCAGGAGGTTGCCGCCGCCCGAGGCCTGGCTGGCCGAGGTGACGCGGGAGGCCAGGAAGAGCCCGCCGAGCGCCGCCATCGTGCCCGACACCATGAAGACCGAGAGGCGGATGCCCACCACGCCGAGTCCGGCCCGGCGGGCGGCCTCGACGCCGCCGCCGAGCGCGAAGATCATCCGCCCGTAGGTGGTGCGGCGCAGCACGTGGTCGAGGCCGACGAGTACGGCGATGAAGAGCAGCAGGGCGAGGGGCAGTCCCTGGAAGCGGTTGAGCACGAACGCGGCGGCGAAGGCGACCAGGGCCAGCGCGCCGGTCCGTACGCCGATCTCGGCCGGGGTCCTGGACGGGACCCCCGCGGCCCGGCGCCGTGCGGCGTCCCTCACGGAGACGAGGACGTACCCGGCGACGCCGAGCGCCGCGATGCCGTACGCGACGGCCACGTCGGTGAAGTAGTAGCCGGTCAACATGGCGACCAGGCCTTCGTCGTCGAGGTTGATGGTGCCGCTGGAGCCCAGGATGTAGAGCATGAGGCCGTTCCAGCCGAGCAGCCCCGCGAGGGTGACGACGAACGCGGGCACGCCGAACGTCGCGAAGAAGAACCCGTGTACGGCTCCGACGGCCATGCCCAGGATCACGGCGATCAGTACGGCGAGCCCTTCCGGCAGCCCGTGGCGGACGTTCAGTACGGCGAACGCGGCGGCGGCGAGGCCGCTCACCGAGCCGACCGACAGGTCGATCTCGCCCAGGAGGAGCACGAAGACGACGCCGACGGCGATCAGTCCGGTGCCGACGATGTCCACGCTGAGGTTGGACAGGTTGCGGGGCGAGAGGAACTTCTCGTCCAGGCTCACGAAGATGATCCAGATCGCCGCGAGACTGAGCAGGACGGGCAGTGAGCCCAGCTCGCCGCCGCGGAGCCTGTCCCGCCAGGCCCGGGCGTGGCCCGTGCGTCCCGTCGTGGTGGGCGCGCTCACAGGTCCCCCTTCCACTCGCGTGAGGCGCGGCGCGTCACGGCGTTGTCCGTGGCGCCGGTGATGGAGGAGATGATCTGTTCGTGGGAGGTCGTCGTCACGTCGAAGAAGCCGTTGTTGCGGCCGAGGCGCAGGACGGCGGTCCAGTCCGCCACCGCCTTGACGTCACCCATGTTGTGGCTGATGAGCAGCACCCCCAGTCCGCGTTCGCGCAGCTGGTCGACGAGGTCGAGGACGTGCGCGGTCTGCTCGATGCCCAGGGCGGCGGTCGGCTCGTCGAGCAGGACGAGCCGTGGCTCGCCCAGCAGCGAGCGGGAGATGGCGACGGTCTGCCGCTGCCCGCCGGACAGGGAGGCGACGGGTACGCGCACGCTCGGCATGCGGATGGAGAAGGTCTCCAGCAGGGCGAGGGTGCGGCGCTCCATCTCCACCTCGTCCAGGATGCCGAGCCGGTGGATCTCCCGGCCCAGGAAGAGATTGCCGACGACGTCGAGGTTGTCGCAGAGCGCCAGGTCCTGGTAGACGGTCGCGATGCCGAGGTGCTGGGCGTCGTGGGGGCGTTCGATGCGGACGGCGCGGCCGTCCCACTGGATGACGCCCTCGTCGGCGGGGTCCACCCCCGCGATCACCTTGACCAGGGTGGATTTTCCGGCGCCGTTGTCCCCGACCAGCGCGACGACCTCGCCGGCGCGGATCTCCAGGTCGATGTCCGCGAGCGCCTGCACCGCGCCGAAGCGTTTGGAGATGCCGCGCATCGCCAGCAGGGGTGGTGCCGACCTGTTCGTATGAGCCACTTGCTCCTCCGCCCTAGGGGGTGAGTCCCGCCTTGGCACAGTCGGCCGCGTACCTCGGGGTGCAGATCTCGCCGAGGGTGTACACGCGGTCCTTGACGACGGTGTCCTTGATGGTGTCGGCCGTCACGGAGACCGGCGTGAGCAGGACCGCCGGGATGTCGCGGGTGGTGGGGCTGCTCACCCTGCTGGTCGCGACCCGGTCGGGGCTCTCGCCGCGCAGCAGCGCGACGGCCATGGTGGCGGCGGCGCCGGCCTCCAGCCGGAACGGCTTGTAGACGGTCATGTACTGGTCGCCTGCGACGATGCGCTGGAGGGCGGCGAGCTCCGCGTCCTGCCCGGTCACGGGAGGCAGCGGGTGGATCTTGGCGGCTTTGAGGGCGGCGATGATGCCGGAGGCGAGGCCGTCGTTGGCGGAGTAGACGCCGTCGATGTTCCCGGCGCCGAGGGAGGCGATGGCGCCCGACATGTTCATGTTGGCGTTCACCGGGAGCCAGTCGGCGGTGTCGTACGCCTTCGCGATCGTCACCCTGCCCTCCAGGGCGGACAGCGCGCCCTTCTTGAACCAGGCGGAGTTGGGGTCCGTGGCGGCACCGTTCATCATCACGATCCGGGCGCCGCGCGCCTTGTGGCCGAGCGCTTCGAGCAGCGCCTCGCCCTGGAGCCTGCCGACCCGTTCACCGTCGAAGGAGACGTACGCCGAGATCGGCCCCTCCACGAGCCGGTCGTAGGCGACGACGTGGATGCCGGCGTCCCGTGCCCGCTCGACCGAGGAGCGCAGCGACCTGGAGTCGACGGCGTCGAGGATCAGCACCCCGACCCCCTTGGTGATCATGGTGTCGACCTGCTGTTGCTGGGTTGCCACATCGTGCTGGGCGCTGGCGTACTCCACGGTGCACTCGGGGCACAGCTCACCCACCCTCCGCTCGATCAGGGGCTTGTCGAACGTGTCGAACCGTTCGGTGTGGTCCGGCAGCAGCAGTCCGATCGTCCGGCCGTCGCCCGACGTCCGCTCGCCCGGCTCGCTCACCTGGCTCGCCGTGCCGCACGCCACCGGGCCGCAGGCCAGGACCAGTCCGGCCGCGAGGGCGGCGGCACGGCGGCGGTGGGTGGTCATCACAGGTCACCTCCTGCCGGCGGGACGGCTGGGCCCGGTGCCGTCGTCGGGCTGGTCGTCGGGCTGGTCGCGCGGTGAGAGGGCGATCTCCGCCCACACCTGTTTCCCGCCGCTCAGCGGCACCGAGCCCCACGACGTGGACAGCGCCTCGACGAGCAGGAGCCCGCGCCCGCCGGTGGCCTCCCAGTCCACGCTGGTGGCCTTGACGGGCGTACGCGGCGACGCGTCGTTCACGGCGACGCGCAGCCGGTCCGCCGCCAGCGTCAGGTCCAGCCGCACCTCGCCCCGGGTGTGCGCGATGGCGTTGGTGACCAGCTCGGAGACGACCAGCAGGACCATGTCGACCTCCTCCATCACACCCCAGGAGCGCAGGGCGCGCCCGGTGAACCGCCGGGCGTGCATGACGGCGTCGGGCAGCCGCCACACCGTCCACCGCGCCCGGACGGGACGCACCCGCATCCCGTCGTAGCGCAGCAGGAGCACCGCCACGTCGTCGTCACGGCGGCGGACGCCGGCCACGAGTTCGTCCGCCATCCGTCCCACGTCGGCCGGGTCGGCGGCGTCCAGCACCGAGCGCACCCCGCGCAGGCCGTCCTCCAGGGTGAGCGTCGCGGACTCCACCAGGCCGTCCGTCAGCAGGGCGATGAGGCTCCCGGGGGCGAGGCCGATCTCGGTCATGGGGAACTCGGCGTCCGCCATGACCCCGAGCGGTGGGCCGCCCTCGATGTCCAGCTCCTCGGTGGCGTCGCCGGGCGGGCGCAGCAGCGGCGGCAGGTGCCCGGCCCGGACGACCAGGGCGATGCCCTCCTCCATGTCCAGGTCGACGTAACAGCAGGTGGCGAACAGGTCGGTCTCCATGCCGACGAGCAGACGGTTGGCGTGGGCCACCACGACATCGGGCGGGTGGCCCTCGACGGCGTAGGCCCGGATGGCCGTGCGCATCTGGCCCATGATCGTGGCCGCTCCGGCGCTGTGCCCCTGCACGTCGCCGATGACCAGGGCCACGTGACCGTCGGAGAGCGGGATGACGTCGTACCAGTCCCCGCCCACTTCGAGGCCGACCGTCGCGGGCAGGTAGCGTGCGACGGCGACGCCTCCGGGCAGGGCCGGCAGTTTGCGGGGCAGGAGGCTGCGCTGGAGCATCGTGGCGAGTTCGTGGCCGGCGTCCAGGGCGTGGGCGCGCATCAGCGCCTGGCCCACCAGTCCGGCGGTCGCGGTGAGCAGGGAGCGTTCCTCGGGTCCGAACCGGTGCTCGCCGTCCCAGCCGACGAGGCACACCCCCACCATCCTGCCCTCCGCGGGCAGCGGCAGGACGGCGAGGCCGCCGGGGCCGATGCCCTGGAGGCCCGGTTCCAGGTCGGTGCCCGGGGGCCACAGGGCCACGTGGCCCTCGCGCAGGGCGCTCTCCAGGGTCGGCAGGGCGTGGCAGGACGCGTCCGGCCACTCCGAGCGCCACTCCGACCGCCACACCTCCGGCCACGCGTCGGGCTCCGGCGGGTCGAGGACGGTGACGACGAGTCGGTCGCCCTCCAGTTCGCCGACGGCGACCCGGCTCGCGCGCAGGGGGGCGCGCAGCGACTCGACCACGACCCTGCTGACGTCCCGGATGGTCGTGGCGCCGGCCAGCGCGGTGGACAGCCGCTGCACCAGGGACACGTCGTCGGGGGTGGGGCGCAGGTAGGAGGCGTCGCCCACCACGCCGAGCATGCGCTCCGGCCTGCCGTCGCGCCCGCTCAGTACCCGGCAGCGCAGGCCCAGCCAGCGCAGCTCACCGCCCGGCCGGCGGATCCGGAAGGCCAGCTGCTGGTCGGCCGAGGGCCGGTCCGGTTCCACGGCCGACATCAGCGCCGGTAGGTCGTCGGGGACGGCACAGGCCAGCAAGGTGGCCACCTGCCCGTCGAACTCCGCCGGGGGGATGCCGAGCAGGTTGAGCACCTGCGCGTCCACGTCCATGCGCCCGGTCCTCAGGGTCAGGGTGAACGCGCCGCCGCGCAGCGGGAGCAGCGGGGGGCCCGCAGGCGTGCCGGCCTCGGCGGGTACGGTGACGCGGGCCGCGGCGGCCTCCAGCCCGGCCGCCGTCTGGTCGGCGTACAGCTCCAGGAACGCACGCTGGTCCGTGTCGAAGCCGTCCTCGGTCCTCCCCACCACCAGGAGGCATCCCAGCAGCCGGGTGCCGCCGCCGAGCGGGAGCGCCCCCAGCGACACGGGGCCGTCCACGCCGTACCGGGCGAGGTCCCGGGCGGTCAGCCACACGGGGCGGTGCGCGCGGCAGGCGACGGCGACCGGTGAGTGGTCCGACAGGTCGTACGACGCCGGCATCGCGTACGGCGTGTGGGTGTCGCCCACCACCTCGGCCAGGCGCAGGGCGCCGCCGGTGTCGGCGGGCACGTAGACACCGGCCAGCCGCACCCCGCAGGACGCGAAGATCTGCCCGGTCACAGCGTGCACCGCCTCCGGTCACCGTCCATGGTCCTCATCCCATGCTGCGCCCTTCCCGGCACGGTCAGCCAGTCAGGCCGCGGCGCCGTCGCCCGGTCGGCAGGCCCCCGATCGCGTCCATGACCGGCGGTGGCGGTCGGGGCCGTCCACACGAACCCCGCCCCCGGGCCTGCGGGCGGTCGCACCCGCGTCACGCGGGAATGGCGCGTTCCGCCCGCGTTTCCGCCCGTGCCGTCCCAAGACCCGGACGGGCTACGGCGATTGACGGGTTACGGTCCGACGATGGAGTGGACGACTCTTGTGCGTACCGTGGTCGGTGCGGCCATCGCCGCCGCTTCCGGCGCGCCTCGCGCGCCTGCACCGGGAGCGCCCGCACCGGGAGGCGGAAGTGCGGCGCGCCCGGTACGGGGAGTACCTGCGCGATCCGCGCGACGCCGTCGCCGACGGGGCGGTGCACGGCAGTGCGGACCACGCCCCGGGCCGGGATCGGGACAACGACCGGCTGCAGGAGTTGCGGGCCGCCAGGCGGCGCGATCCGGGCGGCGGCACCGGTTGTGACGCGCCGCTGAGGAGGGGGAGGCATACGCGGCCGGATACGGGGCACCAGCACCCCGACCCGAGCAGGCGCCGGTTCGTCCCCCCGGCCGGCGCCGAGCCCGAACCGGCCCCGCCACCTTCCTGTCCCGGGTGGCGGGGCCGCCCCGCGTCGCGGGGTGGACATCACACCGGACCGTGCCGGCCACGCCGGGAAGCCGGATCCCGCCGATGGCGGCGGACGGGGAGTCGGGCGGGCGCACGCCGGGCATGCCCGACGGGAACGTCCGTGCGGTGGGGCAGTCGCACGGAGCGCGACCGACGGGCGATCATGACCTGTTGTGCACGGGGCGCAGCGGACCGATACGGAGGAGTGGACAGATGCCGAACGAGCGCGCGGGACAGCCGGCACGGCCGGAGGACCTCATCGATGTGGCCCGGCTGGTCACCGCGTACTACGCCTTGCACCCCGATCCGGCCGAACCGGCCCAGCGCGTCACCTTCGGCACGTCCGGGCACCGCGGGTCATCCCTCGTCGCGGCGTTCAACGAGGATCACATCGTCGCGACGAGCCAGGCCATCTGCGAGTACCGGGACCGTCAGGGCATCGACGGGCCGCTGTTCCTCGGCGCGGACACCCACGCCCTGTCCGAGCCGGCCCGGGTCACCGCCGTCGAGGTCTTCGCCGCCAACGGGGTGACCGTGCTGATCGACGCGGCCGACGGGTACACCCCGACCCCGGCGGTGTCGCACGCCATCCTCACCCACAACCGAGGACGGACCGCGGGTCGGGCCGACGGGGTGGTGGTCACCCCCTCGCACAATCCGCCGGCGGACGGCGGGTTCAAGTACAACCCGCCGAACGGCGGACCCGCGGGGTCGGAGGCGACCGGCTGGATCCAGGAGCGGGCCAACGAGATCATCACGGGCGGTCTCAAGGATGTGCGGCGCCTGCCGTACGCCCGGGCTCTGGCGGCTGCCACCACCAGCCGGTACGACTTCCTCGGCGCGTACGTGCGGGACCTGCCGTCCGTACTCGACCTGGACGCCGTGCGCGCGGCGGGCGTACGCGTCGGGGCCGATCCGCTCGGCGGCGCGTCCGTGGCGTACTGGGGCCGCATCGCCGAGGAGCACCGCCTCGACCTCACCGTGGTGAACCCCGAAACGGACCCCACGTGGCGGTTCATGACGCTGGACTGGGACGGCAGGATCCGCATGGACTGCTCCTCCCCGCACGCGATGGCGTCCCTCATCGCGGGCCGCGACCGCTTCGCGATCGCCACCGGCAACGACGCGGACGCCGACCGGCACGGCATCGTCACGCCCGACGGCGGGCTGATGAACCCCAACCACTACCTCGCCACCGCGATCGACTATCTCTACCGCCACCGGGAGCGGTGGCCGGCCGGCGCCGGGATCGGCAAGACGCTGGTGTCCTCCGGCATGATCGACCGGGTGGCGGCCGACCTGGGCCGGGAGCTCGTCGAAGTGCCCGTCGGCTTCAAGTGGTTCGTGGACGGGCTGGCCGGGGGCACGCTGGGCTTCGGTGGTGAGGAGTCCGCCGGCGCGTCGTTCCTGCGGCGCGACGGGTCGGTGTGGACCACCGACAAGGACGGCATCCTCCTCGCGCTGCTCGCGTCCGAGATCCTGGCGGTGACGGGCCGCACGCCGAGCGAGCACTACACCGCGCTCACCGACCGGTTCGGCGAACCGGCCTACGCGCGGGTCGACGCACCCGCCGACCGGGAGGAGAAGGCCGCGCTCGGCCGCCTGTCGCCCGCCCAGGTGACCGCCGACACGCTCGCCGGTGAGCCGATCACCTCGGTGCTCACCCGGGCGCCCGGCAACGGCGCGCCCATCGGCGGGATCAAGGTGTCCACCGCCAACGCCTGGTTCGCCGCGCGGCCGTCGGGCACCGAGGACGTCTACAAGGTGTACGCCGAGTCCTTCCTCGGCCCCGATCACCTGGCCCGCGTCCAGGAGGAGGCCCAGTCCGTCGTGTCGGCGGCCCTGAACGGCTGACGGCCGGCGCCCGGGGCCGAGCGGTCAGCCGGCCCCGGGGAAGGCGTCGGCGCGGACGTGCGGCATGGGCCTGCTGCTCACCTCGTAGAGACCGCCCGGCAGCCGCGCCGCGGGCACGAGCCGCACGGCGAGCGGGCCCGCCCACTCATAGCCGCGCTCCTCGCCGTGGCGCGCCAGGGAGTCCGTCAGCGCCTGCCCCACCTCGCCGCCGTGGTGCGCGAGTTCCTCGTACACATCGGCGGCGAGCTCCACCTCGTACGCGTTCGGTACGACCACCCTGTTCTCGCTGCACACCACGGCGTGGTCGTCGCACTCGCGCCGCAGCGCGTCGAGGAGTTCGACCGGCTCGGTGTGGCGGACCTTGGCGACCAGGCCCTTTTCCCAGCGTTCGAGAGCTCGTTCCCATCGGCTCAGCGTTCCCATACGGTACGCGTGCCCGCCACGGGGAGACCCACGCGGCGGAACGGCGGTCATGATTCCGGTGTGCCGGGGCACGTGGGTTACCGAGCGGGAGCCGATGGGGCTCCACGCCCCGGAACAGCCTTCCGGGGCGGACCACTCGGAGGAAAGGACGCACTCATGTCGCAGGTCGAGGAATCCATCAAGGTCGCCGTCCCCGTGCGCACCGCCTACAACCAGTGGACGCAGTTCGAGACCTTCCCTCAGTTCATGGAGGGCGTCGAGCGGATCGAGCAGCGCACCGACACGCTCACCCACTGGGTGACCAACGTCGACGGTGCGAAGCGGGAGTTCGACGCCGAGATCACCGAGCAGATCCCCGACGAGCGGGTCGCCTGGACGACCGTGGGCGGCGAGGCGCGCCAGGCGGGTGTCGTCACCTTCCACCGCATCGACGACGCGACCACCAAGGTGATGCTCCAGATGGAGTTCGAGCCCGAGGGCGTGGCCGAGACGGTGGGCGACAAGCTGGGCTTCGTCAAGCGCCAGGTCGCCGGTGACCTGAAGCGGTTCAAGCATTTCATGGAGGAGCGCGGCACGGAGACCGGCGCCTGGCGCGGGAACGTCTGAGCCGCCCGGCCGGTGGGGCCGGGGCGCCGGTCCGGCTCCGCCGGGGCTCCGGCCCAGGTCTCACGCCAGGCTCATCGTGAAGCTCACGGTGGTCCCGACGGGGCCCGGGGTGACCGTGAGCCGGTCGGTGATCAAGCGCGTGAGCCACAGGCCACGGCCGGGGGCGGAGCCGTTGAGCCCGGGCGCGAGGTCGGGGATGACGTCCTCGCTGAAGCCCGGGCCCCGGTCGCTGATCCGGCACTCCAACTCCCGCCGGGTCCTGGTCAGGACCAGCAGCCCCCGCCCGCCGGCGTGCTGGACGACATTGCCGGCCACGGCGTCCATGGCCACCACGAAGTCCCCGCGCCGGGGCTCCGGCAGCCCGGCGAGCGAGGCGTGGCTCTCCACGAGCACGCGCAGCCGGGGAATGTCCGCGGCGCCGAAACCCCGCCGCAGCAGCACGTCCTCGTTGATGCCGGGCACTCCCCCGGTCGAGTCCAGCGTCATGGCCCTACCCCGTCACTTCGAGGCCGGCGGGGTCCGCGCCGAGACGCCGCAACAGCCGTGCGTGCCCCTCGGTGCAGCGGACTCGTACGGGCCGGTGGGCCGTTGCCCGGTCGAGTACGAGGACGAGCTCCGCGGCGCACTCGGCGCCCAGGAACCCCGTTCGGGTCACGTCGATCGTGACCGCCCCGGCCCCGACCTCGGGTCCGGCCTCAGGTCCGGCCTCGGGTCCGGCCGGCCGGGGCGCCCGGAGCAGGTCGGTCAAAGCTCGGCGGAACCGCGGATACGTCGCCAGGTCCGCCTCGCCGATGACGCGCAGGGCGCCGGCGGAGCGCAGGAACCTCAGGTGTCCGAACGCGGGCAGCAGGTTCCGCGGGTGCGCCCGGTGCATGGTGTCCAGGACCGGCCCGGGGAAGCGGTGACGGTCGTACGCGCAGATCTCGCTGTAGAACCCGTCGGTGAAGAGGTGCCCGGCCCGGCGCTCCCGGTCCATCATCGCGTCCAGGCCGGCGCCGAGGTCCGCCACCCAGCCCATGTCGATGTACGTGCGCAGTCCGCTGTAGCCTCGTGGCGTGCCGTCTCGGTCTCCTCCACGATGCGCTGCCACTGCCGGTCGGCGGTGAACCGCGCGGCCGGCAGGATCAGTTCCCGCATGCTGCTCAGCTCCAGTTGGGCCCTCTCGTGGCCGGAAGCGACCAGCCGCCCGGAGGCGTCCTCCAGCCGCGACCGGACCTGCGCCTCGGTCAGACGCGGCGGTCCGAAGACGATGACCTTCTCCCCCCGGGCCAGCCCCGCCCAGACGAACGCGGCCAGTACGTCCCAGCCGGGCGCGTCGCTGTCGTAGCACAGGAACGCGTGGTGTCCGGGCCCCATGTGCTGCACGGGCAGCGTCCCGGGATGGCGCTCCCCGCCGACGAGCCCGCCCATTGACCCCACCCCCGCGTAACCGCCGTGTAGCCGTACGTTAGCCAACGACTGCGAACAGTGGCCAACGCGTTGCACGACGAGCGGTCTTCCTGCTAATGGGTGACGGTCGGCCGTCCGGGTGCGCGTCACCGGTTCGTCCCCTCCCGGGGAGCGGGCGCCGGGCTCGCGCGCCACGATGCTTCCGAGGGACCGCCGCGTCCCGTGACACCGCGTGAGGCTCCCCCTCTCCGCCCCTCCTGCGACAAGGAAGCGCCGTGATCACCACTGACTTCGCCCCCGGCTCCCCCTGTTGGCTCGACCTCGGCGCCCCCGACGTCCCCGCCGCTGCCGACTTCTACCGGGCCGTGTTCGACTGGGAGTTCCAGTCGATGGGCCCCGAGGCGCCGGACTACGGGGTCCTCAAGCTGAACGGCAGGACGGTGGCGGGGCTCGGCCCGCTCACCGAGGAAGGGGCCCGTTCGGCGTGGATGATCTACTTCCGCACGAACGACGCCGACGCCACGACGGAGGCGGTGCGGCGATCGGGCGGCACGGTGCGGGTCCCCCCGATGGACGCCGACGGGGAAGGCCGGATGGCTCAGTACACGGACCCGCTCGGTGGCCAGTTCGCCGTGTGGCAGCCGGGCACCACCAAGGGGCTGGAAGCGGTGGACGAGCCGGGGACCCTGTCCTGGACCGAGCTGTACACGACGGACGCGGCTGCCGCCAAGGAGTTCTACGGCGGCCTGTTCGGCTGGGAGACCCAGGACATGCCGCTGCCGGGCGATGGCGGCGTGTACGCGCTGATCACACCGTCCGGTCTGCCCCCGGAGCGTATGCACGGCGGTCTCATGGAGCTCTCGGCCGACCACCTCTCCCTGACGGGCGGCCGTCCTTACTGGCACCCGGTTTTCGCGTCGGCCGACTGCGACGAGACGGTCGCCCGGGTCACCGCGAACGGTGGCAGCGTCCAGATGGGGCCGGAGGACGCGGAGGGCGTCGGGCGGCTGGCCGTCTGCCTGGACCGGGCGGGCGCGGACTTCGTGGTGCTCACCCCGGCCGAGGGCTGACCACCGGCGCCGGCCCGGTCCTCACCGTCCCGTCCGCCCGTCGGCGCCTGCCCCGCCCGCCCGCCGGGCCCGGGGTCGGGGTCGGGGTCGGGGTCGGGGTCGGGGTCGGGGTCGGGGTCGGGGTCGGGGTCGGGGTCGCGCC